>JBFWQR010000032.1:0-53298 GCA_050249335.1 Lautropia sp.
AGGCCTGGGTCTCGCGATCAGCCGGAGGATCCTGCACCGCCTCGGCGGCGAGCTGTCATTGGACAGTGGGCCGGACCACGGGGCGGTGTTTCGCGTCACGCTGCCGCTGGCCGATGCCGCCGGATGACGCCAGCGCGGACGAAGGCGCGAGCGCGGGCGCGCTCGGTCACTCCCCCCGGATTCCCACCCGCTTGACCAGATCCACCGCCCGCCCATACGTGCTCTTCATCAACGCGTCGAATTGCTGCGGCGTCTGCGGCTCCGCGGTGATCCCGAGCTCGGCCATCCTGGCTTGCGAAGCCGGCAGCGTCAGCGCGCGATTGATCTCGCTGTTCAGCCGCGCTACGATCGGCGCCGGCGTTGCAGCTGGCGCGATCACGCCCCACCATTGGATTGCCGACACGTCGGGATAGCCCGATTCGGCGATCGTGGGCACGTCGGGGAACAGCTTCGAGCGCGTCGGCCCGCCGATGGCCAACACGCGCAGCTTGCCGGAACGGATGAACGGCATCGCCTGGCCCGGGTCGACCAGCATGAATGTCACGCGATTGGCGACCAGGTCGACCAGCGCCGGCGCGCCGCCTTTATAAGGGACGTGGGTGAAGTCGGCCTTGGCAGCGTCCTTCAGCATCTCCGACGCCAAGTGGCCGGCGCTGCCGCTGCCCGACGTCGCGTAGGTAACGGTGCCCGGCTTTCTCCCCATGTCGACAATGTTGCGCAGCGACTTCGCCGTGGATTCGCCCGACACGACTATCACCAGCGGCGCGTAGCCGGTGGCCGCCACCGCGACGAAATCGCGTTGCAGGTCGTAACCGGCCTTCGAGTACAGCACGCTGTTGGTTGCGACGCCATTGCCGCCGATCAGGATGCTGTAGCCGTCGCCTGGGCTGCGCGCCGTCAGTTCGAGCGCAACGTTGCCGTTGGCGCCAGGACGGTTCTCGACGACGACCGGCTGACCCATCTGCTGGCTCATCGGATCGGCGATCAGACGGCCGATGATGTCGACGCCGCCGCCGGGCGGAAACCCGACAACCAGGCGGATCGGGCGGTTCGGGTAACCGTCCGCCGCGTCGGCAGCATGGCCGGTTCGAGCACAAGCCAGCGACAGGGTTGCCGCAACACAGAATTCGCGCCGCTTCAAGTTCGTCTCCTCACGTTATTGGTCACATACCGATAACCGCGCAAGCCGCCCATGCGGTTCCGCCAGGTTCATGCGATGCGTTCAGCCGGCACCGCCAGATCGAATATCTCGGGTTCCGGCCAGCGCAGGAGTTCCGCGATCGCCTTACCCATTACCCAGGCCTTGTCCTCGCCGCGCAGGAAGTCCAGGTGATACAGGAACTGCTCGAGGCATTCGGCGTACGTGCACGGCAACCGCGTGACATCCGAGCCCCACATCGTCCGCTTCGGTCCGAACGCGTCGAAGATGCGCTTCAGGTACGGCGCGATGTTGCGGAACGGAAACGGCTGCGTGCTGTAGCTCGGCGCCGACGACGTCTTCACCGAGACGTTCGGGTAGCGTGCGAGCGCCAGCAATTCATCGACGTCGGCGAAGGCCTCGTCGTCACGCAATGCGCTCTTGCGCGCCATGTGGTCGATGATCAGCGTCAGGCCCGGATGGCGCTCGGCGATCGCCGGAATCGTGTCGGGCCGGCCGGGCAGCAGCAGCATCACCGGAATCCGGTGGCGTTCGCAGCCGGCCCAGAACGGATCGATCGAGCCGTCGGTCAGCCACGGCGCCCACTGCGGCTTGTGGAACGTCATCCGGATGCCGAGCATGCCGGGCTGATCGAGCCAGCCGGCCAGCGCCTCGTCCGCGTCCGGCCGCTTCGGATCGAAGCGGCCCATCACGCCGTAGCGCGTCGGATAGCGCTGGTACGCTTCCAGCGCCGAGAAGTTCTGGTCGCCGGCCGGCGACGGCGGCACGATGACCGACCGGGCAACGCCGATCGCGTTCATCATGCCGACCATCTCTTCGGCGCCCATCGGCTCGGCGCGGTGCGGACGCGCGCCTGGGGCCGCGATGAACTGCTTGTGGACGAGTTCCTCGGGCGGCCAGGGCCGGTCGGGCCGATGCGCTTCCCAGATGTGGATCTGGCTGTCGGTGATGATCATACGCGATGCTTTTCCAGATGCGCCTGCAGGCGCGGATAGACGCGCAGCGCGTTGCCGCTGAACACCTTCTGGCGTGCCGCGTCGTCGAGCGTGGAGCAGTTCTCGATGTAGCGCTTGGTGTCGTCGTACTGATGGCCGGTCTCGGGGTCGACGCCCTTGACCGCTCCGAGGATCTCGGACGCGAACAGGATGTTGTCGGTCGGCACCACGCGCATCAGCAGGTCGATGCCGGCCTGGTGATAGACGCAGGTGTCGAAGAACACGTTCTTCATCAGCTCCGACAGCGGCGGCCGGTTGTTCTGCTGCGCGAGTCCGCGGTATCGACCCCAGTGGTACGGTACCGCGCCGCCGCCGTGCGGGATCACGAACTTCAGATCGGGGAAGTCGCGAAACAGGTCGGCCAGCACGAACTGCATGAACGCGGTGGTATCGCCGTTGATGTAGTGCGCGCCGGTGTGATGGAACTGTGGGTTGCACGAGCAGCACACGTGAACCATCGCCGGGACGTTCAGCTCGACCATCGTCTCGTACAGCGGATACCACGAGCGGTCGGTCAGCGGTGGGCCGGTCCAGTAGCCGTCGGTCGGGTCCGGGTTCAGGTTGCAGCCGATGAAACCGAGCTCTTCGACGCAGCGGCGCAATTCGTCGCGGCAGGTATCGGGTGACACGCCCGGCGACTGCGGCAACTGGCAGACGCCGACGAAGTTATGCGGATACAGCTTGACCACGCGGTCGACCATGTCGTTGCACGCGCGCGCCCAGGCTACGCTGGTCTCGAGCGTACCGACGTGATGCGCCATGCCCGCCGCGCGCGGCGAGAAGATCGTCAGGTCGACACCGCGCGAGCGCTGGATGCGCAGTTGCTGGCCTTCGATCGTCTCGCGGATCTCGTCGTCGCTGACCTTGACCGACGGCAACGCGGCGAGGCTGCCGGTCTCGAGCGCTTTCAGTTGCGCCTGGCGAAAGACGTCGAGCGCCTTCGGCGACGTCGTGTAATGGCCGTGGCAGTCGATGATCACTTCGACGACTCTCCTTCGATTTCGACGTTGAGCCGTTTCAGCGTCGCGTCGATCCAGCTGCGATCGCTGGTGCCGGCCTTCACGTTCGCGATCTGCACCTGTTCGGCTTGGAATTTCTTCTCGGTCGCCTGCAGCACCGATTCGACCTGGTCGAACGGCACGCACAGCAGGCCGTCGCCGTCGCCCACGATCAGGTCGCCGGGTTCGATGACCATGCCGTCGATCGCGATCGGCACGTTGATCTCGCCGGGGCCGTCCTTGTACGGACCGCGGTGCGTGACGCCGGCCGCGAACACCGGGAACGTGCCGGCAGCCAGCGTGGTGCTGTCGCGGATCGAGCCGTTGATCACGATGCCCCCGAGGCCGCGCTTCTCGGCGTGCGCCGACATGATCTCGCCGATGATCGCGTTGGTCAGGTCGCCCCCGGCGTCGACGACGACGATGTCGCCGGGCGAGGCCAGATCGAGTGCCTTGTGGACCATCAGATTGTCGCCCGGACGCGTCTTGACGGTGAAGGCGGGTCCCGCCATCGTCGCGCCGCCGTAGTACGGCCGCAGGCGCGGGCCGCCGGCGGTGATCCGCCACATCGAGTCGCTGACGTTGGCGACGGGCAGGGTGCGAAAGCGATCGACCAGCTCGCTCGGGACGGCCCGGCGGCGGCGCAGGATACGAAAACCGATCGACATCGGTCTGCTCCGATTGATGAGGGTTGGGATGGCCGCGGTGCGGGCCTGCCGGGCGCCGGCGCGCCTGCCGACATTGTGGAAGCGTAATCCGGCTGCGACAATCCCGTTTTCCGACTAGCTGTTTTGCCGATTCGCTATAGCGTCGCGCGTTGCCGATCGTGCGCCTGGCCTGGCGTGAGCGCCTATCGCGCCAGATTGCCCGCGTATTGGTCATCGCGCAGCATCTTTCGAGGCATTGTCCCAGCTCCGTCAACACGGCTACTATGCATCCGCATGGATCTGAAGCAATTGGAGTATTTCGTTCACGTTGCCGAACTCGGCAGCGTTACGAAGGCGTCCGATTTGCTGGGCGTGGCGCAGTCCGCACTGAGCCGACACGTGCGCAAGCTGGAGGCGCAGTTGGGGCAGCACCTCTTTCTGCGCGACGGCCGCGGAGTGAGGACCACGGAGGCCGGCAAGCGCCTGCTGTCGCATGGCCGCAGCATCCTGCTCCAGGTTCATCGGGCGGAGCAGGAGGTCGCGGATGTACGCGGCATGCCCGTGGGTGGCGTGATGATCGGCTTGCCGCATTGGCTGAGCCGCATCCTCACGGTACCTTTCGTACGCGCCTTCCAGAAGGAGTTTCCCCGCGCGCAGCTGAGCATCACCGAGGGCCTCACCAGCCACCTGCACGAATGGCTTCTCTCCGGGCGCCTGGACATCGCATTGCTGTATGACCCGGTGCCCCATCCCGGCGTGGACACGATGCCGCTGCAGCAGGACGCCTACTTCCTGATCTGCCGCTGCGCCGGTCTGCCCGAGCCGCCGCAGGACATCCGGTTCGCGGACCTGGTGAACTACCCGCTGATCCTGCCGCGGCGGCCTCACCCCATGCGCATGCAGCTGGAAACCGAGCTTGCCAAACTGGGCAAGAAGCCCAGCGTGGCGCTGGAGATCGATTCGGTGCCGGCAATCGCCGACCTGGTGGCCGAGGGCCTGGGCTGCGGCCTGGCCATACTGGATGCCTTGCGCATACCCTCGCGCGAATCGAAAGTCGACTTTCATCGCATCGTCTCGCCCCCCATGTACAGTACGCTGGTGCTCGCAGTGTCGGCCGAACGCCCGACCACGACGCTCGTGCAGTGCTCGGTAACGCTGCTGAGAGAGATGGCGTTGCGGGAGCTTCAGAGAAGACCCGGAGCCGCGCGAGGTCGTCGTGACACCCGTCGGCGAGACCTTCGTCGCCGAGGCGAAGGAGATCGTGCGCCGTTACGACGCGATGGTGAACGGCCATGAGGCCGGCCTCGGTGTGCGTGATGAAACTCGCCGCGTGCTGCTGCACCAGGCGGTACAGGGCCGTCTGTTCAGGTCGGTGGCGACCGTAGCGCACCGCGGCACCGTCGGGCAACCGATGGCGTTGCCGGCACGGGTGGGCAGCGGTTTGCACGCGAGGTCTGCGTAGTGGCCGCGCCTCGGCGGCGACGAACTCGGCGATCGCGCGCTTGAACCTTGGATCCCTGCCGCGCGCGGCCTTGATGCGTTGCAGCGTCTTCTCGAGATCGAGCTCGACCTCGGCCGTGCGGCGCTCCGCATAGTCGCCGACGGCTTCGTCGACGAGCTTGTTCAAGGGCTTGCCGAGCACCCGCTGCAGCCCCCGCGTAGCCGCACTGCCCCACGCCTCGAACACTGCGGAGGTCGTCAGCGCAGAACGACGCTATGGGCCGGGACGCTTCGGCAGGTCCGGAGCCTTCGCACAGACCTCCAGCGCATCGGCCGAACGGATGTCGCCGGTCACGACCTCGGGCGGTGCCGGTCGAACGCACCGGGGCGGCGCCCGGCACTCGCCGTTCGCGCTCGTTTTCCGGCGCTTCGGTCGCCCGCCCGGGCGTCCGGTCGCAAGCCGGTGTCACTCGGCGCCGCCGGCCGGCAGGATCCTGCCATCGACCCGCTGCACTCCGCGCGGGCAAACCAGGAGGATCCCGAATGAATCCCGACCCGCAACACGGCACTGGCCGCGAGACCATCCCCGCCGTGACCATCCCCTCCGCGATCGCCGCCGCGGTGCTCGCCGCAATCGCGCTCGCTCCGTGGCAAGCGGCCATCGCCGCCGACCTCGCGCTGACCGTCGCCAACGTCAGCGACGGCGGTACGGTGCAGATCGCCGTCTACGGCAACGCCGCCGACTACCGGAAGAAGGCGGTCACCGAGCTGAAGGTACCGGCCGCAGCGCCGGCGGTCTCGATCACGATCCCGGGCCTGCCCGCCGGCGACTATGCGATCGCCGTGATGCACGACCGCAATGGCAACGACCAGCTCGACAGCAATCTGTTCGGCGTACCGACCGAACCGTACGGCTTCTCGAACAACCCGCGCAGCCTGATGGGGCCGGCGACCTGGGAACAGACGCGCTTCGCGCTGCCGGCCGGCGGCGGCAAGACCACCATCGAGCTCAACGACTGACCGGAGATATCGCGATGAAACCGATCATCCACGACACGATCGCGACGGGCACGACTGCGACGAACACGAGCGCGACGTATACGACCGCGGCGCCCCTGCTGGACGACACGCCGATGGCCCCGGCCGACCGAGCCCGCCGCCGCCTGCTCGGGCGGCTCGGCGCGCTCGCGCTCGTCCCCGGTGCCAGCGCACTGCTGCCCGACCTCGCGTCGGCGTTCGCGCCCGGCAACGGCAACGGAACCGGCGACGGCATCTCCGGCCTAGACGCCTGGCGGTCGGCGTTCGACGACGTCCCGGAAGCCTACGGCCCGACGACCGTGCCGTTCTCGCGCCCGCTGCCGGCCGCGCTCGCCGGCACGCTGTATCGCAACGGCCCGGCGCGGATGCGGCGTGGCCCGACCGCGTACCAGCACTGGTTCGACGGCGACGGGATGGTCCATTCGTTCCGGCTCGACGGCGATTCGCTGCGCCACCATGCCCGAATGGTCCGCACCGACAAATACGTCAAGGAAGAACAGGCCGGACGGCTGCTGTACTCGGGCTTCGGCAGCGTCGTGCCCGGTACCCGCGCGCCGGAGCGGCCCGACGCGGTCAACGTCGCCAACATCTCGGTGCTGCCGGTCGCGAACGAACTGCTGGCGCTCTGGGAAGGCGGCTCGCCGTACCGGATCGATCCGGCGACGCTCGCGACGCTCGGCCGCAAGGTCTGGTCGCCCGAAACCGACGGCGTCGCATTTTCGGCGCATCCGAAGGTCGACCGCGACGGCACGATCTGGAGCTTCGGCTACCTGCCGGGCAGCGGCCGGCTGGTGCTGTACCGGCTCGACGCCGCCGGGCGGATGCGCGCGACCCGGCTCATCGAGTCGGCCAATGCCGACATGGTCCACGACTTCGCGATCACCGGACGCTGGCTGGTGTTCGTGCTGATGCCGCTGCTGTTCGACCGCGAGCGACAGCGCGACGACGACGCGTTCCTCTCGCGTTTCAGCTGGCATGGCGAGCGGGCCGGCAACGTGCTGCTGGTCGACAAGGAGACGCTGACGGTCGCGCACCGCTTCGAGATCCCGGCGACGCCGTTCTTCCATGTCGGCAATGCCTGGGACGACGGCGACACCGTCCGCGTGCAATTGATGCGGCTCACCAGCTTCGACGATGCGATGCAGCGGATCCGCGATGCATTGGCCGGCCGGCCGGCGTCGCAGCGCATCCATACCGGCCCGGTCGAGATCAGCGTGACACCGGGCCGCGGCGACGGCAGCGTGCGGCAGTTCTCGGCGACGATGGCCGAATTTCCGGCGATCGATCCGCGCTTCGTCGGCCGCCGCAACCGGGCGCTGTTCACCGTGACCCGGACGCCGGCCATGCCGGACGATGTGTTCGGCTGGAATGCGGTGGCGCGGATCGACGGCGAGTCCGGCAGAACCCGGCAGTACGACTACGGCGCGCAGACGATCGTCGAAGAGCATCTGTTCGTGCCGCGGCCGGACGCGGCGGAGGGCGACGGCTGGCTGGTCGGCACCGCCTATGACTTCACCCGGCGCCGGACGCTGCTGTCGGTGTTCGACGCGACCGCGGTCGACGCCGGGCCGATCGCCCAGGCACGGCTGCCCTACGGCCTGCCGTTCGGACTGCACGGCGCCTTCGTCCGCGGCTGAGGATCGATATCATCGTCGACATGTTCGCGCCTGTCCCACCATCGGCCGCCGGGCCGTCCGGTGCCGGGTCGCCCGGCGCCGGGCCGTCCACCGCGGAGGCCGGCCCGGCCGGCCGCATCCGCCAGCGCCTGCCGACCTACGTCGTCGTCGTGCTGATCGCCGACACGCTGATCGCGGCGCTGCTGACCGCGGTGGCACCGGCGACCGACACCTTCCTCACCAACCTGATCTATTCGCAGGCGATCGGCTTCTCGATCCTGGTGTTGATGCTGGTCCAGCGCGCGGTACTGCTGCGCGGCCAGGCCGGCAGCCAGCTGCAGGAGTGGGCGCTGTTCGCGATCGCGACCGCGCTCGGTTTCCTGCTCGGCCACGAGGTCGCGGCGCACCTGCTCGGCCACCCGACGCTGCTGTCGGGCAGCAAGTCCGGGCATTCGCTGCCGCTGATCGTGATGGTCACCATCGTCGCGACCACCGCCTGCAGCCTGTTCTTCTGGGCACGCGAGCGCGTCTCCGCGTTGCATCTCGAGGCGGCGCGCCAGCGCGAGCGCGCCGAGATCGAGCGGACCCGCGCCGAATCGGCGTCGCGGCAGGCCACCGAAGCGCAGCTCAACCTGATCCGCACCCAGCTCGAGCCGCACATGCTGTTCAATACGCTGGCCAACCTGCGCTCGCTGATGACGATCGACCCGCCGCGGGCGCAGCAGATGATGGACCGGCTGATCGCCTACCTGCGGGCGACGCTGTCGGCATCGCGCCGCGACACCGTGACGCTCGCCGACGAGTTCCGGCTGCTGCGCGACTACCTGGAGCTGATCGCGATCCGGATGGGGCCGCGGCTCGCGTTCACGCTGGACCTGCCGCCGGCGCTGGCCGGCACGCCGATCCTGCCGCTGCTGCTGCAGCCGCTGGTCGAGAACGCGATCCGGCACGGCCTCGAGCCGGCGCTCGACGGCGGCCGCATCGCGGTCCGGGCCGTCGCCGACGGCGCGCAGCTGCGGCTGACCGTCGAAGACACCGGCCTCGGCTTCGAAACCACCGGCTTCGCAGCGCCGCCGCCGGCCGGCGAGGGCGGCTTCGGCCTCGCGCAGATCCGCGAACGGCTGCGCACCGCCTACGGCGACGCCGCCGAGCTGCGGATCGAATCGCCGCGCCCGGACGCCGTCGCGGGCGCCGGCCGGCCGGCCGAAGCCGGACTACTGCCCGGCGCGCTGCTGACACTGACACTGCCGCTCGCCGGCAGCGGCGGCACGCGATGACCGCGGCGAACGCATCAGGCTCGCCGCCGGCACCAGGGTCGCCGGCCGCTGCGGCTGCTCCGACGGCCGCGGCTGCTTCGACGCCCTCGGCCGCCCCGACCGCGCTGATCGCCGAGGACGAGCCGCTGCTCGCGACCGCGCTCGCCGCCGAGCTCGCGGCGCTCTGGCCGGAGCTGCGAATCGTCGCGGTCGCGCCGAACGGCATCGTCGCGCAGCGGCAACTGCTGGAGCAGGCGCCGGATGTCGCGTTCCTCGACATCCGGATGCCCGGCGCGAACGGCATCGAAGTCGCGCATGCGCTTGCCGAGGACTGGCCGTCGGATCGGCCGCCGCCATTGCTGGTGTTCGTGACCGCGTTCGAGCAGTTCGCGCTCGACGCGTTCGCCCATGCCGCGGTCGACTACGTGCTGAAGCCGGTCGAACGCGAGCGGCTGGCCCAGACCGTGCAACGGCTGCGCCAGCGGCTGGCCGAGCGCCACGCCGCGGCCGATCCGGCGCCGACCGGTCTCGCGGCGCTGTCGGAGCAGTTGCGCCGGCTGCTCGCCTCACCGGCCGTGCAACCGGCCGCGATCGGACAGGCCTCGGGCAATCGCGCCGACCCCGGCACCGCGGCGACCGAGCCGCTGCGGCTGATCCGCGCCGGCGTCGGCGACACCGTCCGGATGATCCGCATCGACGACGTCGTCTATCTGCAGGCGACCGACAAGTACGTCAACGTCGTGACCGCCGAAGGCGAGGCGTTGATCCGCGAGTCGCTGCGCGATCTGCTGCCGCGGCTCGATCCGGTGCGGTTCGCCCAGATCCACCGCAGCACCGTCGTCAATCTGGACCGGGTCAGATCGGCGACCCGCGATGACACCGGCAAGGTCTGGCTGACGCTGGAAGGCCGCAGCGAGCGGCTGTCGGTCAGCCGGATCTACGTGCACCTGTTCAAGCCGATGTGACGAGGCATTCAAGGATCCGGGCATCTGACGAATCCGATGCAGACACCCGAGCGCTCCGGCCGATTTCCGATCTACCGGATCGCTGGTGGCACGCTGTCGAGACTGCTACTTCTTCTTCGTCGCGCTGTCCTCGATCTTGTCGCCGGCCTTCTCGACGTCGCGGCCGAAGCCCGCCATCGTGTTGCAGCCCGCGGCCATCACACAGACGGCCAGAATCAGCATCGTCAACTTCTTCATCATCCTCTCCTTCGCGTGTGATCGTCAGTCTCCAGGCCGCACGGCGGCGGCCCGGCGACAGGCGGGCAAGCACCATGCCCGGACGTGCCCCGGCCGGCATATCGCCGCGCCGTCGCATATGATTCCGGGCAATGAATCTTCCGATCGACCGCATCGGCGATTTCCGCTATCAGCGCTTCCGGGCCCGGCGTCCGGCGCTGCACGACGGGGTCGACCCGCACCGGCACCGCGTCGCGATCGTCGGCGGCGGGCCGGTCGGTCTGGCGGTGGCGCTCGGCCTGGCGAACTGGGGTGTCGCGAGCATGGTCGCCGAAGCCGACGACACGGTCTGCGTCGGCAGCCGCGCCACCTGCATCTCGCGCCGCAGCCTCGAGATCATCGACCGGCTCGGCGCGCTGCCGGCATTCCTCGCCAAAGGCCTCGCCTGGACCGGCGGCCGCAGCTTCTACAAGACCGACGAAGTATTCCGTTTCGAGATGCCGAGCCATCCGGACCAGCGGCTGCCGCCGATGATCAACCTCGAGCAGTACTATATCGAGCAGTACTTGGTCGACGCGGTCGCGCGGCGCAACGCCGCGGAACCCGGCACCATCGACCTGCGCTGGGGCACCACCGTCGAAGCGCTGCGCATCGGCGCCGACGGCATCGGTACCGACGGCATCCGCGCCGACGTCGGCGACGACGACGGCCGCTACGTGATCGACGCCGACTGGCTGGTCGCCTGCGACGGCGGCCAGAGCCTGGTCCGCAGGACGCTCGGCCTGCCGCTCATCGGCACCGGCTACGAGGGCCGCTACGTCATCATCGACATCCATCTGCCCAGCACCCACCCGACCGAGCGGCGCGCCTGGTTCGACCCGCCGTGGAACCCCGGCTCGACCGTGCTGATGCACCGCCAGCCCGATGACATCTGGCGGATCGACTACCAGCTGCGCGCCGGCGAGGACACCGAGACCGCGCTGCAGCCGGAGAACGTCGAGCGCTTCGTGCAGAGCCATCTCGACGCGATCGGCGAAGGCCACCTGCCGTGGCGCACCGTCTGGACCTCGATCTATCGCGCCGGCGCGATGACGCTGGAGAGCTACCGGCACGGCCGCGTACTGTTCGCCGGCAATGCTGCTCATGCGTTGCCGATCTTCGGCGTCCGCGGCCTGAACTCGGGCTTCGACGATGCCGACAACCTCGCCTGGAAGCTCGCGCTGGTGGTCCGCGGCGCAGCGCCCGACACCCTGCTCGACAGCTACTCGAGCGAGCGCATCGCCGCCTTCCATATCAACGCCGAGAACGCGATGCGCAGCACCGAGTTCATGTCGCCGCCGTCGCGCGGCTTCGAGCTGCTACGCGAGGCGGCGCTATCGCTCGCGGGCCGGCATCGGGACGTGGCCGCGCTGATCAATCCGCGGCAGACCGACGCAGTGGGGTATCAGGCATCGCCGCTGTCGACGGCGAGCGCCGATCCGGACGGCATCGCGCCGGGCCGCCTGCTGCCGGACTTTCCGCTGGTTCCGCACGGCCATTTCACCGAGCGGCTCGGCCCGGCATTCCTGTTCGTCGCATTCTGCCGCGATCCGGCGACGGCGTCGCGCTGGGTCGATGCGATCGCGCAGGCCGCCATACGTGCGCTGCCGGTCCGCGGACTGATCGTCGCCGCGCCGGATGCGGACTGGGCCGCCACGGCGGCTCTGCCGCCGGACTGGTCCCTCATCCACGCGCTGCCCGCTGCGGTCGCCGGCCACTCCGGCAACGCCGCGATGCTGTACCTGCTGCGCCCCGATGGCCATGTCGCTGCGCGGTGGACGGCTGGCGGCGGTGACGCCGGCGCCGGTGCCGGTGACGCTGGAGCCGGTGCCGTTGATGCCGGTGACACTGCCGCTGCTACCGCACCGGTTGCCGCGACGCCCGCTGCGATCGCCGCCGCGCTGATGCACGCCGCCGGGCATGCCGCACGCAGAGATAGTGAGACCGAGACGCGACGATGAGCACCACAGCCGCGAACACCCCGATCGATTCGACATCGCCGCTGTCGGCACCGGCGCGTGACCGGCTCTACGCGGAACTGGCGCAGGCGATCACCACGGCCGGAGAACACCGCGAGGCGCTGTTGCTGGCACGGCTCGCCCTGCTGCTGTTCGAACGCCTGGGCGACGAAGCCGCTGCACGGATCGCGATCGCCGAGGCGCTGCAAGACCTGCCCGAGCCCTCGCTGTCCGCGATCTGAGCCCTACATCGGCGGACGGCTGCCGTTCTCGGCGATCGCCGCCGACTCGGTGCCGCTGCCCCGGCCGATCGCCGAGCCACTGCCGCCACGCCCCAGCCGGTAGCTGAACTGCAGGAATACGAAGCCGGAGCGGTCGCGCCCGGCATAGCTGAAGTTGGGGGCCAGCAGCAGCGTCGCACCGAAGCCGGACCGGGCGCCTTCGACCGACAGCACCGGCAGGATCGCCGGCACGATCTCGCGGCCCTCGGCGGTGCGATCGGCGCGGTTCTCGCCCATGTAGCGATAGAACGCGAAACCGCCGAGTCCCGGCTTGACGATCACCGACTCACCGCGCCAGACCAGCGACGCGATCGCCGCGGCATAGCCGCCACTTTCGCCGAGCGAATCATTCTGCAGGCCGGCCGCCAGCGAGAAACGCACCGGCGAATCGGCCGCCGCGATGAATTCCCGCTGCAGTCCGATCCCGGGCACGGCGGTCCGGTAGCTGCAGTTCTCGCAGGTCGGCTCCTTGAAGTGGCTGACCAGGCCGGAGACCTGGAACGTCCATAGCGACGGCTCGTCGATCCGCAGCCCGCTGCCCAGCCCTGGTGCGGGTCCGGTCTGCGCCACGGCTCCGCCGACCGTCGACAGCGCGGCCAGCCCTCCGGTGACCGCGATCCCCCAGCGTATGCCCATCGTCCGATCTCTCCTGCGTGCGGCGGTGCCCCGCCGCCGATGCGGCGCATCCTCGCGCCGGAGCGATCGTATGAACGGCGGCAGCCGACCGACGGAAGGAAGTCACGAAACGGCGATTGGCGACCGGCGCTGCGACAGCGCCGTCAAGGAAGGCGACGGCCGGGTGACGGGGCCGTCCGCCTCGCCAGAGCACCCACCCGTGGCCGGCCGGACTGTCTCACCCACGCGAAGGCGCCGCCGCGAAACCTGCCGCAGTGCGCCATTCGTCGGCTGCAGCGATCGGAACCTCGATGACGGCGATAGCTTGACGGCTGATCGCGAGCGACTGCGGGCCGCCAGCCGGAGCCCATCCTGCCACGGTTCGAATCAGTCGTTCCTGTTTTACCTCACACCATGGCGCCGCTCCGGTCGCATCTGCAATGAAAGTCACAGTTATCGGTGCCGGCTACGTCGGCCTCGTCTCGGCGGCCTGCCTGGCCGAAGTCGGTCACGACGTCCTCTGTATCGATATCGACGAAGCGCGTGTCGAGCGACTGCGCAACGGCGACATCCCGATCCATGAGCCGGGGCTGGACGTCCTGGTCCGCCAGAGTGTGGCCGCCGGACTGCTGCGCTTCAGCTCGTCCATCGCCGAAGGAGCGGCTCATGGCCGCGTCCAGATGATCGCCGTCGGCACGCCGGCGGACGAAGACGGCTCGGCCGACCTGAGCCATCTGCTGGCCGCGACCCGCGCGCTGGGCAACCACCTGGAAACCGAGGCGGTGATCGTGACCAAGAGCACCGTCCCGGTCGGCTCGGGCGATCAGGTCGAGGATCTGCTGCGGGAGACGTTGCAGGCACGCGGTCGCAACGTTCCGTTCGCCGTGGTTTCGAACCCCGAGTTCCTGAAGGAAGGTGCGGCAGTCGAGGACTTCAGGCGTCCGGACCGGATCGTCGTCGGCACCGACAGCGCCGGGGCGGAGCGGGTGATGCGCGAGCTCTATGCGCCGCTGCAACGACAATCCGATCGCATGGTCGTGATGAGCAGGCGCTCGGCCGAACTGACGAAGTACGCCGCCAACGCGATGCTGGCCACGCGAATCTCGTTCATGAACGAATTGGCGCTGCTTGCCGACTCGATCGGCGCCGACATCGAGGAAGTCCGCCGCGGCGTCGGCTCGGATCCGCGGATCGGCAGCTCGTTCCTGTTCCCCGGCACCGGCTTCGGCGGATCCTGCTTCCCGAAGGATCTGAAGGCGCTGCTTCACACGGCACAGAACGAAGGCTGCCGGCTCGCCGTGCTCGCGGCGGTCCAGGCCGTCAACGAACGGCAGAAGCAGATCCTGGTCGCGCGCGCCCGCCAAGTCCTCGGTGACCTGCGCGGCCGGCGGTTCGGCCTGTGGGGTCTGGCGTTCAAGCCCGATACCGACGACATGCGGGAAGCGCCGTCCCGCGCGATTCTCGAAGCACTGTGGGCAGAAGGCGCGGTCGTGCAGGCGTACGACCCCTTGGCGATGGACGAATGCCGCCGGATCTACGGTGCGCGGAACGATCTGCTGCTCGCGGCGTCGCGGTTCGACGCATTGACCGGCGTCGATGCACTGTTCATCGCCACGGAAGCCAAGATGTTCCGTGCGCCAGCGATCGACGAGTTCAAACAGCGCATGAAGCGACCGGTGATCTTCGACGGCAGGAATCTGTTCGACCCGCGCTCGATGGTTGCGGAGGGCATCGAGTACCACTGCATCGGTCGCAGCACCGCGGCGACGCGATGAGCCCGGCCATTCTGGTCACGGGTGCGGCCGGCTTCATCGGCATGCACCTCTGCCGGTCGCTGGTCGCGGCAGGCCATGACGTCGTCGGACTCGACTGGATGCTCGAGCGGGGTACCTGGCGGCTCAAGGCCGATCGGCTTGCCGCGATCACGACGCACGCGAAGGCCGGTCGGGGCCGGTTCCGCTTCATCGAAGCCGACGTCGCCGACCCCGAGCTCGTCGGTCGGATGCAGTCGATCGAGTTCGATCGGATCGTTCACCTGGCGGCGCAGGCCGGCGTCCGCTATTCGATCGAGAATCCCGCTGCCTACGTCCATTCGAATCTGGTCGGCACTGCCGGCATCCTCGAGCTCGCGCGCCAGCGCCGCTGCAGCCATCTGGTGTTCGCCAGCAGCTCCAGCGTCTACGGCGGCCGCCAGCAGACGCCCTTCCGGGAAGACGAACGGATCGATCGCCCGGCGAGCTTCTATGCCGCCACCAAGGCGGCGAACGAGACGATGGCGGCGAGCTACAGCAAGCTGTACGGTCTGCCGACCACGGGACTGCGGTTCTTCACCGTCTACGGTCCGTGGGGGCGCCCGGACATGGCGCCCTGGCTGTTCACCGAAGCGATCCTGCGCAATCAGCCGATCCGGCTGTTCGGCAACGGCCTGCCGCTGCGCGATTTCACCTACATCGACGACATCGTCTCCGGCATCGTACGCGTGCTGGACGCGGTGCCGCGTCCGGGCGAAGCGCCGGACACGGCCGGTGACGCCGCCTCGCCGCCGTTCCGGGTGCTGAACATCGGCAACCGTACCCCATGCACGGTCATCGAGTTCCTCGAGACGCTCGAGAAGCTGCTGGGCCGCGACGCGATCCGTGACCTCCAGCCGCTGCCTCCGGGCGACGTGCCGGTCACCTGCGCGGCGACCGACCGGCTCGAGGCTCTGACCGGCTTCAAGCCTGCGACGCCGCTCGGCGACGGGCTCGCTCGCTTCGTCGACTGGTTCCGCGGGTACGCCGCGATCTGACGAGCGACTGGCCGCGCGCTCCGACGAGCGACCGGCCGCATCCCACCGGCACGCATCGCGCCAGCACGCGTCGCACCGGCACGCGGCGGCCGGCACGCTGCGACACGTTCGCTTCCCCGAACGATCCCGAACGTGCCAGCGCGACGGCTTCAGTCGCGCTGGATCTGCAATGCGGGCGCAGCCGTCGCTACGCCGGCCGGTCGCGGCTGCTCCCCGCGGACTTCCTGCAACAAGGCGTCCCACCGGGGCAGGATCCGCTCCGGGAGATAGCGCTGCGCGACCTCGGCGCCGCGCGCCCGGAGGGTCTCCCGCAGCGTGTCCGAGCCCGACTCGTACAGGACCCGCGCCAGACAGCGCGACAAGCTCGCCGTCGAGTAGGGATCGAAATACTCGGCGGCATCGTCGTAGATTTCGCGATGGACCGCGATATCGGACGCGACCACGACCCCGCCGCACCGCATCGCTTCCACGCCGGAATAGTCGAAGCCTTCCCCGAGGCTGGGGCAGACGGTCGCCAGCGCATGCCGGTACAGGACCCGCAGATCGGGCGCCGGTACGGCATGAAGGGCGAACAGCTCGCCGCGATCGATCCAGGGCCTCATCGCGGCAGCGATCTCGTCCGCGCTCCACCCGAGCGACCCGACCACCACCAGCTTCAGTTCGGGATCGACCTCGGACCGGATCGCCTCCCAGGCAGCCAGCAGGCGAGCATGGTTCTTCCGCGGCTCGAGCGTCGAGACGATCAGCAGGTACCTCGGGGTGCGCCCCTGGAGACAGGCTCGATAGAAGCCCTGCTCCGCATCGATCGACTCGAACCTCGGCCGGAGCTTGATCCGGGCGTTTCCTTCATTGATTCGCGACCGAATGATCTCGGGGATCCGCTCCGGACCATTCGGCTCCGGAAAGTAGTGATGCGAGACCATATTGTGTACGACGCGTGCCCGCGGCTCCGCCTCCGGGAACAGTCGCAGCAGATCCTTCCGCGTCGACTCCGAGACGCAGGCGAACCAGGCACCCGAGCGCACGCAGTTTCTCAACGCGTTGAAGTGCTCGGCCTGATGAGCGGAGCGGTCGGAGATCGTATGCGGCATGAACACCGGGATCGCGTCGTGGTACCGCACCACGAGCTTCGTGGCAGGATCGACTCGGCCGGGATACGGGGTCTGGGCGATGAACACGTCGATTCCGCGGGTATCCAGCCGCGGATACAGCGCCCTCCCGGTCAGCTTCTGCAGCCCGATGCCGGCATCATGCATCGCATGCCACGAAACCGAGCTCACCCGCATGTCGGTGCGCGCGACCAGCGAGAAGTCGTCGGCGGCCAGCGTCTTGGCGAAGAAAGCGCGCCAGACGAAGTCCTCGAAGTAGGTGCTGCGGAAGGCCGTCAGCGGGACGCGGCCGAACCCGAGCATCGTGGCCGCCATCAGGCTCAGGGGCTTGAGGCGGCCCTGGACGACATCGGCTGCCCGCCCGACCCTGCTCAACTGCGGCCGACCCAGCATCGAGATCACGACACGCGAGTATCGATTGATCCTCCGATCCTCGGTGAGCGGTCTGCTCGGCTTGCCGGCCTGCTCGAACGTCGTCCCGCGGGACAGCGTTCGACGTGCCGCTTGCAGCAGCCCTTCGACCTTCAGCTTCGGGGATAGGCAAAGTCCGCGGAACAGCAGCCGGGTCTCCTGCGGGATCCCGGCGAAGCCGTCGAAGGCCGGCCGCAGCTCGATCATGACGACCATCCGGCCGCGCCGTGGTTCGCGTTCCGGCAGACCACGGGTTGCCGTCGGCTCCGAGCGTTCGCTCGCGTCGTCGCTTAGCGTCTTGAACATCCGATGTCGCGATCAATCGATGAATCGCCGTGAGACTAGCTGCTCCCGCTCGTCGCTGCCGCGCCCCCGGACGAGCGGCGGCCGGGCAACTACCGTCGGTGATCAAGGCGTGGCCGACTGGCAACTTGTCGCGGCCGCGTCGACACGAGGCACGAACGAGAAGGAACAACCGCCGTCCGTCGGCCCATGCTGCCCTGTCAATCCGTTTCCGCACACATTCTGAATCTCGTATCAGCGCCCACGCGGAGAAGCAGTGTGTCTAGGGTCAATATCGTCACGTCAGATCGAGGCTGGATTCTCGAGCGTCTCGCACGAGAGATTGAATCGCGCGTTCCGTATGTGTCCTATGGCGAAACCGATGATCCTTCCGCGGATATTCAGTACTACATAACCTACTCCCGGCGGCGAGCACGCGTCTCCCCGATCGAGGTCGCCTACTTCGCGCACCTCGAACGGGATCAGCAGACTGCCCAGAAGTTCTTCGACGTCGCCTCGTCGGTCGAGCACTGCGTCTGCCAGGCGACACTCTACGAAAAGATCCTGCGCGACAACGGTCATGCTCACGTCAGCGTCATCAGCCCGGGGGTCGATCTCGAAAAATTCGCCCTCAAGGTCAGAGTCGGTGTCGTTGGCCGTACTTACCACACGGGCCGAAAGGGCGAACAGCTGGTCGCTCGGCTGACGGATATCCCGGAGATCGACTGGCATTTCACGGGCGAAGGCTGGCCCGGACCTGCCCGCCACATCCCCGAGCACCAGCTCGCCGATTTCTATCGGGACATGGACTACATCCTGGTCCCGGCGTTGTACGAAGGCGGCCCGATGTGCGTGGTCGAGGCACTCGCCTGCGGTCGCGAAGTCGTGGCTTCGGACGTCGGCTGGGTGAGCGACTTTCCGCACATCGCCTTCGAGAACGGCAACGTCGAAGATCTCCGGCGCGTTCTGCTCGAGCTGATCGAGCGCAAGCGTGCGCTGCGCGCCACCGTGCTGGACCGGACGTGGGATGCGTGGGCCGAGGGCCATGACCGGCTGTTCCGCGACCTCCTGGTCAGGCACGGTCGGTCGCTACCGTCGATCACGGGCGTCACGCGGGAAGGCCGGGACGAGTCGCGGTCGTTCGGCGCGTCCTTCAAGCCGGCACTGATCCTGCACGGCAATGAGAAAATGAGCCTCGGCGGCCCGTCCGTCAGGGTACCCAGAACCGCTCGGGAGCTCCGCGCACTCGGTGTCGACGCCGAGGTGGCGTGGTCAGGCGACGCCAGCCTCGCCGACTTCGACCTGATCCATGCATTCAACGTCTGGAATCCCGATACCGCGCTCGCCCTGCTGCACCGGGGCCGAACCATCGACCGCCCGCTGGTCCTTTCGTCGATCTACCTGGATCTGAGCGAACGCCCCTATTGGGATGACGAGCTCCCCGGGCTGCTTGCCGGGTCGGTCGACCGTGACGCGCTCGATCGGCAACTCTGCAACAATGCGCGGCGGCTCGCAGCACGGCGCGCGTCGAGCGCCCGCCAGCCGGAGCCGGTCCCAGGCTATCACGCCAAGATCCGCGAGATGCTGGCGCTGTGCGACCACGTGATCTGCCTGAGCCAGCGCGAGCGCGAGCTGCTCGCTTCGCTCGGAGCCGACACCAAGGCTTGCACGATCGTCCACAACCCGGTCGATGCCGATTCCTTCTCGGGCGGCGATCCGGACCTGTTCGCCGATACCTACGGCGTGCGTGACTACGTCCTGTGCGTCGCGCGGCTGGAACCGAGGAAGAACCAGTTGATGCTGGTTCACGCGCTGCGCAACACCGGGCTGCCGATCGTGCTGGTCGGCCACGCCCCGGGAACCGCCTACGCCGAGGCCGTTCGCAGAATCGGTGGGGATGCCGTCAGGATCATCGATCGCCTTCCCCACGATTCGGAGCTGCTCCGCTCGGCGTACGCGGGAGCGCGGGTGGCCGTGCTGCCGAGCTGGTCCGAGGGCGCTCCGCTGGCGGCGCTGGAAGCCGCGGCGAGCGGCGCCTCGCTCGTGCTCAGCGACCGCTCCTCGGAGCCCGAGTACTTCGGCGACTTCGCCTTGTATTGCGATCCCGCCGACCCGGAATCGATCCGAAAAGCCGTCCTGCAGGCCTACCACACACCTCGCGGCGCCAGCCGCATCGCCGAACAGAAAGCGTTGGTTCGCTCGAACTACAACTGGGCCCGCTATACCGAAGCGACGGCGGAAGTCTACCGAAAGGCGCTCGAAGACTTCGGCAGCCGGCGCGCCGCGCGCCGCGCGACCGTCGAAGTGCTCGACGCCGCGTCGCGGTCGCTGGTGCGGCCCGAGCCGACACGGATCGTGTTCGACCTCACGACCAGCGTCAATCACAAGGGGCGCTGGACCGGAATCTCTCGCGTGGAGATCGCGCTCGCGCGCGAGCTGCTGGGTCACAAGGGCACCGCCATCGCATTCGTGGCCTGGCACGGCAAGAGCCGGCGCTTCATCTCGGTTCCGTCCGCGCTCGTCGACACGGACAGTCTCAACGCCTGGTTCGCGAGCCCGCTCGCCGACCGGGCCGGACTCGATTCGGCGCGACTCCGCGGTGCCGACTTCATCGTCGCCGGCAGCGCATGGATGCAGAACTCGAGCTACGCGAGCGCCGTCAGCGCGTTCGCGCATCGTCACGATCTGCGGTTGACGCCGCTGATCCACGACATCATCCCGACCAAGTTCCCGTTCTGGTTCAACGAGGGCTACGCGCCGACGTTCGAGCGTAACCTCCGAGCGCTGCTGGTCGCCGCCGACCGCGTGATCGCGATCTCGGACGCTACACGCCGAGATCTCCAGGCGTTCTATCTGGAGAAGGAAGGGCGGGAGCTCCAGGTCGATATCTTCCGCGAGGGCGACGAGATCGCCGCCCCCGCCGATGATGGCGTCGAATACTCGCCGAGCGATCGCCTGCTTTCGCTTTCGGCGGATCGACGCGGATTCGTCCTCTGCGTCGGCGCGATCCACACGCGGAAGAACCATCGCCTGCTCTACGACTGCTGGGTGCAACTTGCCGCCCTTCTCGGCAAGAAGGCTCCCAGGCTGGCGATCGTGGGCGGCGTTGCCTGGAACGGCCACGATCTCGCCCGGGCGTTCCGGGAGGATCGACGCCTGGCCGACCTGGTTCACGTTCTGGACGACGTCCCGGACGACGGCCTGCAATGGCTGTACCGCAACTGCCTGTTCACGGTCTATCCGTCGCTCTACGAAGGCTGGGGCCTGCCGGTCGCGGAGTCCTTGAAGTACGGCAAGATCTGCCTCGCTTCGAATGCGTCGTCGATACCGGAGATCGCGCCGGATGCGACCGACCTGCTCGATCCGATCGATGTCTGCGCCTGGACCAACCGCATCCGGATGTATGCCACCAGCCCGGCGGCTCGTACGGCACGCGAGCGGGAGATCGCCGGACGCTACCAGCCAAGAGCCTGGTCGGAGGCAGCCGCGGAGGTCATCGGCATCCTGCGCACGCCGGCGCCAGGTCGCACGGCGAAGGCCGTCTACCGCATCGGCGACGTCGTCTCGCTGAGCGATCCGCTGACCCTTTCCAGATTCGGCACCGGCGACTGGCATCTGCCCGAAGCCTGGGGGGCGTGGACGGCCGGGCATCGTGCGGGCGTCTCGATGCACCTCGGCGCCCCGCCGGAAGGCGATCTGTTGCTGCTCGCCGATTGTCAGGCGCTCGGTGCATCCAGCCAGCCCGTCGGATGCACGGTCGAGGTCAACGGGAGCCGGGTCGGCCAGTGGTCACTCGAAGGAACCGGAGGCGGCTTGCTCTCCGCACGCATCCCGCGTTCCCTCTTCGAAGGCACGCTCGACGTGTCTCTGGTCAATACCCACGTCGATGCCATCGCGAATCTGAAGCAGGGCGCAACCGATCAGCGCAGGATCGGTATCGGCATTCGTCGCTTCGCGCTCGTCGATGCCACCACGAGCTTCGACCCGGCCCTCTACTTCGGCAACGGCCCCAGTGTCTCGATGCTGCTGCGACCGGGCGAAGTCGTCGACCTGTGGCGCGACAAGGGTCGCGCCGCGGCGCTCGGCGAGAAAATGACCAGCAACGCGCACTGGGGTGCGTTCAGTCCCGGCCCGCTCACGCGGCTGAGGCCCCGGATGCTGGTCGCGAGCACGCAGGTCAAGCTCAAGCTTGCCGTCCGGGCACTGGCTACCGGCGACCAGCCGCAGATCGTCACCGTGCTGGTCGATGGCCTGCCCGTCGACCGCTGGATATTCCGTGAATCGGACGTATCCACGCGGGAGCTGGTATTGACGACCGAGCAGCTGCCGCCGCTGATCGAGTTTCTCGGGGAGCGTCCGGCCTCTCCGTCCGAGCTCGGCCTCGGACCGGAGACGGAACGCTTCTGCTTCGGCATCCTCGCCGCGGAGCTCGTCGACGACACGATGCCTGCCCAGTTCGACCTGGTCGAGTTCGAGGTCGGCGCGCAGGTCGCGTTGACCAGCGATGCCTTCGATACGACAAGCCCGATCAGACTCGGCAGGGACTGGTATCAGACCGAGGAAACCGGGACGTGGATGCGCGGCAGGGCCGGAAGCTTCCGACTGAGGCTGCCTGCCACGATCGCCGGCGAGCTGCATCTGCACCTCGACACCCGGCGCTTTCCATCCGGCGATCCCGTCCCGAACACGATCGAGCTCACCTTGAACGGCATCGCGATCGGTGCGATTCCGACGATCAACGACTGGGGTGTCGCGTCGGTTCCTCTCCCGGTCTCGGCACTGAAGCCGGGAGCCGTCAACGAACTGGGCTTGAAAGTGTCCGCCAGCGGTTCGGTGTACTCGGCTCGGGCACAGGGTGACGCCCGAGACCTCGGGGTCATGCTGCGCGCCGTGTGCCTGAGCAGCCGCGCCGCCCCTGAGCGCCGCCAAGCAACGCCAGTCGAGCAGAGCGGCCGGCCCCGATTCCGCTTACGCGGCGCGGTAAGGATGCTGTCGCGCCTGCGACCGACGAACGGCCAACAGACCAGCGTCCAGACCGTCCACAGCGGCGAAACGACGAGTGTCGACTGACCCGCCAGACGAAAGGCGCATCTCCGCTCGACCCTCCGGGATCCGCACCGCAAGTATTCGACTCCACATTGTCCACCCAAGGTGAACCGAGTGAGCAACACTGTCATGCAGGATATCCGTCCCGCCGATGCAGCCTCGACGATTTCAGCGCTGCAGTATGAGATTCGGCTTGACGATCTCTCACCAAGAGTCAGCTGGGGCAGCTCGATCCCGATCTCCGGCGTGCTGTTGACTGACGCACCGGAAGTACTGCGGGTGCTGTCCGAGAAGTTCGAGATCAGGGTCGGCCTGAAGGTCTTCGATGGCGAGCAGAAGGTGCGCGAGTTGCGCGGGCCGCCACTCGAGGTTCCATCCGAGCAAGGGTCACTGCCAGTTGCGATCAGCTTCCACACCGACTATCTACGGCCCGGTCCGCACCGCTGCGAGATCGATCTCGTGATCGACGGGCTTCGTTGGTTCGGCAAGCCTACCCGGGTGAACGTAGATGTCGATTCGTCGGAATCGTTCGTTGACGTCAAGGATCTGATCCGCAAGCTGAGCGTCGAAGAGCTCGCCGCTACCGCTGAACGCTACTTCAAGGAACATGCCGACAGCGAATGGATGTACCGGAAGCCTTACTCCGTAAGAGATATCCAGCACAACTGGCCTCAGGTCGCAGTGCTCGTTCGCGGCCTGAACCTGAAGCCGGGTATGTCCGTCATCGACTTCGGCGCCGGAACAGGCTGGATATCGAGGACGCTTCGGAACCTCGGTATGGAAGTGCACTCCTTGGACGTCTCGCAGACCGCGCTTGCTATCGGCAAGAAGATCCTCGAATCGGAGAATTCGCTCTACCCCCGTCCGCCGATGAGCTTTCATCAGTTCGATGGGCGCAGGTTCCCGTTTGCCGATCAGTCGATAAGCCGCGTGCTTTGCAACGACGCGCTTCACCACATTCCCAATATCGCAGAAGTCGTAGGTGAGATGTACCGCGTGTTAGCGCCGGGAGGCATCGCCGGGTTCTGCGAGCCGGGCGAACGTCACTCGCTGGAACCGCGTGCCCAAGAAGAGATGAAATTGTTCACGGTCCTGGAGAACGACATCGATCTGACCGAGATCAACGCTATTGCGCTCAAGGCAGGCTTCCGGGACATGTTCATCTCTCTGTTCTCTCCGTACCCGGTGGACATCGGGTTCCATGAGTGGCAAACGCTCTCGCCCACTTCAAACGCGATTAAGGCCTATGCCAGCAACGCGTACAGCCGGATGAAGCTGAATACGGTGTTCTTCTTGCGGAAATGAAGCCCTGAAGCGGGTCGTTGCCGTGCGGGTGCGACCGCGACAGCTCCTCGAGAGGCTGGATCTTCGACGCATCGATCGAGAACTGCGGTGTGATCGGGACCGCTTTACCCGCCTGGTGTCTGCGGCCGTACATCCGGCGCTGTAGCTGCCCATGATCGCGACGTGCGTGATAGGCCGCTGGTATCCGGCTTTCGCGAGAAACGCCTTCGCGAGATCCACGGCCACCACGCTTCGGCGGCCTGCCACCAATGGCTTCCCTGAAGCCTCCCCGCCCGGGCCGGGGCCCGCCGGCAGCCTCCCGTACGTGCGAATCGGGAAAGCCAGAGGCGTGCCAGTCTACGGCTTCCCCCTACCGGTGCGCCCGTCAGACGGCTCGTACCCATCACGCCAGCGGTCGCGACGCTGTGAGCGCATCGTGCGACGAACCCATCGCCACACCGGCGACCGCCCATCGGCAGGCTGTTGCCTTCACGTCGCCACGCCGACCACAGACATCCGCCAATCCGCCGTTCATCGCCCCCCGCCAACCGATGCTGCGCCGTAGCGATAGCTTCACCGTTGTCCCGTCTTGCCACACCCGAAGCGTGAAGAAAGTCCTAGCCCCGGCCGCCGCGGCCGTGGTCGCCCAGCCAGGCACGGAGCCGTCGCAGACCGAGGCCCCGAAGCAACGTCGGATGCGCCTGCGCCTGCCGGTCAGCCGCCTGTTCGCCGCGACCGTGCTCGTCCCGACCTTGCTGTCGTCCATCTATTTCGGCCTGATCGCCTCCGACCTGTATACGTCGGAAGCACGCTTCGTGCTGCGCAGCCCGCAGCGGCAGACGCCGACCATGCTCGGCGCGATCCTGCAGGGCGCCGGCTTCACCCGGGCGCAGGATGACAGCTTTGTGGTGCACGACTACGTCCTGTCGCGCGACGCATTGCAGAAGCTCGATCGCGATCTGGGGCTGCGGCGGCACTTCACCGCCGGCACGGTCGACTGGCCGAGCCGGTTCGCGGCGATCGATCGGGACGACAGCTTCGAGGCGCTGCATCGCTACATGCAGAAGCACATCCGCATCGAGCCGGACCCGATCTCGTCGATCACCACCCTGCGGGTATCGGCCTACGATGCGGCGACCGCGCATGCGATCAGCGAGGCGCTGCTGCAGATGAGCGAGGCGCTGGTCAACAAGCTGAACGAACGCGGCCGGAGCGACCTGGTTCATTTCGCGGAGCGCGAGGTGACCGCCGCGGAGGAGCGCGCCAAGGCCGCGGCACTGGCGATCTCCTCGTTCCGCTCGCAGAACGGCGTGTTCGATCCGAACCGGCAATCCGCGCTGCAGCTGCAGCTGGTGTCGAAGCTCCAGGACGAGCTGATCGCGGCCCGGACGCAGCTGGCGCAGGTCCGGGCGCTGTCGCGCGAGAGCTCGATGGTCCAGGCGCTGGAGCTGCGAGTCCGGTCGCTGCAAGGCGCGATCGACGCGGAGAACCGCAAGGTCACGGGCGCGAGCCGGTCGCTGACCGACAGCTCGCCGGAGTTCGAGCGGCTGATGCTCGATCGCGAGTTCGCCGACCGCCAGCTTGGCGCGGCGATGACCGCGCTCGAGCAGGCCCGCAACGATGCACAGCGCAAGCAGCTCTACCTGGAACGGCTCGCGCAGCCGAGCCTGCCGGACGTCGCACAGGATCCGCTGCGGATCCGCAGCGTGTTCGCGACCCTGGTCCTCGGTCTGGCCGTCTGGGGCATCCTGGCGATGCTGCTGGCCGGCGTGCGCGAGCATCGGGACTGAACCATGCAGCCGACGCTCGCCCACTCGCTGCGCGTCCAGTCGCGCGTCGTCGGTGCGCTGCTGGTCCGCGAATCGTTGACGCGGTACGGGCGCCACAACCTCGGCTTCCTGTGGATGTTCCTGGAGCCGATGCTCTTCACGATCGGCGTAACCGCCCTATGGATCGCGATGCGGGCGACGCACGTCTCGACCCTGCCGATCGTCGCTTTCGCGCTGACCGGCTACTCGTCGGTGCTGCTGTGGCGAAGCATGCCGACGCGCTGCCTGAGCGCGCTCGAGGCAAACAAGGCGCTACTGCACCACCGCAATGTCCGGGTCATGGATCTGTACATCACGCGGATCCTGCTCGAGGCACTCGGCGTGACGATGTCGTTCATGCTGCTGACCACGCTGTTCTGGGCGACCGATCTGCTCGCGCTTCCCGAGGACGTGCTCACCGTCGCGGCAGGCTGGTCGCTGCTTGCCTGGTTCGGCGGCGCGCTCGGGATCGTACTCGGTTGCCTGGGCGAGCGAAGCGAGCTCGTCGACCGGCTGTGGCATCCGTTTTCCTACCTGATGTTCCCGCTCAGCGGCGCGGCTTTCATGGTCGACTGGCTGCCGCCGTCGGCGCGCGAGGTCATTCTGCTGTTTCCGATGGTCCACTGCACCGAGATGATCCGTGCCGGGTACCTCGGCGCATCGCTGCGGACGCACTACGACGCCGGCTACGTCGTCGTCTGCTGTCTCGCCCTGACCTTGATCGGGAGCGCCTTGCTGCGCGACACCACGCGTCGGGTAGGTGTCGAATGATCCGGGTCGAGCGCGTCAGCAAGACCTACCGGACACGGTACGGCAGTCACACCGTGCTGCGCGAGATCGACCTGCAGATCGCGCCCGGCGCGAAGATCGGCATCCTCGGCCGCAACGGCGCCGGCAAGTCGACGCTGATCCGGCTGATCAGCGGTGCCGAGCTGCCGACTTCCGGAACGATCGAGCGCTCGATGAGCGTCTCCTGGCCGCTCGCCTTCGGCGGCGCTTTCCAGGGGTCGCTGACCGGTCTGGACAACCTGAAATTCATCTGCCGCGTCTATGACGTCCCGCTCGGCGACCGCGTCGCGTTCGTCGACGACTTCTCCGAGCTTGGCCGCTTCCTGCGCGAGCCGGTCAAGAGCTATTCAGCCGGCATGCGCGCGCGGCTCGCGTTCGCGATCTCGATGGCGGTCGAGTTCGACTGCTTCCTGATCGACGAGGTCATCGCGGTCGGCGACAGCCGCTTCAACGAGAAATGCCGGATCGAGCTGTTCGAGAAGCGCAAGGACCGCGCCATGATCTTCGTCTCCCATCAACCGGATTTCATCCGCTCGCATTGCCAGGAGGCCGCGCTCCTCGCCGACGGCCGGCTGCGACATTTCGACAACCTGTCCGATGCGTTTACCCAGTATGAAGCCGCCTGACATGAAAACGCCCCAGTTGACGCCCTTCGGGCGCCTCCCCCCACTGGGGGCGCCGCCAGCGGCCGGGCAAAGCCCGTTCCGCGGCGACTGCTTGATTCGACCTGTTTCATGCGACGCGGGTGGCGCGAAGCGGGATGGAAAACTGACATGATCGTGACGACGCGCTCAGGGCGATCCCGGCTGCTCGGATTCCTGCGCCGCCTGCTGCCGGTTCTGGCGCTCGCTCTGGGGGCCTGCGCCAGCCTGCCGAAGAGCCTGCCGACCTCCGGCCCATCGGTCGAAGTCATCGAGCAGGCGGCTGCCGCGGCACGCGAGCACGGCATCGTGCTGGTCCCGATCACCGAGACCGTCTCGCAGGCAGTACGCCAGCAGCGCGCCCGGACCGGCTTCGCCGACACGCTCGCGGCCGCCGACGCGGGCGCGGACGCGCCGGCGCAGCGCGTCGGCGTCGGCGACACGATCGAGGTCTCGGTCTGGGAGGCGCCGCCGGCGATGCTGTTCGGCGTCACCAACTCCGACCCGCGGCTGCTCGCCGGCACCGCCGTCGTCACGCACCTGCCGGCGCAGATCGTCGATGCCGACGGCACGATCAACATGCCGTTCGCCGGCCGCGTCCGCGCCGGCGGCAGCACACCGCGCGAGATCGAGGGCCGGATCGCGGCGATGCTGAAGGGCAAGGCCAACCAGCTGCAGGCACTGGTGCGGATCGCCGGCAACGCGAGCGCCAATGTCACCGTCATCGGCGAAGTCCGCAACAGCAGCCGTGTCGGCCTGACGCCGACCAACGAGCGGCTGCTCGACGTGCTGGCTGCCGCCGGCGGCGTCACCCAGCCGGTCGGCAAGATCACGCTGCAGCTCACGCGCGGCGGCAAGGTCGTCGAGGCGCCGCTCGACGCCGTGATCCGCGATCCGCGGCAGAACATCGCCGTGCGGCCGGGCGACGTCGTGACCGCGCTGCACCAGCCGTATGCGTTCTCGGTGCTCGGTGCCGCTGGCCGCAACGAGGAGATTCCGTTCGAAGCGAACGGGCTGTCGCTGACCCAGGCGCTGGCGCGCGCCGGCGGCGTCAACGACACGCGCGCCGATCGCCGGGGCGTCTTCGTGTTCCGCTTCGAGGACCCGCAGGCGCTGGCACGGACGCCCGGCTCGGCCAGCCCGCTGCCGACGACGGTCGACGGCAAGGTGCCGGTGGTCTACCAGCTCGACCTCGAGGACCCGGCGAGCTTCCTGGTCGCTCAGCGCTTCCCGATCGAGAACAAGGACGTGCTCTACGTCAGCAACGCGCCGGCGGCCGAGCTGCAGAAGTTCCTGAACATCGTGACCTCGATCGCGACACCGATCCTGGCGGTGCGCAGCCTGACACGCTGAGGACAGCCGCCGCCACCACCCACGCCCATGTCCGACATCCTGATCGACGTCACCCGACTGGTCGGCCGGCGGCTGAAGAAGCGGCTGCCGACCGGCATCGACCGGGTCGGCCTGGCCTACCTGCGGCACTATCGCGAGCGCGCCAGCGCAGTGCTGACGGTCGGCAGCCGTGCAGTGGTGCTGACGCCAGCGCTGTCGCAGCGGCTGTTCCACGGCATGCTGTCCGACGGTCGGCCCTCGGACGAGGACGGCCCGTCGCTGCTGCGCACCGTCATCGCCGGCGCGCTGGCCGCATCGCTGCGCGGCCCCGGCGGACGCGACGGCTGCGCCGGCCGCTGGTTCCTCAATACCGGCCACACCGGTCTGCACCGCGCCGGCTACGCAACGATGCTGTCGGCACTGCGGGTCAAGCCGCTGTTCGTGATCCACGATCTGATCCCGATCACGCATCCGCAGTACTGCCGGGCGCCCGAGGCGGCCCGTCATGTCGACCGGATGACGCGCGCACTCGGCTCGGCATCTGCCGTCGTCTGCAACTCGCACGCCACCTTCGAGCAGCTCGCCGAGTTCGCCCGGGCGATCGGTGCGACGCTGCCGCCGGCCGCGGCCGCACCGCTCGCCGCCGAACCGCTCACGCCGGAGCGGATCGCAGCGGCGCGGGCTCGACCGCCGATCGCCGAGCCGTACTTCCTGATGCTCGGCACGATCGAGCCGCGCAAGAACCATCTGCTGCTGCTGCAGGTCTGGCAGCGGCTGATCCAGCGGCTCGGCGCCTGGACGCCGAAGCTCGTGCTGATCGGCCAGCAAGGCTGGGAATGCGAGCACGTCGTCCGGATGCTCGCGCGCACGCCGGGGCTCGGCCGCCATGTGCTGCAACTCCGGCGCTGCGACGACGACGCGCTGCAGGGCTGGATCGCGCATGCGCGCGCCCTGCTGTTCCCGAGCTTCGCCGAGGGTTTCGGGCTGCCGGTGGTGGAAGCGCTGCGGCTCGGCGTGCCGGTGATCGCGACCGACCTGCCGGTGTTCCGCGAGTTCGCCGGCGATCACCCCGAGTACCTGGACCCGCTCGATGCCGCCGGCTGGCTGTCCGCAATCGACGACTACCGGACGCCTGGCAACCGGCGGCGCGAGCGACGCGTCGCCGCGCTCGCGGAGTTTCGCGAACCGACATGGGCCGAGCACTTCGCGCGGGTCGACGATCTGATGCGGCGGGTCGAGCGGCGTACCGCGCCGCTGCCGACAGCGACGGCGACGGCGACGGCGACGGCGACGGCGACGGCGACGGCAGCAACGACAACGACAACGACAACGACAACAGCAGACACGGCCGACGCCGCTCGCGTGCACGCCGCTGCCACGGAGCGGGGCCATGGCTGAAGCCGCCGAAGCCGCCGTGGTCGCAACGCCCGCCGTAGCGCCAGTCCCGGTGCGCGCCGGCGATTCCGTCGGCATCAAGGCGCTTGGCTTCTCGCTGCACAAGCGCCGCTACCTGGCGGGCTTTCTGGCCGGACATCGGCTGACCTTCATCGACGATCCGGAGCACGCGCAGCCCGGCGACACGGTCGCGGTCTGGGCCAGCAGCCCGCTCGCGGAAGCCGTCGCCGCGCGGGCCGGAGTCCGCGTACTGCGCCTGGAGGATGGCTTCCTGCGTTCGGTCGGCCTCGGCGCCCAGCTGACGCAGCCGTTGTCGTGGGTGGTGGACGAGACCGGCATCTACTTCGACGCGACCCGGCCGAGCGACCTGGAGCGGATGCTGCAGGCCGGCGTCGACGACCCGGCACTGCTCGAGCGGGCGCGGCGGCTGCGCGAGCGGATCGTCGCAGCCGGCATCAGCAAGTACAACGTCGGCGCCACGCACTGGTCCGGTCTGTCGGACCGGCGCGATCGGCGCCGGCCGGTGGTGCTGGTGGCGGGTCAGGTGGAGCGCGACGCGTCGATCCGGGCCGGCGCGATCGGCGGCATCGCCACCAACCACGATCTGATCCGTGCCGCGCGGGCCGAGCACCCCGATGGATGGCTCGTCTACAAGCCGCATCCGGACGTGGTGGCGGGATTGCGCCGTGCCGGGGCCGGCGAAGACGACGCCGCGACGCTCTGCGACGAGATCGTCGTCGATGCGCCGATGCCGCGGCTGCTCGCGGCAGCGGACGTCGTGCACGTCATCACGTCGCTGACCGGGTTCGAGGCACTGCTGCGCAACCGGCACGTGTACTGCCACGGCCTGCCGTTCTACGCCGGCTGGGGGCTGACGGAAGACGGCGTCTCGACGCCGCGGCGCAGCCGCCGGCTGCAACTCGACGAGCTGGTCGCAGCGGCGTTGCTGCGCTACCCGCGCTACGTCAGCCGCGCCAACGGCGAGCCGTGCAGCGCCGAGCAGGCGCTGCAGGAACTGATCGCCTGGCGCCAGACCGACACCGGCGCGCTGCGCTGGTGGCATCGTCTGCTCCGTCCGATGCTGCGCCATGACTGAGCGGACCGTCGCAGCCACACGGGGTACCGCGGCCGCCGCGGCCGGTGTCGTACCGTCCGGTGTCGTACCGTCCGGTGTCGTACCGTCTGGCGTCGTACCGTCTGGCGTCGCGCCGTCCAGCCTCGCGCCGTCCGACGATACGCTGGCCGAGGCGCCGCGCAGCATGATCGACCGTGGCCTGGCGGGCTTCCGCAATCGCCGGGTGCTGATGCTGCAGGGTCCGATCGGTCCGTTCTTCTCGCGACTGGCGCGGGACCTGGCGGAGTCCGGCGCGCACGTCGTCAAGGTCAATTTCAACGGCGGCGACCGGCTGTTCACGGCGCGCCGCGCGTTCGAAGCCGTGGTCGACTACCGTGGCACGATGGCGAACTGGCCGGACACCTTCGCGCGGCTGCTGCTGCAGCACCGGATCGACACGATCCTGCTGTTCGGCGACTGCCGCCCGGTACACGTCCCGGCGATCGCACTCGCCAAGCAAGCCGGCGTCGAGGTCGGCGTGTTCGAGGAAGGCTATCTGCGGCCGGACTACATCACCATCGAGCGCGACGGCGTCAACCATCATTCGCCGATGCCGAAAGACCCGGAGTTCTACCGGCGCGCGGTGGTCGCCGAGCCGCCCCATACCTGGCCGCTCGGCAGCACGTTCGGCGCGGCCGCGCGCTGGGGCGTGCTGTACTACTGCGCGGCGTCGCTCGGCCGGCCGTGGTACCGCCACCATCTCCACCATCGGCCGCTCGGCTGGAGCGAATGCCGCCACTGGATCCGCTCCGGCTGGCGCAAGCTGCGCTACCGGCTCGCCGAGCGTCCGATCGAGCCGCGTTTCCTGGGCGCCGACCCGGTCCGCTTCTTCCTGGTGGCGCTGCAGACCAGCGGTGACGCCCAGGTCCGCGTGCATTCGAGCTTCCAGACGGTGGAACGCTTCATCGAGCACGTGATGCGCAACTTCGCCGCGCATGCGCCGGCCGCGACCGAGCTGGTGATCAAGCACCATCCGCTCGATCGCGGCTTCACCGATCATCGCCGGCTGATCGCGATGCTCGCGGCCGAGCTCGGCCTCGCCGGCCGCTGCCACTACATCCACGACCAGCACCTGCCGACGCTGCTGCGCAAGACGGTCGGCGTGGTCACGATCAACAGCACGGTCGGCCTCAGCGCGGTCGGCGAAGGCGTGCCGGTGGCGGTCTGCGGCAACGCGATCTACGACATCCCGGGGCTGACGTTCCAGGGCCCGCTCGCGGCGTTCTGGACCGACGCCCAAGACCATCGGCCCGACTTCGCGCTGTGGCGTTCGTTCCGCAACATGCTGATCACGACGACGCAGTTCAACGGCAGCTTCTACAAGCGCCTGCCACAGGCGCCGAACGCCAGCGGCGTCTTCTGGAGCAAGCGCGAGCAGGCCGACGTGGGCGGCGATCCGACGCTGCCGCTGCTGACGCTGCGGCCGCTGCTGCCCGCGAAGGTGGCCGCAGCGCCGGAACGATCGAAGCCGGCTGCGGTGCCGCCGCGGGCTGCAACGACCTTCCCGACCGCGGCGCCGGCCGTATCGCCGGGCATATCGCCGGCCGTATCCCCAGCCGTATCGCCGGCTACAGCAATCGCCCCGGCGGCGACCATCGCCACGGCGACAACGCTGTACCGGGTCGCGGAACCACCGGCGGCAACGGCCGCCATGGTCGGTGTTCACCACCGGCACCGGCCGTCGGATCGAGGCCGGACGACGTAGACCATTCATTGCGCAGACGTAGGCGCATTGGCGAGGATGTCGGATATCCCCGAGGATCCGATGCCTACACCTGTCGCCTCGCTGGTCGCCTCACCAGTCGGCTCTGCCGGCTCGCTTGCCTGCGCTGCTGTCACTTTACATGTTGCCGCTCCCGCCGCCCCGGTCTACGGCCTGCTCGACCCGCGCAACGGAGATCCCGCCCGAGGCGATCGATGGCAAGCTGATCGTGCTGAACCTGCTCGCTCGCGATCAGGCCGGCCGACGCTTCAACATCGAGATGCAGGTGCGGCGGCAGCCGGCGCTATCGCGCCGCAGCGTGTTCTACCTGGCCCGGGTCATGGCCGGACAGCTCGAGGCCGGCAAGGACTATGCGGCCCTGGCCCCGGTGATCGGTATCCATCTGCTCGGTTTCAAGCTGTTCGAGGCGTGGCCCGACCAGGCTAGCTGGACCTTCGAACTGCGTGACCGGCGGCGGCCGGCGGTGGCGCTGCCGGATTCGCCGCTGCAGCTGAACCTGGTCGAGTTGCCCAGGGCAGACCGGCTGGGCCAGAATTGGAGGGACCCGCTGTCCGCCTGGGTGAAGTTCTTCGAGCATGCGCAGGAGTCCGACATCATGAGCCAGATCGACTGCCGCGCAGACCTGCTGATCCGTCAGCTCGGCGTCCGCTTCGGCGCCGCGCCGGCGCCCGGGGAATTGAACCGCCCGGCGATATCGGCGATGATCCCGGAAAAGCCCCGCCAGGCGCGAGGGCATGGCGACGCGGCCCCGGCACTGCCACGAGCATGCCGGTTTTGACGGCAGCCGCCGCGTCGACCGGACCGTTCAACCCGAGGAGAATCCACGATGTCGTTTGTTTCGCTGCCCGCCAGGACAGGCGGTTCGGTGCGCCGTCCGATCGTGGCGGCGCTGGTCTTCGCCGCATCGCTGGCGTGCGCGGTTCCGGTGCTGGCGCAGAAAGGCCCGGCCGAAGCGGTTCCCGACCTGGCCAACGAGACATTCAAACCCCAGTCCGGCCAGGCCGGCAAGGACGTGATCTGGGTGCCGACGCCCGACGAGATCGTCGAGGCGCTGCTCGACCTGGCGTCGGTCAAGCCCGGCGACATCCACTACGACCTCGGCTCCGGCGACGGCAAGATCGCGATCGCGGCGGCCAAGCGCGGTGCCAACAGTACCGGCGTCGAATACAACCCGGATATGGTCGGGCTGTCGCAGCGCAATGCGCTGCGCGCCGGAGTCAAGAACGTCCGCTTCGTCCGGGGTGACATCTTCGAGACCGATTTCTCGAAAGCCGACGTGATCACGCTGTATCTGCTGCCTGGCCTGAACATGCGGCTGCGGCCGACGATCCTGGAGATGAAGCCGGGCACGCGGGTCGCCTCGCACCAGTTCACGATGGGCGATTGGGAACCGGACCAGAAGCGGACCATCAACGGCCGCGATGCACTGTTCTGGGTCGTTCCGGCCAAGGTCGCCGGCCGCTGGAACGTCAGCGTGCCGGGCAGCGCCGGCAATCTCGAGCTGAATCTGACGCAGACCTTTCAGAAGGTCGACGGCACCGCCACCTGGGGCACTGCCGCGGCCAAGCTCGAGGGCATGCAGTTGAGCGGCGACAAGATCAGCTTCACGGTCGCCGATGCGGCCGGCGCGGTTCATCGCTTCACCGGCACTGCCGGCAACGACGGCAAGATGAGCGGCACCGTGACCGACCCGGCCGGCAAGCAGCAGCCGTTCACCGGTACGCGTTGAAATGAACAGCACGATCCCGGTACCCGGTGACGACCGCGAGTCCTCGTCCGACCGCCGCTACGCCGGCGGGCCAGATTCGTCGGCGACCGCGCAGCCGCACGCGGTGCTCGGGCTGCGCGAAGCGATCGCGATCATCGTCGGCATCGTTATCGGCGCCGGCATCTTCAAGGCGCCGTCGCTGGTCGCCGGCATGTCGGGCAGCACCAGCTGGATGTTCATCGCATGGGCGCTCGGCGGCCTGATCTCGCTGATAGGCGCGCTCTGCTACGCCGAGCTGGCGACCGCATTTCCGAACGCCGGCGGCGACTATCACTTCCTGCGCCGCGCCTACGGTCCGCGGCTGTCGTTCCTGTTCGCCTGGGCGCGCTTCTCGGTGATCACGACCGGTTCGATCGCGCTGCTCGGCTTCGTGTTCGGCGACTATATGTCGCAGGTTGTGCCGCTCGGCAGCAACGGCGCGTCGATCTATGCGGCGGCATCGATCCTGGCACTGACCTGGGTCAACCTGCGCGGCATCCGGAGCGGCGCCGCCGCGCAGTTCTGGCTGACCGTGATCGAGGTCGGCGGCCTGTTGCTGGTGTTCGTCGCCGGGCTCTATCTGGTATTCGGCAGCGGCGGCGCGCCTGCGCCCGCGGCGCCGGCGGCCTCGGCCGGCTTTCCGTCGCTGTCGGCCTACGGCCTGGCGATGGTGTTCGTGCTGCTGACCTATGGCGGCTGGAACGAAGCCGCCTACATCAGTGCCGAGCTGAAAGGCGGCAAGCGCAGCATGGTGACCGCGCTGGTCGCGTCGATCCTGCTGATCACGGTGCTGTACCTGGTCGTCAACTGGGCCTACTGGCAGGGCCTGGGGCTCGCCGGCATGGCCAAGTCGGAGGCGATCGCGTCCGACCTGCTGACCGTCGCGTTCGGGCCGGTCGGCGGCAAGATCATCTCGGTGATGGTCGCGATCTCGGCGCTGACCTCGATCAACGCGACGATGATCGTCGGCGCCCGGACCAACTTCGCGGTCGGCCGCGACTGGCCGGTCCTGACGGTGCACGGCCGCTGGGACGAGGCGCGCGGCACGCCGACCACCGCGATGCTGCTGCAGGCCGCGGCGGCGTTGCTGCTGGTCGCGACCGGGGCGGTGGTCGGCGGCGGCTTCAAGGCGATGGTCGAATTCACCGCGCCGGTGTTCTGGGTGTTCTTCCTGCTGTCGGGGATTTCGCTGTTCGTGCTGCGCAGCCGCGAGCCCGACGTGCCGCGGCCGTTCCGCGTGCCGCTCTACCCGCTGTTGCCGCTGATCTTCTGCGCGGTCTGCGCCTACATGCTGTGGGCGAGCCTGTCGTACGTCTACAGCCAGCAGCTCGGCGGCTTCAACGCCGCCTGGATCGGCGTCGCGGTGCTGGCGATCGGCGCGCTGCTGCTGCTGGCGGTGGGCAAGCCGGCCCGATCGGCGAAGCATTGACCCGGGCGCGGCGCGCCGATCCGCGCGCCGCCGCACGATCGAACGGAGGCAGCCGGTGAGCGAGACCAAGAATCCGGTGCGCAGCCGTGCCTGGGTCGCGCGCCAGGACAAGATGGGCTTCTACTACCGCTCCTGGCTGAAGAACCAGGGCGTGCCGCAGGACCAGTTCGACGGCCGGCCGGTGATCGGCATCTGTAACACCTGGTCGGAGCTGACGCCGTGCAATGCGCACTTTCGCAGCATCGCCGATCAGGTCCGCCGCGGCGTGCTCGAGGCCGGCGGCTTTCCGCTCGAATTCCCGGTAATGTCGCTCGGCGAGACGATGCTGCGGCCGACCGCGATGCTCTACCGGAACCTCGCGTCGATGGACGTCGAGGAATCGATCCGCGCCAATCCGCTCGACGGCGTCGTGCTGCTGATGGGCTGCGACAAGACCACGCCGGCGCTGCTGATGGGCGCGGCCAGCGTCGACCTGCCGGCCATCGGCGTCTCCGGCGGCCCGATGCTGCGCGGCACCTACCGCGGCGAGCGGATCGGCTCGGGCACCAACACCATCTCGATGAGCGAGCAGCTGCGCAGCGGGCAGATCACGCTCGAGCAGTTCCACGAGGCCGAAGCCGGCATGAACCGGTCCAACGGCCACTGTATGACGATGGGCACCGCATCGACCATGGCGTCGATGGTCGAGGCGCTCGGCATCGGGCTGCCCGGCAATGCCGCGATCCCGGCGGTCGACGCGCGCCGCAACGTGCTGGCGCGCGAAGCCGGCCGGCGGATCGTGCAGCTGGTGCATGACGACGTCCGGATGTCGCGGATCCTGACCCGCGACGCGTTCGAGAACGCGATCCGGGTCAACGGCGGCATCGGCGGCTCGACCAACGCGGTCGTGCACCTGATCGCGATCGCACGGCGGCTCGGCATCGCGCTGTCGCTCGAAGACTGGGACCGGCTCGGCCGCGACGTCCCGTGCCTGGTGGACCTGATGCCGTCGGGGCGGTTCCTGATGGAGGACTTCTTCGAGGCCGGCGGCCTGCCGGTGGTGATCCGCGAGCTGCACGAGCGCGGCCTGCTGCACGGCGACGCCTTGACGGTCAACGGCGCGACGCTGGCGCAGAACGTCGCCGGCGCCGAATGCTGGAACCGCGAGGTGATCCACCGTTTCGATGCACCGTTCAAGCCGAACGGCGGCATCGCGGTGCTGCGCGGCAACCTGGCGCCCGACGGCGCGATCGTCAAGCCGTCGGCGGCGTCGCCGCATCTGCTCAAGCACACCGGCCGCGCGGTGGTGTTCGAATCGATCGAGGACCTGCACCAGCGGATCAACGACGATGCGCTCGACATCGACGAGTCCTGCGTGATGGTGCTGAAGAACTGCGGCCCGAAGGGCTATCCCGGCATGGCCGAGGTCGGCAACATGCCGCTGCCGCCGAAGCTGCTCAAGCGCGGCATCACCGACCTGATCCGAGTCTCCGACGCGCGGATGTCGGGAACCGCCTACGGCACCGTGGTGCTGCATGCGGCGCCGGAAGCGGCTGCCGGCGGCCCGCTCGCATTGGTCGAGGACGGCGACCTGATCACGCTCGACGTCGCCGAGCGCCGGCTGCATCTGCATGTCGACGAATCGACGCTGGCGCTGCGCCGCGCCGACTGGACCGCGCCGCCGGCCCATGCCGGGCGCGGCTACGTCAAGCTCTACGTCGACCATGTGCTGCAGGCCGACGACGGCTGCGACCTCGACTTCCTGGTCGGCGGCAGCGGCGCGGCGGTGCCGCGCGACAACCACTGAGGCCGGCGAACGCCGCCGGCTGAAACCCGCTGCCACTGCCGGCTGATACACTGCGCGGTCCCGTCGGCGCCGCGCAGTGTCCGCGTGCCGGGGGCTCCGGAGGATCGTCGTTGTCCGATCGCTCACCGTCGCGCGCGGCGCCGTCGGCCGCGCAGCTGATCGTCATCATCGCCGCCGCGCTCGCGGTCGCCTGGTGCTGGATCGCGCGCATCGAACATCGCCGGCCGGCGCTGTTCGACGTCGCACCCCCCGTGGTCGCGGCACCGCTGCCGCCGACCGTCGAACTGCTGCCGGCGCTGCCGCCGGCCGGCCCCGAACCGATCTACCTCGAACGCTTCGCGTCGCGCGACGACACCCGCCAGGTCCATGCGTCCAGCGCCTACTGGCACCAGGACCGCGGCCTGACCGCGTTCTGGTACGGCGGCAGCCAGGAAGGCGCGCGCGACGTCTCGATCTATACCTCGCGGCTCGAAGGCGGCCATTGGAGCGCGCCGCGCGTGGTCGTCGAACGCAAGCGCATCAAGGCGGAGTTGAACCGGCACGTCCGCAAGCTCGGCAACGCGACCGTCTACCAGCATCCGGACGGCCGGCTCTGGCTGTTCTTCGTGTCGGTGTCGGTCGGCGGCTGGGCCGGCAGCGCGATCAATCTGATCGAGTCCCGCGACGACGGCCGCAGCTGGTCGCCGGCGCGGCGGCTGGTGACCTCGCCGCTGCTCAACGTCAGCACGCTGGTGCGCAGCAGCGCGATCCGCTACAGCGACGGCAGCATCGGCCTGCCGGTCTACCATGAATTGGCCGGCAAGTTCTCCGAGCTGCTGCGGATCTCGCCGAACGGCCGCATCCTGGCCAAGGTCCGGCTGTCGTCGGGACGGCTGGCGCTGCAGCCGGAACTGGTCGCGACCCGGCCGGACCATGCGATCGCGCTGCTGCGCAATGCCGGGCCGTCGCCGCGCCGGCTGCTCTACACGACGACCGACGACGCCGGCCGCAGCTGGTCGCCGCCGGTGGCGATCGCGATGCCGAACCCGGATGCCGCGATCGACCTGCTCGCCGCCGATGACGGCCGGCTGCTCGCGGTGCTCAACGACAACGAGTTCAACCGCAGCCGGCTGACGCTCGCGGTTTCCGAGAACCTCGGCCGCGACTGGCGCGTGATCCGCACACTCGAGGACCGGCCGGAGACGGCCGGCGACGGGCTGGTCGAGTACTCGTATCCGTGGCTGCTGCGCGCGGCGATCGGCGAATATCATCTGCTCTACACTTGGAACCGGACACGGATCAAGCACGTCCAGTTCAACCAGGCCTGGCTCGACCAGTACCGGCCCCGGCTCGGCGCCGCCGCCGGTGGGCTCACCGCCCTGGCACCCGACGGATCCCCCCGGCGGCCCGACGGCGCCACCCCGCGGCCCGACGAGCGCCTGACCGCTGCCCGCTGAAATCGCATGACCGTCCCGCTGCTCCCGCTCCTCGCCGCCGCGCTGCTGCCGACGGTGCTGCTCGACCTGCTGCTGGCCCGATTCGGCGTGCGCCGGCCGGTACGGCTCGCCGTCGCCGTCGTGTTCGCGGTCGCGATGCTGATCCCGTGGCCGGACCTGTCGGGCGCGGAGAACCTGCGCGGCCTGGTCGGCGACCTCAGCATCTCGTCGCTGGTGCTGCTGATCTGGTACCTGCTGGTCGCGTTCGGCCCGCAAACGGGTCCGGGATCGGATCCGACCTCGCTGGCGGCGCGGCTGGCCCGCCCGGCGCGCGAGTTGATCTTCCTGGCCGCGATCCTGGTCGGATTCGCGGTCTTCTACTACCCGCTATCGCTCGGCGTCTCGATGGTCGACCCGTACTCGCACGGGTTCTATCCGACCGTGCTGACCGCGCTGCTGCTGGCGGTATTCATCTGCGCGGTGCTGGCCGGCTGGCCGCTGACCGCGCTGCTGGTCGCACTCGCGTTCGCCGGTTTCGTCGCCCACGTGCTCGAGTCCGACAATCTCTGGGACTACCTGTTCGACCTGCCGCTCGCGCTCGCCGCGCTGGTCTGGCTGCTGCTGCGCTGGCGCGAGCTGGTGGCGGCGCCGTGGTCGTCGCTGATCCCGAAACGCGTCACGGTCGGCGCACTGGTGCTGATCGCCTGCTTCCTCGGCTTCGGCCTGGTGCTGTCGCGGGTCAACCCGGAGCTGTTCGCCGAGGAGTTCACCGTCGAGGACGGCTTCGTCGAATGGATGACCTCGATCGCGCTGTTGATCGCGTTCGTCGTCAGCGTCCGCCGCTTCGTCCGCGTCCGGAACCGCTTCGGCTGGCGCGGCAAACTGGTGTTGCTGTTCGTCTGCGCGGTCAGCCTGTTCGGCGCCGGCGAGGAGATCTCGTGGGGCCAGCGCGTGTTCGGCATCGAGACGCCGGCGGCACTGGTCGAACGCAATGCGCAGAGGGAATTCAATCTGCACAATCTGACGTTCGAATGGCGCGGCGAGACGATCAAGATCAACCGGCTGGTGTTCGGCCGCGGGCTGACGCTGGCGCTGCTGATCTACCTGTTCGTCATGAGCCCCCTCTATCGCCGCAACGACCGCTTCCGCCGCTGGATCGACCAGTGGGCGATCCCGATCCCGACGGTGCTGCAGACGGTCGCGTACCTGGCCGTCGTCGGCGTCGTCGAAGGGCTGATCGATTCGCCGAAGCGCGGCGAGCTGACCGAGTTCGCGGGGGCGATCGTGTTTCTGTTGAACGTGGCGTTGCCGTATAACCGAACCTTGTATCAGGCAGGAACGGCGCCAGCCAGGCAAGCATCGGCCTGACTGCGAACGCCGCACACCTGCAAGAGTTTCGCCGCATACTCTTCAAGACTTTCGCCGCCCGCCCGGCAGGCGGCGCGGCCGGTGGCTGCGTTCCAGCCAGGGGACGAACTCCTGCCGCGTGTACGCGACGAAGAGCTCGGCGGCAGGCGACAGCGAACGCCCGGCGCGGCGCAGGACTCCGAGCGGCCGCGCGAGTTCGGGTTCCTTCATCGGACGTATCACGAGGTCGCTCAGTTCGGGGGACCCGGCCGTGGACGCCGGCAGCAGCGTAATGCCCAGCCCGGCGCGTACCAGGCTCGCAGCGGTGGACATGTAGGCTGCCTCGTAGGCCGGCGCCGAGACGTAACCCAGCGCCGCAGCGGCACGGTCGACGATGACGCGCACGCTGCTGTCGCTGTGCATCAGGACCAGCGGCCCGGCCAGCACCTGCGCCAGGTCGAGGCGCCGCACGCGCGTGAGACGGTGTCCGGGCGGCAGCACGGCCAGCATGCCATCCGTACCCAGCGGATCGAAGACCAGATCCGGGTCGCCCGTGATGACGCCGCTGATGCCGAAATCGACGCTGCCGTCGCGCACCCGGTCGGCGACGCCGCCGGCCAGCGCATCGTGCAGCGCCACGACGATGCCAGGATGGCGGACGCGAAAGCCGGCGATGACCTGCGCGAGCAGGCTGCCCGCGACGCTGGGCAGCGCCGCAACGGCCACCCGCCCGATGCGGCGATCCGCCACCCCCTTGGCATGGGTGACCACGGCTTCGAGATCGGACAGGGCTCGTTCGACGATGGGCAGCAGGTCGCGGCCAGTCGAGGTCAATGCGACCGATCGCGTGTTGCGGTCGAACAGCCTGACGCGCAGCGCAACTTCCAGCTCGCGGATCTGGGCGGACAACGCCGGCTGCGTGCTGTGCAGCGCCTCGGCTGCGCGGGTGAAGCTGCCAACCCGCGAAAGTGCGGCGAACGCACGCAGCTGGCGGATGGTGACGTTTCCCTTGCCGCTCCACGCAGCGCTTGAAGCCGGGTCATTCATATCCAGATCCGTTGAGTTTGATCAAAATTATCCATTTGTATGGTAGGCCTTGCAGCGGTCAAATCGCCCGGTGATGCTCGCTTCGGGATATGCAAAGGAGATGCATGTTCGCAGTGGACAGCCAAGTGCATATCTGGGGGCCCGAGACCCCCGAGCGTCCGTGGCCGGCCGACGGGAAGAATCTGCGTCACAGGTTCCTGACCCCCGAGGCGCTGATCGGGGAGATGAGCGCGGCCGGCGTGCAGCGCGCGGTTCTGGTACCCCCGGCTTTCGAGGGTGACCGCAACGACGTCGTCATCGCCGCGGCGCAGAAGTACCCGGCCCGCTTCGGCGTGATGGGGCGGCTGACGCTCGATCTGCCGGAAAGCCGCAACGCGATCCGCGCCTGGCGCGAATGCCCAGGCATGCTGGGCATCCGGCAGAGCTTCTTCACGCCGCAGCACAGGGCCGTGCTCGCCAGCGGCGCGGCCGACTGGTTCTGGCCTGCCGCCGAGGCAGCGGGCATTCCCGTCTATGTATTCTGTCCCGGCCTGGTCCACGTCATGGGCGAGGTGGCGCGCAGCCATCCGGCCTTGCGGCTGGTGATTTCCCACTTCGGCCTGGCGCCGCAGGCGGACCTGCGGGATCTCCATGCCGCCGTGGATCAACTGCTGGAAGTAGCCCGCTACCCCAACATGGCCGTCACCGCCTCCGCGCTGCCGTGCCATGTGGACGAACCCTACCCCTTCCCGAGCCTGCGCGAGCCGGTCCGCAAGGTGATCGGTGCGTTCGGCGCGTCGCGTGTCTTCTGGGGGTCCGATCTGACACGGCTACCCTGCACCTACCAGGAAATGGTCATGTTCGGCAGGCAGCTGGAAGGCCTGTCGTCCGTCGAACTGGAACAGTTCATGGGCGCGGGCCTGATGCGATGGCTGCGGTGGGAATGACGGCAACCCGGGCCTATGACGTCATCGTCATCGGAGCCGGCATCACCGGCCTGTACACGCTCCACCGGCTCAGGGAACGGGGGCTCGAGGTCCGCGTGCTCGACGAGGCGCCCGGCGTCGGCGGCACCTGGTATTGGAACAAATACCCGGGCTGCCGCTTCGACTCGGAAAGTCCGACTTACAGCTACTCGTTCTCTCGCGAGCTGCTGCAGGAATGGGACTGGAAGGACCATTATTCCGCACAGCCGGATACCGAGCGATACCTCAACTTCGTCGCCGACAAGTTCGAGCTGCGGCGCGACATCCAGCTGTCCACGCGCGTGGTCCGCGCGGCCTACGATGCCGACAACGACGAATGGACGGTCACCACTCGGCAAGGCGAGCAGCTGCGCGCACGTTTCGTGATCACGGCAGTGGGAATCCTGTCGGCGCACTACGTGCCGCAGTTCGAAGGCCTGGCCAGCTTCCAGGGGCGATGGTGCCACCCTGCCCGATGGCCGGCCGAGGGTCTGGACCTTGCCGACAAGCGGGTGGGAGTGGTCGGAACCGGCTCCACGGGCGTGCAGATCATCGCCGCGATCGCGAAAGACGTGAAGCACCTCACCGTCTTCCAGCGAACCGCCAACTACTGCCTGCCGCTGCGCAATACGCCGATCGATTCGGAGGCCATGCGCGAGATCAAGGCCCGGTATCCGGAGATCTTCCGCATCTGCCTGGAAACCCCGCATGGCTTCATCCATCAGGCCGACCCGCGTTCCGCCATGGACGTCCCGCCCGAAGAGCGGCTCGCGCTGTACGAGCGGCTCTGGGCCAAGTCGGGGTTTGCCAAGTTCATGAGCAACTTCCGCGATGTGGTTGTTCCGGGCCCCGCCAACGAGGACTACGCCGAATTCGTGCGCCGGAAGATCCGCGAGCGGGTGAAGGATCCCTTGATCGCCGAGAAACTCGTGCCCAAGGATCACCAGTTCGGTTCCAAGCGCGTGCCCTGCGAGACCGGCTACTACGAGGTTTTCAACCAGGACAACGTCACGCTGGTGGATGTCCGCGCCGCACCCATCCGGCGCATCTCGCGCGGCGGCATCGAGACCGCGGACGCGGAGTATCCGCTGGACGTGATCATCTTCGCCACGGGCTACGACGCGGTGACGGGCGCGCTCGACCAGATCGACATCCGCGGTGAAGGCGGCCTCACGCTCAAGGAGAAGTTCAGGCAAGGCCCGCGCACCTTCCTCGGCATGCAGAGCGTGGGGTTCCCGAACCTGTTTACCGTCAACGCCGCGGGGGCCCGCAACCACGTCCGAGTGATGGAGCCTCTGGTCGACTGGATCGTCGATTGCATCGGCTTCATGGTGGCCCGAGGCTTCAAGCGGATCGAGCCTACACGGCAGGCCGAGGACGCATGGACAGCGCACGTCGTGGAAGCCGGCGCGCACCTGCTACGCGCGCAAGGCAACAGCTGGTACGTCGGCGCCAACATTCCCGGCAAGCCCCGGTTCCTGCTCACTACCCCGGATCCGGCCCCGGTGGGACGGGCTCAGCGTGCGGAGATTGCTGCAAATGGGTACAGGGGATTCGCGATCCGGTAGCGTCCCGCCCCGCTGCTGCGTGCCGGTTGCCTGCAGAACGGAACTCTAGCCCTGGCGTTTCCTATTCTTGACTGGTCGAGGAGACTTTCGATGAAACGACGCGCGTTGTTCGGCACTTTTGCGGCAGCCTGCCTGCTGGCCGGCGGCGCGGCCCACGCTCAGGCCTACCCGACCAGGGCGGTTCGAATGGTGGTTCCGACGGGCGCTGGCGGAGGCACCGACATCGTGGCGCGACTCGTGGCGCAGAAGCTTGCCGAGAAATGGGGCCAATCCGTCCTCGTGGACAACCGCCCCGGCGCCGAAGGCGTGACCGGCACCGAGACGGCCGCGAAAGCGCGCAATGACGGCTACACGCTGCTGCTCGTTCCTTCCGGCCATACGTTGAACCCCACGACGCGGCTTTCGCTGCCATACGATACGCTGAAGGACTTTGCTCCCATTACGCTGATCGGGCGCGGCCCGTTCGCACTGGCCGTTGGCGCCAAGGTGCCGGTGAAGAATCTCAAGGAGCTTGCCGCGCTCGCCAAGGCGCAGCCGGGCAAGCTGTCGTTCGCGAGCGCCGACGCCTCTTCGCGGCTTGCCGGCGAGATGTTCAACGCCCTGGCCGGTGTGAGCATCGTCAACGTGCCCTACAAGAGTATGGGCAATGCCATGACGGACCTGATGGGCGGCCACATCGAGATCGTCTACGCCGGCATGTCGTCGGTAATGCCGCACTACCGGGCCGGGACGATCAAGCTGCTCGGCGTCAGCGGCGCGACGCGGTCGCCGCTGGCGCCCGAAGTGCCGACTATCGCTGAAGCGGGTTGGGGGCCCTACGAGATCTACGCATGGTACGGACTGCTGGCTCCAGCCGGGACACCGTCCGAGATCATCGCGCAGATCCAGCGCGATATCGCCCTGATCGCCAAGGAGCCGGAGTTCAACGCCACCCTGCTGCGCACGGGCGCCGTACCCATCGCCGGCACGCCCGAAGCGTTCGCCGAGTTCCTGACCGGCGACATCGAGCGAGCTGCCAAGGTCCTGAAGGCGGCCGGCGTCAAGCCCGAATGAGTGCGCCAAGTCCGCCGAGGTCGAGTCCGCTGAAGTCACGGCTCGCGTGGCGAGCCCGCGCCGCATACGCGCACGCCGAGTCGGCCGACCGTGCAGCGGCTGCCCATCCATCCCAGGAGATATGCCCATGAGAATCCGCAACATGCAATCAGTTCGCGCCGCGATTGCGCGCCTGCTGGGCGCGGCAGCGCTGGTGGCGTTCGCGAGCACCGCCGCGGCGCAGGCGAGCTTTCCGAGCAAGCCGATGCGCGTGATCACCCCGTTTCCGCCGGGTGGCAACACCAATACCGTGGCACGGCTGGTCGCGGACCGGCTGGCGCACAGCTGGGGGCAGCAGGCGGTTGTGGAAAACCGCCCCGGCGGCAATACGGTGATCGGCACCGGCGCGGTTGCCAAGGCGACGCCGGACGGCTACACCATCCTCATCACCACCAACGCCCACGCGGTGATGCCGCTGCTGGCGTCCACGCCCTACGACGCCATCCAGGACTTCGCGCCCGTCGCCACCGTCGCGCGCGGCGAATGGGTGCTGGCCGCGCATCCGTCGGTGCCGGCGAACAACCTGCGCGAGCTCATCGCGCTCGCGAAGGCCAGGCCGGACGAGTTGAACTACGCCTCTTCGGGCAGCGGGGGGGCAAGCCACCTCGCGACAGAGCTGTTCAACATGATGGCCGGCGTGAAGATGCAGCACATTCCCTACAAGGGCGGCGGGCCGGCGTTGCCGGACCTGCTGGGCGGGCGCGTGCAGCTGACGCTGGCCGTGCCCAGCGCCGTGATCCAGCACATCAACGGGGGCCGGCTCAAGGCGATCGCGGTGTCGGGCGAATCGCGCCTGCCCGAGCTGCCGAACGTGCCCACGTTCACCGAATCGGGCCTGCCGGGGTTCGACGCCGGCTACTGGATCGGCGTGCTCGTGCCGGCGGGCACGCCACCGGCAGTCGTGGAGAAGATGTCGGCCGAGATCTGCCAATATCTCGCCCAGCCGGAAACCCGCGAGAAGATTGCGGGCCTCGGCGCTCAGGTCTTCGTCACCTCGCCCGAGCAGTTCGGCGCCTTGCTGCGGGCCGACGCCGAGCGGTTCGGCAAGGTGATCAGGACCGCCAACATCAAGCTCGAATGAGGATCCGATGCGCCAATCCGCTCGCCTGAGGAAGCACCTGGCCGGTGGCCAGGTGCTGTTCATCCCCGGCTGCTTCAACGCCATGAGCGCCCGGGTGCTGGAGAACGCAGGCTTCCCGGTTCTCTACGCGGGCGGCTACGCCGCGTCGCTTTCGCTCGCCGGCATGCCGGACGTGGGCCTGCTCACGATGACCGAAATGCTCATGCATGCCCGGTACATCGTGAACGCCGCGCGCGTACCGGTGATCGCCGATGCCGACACCGGCTACGGCAATGCCGTCAACGTGGCGCGGACGGTGCGCGAGTTCATCGCAGCCGGTGTCGCGGGCATCCACCTGGAAGACCAGGAGAGCCCCAAGCGCTGCGGCCACGTTGCGGGGAAGACGGTGCTGCCGATCGACGAGGCGGTCGGCAAGTTCCGCGCAGCCGACGCGGTGCGGCGCGAGCTGGACCCCGACTTCCTGCTGGTGGCGCGCACCGACGCGCGTGGCGCGCGCGGAGGCAGCCTGGACGAAGCCATCGAGCGCGGCAACACCTACCTCGCCGCCGGTGCGGACATGGTCTTCGTGGAAGGGCCGGTCGACACGGGCGAAGTCCACCGCATCTGCACCGAGGTCCGGGGGCCGGTCTTTTACAACATGACCGGGGTCAGTCCGCGCTTCACGCTGGCGCAGATGCAGGAGATGGGCATCGCCATCTGCATTTCGTCTCTGACGCTCGCGCGAGCGAGCCTGATGGCCATGCACGACATCGCGGTGCGGCTGCGCGATGAAGGTCCGATGGCGGAACTGGACTTCTTCGCCGGCTTCGACAAACACGCGATCGGGAACCTGCATGCGTTCGCCGGGTTCGACGAAGTGCGGCGCCTGGAGGAGGCGTATCTGCCGAAGGAGGCGCTCGAGAAGTACCAGGGCTCGGTCGGGTATCTGCCCAGGAGCGGCGCGGATTAGGACCTAATCCCGGAGCATGAGTTCCGTTGACGACTAAAGCGTATCGATCGGCTGCGAAAACAGCTCTCCGGCAGTCGCCGCCACCCGCCCGGTGTCATAGAACGCGAACGCCCCGACCCCGAGCGCACCCACCACCGGCACCCAGCGAGAAACGCCGCGGCCGAGCACCCGCAGCGAGATCCGGGCTCCGATCTTCAGCGCGACGGCGCGCAGCACCCGCGGCGTCGCCGGCGCGAACACCACCTTGCCGCCTTCGTGCCTGACCAGCGGCCGGAACGCGCCCGGCGCGATGTGACGGAACAGACAGTACAGCATCATCGCCGGCGTCAGGTCGTCGGCACGGCCGTGCACGCCGGCGATATCGGCGACCATCTGCGCCTGCTGCTTCCAGACCGTCTGCAGCTCCGGCAGGATCGTCAGCCAGCCGAGCGGCCCCGGCGGCAGCGCCAACCCACCGGCAGCGAGCGCGGCCCGTGCCGCGGCGGCGTTGCCGATCCGCCGCGCCTTGCCGGCCGGATTGCGGTGGCGAGTCTGCTCGGTGGCCGGCACCTGGCCGATGAACTCGAGGATCGTACGGGCGATGCGGCCGCCGGCAACGCTGGCGTCGTCCGGTTCGTCGGTGGCGCCGCCGGGGGCGGTGGCGCTGCGTGCGGGCGTCATCGGCGGTCGATCTCCGGTTCGGAGTACGATCCTACCGCGACGACCGAGTCGCGCCGAGCAATGGCAGCACGCCGCGGGGTGACATGAAGCCGAACGAGCCGAAGAGTCCCAGGGAGCGCGCGCTGGCCGCCGTCCACGGCGTGTTCGAACTCGGCTTCGCCGCGATCGTCGCGATCTTCTTCTTCGCCGCGGTCACGCTGATCGTGTTTTCCGCGAGCGAGCTGTGGGGCGCGCTGCGCCCCGCCGAAGGCACATCCACGCGCGAACGCTTCGTCGCCGTGCTCGAATGCATCGGCCTCTTGACCATCGCGGTGGCCTCGCTCGAGCTCGGCCAGACGATTCTCGAAGAAGAGCTGCAGCGCTCGACCGCGATGAGTGCGCCAACCCGGGTGCGGCGGTTCCTGTCGCGCTTCCTGGTCGTGGTCATCGTCTCGTTGTCGATCGAATGCCTGGTGGCGGTATTCGAGTACATCCATGACGCGCCGGAGCGGCTGATCCAGGCCTCGGCGATCGGCGTCGCCGCGGCCGCGATACTCGCGGCCTGGGGCTTCTTCGTCCGGATGAACATTGCGGCGGAATCACTCGAGCCCGACGCGATCCGCCATGCGCAGGCGGAAGATCGAAAGGTCGAAAAAAGCACCACCGGTGCCGACCGTGACGAGACGGATCTCGACCGGCCGGATCAGCGCCCGTCGCGCCGGTCACCGATGGCGCGCCCGCGCTCCGGCGTGCCCGATTCCGGTGCGCCGACGGACTCGCGCTCGACACCGCCGGGCTCGCAGTCCACGGCGCCGAGCTCGCGCTCGAGATAGCGCGTGCCGGCGATCGGGCTGAAGCGGTACGGCGCGATCTCGCGAAAGCCGAGCGACGCATAGAGCGCCTGTGCCGCGGCCATCGTCGGCAGCGTGTCGAGCCGGATCCGGGCATAGCCGGCTGCGCGCGCGAACGCCAGCGCCGCCCGCGACAACCGCAGTCCGAGCCCGAGGCCGCGACCGGCCGGCCGGACATAGAGCCGCTTCATCTCGGCGATCCCGGGCGGCTCGAACGGCCTGACCGCGACGCAGCCGACCACCCTGCCGCCGGCCTCGGCGAGCACGATCGTGCCGGCCGGCGCCGCGTAGCCGCCGGGCAGCCCGGCGAGCTCGGCCTCGAAATCCTGGAAGCCGAGGTCGACGCCGAGCGAAGCGGCGTATTCGCGCGCCAGCGCGGCGAACTCGGCGAGGTCGGTGGCGCCGTGCGCGACACGCAGCACGACTGCGGTCATTCGGGCGGCAGCAAGACTGCGTCGCGCGACGCTGCCGTGAGCAGACGCTCGGCCCGGCGGTCATGACCGTCGGCCGTGCCGGCGCGGATCCGCTCGATGGTCTCGGCGGGCACGGCGCCGAAGCGGACGCCGAGCTGACGGATCAGCAGGTCTGCGCGGCCTTCGGCAGACCCTTCCACACGGCCCTCAGCCCTGGCCGCATTGACCAGGCTGGTTTGGTCCAGCAACGCCCGCTCGCGCGCGAACGCCCGGAGCTGGTTCAGCTCATCCTCGGAGACCTCGTGCAAGGTCGACAGCGCCTGGCGCACGGTCTACGTCGTCCGACCTCGGTCCGACGGCCGGCGCCGGCGGCCCTGGCGATCCGCCTGCGATTCGAGTTCGCCGGCCGGCGCTCCGGCATCGAGTCGCCAGCGGATCGTTTCGCCACCGGCGAGCGGCACGATCTCGCCGTCGCCGAACGGCAGCTTCTCGGGAATCGTCCATTCGCCGCGGCGCAGGACGACCTGCCCGCGATTGACCGGCAGCCCGTAGAAGCGGGGTCCGTTGTGGCCGGCGAAGGCATCGAGCCGGTCGAGCGCGCCGGCCGCGTCGAACACGGTCGCGTAGAGCTCGAGCGCATGCGGCGCGGTATAGCAACCGGCGCAACCGGCCGCGTGCTCCTTCAGCAGCCGCGCATGCGGCGCGCTGTCGGTGCCGAGGAAGAAGCGCGGGTCGCCGCTGGTCGCGGCCGCGACCAGCGCGGCGCGATGCGGCTCGCGCTTCAGGACCGGCAGGCAGTACCAGTGCGGCCGCAGCCCGCCGGTGAAGATCGCGTTGCGGTTGTACAGCAAGTGCTGCGCGGTGATGGTCGCGCCGAGCGTGCCGGGCGCGCCGTCGTCGTCGCGGACGAATTGGGCGGCTTCACGGGTGGTGATGTGCTCGACGACGATCCGCAGCCCGGGCAGCCGGCGACGCAGCGGAATCAGCACGCGATCGATGAACACCGCCTCGCGGTCGAACACGTCGACGGTACTGTCGACCACTTCGCCATGGACCAGCAGCGGCAGCCCGACGCGCTCCATCTCGGCCAGCACCGGCAGCACGCGGTCGATCGAGCCGACGCCGGCGTCCGAGTTGGTCGTGGCGCCGGCCGGATAGAGCTTGACGCCGTGGACGAAGCCGCTCGACTTTGCCGCGGCGATTTCGGCAACCGGGGTCGCCTCGGTCAGATAGAGCGTCATCAGCGGCTCGAACGCTGCGGCACGCGCCGCAGCGATCTCGCCGCGCATGGCCGCTGCGTTCAGCGCCGCGATGATCCGCTCGCGATAGCCGCGCGCCTGCGTCACCGTCGTCACCGGCGGTTTCAGATTCGGCATCACGATCGCGCGGCGGAACTGCCGCGCGCTGGCCGCGACAACCGCTGCCAGCGCCGCGCCATCGCGCAGGTGCAGGTGCCAGTCGTCCGGCGCGGTCAGCGTCAGCGTATCCGCTGCCGGGCCGGTGGTCATATCAGGCTCGGCCTCCGGCCGGGCGCCGGAGGGCCGCAGGCCCAAGGGGGATTGGCCTCACCTTTCGATCCGCTCGAAGAAGCGCGCCTTCTTGTCGGCGGTCCACGGCCCGACGAGCCGGTCGAACTGGCGATAGTGCTCGCTCGCCAGATGCGCCTCGAACCCGGCGCGGTCGGTGTAGATCTCGTACAGGAAGAACTGCGCCGGATTGTCGGGCGAGACGCAGACGTCGAACTGGTGGCAATCCGGCTCGCGCTCGACCGATGCCCGGGCATTGATCGAAATCGCCTCGGCGAAGGCCTTGGCGTGCTCCGGCTTGATCACGAAATCGACGATCACGACGTACATCGAGGCGGCTCCGTCAGTCGGCGTAGATGCCGGCCTTCTGGATGATCGGGGTCCAGCGGTCGATCTCGCTCTTCAGCTTGGCTGCGACGCCTTCCGGGGTCTGCTGCGCCGCCGGATAGATCACCGCGCCGAGATCGGCGAAGCGCTTCTTCAGCCCTTCGTCCGTCAGTGCCGCCTGCACCGCCTGCACCAGCTTGTCGACGACCGGCTTCGGCGTGTTCTTCGGCGCGTAGATCGCGTGCCAGACACCGACCAGCATCGTCGGCAGGCCACCTTCCGTGGTCGTCTGCAGGTCCGGGAACGTCGGCAGCCGATTCGCGGTCGTCACCGCGAATGCCTTGACCTTGCCCGACTTGATCTGCTGCGTCGTGTTGGTGGTCTGGTCGCAGAGCAGATCGACCTGGCCGCCCATCAGGTCGGTCATCGCCGGCGCCGTGCCCTTGTACGGCACCGGCGTCAGCTGCGCATCGATCGCCGACATGAACATCAGCCCGCACAGGTGCGACGCCGAGCCGACGCCGGCGTTGGCCAGCGTGATCTTGTCGGCGTTCTTCTTGGTGTAGGCGACCAGGTCCTTCAGGTCCTTGGCCGGGAAATCGAGCTTCGACAGGATCGTCATCGGCACGTCGTTGATCAGCGCGATCGGCTGGAAGTCCGTGACCGAGTTGAACGACAGCTTGCGATAGAGCGCCGGCTGCGTCGACATGCCGATATGATGGACCAGCAGCTTGTAGCCGTCCGGTGCCGCGCGCGCGACTTCACCGGCACCGAGCGTGCCGCCGGCGCCGGCCTTGTTGTCGACGACGATCGCGGCGCCGCCGAGCGGCTTCTCCATCGCCGCGCCGAGCACCCGCGCGACGATGTCGGTCGGCCCGCCGGCGGCGAACGGCACGACGATCGTGATCGGCTTGGACGGATAGTTCTGCGCGACGGCGGCACCGGCCGCCAGCGTGAACGCGGCACCGACGGCGGCCGCAATGGCGAATCGTTTCATCTGGGTCTCCTTGTTGGTCCTTGGATCGGTGGCATAGTCGAAATCCTGCGTAGCCGAAATGCGGCGGGTCCGAAATCCTGGCAGTCCGATCGCGCCTTCGTCAGTCGAGCGCGTCGGCGATCGCGCTGCCGACCTCGGCCGTCGTCGCCGTGCCGCCCATGTCCGGCGTGCGCGGGCCATGCTCGGTCACCCGCTCGATCGCCCGGACGATCCGGTCGTGCGCGTCCTTGTGGCCGAGGTGTTCCAGCATCATCGCCGAACACCAGATCTGCCCGATCGGATTGGCCACACCCTTGCCGGCGATATCGGGCGCCGAGCCGTGCACCGGCTCGAACAGCGACGGGAAGCGCCGCTCCGGATTGATGTTGGCGGAAGGCGCGATCCCGATCGTGCCGGTGCATGCAGGCCCGAGGTCCGACAGGATGTCGCCGAACAGATTGCTGGCGACCACCACGTCGAACCAGTGCGGATTGCGGACGAAGTGCGCGGTCAGGATGTCGATATGGAACTTGTCGAGCTTGACGTCCGGGAATTTCGGCGCCATCTCGGCGACCCGCTCGTCCCAGTAGGGCATGGAGATGAAGATGCCGTTCGACTTGGTCGCCGAGGTCAGATGCTTCTTCGGCCGCCGCTGCGCCAGCTCGAACGCGTACTTCAGCACCCGGTCGACGCCGACCCGGGTAAAGATCGATTCCTGCAGCACCACTTCACGCTCGGTGCCGGCGAACATCTTGCCGCCGACCGACGAATACTCGCCTTCGGTGTTCTCGCGGACGACGTAGAAGTCGATGTCGCCGGGCTTGCGGTTGGCGAGCGGGCACGGCACCCCGGGCATCAGCCGGACCGGGCGCAGATTGATGTACTGGTCGAACTCGCGCCGGAACAGCAGCAGCGAGCCCCACAGCGAGATGTGGTCCGGCACCGTCGCCGGCCAGCCGACCGCGCCATAGAGGATCGCGTCGTGGCCGCCGATCCGGGCCTTCCAGTCGTCCGGCATCATCTTGCCGTGCTTGACGTAGTAATCGCAGCAGGCGAAATCGAAAGTGTCGAGCTGGAGATCGATGCCGGCCCGGGGCGCCGCCTTCCGGAGGACCTTCAGGGCCTCGGGCATGACCTCGGTACCGATGCCATCCCCCGGGATGACGGCGATTCGGTGGTTGGGCAGGGGGGGAGTGTACGGGTTGGGACGTCGGGG
>JBFWQR010000033.1:0-53254 GCA_050249335.1 Lautropia sp.
CGACGTGCAACCGGTGCCGGCGCTATGAGCGTCGATCATGACGTCGACGGCGCGGTCGCGAGCGGTGCGGCCGCCAATGGCGCGGTCGCGGGCGGCAAGAGGGGCGGCGGGGCGGACGCCGGCCTGCGCGCGCGTCATGACGCGCTGGTCGCCGGCGGACCGCCGCTGCGGATCCGCGAACGGGCGGCACGGCTCGGCGTGCCCGAGGCGCAGCTGGTCAGCGAACAGCTCGGCGTGGCCGCGACACCGCTCGCCGGGCCGGCGCAGCGGCTGTTCCGCGAGCTCGGCAGCATCGGCCGGGTGATGGCCTTGACCCGCAACGACTGGTGCGTCCACGAGCGCCATGGCCGCTACGAAAAGGTGATGGCCGAGGGCCCGGTCGGGCTGGTGCTCGGCCCCGACATCGATCTGCGGATGTTCTTCGAGCACTGGGGCCATGCCTGGGCGGTGGCCGAGAACGGGCGCGCCAGCCTGCAGTTCTTCGACGGCGCCGGCTGCGCGATCCACAAGGTCTACCGGACCGACGAGACCGACGCTGCCGCCTGGGACGCATTGATCGAGCGCTTCGCGCGGCCCGACGCGCCGGCGCCGTCGTTCGCGCCGATCGTCGAGCCGGCGGCTCCCGATCGGGTCGGCGACCGGGCGGCGTTGCGCGCGCGCTGGCTGGCGCTGCAGGACACCCACGACTTTGCGCCGATGCTGCGCGATCTCGACCTGTCCCGCCATGCCGCGATCGCCGGTGTCGGCGCCGATCTGGCCCAGCAGGTGCCGAACCAGACCGTCGAGGCGGTGCTGCAGGCCGCCGCCGATACCGCGCTGCCGATCATGTGCTTCGTCGGCAACCGCTCGATGATCCAGATCCACAGCGGTCCGGTCGCGAAGCTGATGCGCACCGGCCCGTGGTACAACGTGCTCGATCCGACCTTCAATCTGCACCTGAACACCGCCGCGATCGCCGACAGCTGGATCGTCAACAAGCCGTCGCGCGACGGCTGGATCACCTCCCTCGAGCTGTTCACCGCCGACGGCACGCTGATCGTCCAGTTCTTCGGCGCGCGCAAGCCCGGCATACCGGAACAGCCGGCCTGGCGTGCACTGCTCGCCGAGCGCTGTCCGGAGCCGCTGCATGGCTGACGCGGCGCCGCGCCGGCGCTGGCTTCGCGGCGCGGCCGGCTTGCTGGCCGCCGCTTCGGCCGGCGCCGGTGCTCGCGGTGCCGGTGCCCAGAGCGCCGGTGCCCGGGGTGCCGGTGTCCAGGGTACCGATGTTCAGGGGCCCGGAGTTCAGGGGCCCGGGCCGCGCCGGCTGGTCGCGCTCGGCGGCACGATCACCGAGATCGTGTTCGCACTCGACGCCGGCGGGCGGCTGGTCGGCGTCGACGACTCGAGCCTCTATCCGCCGGCGGCGCAGCGGCTGCCGAAGGTCGGCTACTACCGCTCGTTCTCGGTCGAGGGCGTGGCCGGATTGGCGCCGGATCTGGTGCTGGCGTCGAACCAGGCCGGGCCGCCGGGTGCGCTCGACCGGCTGCGCGGGCTCGGCCTGCGCGTCGCGCTGTTCGATGCGGCGCCGACGCTCGCCGCGCTCGAGGCGCGGATCACCGGCATCGCCGAGACCATTGGCGAGGCCGCTGCCGGCGCCCGGCTGCGCGAGCGCGTGCGCAGCGAGATCGCGGCGGCGCGGCCGCTCGACCCGCCGCCGCGGGTGCTGGTGCTGTCCAGCCATACCGGCCGGATGCTGTCGGCCGGCCGCGAGACCGCGGCCGATGCGATGCTGACGCTGGTCGGCGCGCGCAACGCGATCGAAAGCCAGAACGGTTACAAGCCGATCTCCGGCGAATCGGTCGCAGCGTTGCGGCCGGAGTCGATCGTCACCACGACGATGTCGATCGGCGCGAGCGGCGGGCTCGCGGCATTCCGCAGCCAGCCCGGCATCGCGGCCACGCCGGCGGCGCGCAACGGCCGCATCGTCGTGATCGACGATCTGCTGCTGCTCGGTTTCGGGCCGCGGATCGGCGAGGCGTTGCGGGAACTCTCCGCCGGCCTGGCGCCGCATGTGGCGCGCAGCGCCGTGCCGGCTGCTCGACGCAGCGGGACGTGAGCGGCAGCGGTGTCCGCGCCGGCTAGCGCGTCCATCGACGGGGCTGCCGGCGCTCCGGCCGCGCCGCGCCGCGCGCCAGTCGCCTGGCTGGTGCTGCTGGCGCTGCTCGCCATCGTCGTCACCGGCGCTGCGATCAGCGGTGCGGTGCGGATCCCGCTCGGCCAGCTGTTGCCGCTGCTCTGGTCGACGCCGGCCGATCCGGAAGCCGCGCTATGGCGCAACGTGCTGCTCGACGTCCGCCTGCCGCGGATCGTGCTCGGCGTCGTGGTCGGCGCCGGCCTCGCGCTCGCCGGCGCCACGATGCAGGCGCTGTTCCGCAATCCGCTCGCCGAACCCGGCCTGGTCGGCGTCTCGCTCGGCGGCGCCGCCGGTGCGGTCGCGGCGATCGTGCTCGGCGCCGATCGGCTCGCCGTGGTCGCATCGGCGGCGTTCGGCGGGAGCCTGATCGCGACCGCTGCCGCCTATCGGCTCGGCCGTCGCGCCGGCGGCTCCGCGGACATCCTGCTCGCCGGCATCGCGATCAACGCGATCTGCGCCAGCCTGATCGGCCTGTTCACCTACCTGGCCGACGACGTCCAGCTGCGCAATCTGACGTTCTGGAATCTCGGCAGCCTCGCCAACGGCAGCTGGCCGGTGGTCGCCGGGCTGGCGCCGTGGGTCGCGCTGATCGGCTGGCGCGTGCTGCGCGAATGGCGCGCGCTCAATGCGTTGCTGCTCGGCGAACGCGAGGCCGGCCACCTCGGCTACGACCTCGCGGCGCTGCGGCGCCGGCTGATCGTCGGCGCGGCGCTGATCGTCGGGCCGATCGTCGCGGTGACCGGCACCATCACCTTCGTCGGCCTGGTGGTGCCGCATCTGGTCCGGATCGCGACCGGTGCCGATCACCGGCTGCTGCTGCCGCTGTCGCTGGTCGGCGGCGCAGTCGCGATCACGCTCGGCGACTGGATCGCACGCGTGGTCGTGATCCCGGCCGAGCTGCCGATCGGCATCGTCACCGCGCTGGTCGGCGGACCGTTCCTGCTCTGGCTGATGCAGCGTGGGGTAGGGCGGTGAGACACCTCGCCGGTCCGCCCGGATGCTGACCGCCGACGCGATCAGCTGCAGCCGCGGCCGCCGGCGCGTGCTCGATGCGATCTCGCTCGCGGTCGCGCCGGGCGAAGTGGTCGGGGTGCTCGGCGCCAACGGCGCCGGCAAGTCGACGCTGCTCGCCGCGCTCGCCGGCGAATTGCCGGTGGCGGACGGGCAGGTCGCCTTCGACGGCCGTCCGCTCGGCGCCTGGCCGCGGGCCGAGCTCGCGCGCCGGCGCGCGGTGCTGCCGCAGTCGTCGCTGCTGACCTTCGATCTGCCGGTCGCGACCGTCATCGAGATGGGCAGCTATCCGCACGACGGCACGGTCGCCGCCAGCGAGCGCGCCCATGCGCTGGCGCTCGCCGACGTCGGCGCGCTGCTCGAGCGCCGCTACCTGCAGCTGTCCGGCGGCGAGCAGCAGCGCGTCCAGTTCGCGCGGGTGCTGCTGCAGCTGCTGGCCAACCGGGCCGCCGGCGAATTCCGCGCGCTGCTGCTCGACGAGCCGACCGCGAGCCTCGATCCGCGCCACCAGCTGCAACTGCTCGGCGCGGTCGCGACGCTGGCGCACGATCAGCGGATCGCCGCGCTGGTGGTGCTGCACGACGTGAACCTCGCCGCGGTCTGGTGCGACCGGCTGCTGCTGCTCGCCGACGGCCAGGTGGTTGCGCAGGGCGCCCCGGCCGAAGTGCTGACGGTGGCGGCGCTGCAGCGGGTCTACCGCGTCGGCGTGCGGATCACGCCGCGGCCGGGTCACACCGCGCGGCCGCTGGTGCTGTTCGAGCCGCAGGTGGAACCGGGCGGCTGAGGCCATCGCTGCGGGCCGCCAGCGGCTGTGGCCCGGGCCCCACCGGTTTCGCCGCTCAGGCCGCCTGTGGCGCCGGCAGCAGGAACGCCAGCGCCTCGGCTGCCGGCGCCGCGACCCGCAGCGACAGCAGTTCGTCGGCGCGGCCGCGGCCGAGCGTCACCGACGCGATCGGCAGCCCGCGCTCGGCGGCACGCCGCGCGAAGCGGAAGCCCGAATAGACCATCAGCGACGAGCCGACGATCAGCAGCGCGTCGGCGGCGTCGACCGCCGCGAACGCCGCGTCGACCCGGGCCCGCGGCACCGATTCCCCGAAGAACACCACGTCCGGCTTCAGCACGCCGCCGCAAACCTCGCAGCCGGCGAGCCGGAAGCGATCGAGCTCGCCATCGTCGAGATCCGCGTCGCCGTCGGGCGCGACCGTCGCGCTGCGGGCCAGCCAGCCCGGATTCAGCGCGATCAGCCGGTGCTGCAGTTCGCTGCGTTCGGAACCGGCGCCGCAGCCGAGGCAGACCACGCGGTCGAGCCGGCCGTGCAGATCGATGACGTCGCGATGACCGGCCGCCTGATGCAGCCCGTCGACGTTCTGCGTGATCAGCGCAGCGGTCCGGCCGAGCGCCTGCAGCCGGACCAGTGCCCGATGCGCGCCGTTCGGCCGCGCCGTTGCCACCACCGGCCAGCCGACCAAGCTGCGTGCCCAGTAGCGCCGGCGCGCCGTTTCGGTCGCGGTGAATGCCTGCACGGTCATCGGCGGCGTGCGCTTCCAGGCGCCGGCGGCGTCGCGGTAGTCCGGGATGCCGGAGGCCGTGCTGCAGCCGGCACCGGTCAGGATCGCGATTCGCTGGTGACGGTCGATGAATGCGGGCAGGTCCATCGGCCGATTGTGCCGCAGCGCGCGCCGCTGCCGGCACCGCCGGCCGGGACCGGCCGGCGAATGCGGTACGCTTCGGGTGATGGAGGAGAGGGACCGCTCGCTGACCCGTGCCGCGCTCTGGATGAGCGGCTGGCTGACACTGATGGTCGTGATGGCGGTCGCCGGGCGTGAGGCGACCGGCGAGCTGGCGGTGTTCCAGATCATGGTGCTGCGTTCGCTGATCGGACTGCTGCTGCTCTATCCGCTGATCCACGCCGGCGGCGGCTTCGGCATGCTGCGGACCGGGCGCCTCGGTGCCCATGTCGCCCGCAACACCGTCCACTACGCCGCGCAGTACGGCTGGTTCTTCGCGGTGACGCTGATCCCGCTGACGCAGCTGGTCTCGATCGAGTTCACGATGCCACTCTGGGTCGCGCTGCTCGCGGCGGCCTTCCTCGGCGAGCGGCTCACCGCCTGGAAGATCCTCGCGGTGATCTTCGGCATCGCCGGCGTCGCGATCGTCGTCCGCCCCGATGCCAGCTCGGTCGGCACCGGGCAGCTGATCGCGCTCGCCGCGGCGATCGGCTTCGCGCTGTCGGCCGTGATGGTCAAGTCGCTGACCGCAACCGAGCGCCCGGTCGCGATCGTGTTCTGGATGCTGGTCGTGCAATCGGCGATCGGTCTCCTGCCGGCGCTGCCGGTCTGGCGCTGGCCGTCACCGGTGGCCTGGGGATGGATCCTCGTCATCGCATTCGCCGGCACCTATTCGCACTACTGCATGAGCCGCGCGATGCGTCATGCCGATGCCACCGCGGTGATCCCGATGGACTTCCTGCGCGTGCCGCTGACCACCGCCGTCGGCTGGCTGCTCTATGCCGAGCGCATCGATCGCTACACCGTGCTCGGCGCCGCGCTGATCCTCGGCGGCAATTTGCTGAACCTGCGCCGCCCGCCGGTCGTGACGATTCCGGTGCGTACCTGACGCGGCGTAGAATCGGCCTGCCGGAGGGGTGGCAGAGTGGTCGATTGCACCGGTCTTGAAAACCGGCAACGGGCAACCGTTCGTGGGTTCGAATCCCACCCCCTCCGCCAACTATGATCGTCCGCCGTTAGCCGCGACGGTCCGCCAGAGTCGGCCAGACCCTCGCGTCGCCGATCTCGACGGCCTTGACCGCGAGGCGCATGTCGCGCTGCTGCTGACGGCGATCGATGCGCTCAAGGCCGGCGAGTCGCGGCAGTTCGCGTGCCAGGTTCGGCGGTCTGATTCAGCCGGATCTCGTCCAGCCGACGCTCGGCGCGCAGCTATCGAAGTGATGCACATCCGGCTAAGATGGGCGCCGGCTCGGCGAAGGAGATGTCCATGGTCGCAGTCCTCCGGTTCATCAGCCTCTTGCTGACGGCGCTGCTTGTCGGCACCATGTTCGGCATCTGGCTGGGGTTTGATCCGGCTGCCCTCACGGCCACTGCGTACGTCGAGATGCAGCAGAACACCATCCGCGCCCTGAATACGCCACTGCCGATTCTCGGGGCGGTCTGCATCGTCCTCACCCTGGCGCTTGCCGCATTGACCAAGGACAGGCCAGGGCGTTACTTGCTGATCGTGGCGGCCCTTTGCCTGATCGCCGCCGGCCTGATCACGCGCTTTGCCAACCAGCCGATCAATGAGATCGTGATGGCCTGGAGTGCGCCGGCGCCGGCGGCGAATTGGGCGGAACTGCGTGACACCTGGTGGCGCTGGCACGAGTTACGCACCGGCGCTGCCGTCGTCGCGCTGGTGCTCGCGCTCCTTGCGGCCGTACGCTCCTCTGATCCGCGATCTGATCGGTAGCGACCAAGTCACCGAAGGCGGACACCCGACCTATCCTGGCCTTAGCTGTGGCATCGGTCGTGGTATCTCGGCTGGGAATTCCCGCCGAGCGGCGCAAGCCGCATGAAATCTGGCCCTTGACAGCCACCCCCTCCGCCAGCCGGGATCATGCCGGCCGCTGCCGACGGGCTTCGTCTTCGCCAGCTTGGCGGGCGAGCGCCTTCAGGATCTTCTTGTCGATCTTGTTGACCGATGACTTCGGCAGAGCGGGCAGGAATTCGAACGCGGAGGGAATCTTGTACTTCGCGAGACGCCGGGCGCAGAATTCGCTCAGTTCCTGCTCCGTGACCGTGGATCCGGTGCGCCTGACGGCGTAGGCGCGCAGCCGTTCGCCGCGATAGGGATCGGGCTGCCCGACGACTGCCGCCTCGACGATCGCCGGATGCCCGTAGAGCACCTCCTCGATCTCCCGCGGATAGACGTTGTAGCCGCCGACGATCACCAGATCCTTCTTGCGATCGCGAATGAACAGGTAGCCGTCGGCATCGAGCTCCCCGATGTCGCCGGTGTATAGCCAACCGTCCCGCAGGGCCTCGCGCGTTTCGTCGGGCAAGCCGAGATAGCCGGCCATGCTCTGCGGGCCGCGCGCGCGGATCTCGCCCCGCTGGCCCGCTGCGAGCCGTTCCTGTCCGGTCTCGACGTCGACGATCTCGATTTCGGTCGCCGGTACCGGAATGCCGACCGACCCGACCTTGGCCACGCCGGCCGACGGATTGAATGTCAGCACGGGGCCGGCCTCGGTCTGACCATAGCCTTCGAAGATGCGCGACCCGGTCGCGGACTGCCAGCGTTCGAGGGTCTCGGCCGAGAGGGCTGCCGACCCCGAGTAGCAGGTGTGGACGCGGCTCCAGTCCGTCCCGCCGAACTGCTCGCACGCCATCAGGCCGACGAAGATCGTCGGACTGCCGGGAAAGATCGTGATCCGATGCCGGCCGACCGCCTCGAGCAGGCGTTCCGGGTGGTAGCGCGGCAGGATGACCAGCGTACTGCCGGAATAGCAGCACAGGTAGAGGCCCATCGCCATCGCGTACGAGTGGAAGAGGGGCATCACGCAGAGTACGGATTCCCGCCCGCGGGCGACGGGCAGCAATGCCTCGCGCTGCGACACGTTGGTGTTGATCGCCCGGTGCGTCAGCTGCACGCCCTTGGGCCGGCCGGTCGAGCCGCCCGTGTACTGGATCAGGGCGACGTCGTTCGGGCCGCCGGTCCGGGCCGGTCCGAAGCGCTCGACGGGTGCGGCCCGCCACTGCTCGATTCGATGGGCGAACTCCGCGGCCGGGATCAGCGCACAGCCGGCAAGCCGATCGAGCAGCGGCCCGACCGAGGGGGCCAGCGCATCGTCGACGAGCACGATGGCCGGGCTGCTGTCGGCGATCATGTGGCCGAGTTCGTGCGGCGTGTAGAGCGGGTTCAGTGGCACGTGGATCGCCCCGGCCCGCGCGATTGCATAGGGCGCCGCGGCGGCGAGCAGCGAATTGCCGAGCACCGTCGCGATCCGGGCGCCCGGGGCAGCCCGGGTCGCGAGCATCGCGGCCATCCCTGCCACGCAGGCCTGGAGTTCCCGGTAGGACCAGCGGGTCTCGTCCTGGACCAGCGCAGCCCGCTCCGGAAAATCGGCAGCGGCGCGATCCAGCATCGCAACGATGCTGTCGTGCACGGGCGGCATCGGCCGGGTCACGCGCCGGCGCCGTCTTCGACGCTCAGCAAGACGGCCATCGCGCTGTCGCCGGCCGCGCAGCCGGCGAACAGGCCGACGCCGCCGCCTTCGACGACCATCTGTTCGATCAGCTCGATGACCGCGCGCATCCCGGTCGGCCCCTGCGGATGCCCCCAGATCAGCGAGCAGCCATAGCCATTCATCTTCTCGAGCGGAAACTCGAGCGCTCGCGACAGGACGATATCCCCGAGCGCGAAGGGATTGTGTGTCTTGACATGGGTGATCGCTGAAACCGGCAGGCCGGCGCGACGCAGTGCCTCCTGCGCTGCCGGAACCGGCGCCAGCGGCATCAAGCCTTTGGCGACCCGGCCCTGGCCGATGCCGAGGATCCGGATCCGGATCTCGGGGCGGCTGGACAGTTCGGTTGCGCGCTCGGCGGACGTCACGAACATCGCGGCATGTCCGTCGGCCGGATGCGTCTGGGCGCCGTAGGTGACGGTGCCGCCGGGCAGAACCGGCTCGAGCCTTGCCAGACCGGCGACAGTCGTCGGATGGATGCCTTCATCTCCGGCGAGCGCCGCCCGAATCTTGCGGAACTTGCCATCCGGTACCTCGAACGGCAGCTGCATGAAGCGCTGCTGGAACGCGCGATCATCGGCGAGGGCGGCGGCATACTGGGCCGAGCGCATCAGCGCGACATCGTGCTGCTCGGCCAGCGAGATCGCTTCTTGCCTGGCGACATTCTCGGCGGTCTGCAGCATCGACAGCCGGGCGAACGGGTCCCGGCCGAAGTTGTCCATGACCCAGGCTTCAGTCGTGCCGTTGCCGCCGGGCCCGGCCGGATCCGGGTGATACAGCGTCGGCCCGTTGCTGACGCGGTCCGCGGTCATCAGGAAGACGCAGTCCGCGCTGCTGGCGGCGATCGCGTCGGCAGCCAGCGCGATCGTCCGGGCGGACGTCGCGCATGCCTGTGCCACGGTCGGTCCGGCCACCTGCTCGAACCCCATCATTCCGGTCAGCCACGGCAAGCCGTAGAAGGCGCCGCGTTGCGGCACCGTCGTGCCCAGCACGCCGAAGTCGATCGCGACGCCTTCGAGGCGCCGGGCGGCAAGCTCCCGGCGCCCCTGCCAGGCGGCGAACTCGAGGCTGTGCAGATGCGACAGTGATCCCTGCCACTTCGCGAACGGCGAACTCCAGTACGCACCATACGGGATACAGGCGACTCTGGACATCGATATTCCTGCCTTTCAACTGCCCTCGAGCGCCTGCCGGAGCTTGTTCGCGGCGGCGACGGCGAGGTCCGTGATGATTCCGGGCACCTGGCCGGCGTTGTGCGGCGATCCGACGACGTTCGGCAGCGAGAGGAATGGCCGTGCGGTCGCGAACCGACCGTCGTACTGGGGCTCGATCCACCAGGCGTCGAGACAGGCCGTGAAGCCGGGATGCCGCTGGAGATGAGCGTAGAGATCGTCCTCGACGATCACGGCCGCGCGGGCGACGTTGACGAGGATCGCCGACGCCTTCATGCGCGCCAGCAGCTCGGCATCGATCAACCCTGCCGTGCCGGGATTCGCTTCGACACAGACGACGATGATGTCGGCGGTCTCGATCAGATCCGGGAGACCGTCGATGCCGGTGCAGCGATTCACCGGTGCCGTGGTCTTCCCGCTGCGATTGACCCCATCGACCGTCACGCCGAACGCGCTCAGCAATCGGGCGACCTCCCGGCCGATACTGCCGAGACCGATGATCAGCGCACGGCTGCCCCGCAGGCGCAGGTTCTGGCGGCGTTGATCGAATACGCCTTCGCGAAGCTTCGAATGCTGCTGCAGGAGCCGCTTCGAAGCCGCCAGCACGAGCGCCACCGCATGCTCGGCGACCGGCAACGCCGCGGCGCCTTCATTGAAGGCGATCGCCGCAGCGGGAAACCAATCGGTCGGGAATCGATCGCGGCCGGCCGCCAGACACTGGACGAACCGGATCCCGGCCAGGAACCGCGGTTCGCAGGCGATCTCGCGCTGTGGAAAGAAGGTCAGCAAGCCGGTCGCTTCGCCGAGGACGGCAGCGGCCGTGTCCGCCGAGGCGCCCGACAGGAAGCTGAGCCGTGCCACGTCGTCGAGGGCCGCGCGGTAGGCAGCCTGCACCTCGGGCGGCGATTCGTGCACCACGGCCACGAGCGGGCGCATCGGATCAGCTGCGGTAGTCGGGGTACAGGCTCTCGGCCAGCCGAAGGCAGGCCGGCCAGTCCTTGTAACCGGCATCCCGGGCCATCGTGCTGGCGACCTGGGCAGCGGCATGCTGCCGGACCGCTTCGGACGGCACGACGATCTTGCAGCCGGCAGCCGCTGCCGCCGCGGCGGCGGCGAGCTGGGTGCGGCAGGCCATTTCGTAGAAATGGTGCCGGACATACGCCTCGCCGATGCTTCTGCCCACGACCAGGACACCATGGTTGCGCAGGACCAGAACGCTGTGGTCACCGAGGTCGCGGACCACCGACTCGCGCATCGCGATGTCGAACTCATAGCCGCCGAACGTGTGATAGCCGATCTGGCCGTACAGCGTCAACGCATGCTGCGACATCGGCAGCAGCCCGCAGTCGAGAGACGAGACCGCGACGTTGGCAACCGAGTGCGTGTGGATCACGCAATCGATTTCCGGACGCGCCCGCATCACCGAAGCGTGCAGGACCAGCAGTGCGTCGTGCGGCCGCGGCGCCCCGGCCATCAGCGGCTCGCCATCGAGACGATACTTCTCGAGGTTCGATGCCGTGACCTCGCGAAACATGTGCCCCATCGGCTTGACCAGGAAGGTCTCTTCGCCTGGGACCCGAGCGGTGATGTGATTGTAGGTCAGATCCTCGAGCCCGAGGTGCGCTACCAGGCGGTGGCTCGCCGCCAGCTGCTGCCGCTGACTGCGCTCCGCCGGGGACCAGGCCACCGTCATGCTGCGCGCCGGTCAGTTGGAGGCGGGCCGGTAGCTGGCCGCCTCCTGCTTGAAGAAGTTCAATGCCGCGTCCCCGTCGATACCCTTGGCCTTGGCGGCCGCCTTCCATTCGGTTTCGAAGAACGACAGGTGCTTCCTGAAGTCCTCGACGACCGGAGCCGATGCGACGGTCGTCTTGATGCGGCCTTCGGCCTTGCGCGCCGCGATCGCGTCATCCTGCTGCTTGGCCAGGACCTTGCCGGCCAGGCGGGCAAGCCGTTCGCCGGACACGCTGTCGATGGCGGTGCGGTCCTCCTGTGAAAGGCTCTCCCACTTGGCCTTGTTGACGACCAGGAAGAAAGAGCTGAAGTGCATGCCGCCCGGGATCTCGAGCTGATAGCCGATCAGCGGCTCCACCTTGAAGCCGCTGACCGCCGAGTTGGTGCCGAGCACGCCGTCCACGATTCCCTTGGAGACGGCGTCGTAGTATTCAGGGACCGCACGGGTGATCGGAACGGCGCTCATCGACGAGATCATCTTGCCCATCACGACGCCGGGGACCAGCAGCTTGACGCCTTTCAGGTCGGCGACGGTCTTCACTTCCTTCTTCGACGTGAAGATATGCGCGGCGCCCGAAACGTGGACGGCGAGCACGTGGGTGCCGACGTGTTCGTTCGCCTGCTCGAGATACTTCCGGTAGGTCCGATAGAACGCAACCGATACCGCTTCGGGGGAGTCGGTTCCGACGTACCCCTGAATGATCTGGGTCACATCGAACCGGCCCGGATTCAGCAGGTGATTGCCGCCCGCGATGTCGGCGATGCCCTGCTGGACCAGGTCGTAGTTGCGGGCCATCGGACCCAGCGGCGCGGTCGTCACCTCGACCTTCACGCGGCCGTTGGTCGCGCGCTCGACGTCGGCGGCCCACGGCAGGATGATGCCGGTGTGATAAGGATGGGTGAACGGAACCAGCTGCGCGAAGCGCAGCGTCACCGGCGGCTTGGCCGGCGCCTGTGCCGCGACGGGCAGGTGGATGGCAACAGCGACGAGTGCGGCAGCGGCGAGGCAGTGGCGGCGGAAGTTCACGATGATCTCCTGAAGGTCGGATCCGGTTACTTGAGCATCTGGGGTGCAATCGTGACGATGCCGGGGAACACGATGATGCACAGGAGCAGGACCGCTTCGGCGACGAGGTACGGCAGGACCCCGTAGACGATGCTGGACAGCTTGATGTCGGGTACGGCTGCCTTGACGACGAACAGCAGCAGCCCCAATGGCGGATGGATCAGGCCGACGCCCCCCATGATGATCACGAAGATGCCGAACCAGATCGGATCGATGCCGGCCGCGACGACCACCGGCAGGAGAATCGGCACCGTCAGCAGCAGCATCGCGGTTCCTTCGACGACGCAGCCGAGCAGCACATAGACCAGCAGCATGAAGCCGATCAGCTCGTACTGGCTGAGGGCGAAGCCGTTGACCCAGGCGCTGAAGATCTGGGTAGCACCCGAGATCGTCACATAGTTCGCGAAGATCATCGACCCGAACAGAACGACGAACAGCATTGCGGAGATCCGGGCCGCATCGACCAGCGCGTCGAGCAGCATCGCCCAACCGACCCGGCGGCGGACGACGGCGAGCGCGATCGACGCGAACGCACCGATTCCCGCTGCCTCGTTGGCGCTGAACACGCCGAAATAGATGCCGCCGAGCACGAAGGCGAACAGCAGGACGATCGGCATCACGACGCGCAGCGAACGCAGACGCTCCGGCCACGAGGATCGCGCGGCAACCGGGCCGAGGTCGGGGCGCCAGGTGGTGATCGCTCGGATCGCCAGCACGAACAGGCCGATCGCGAGCAGGCCGGGCAGGAAGCCCGCGATCATGATCTTGCCGAGGCTGATCTCGGTGATGATCGCGTAGATCACCATCGTCAACGAGGGCGGAATCAGGATGTCGAGCGTCGCTCCGGCGGCAACCGTGCCGGCGGCGAAGCCCGGTGCGTAGCCATACCTTCGCATGACCGGAACCGAGACTTTGCTCATCGTCGCCGCACAAGCCAGCGCCGAGCCGGAAACGGCGCTGAATCCGCCGCACGCGAAGATCGTCGCCATCGCGAGGCCGCCGCGGCGGTGGCCCATCATGCTGTTCGCCGCGGCATACAGGTCTTCCGCCATCCCGGCGCGGGCGAACAGCGATCCCATCAGCACGAACAGCGGCAGCACCGACAGGTTGTAGCTGAGCGCGGTATCCGCGACGAGATTGCCGACCTGGTTCAGCGCTGCGCCCCAGCCGATGGTGAGCCCGAATGCGACGGTGCCGACGACGGCCATCGCGTAGCCGATCGGGATCCCGGCGATCAGCACCGCGAACAACGCGACGAAGGCGAGCACGGCGCCGTTCATCGCAGCTCTGCCCGCAGCGCCCGGCCGAAGGCGGCGACCGCGACCGACAGCGTCGCCAGCAGTGCCGCGAAGCACAGGATCGCCATGTAGCCGATCGGCAGCCATAGCGGGATCGACAAGCCGGCGAAGACTTCGCGGGCCTCCCACTTCGACTGAGTCTCCACGACCAGGCGCCACTGGACCAGGGCGAGGATCGCGGCGCTGGCCAGCTGGATCAGCGGCTCGCGAATCGCATTCAGCCGGTCGGGCACGAAATGGTCGAGCATTCCGGCGCGCAGATGCTCGTTGCGGGCGCTGACCAGCGGCAGCGCGCCGAACACGACGATGGCCATCAGGATCCGGACGTACTCGAAAGTGCCTTCGATCGGCGAGTTGAAGACGTAGCGGCCGACCACGTCGAGAAACGTCAGGACGATCAGCGACAGCAGGCCGAGCGCGGCGATCCACTCCAGAGCGCGGGTCGCGCGGGTGAGCAGCGCGTTCACGAGCGGATGACGGCTGGCGCCAGTGCGGCGCCGGCCGGATCGGGCGAGCCGGCCGGCCAGAGCTTGGCGGTGACTCGTCGCCCGGTGACGCCGTCGGAGCGCGCCGATGCCAGCCACAGCGCCGGGCCGATCATGACCGAGGGCGGGATCAGCTGCTCCCGTTCCGGGAAATCCTCAGACGGAATCATGTCGGTGTCGCACGGGCCTCCCGGCAGCAGCGAGTTCACCGTGATTCCGGTCCCGTCGAGCTCCTGGGCCCAGATCGCGGTCATCACGTCGATCGCGGCCTTCGACGGGCCGTACGGCGAGAAGCCGGGACGGGGCATCGTCGACAGGCTGGTGGAGAGGTTGACGATTCGCCCCCACCGTTGCCTCAGCATCGGGTCGATGGCAGCGCGGCTCATCAGGAAAGTGCCGTTGATGTTGGTGTCGGTGATCTGCTTCCAGATCGCGACCGGAACCTGGTGGAACGGGATGGTTCGGCGAACATGGGAACCGAGCAGATTCATGCCGAGGCCGGCGTTGTTGAACAGGATGTCGAGGCGTCCGAACGCAGCGAGCGTGTCGGCGACGACGCGCTGGCAGGCGGCCGGATCCGTGATGTCCGCCGCCAGTGCGAGGCAGGTGGTGCCGGGCTTTCCGATCCCGATCTCGGCGCAACGCCGCTCGAGCAATGGCAGGCTGCCGGTGCGCGCGGTCATGACGACTTGCGCGCCGGCATCGACGAGCGCCGAGGCCATCGTGAGGCCGAGGCCGCGCGATGCGCCGGTCACGACCGCGACGCGCCCAGCGAGCTCGGTGCTCATAGCCAGGCCTGGAGCACGTAGTCGAATGGCGTTTCCGCCGTCAGCAGATCGACGCGCTGCAGCCGGATCCGGTAGCCGCCGGCTTCCGACGCGGCCAGGTGGTGGCAATAGCTGCCGGTGAACGTACGGACCGCGTCGCGCCGCAGCTCGGTGACCTGGAAACGGGACAGCGCGGTCACCGTGGCCGGCTCGGCCGGGTCGGAAAAGACCATGACGCCGCCGACCAGATGGCTCGTGCCCCACCGTGGCGCCATCGACCAGGCGGTCGCATCGCTCATGCGCCGCGCCCGCAGACCCATCGCGTCGCGATCCTCCGCGAAGATGCTGACCTGGCCTTCATGGGTGGTCTGCCGGGGGTTCGCGGGCATCCAGTAGAGGCCGTCGTCGGCGAACAGCTCGATGAAGGCCGCCCAGTCTTTCTGATCCAGGCAGGCGGCCTGGAACTGCAGGAGCAGGTCGACCTCGTGCCGTATCGCCGGCGCGGCGCCGACCCAGTTCACGTCCGCTGGCAGCAGTCCGAGGCGTTTCAGGCCCGGCACGACGCTCATGAACGCGCTCCGGCCATATAACGGCGCCATGCCGAGAATTGGTGACGCATCGGGCCTTCGCTGAGGCCGTTGGTGCTGCGGAAGCCGCCGTCCGCCAGGGGCTCGTCGCGGCCCGCGTCGCGGTGGAAGCTGACCCAGTCGCCTCCGGCCGACGAGAGCCCGCGCTGCGCACGCGTCCAGTTCTCGAGGTCGTCGGCGTTGACGAGAGTCGCCGGCGAATTGATGACGTTGAAGTAGTTCAGCGCGCGGCGGTAGATGCCTTCGGGGGCGCCCTTGAGCCGAAAGTGCCAGAGTTCCGAGAGAGTCGTGGTCGGAGAGAGCGGCCGGATCACCCGCAGCTGCTGCATCGCCGGCTGCACCGACAGGGACGGGTAGATCAGGACATGATGGATGTTCCGGCTCAGGACCGCTTCGGCTTCGACTTCGCCGAGCCGGTCTTTCAGCAGCTTTTCGTAGGTCTTCTGCTCGGGCTCGTCGGGCCGGAGATCGAGGTAGCCGGACAGCAGACAGTGCCCGTGCGGAAATCCGCGAGTGCGGAACGCGTCCCAGGCACTCATCGGAATCATGACGGACGAGAGCGGCTTGAAGCGGGTCGGGGTGACGCCCGTGCGACCGGCCACTACGCGTTCCGTCTCGACCGCCGCCCGGCCGGCAGACTGATGCGTGAACGACGCGTGCACCGCATCCAGCTGGTTCTCCATGAACAGCTTCCAGTTGGACTGCTGGACGACGCGGTGACGGACATCGACGACCTCGACCTCGCCATCGGGTGCGCGGTTGCACATGTCGTCGAACGCGATCCGTGCGTCGCCGAGGAACGCCTCCAGCGTCGGTCCCGACGCCGCCAGGCTGGCGAAAACGAAACCGCGATAGGAGCGGACGCGGGGCGCGCGCCGGATATCGCACGACCCGGAGCGCGGGTCGAGGCCGGTGCCGTCGTAGCCGGCCGGCTCCGGCATCGCCCGGAAGCGTCCGTCGAGGTCGAAGCTCCAGGCGTGGTACGGACAGACGAGCTTCGCGCCGATTCGCCCGCGATCGCTGCCGAACAACTCGACACCCCGATGCGGACAGCGATTGAAAAGGACGTTGACGTCCTGCTCGGACGAACGTACCAGGACCAGCTCCTGGTTGCCGATCCGGACCGCATGGTAGTCACCTGTTCGAGCAACCTGACTCTCGTGCCCGCAGTAGATCCAGGTCTGCTCGAAGATCCTGGACATCTCGAGATCGAACACCCGCTGATCGACATACACGCTGCGATGGACTTCGTCGCTGCGCACCAGGTCTGCCGGATCGATGGCTGCGGGCTCCGTCACGAGTGGCTCCGTTCGAGAAAATCCCGCAGTGCGCGATTGAATGCCAGCGGTTGTTCGAGGTTGGACAGGTGGCCTGCCTGCGCCAGTGCGACGTATTGCGCGCCGGGGATCAGGTCGGCAAGGACGCGCGATGCCGACGGCGGCGTCAACGCGTCCTGCTCGCCGACCAGGACGAGGGTCGGGACCCGGACGCCGGCATGGTCGAGCGAGTTGTCGAAGGCGGCAACCGCGTCGAGGGCCTTCAGGTATCCGTCGGTCCGCTGGATCGCGAGGCTCTCGACCGCTGCCGGGTAGACCGGGGACTGTCTGCCACCGAGCACGAGTCCCGCCGCGAAATCGGCTGCCAGGTCCGCCATGCGCTTGCCCGCGGTCAACGGGATCCGGCGTGATTCGACGAACCGGCGTACGAACGCGTCGTCATGCACGCTTCGCAGCGAGATCGCGGTGTCCGCCAGTGCGAGCGACCGGACCCGGTTCGGGTAGCGCGCATAGAACTCCTGGGCGATGAAGCCGCCCATCGACAGTCCGACGATGTGCGCGCGGTCGATACGCAGGTGATCGAGCAGGCGCAGCAGATCGTCCGCGAAGTCCGCGATCGAGATGCTCGCTGCCGCCGAATCTTCGCTGAGCCCGTATCCCCGCCCATCCCAGGCGATTGCCCGATGCGTCCGACCGAAGTCGGCGAGCTGATGAAACCAGTTGCCCCGCCAGCCGCCGACGCCGTGCAGAAAGACGACGGCAGGGCCGGATCCCAGCCACTGGAAGCCGATCCGGGGAGATCCCGGAACATGCTCCTGGCCGAAGTCGGGTTCTACGCTGCTCGAGGCGCTCATCGGGGCGGTCCGGATCCGGTGCTGTCTCAGTGGCGGCTCATTCTGGACGCTGCGTTCGTGACGCGCCAATGAAATCTAGACAAGCTCGGATAGCCTGAATTCATAGGGCCGGTCGCGGCCGATCGCGACGCCGCCCGCAGCGGGAACGCGCCCTGGCGGGCTGCCGGGCCTGTCTACCCGGCGGACGCCGCCGTGCCGATCGAATCCTGCAGGTCGAGGGAGCCGGCCGCGCTGCCTACGCATTCGAGGAAGGTCGTCATCGCCGGCAGCGTCGTGCTGGCGTCGCGCCAGAAGACGCAGAGATCGCGCTCGCGCCACGGGATCTCGACCGGTACGCTGCGCAGATCGCGGACCGCGGAATCCAGTTCCAGTGCGATCAGCGGGAGATAGGCGAGGAGCTGCTCGCCGTCGAGCAGCTGGGCGACCATCGGCGACGACGTCGTCTCGACGGCAACCCGTGGCGGCGGGAGCCCGGCGGCAAGCAGCGCGCGCTCGAGTGTCTGGCGCTCGCGTTCCAGATTGCTCGGCATGCCCCCCGCGTCTGGGGTCAAGACCGCCAGCGTCGGCCGCGGCACCCGGAGAAACGGGTGGTCCTTGTAGGCGACCACCGTGATCCGATCGCGCAGCAGATGCTTCTGGCAGATGCCGGGAGCGAGATCATCGACGACCGGGGAGCAGATCGCGACATCGATGTCGCCGCGGGTCAGGGAGGCAAGCAGCGAGACCGCGATGCCTTCGACGATCACCGCGAGCTGCATCGAGGGATCCCGCTCGCGGAGGCGCTTCAGCGTCGGAGGCAGCAGATAGCGCAGCACGACCCACCGCCGATCACGAGCTTTCCGCCACCGCGCTCGGCCAGCGCATCGATCTCCTTGATCGCTCGTTGCAGCTCGCCATCGACGCGGTGGGCGGCGCGCGCCAGGATCTTGCCGAAGGCGGTCGGCACGATCTGAGGCCCGCTGCGATCGAGCAGCTCGACGCCCAGCTCGTCCTCGAGCGCCTTCATGCTTTTCGACAGTGCCGGCTGCGTGACGTGGGTCGCACTGGCCGCGCGATTGAACGCTGCGTGCTCCAAGACACTCAGGAAGTATCTGAGCTGACGCAACTCCATCCCTGCCTCCGGGCGAGGACTCACAGGAGGATAGACACTCCATGAAGTCCGGCTTCGCTATTGACCAGATCCACTCGCTTCTGCCGGATTTTGAACGATTCTCCAACCCGGACCAAACGGTAGGTCGAGACGCCGGCGAAGATCCGCTGCGGATCGGCGGGGTCGTGGAGCGGCCGGGCTTCGACGGTCAGGCACTTGGCTCGCGCTTCGATCAGGGAGTCCTCCAGCGCACGGCACACCAGCCCGCTCAGGAATCGGCAGGTGCGCGACGCGGGCAGCTGCGGCACGATCCGGGAATCCTCGAGGCGCCGGATGCGGGCTTCGAGCGCGAGCCGGCTCTCATAGACCAGGGATGGAGCCCGGTCGGGCGTCGTTTCGGACGGGTTCACGGGCAGCCAGTAGATACCCTGCGGGTCGAAGAGATCCAGCCATTCCGAGAGTTGCCCGTTGTCCAGGAGCCAGAGCTCGGATTCGATGAACTCGCGGACCGATTCCGTCAGAGCGCTGCGCTGCATCTCAGTTTTCCATCCCGCCACGCAGCACCCGCGTCGCATGAAACAGGTCGAACCAAGCAGTCGCCGCGGAGCGGGCTTTGCCCGGCCGCTGGCGGCGCCCCCAGTGGGGGGAGACGCCCGAAGGGTGTCAACGGGGGCGTTTTCATTTCAGGCCTCCTGCAGCCGGTGCTGCCAGGCGGCATACTGTCCGCGGATGTAGGCCTCGCTGGTGGCGGCAACTTGCCGATCGTCGGGCTGGCCGGGCCGGTATCCGCGGCCGATCGATAGCCAGGCGTCGCCGCTCGTGGCATTGCGCTGGATGGCCTCGTAGATCTCGAGATCATCGGTGATGACGCTCGACAGCGGCGAGCTCGAGCCGTTGCAGTAGCCGAGCGCGCTGGCCATCGTGCTTTCCGGCGCGCCCTTCAACCGGAAGCACAGCGTGATCACCTCGGTCAGGTCCGGCGCGAGCGGCTGAACCAGACGGACCGTCTGGTAACGGGCATGCCATGTCGAACCCGGATACAGCAGGCCGAGATGCCGGGCCGTGGCAAGGATCCGGTCCGCCTCGGCGTTGCCGCGAGCGCCCGCCAGTGTCTCGAAGTATTCCCGGTGAATCGCCGGAGGGTAGGCGGTCGGCATGTGGGCTTCGAAGTAACTGTGCCCGTGCGGGCTCGTCGTCATCCGCAATTGCTGAAAGAACTTGACCGGCTTGCCGTTGGCCGACATCAGTCCGAGCATCGGATCCTGTGCGGCGGCTGGTTCCCGGGCGATGATGGCGTCCGCCACGCGCGCTGCGACCGCGTGCGCCACGCCGGCATGGATCGTGTCGTTCAGATTCTCGAAGGTCAGCTTCCAGTTGCCGCGATAGCGATGGCGAAGCAGCGCGGGCGCGATCTCGAGGTCGTCCGCGGGCGCGCGATCGACCAGATCGTCGATGACGTCCTTCATCGGCCCCAGGAATTCTTCGAGGGGTTCCGACGGGCTGGCACTGCCGTTGACGAAGACGAAGCCCCGGTAGGTGGCGACATTCGCGACGCGCTCGAGTCCTCGGCCGTCGCAATGGCCTGCCGGGTACTCCTCGCGGGCGGGAACGAAGCGAACGGCACCGTCGAGCTGGAACGACCAGCCGTGGTAGGGACAGACGAAGGCGGTCGCGGATCCGCTATCCGCATGCTTCAGTCTCGCGCCTCGGTGCGGACAGCGGTTGTAGAACGCTCCGATCCGGTCGGAGGTCTGGCGTACGACGATGATGGACTGGTCGCCGATTCGGGAGAGCACGTAGTCGCCGACCTCCGGTATCTGGCTATGGTGTGCCGCCAGCAGCCAGGTCCGGCCGAACAGCCGGGTCATCTCGAGCCGGAAGATCGCGGCATCGCTGTAGACTGAGGCGTGCACGCCGTCGGGGCGCACGAGATCGGCGATTCTTACCATGGACCGTTCCTGGCGAGCAGGCGGCCAAGGTACGCGAGAGCCCGAGCCGACGCCAATGGTTTCGGCTCATCCGCGATTGACTGGAATTCATCGGCCCGCGGAAGGCCCGTCAGCTCTGCTGCCGCCGCACGAAACTGATGTTGCCGTCGGTTTCGAGCAGCACCTCGCGGGTTTCCGTCAGCGCGATGTCCTCTTCGCGCAGCCGCTTCATCACGTCGGCCTCGGCAACCTGTTCGCGCCGCAGCGCCGCCGGATCGAGACGGCCGTCGCGGCCGAGAATCTTAGGCGCGCCTTCCAGCAGCTGCTTGGCGAGGCGACTGCGCGATGTCAGGAACGACGTGCCGTAGTTGAGCAGGATCAGCACCGCGGCGATGATCAGGCCGCCGGTGATCGAGTCTTCCGAGCCGCTCAATGCGTTGCTGACGCCTTCGCTGAGCAGCAGCATCACCAGCAGGTCGAACGGCGTGAACTGCCCGACCGTGCGCTTGCCGCTCAGCCGTACCATCAGCAGCAGCGCGATGTAGATGCAGGCCGCCCGGACGATCAGTTCGAACCAGCCCGCCGTCAGCGAAAACATCGAAGTCCGCCCCCGCAACGCTCCGCGTTGCCCGTCCGGCGTGCTGCAGCAAGCAGGATGCCCTGCCGGGAAACCGCCGCCGGGTTGCCGATCAGGACGCCGACCGCATTCGCGACCGGCGGGCCGGTACGCGGTTCACCGCAGCGGCGGCCGAAGTCGCCGGAGTGGCGAGCACCGGAAACGCCACGGCCGCATCGACGACCCGGCCGGCGTCATCGGCGCGATAGCCGGGCAGCCGGTCGACCGCGGCGCGATAGGCGTCGCTCGCCAGGGTCGCGATCATCGCGGCGACCGGCGGCTCGGCGACGGCGCGGGCATCGCAGAGGAAGTAGTAGCGCTCGGTCGTCAGCGGCAGGAATTCGAGGCCGAACCGGCGCGCCGGCACCTCGACGGCGAGGCCGACATCGGCCATGCCGCTCGCGACGAACGCGGCGACTGCGGCGTGGGTGTATTCGAAGTTTTCGTAGCCGGCGACCGCGGCGGCGTCGATGCCTCGGTCGGCCAGTTCGAGGTCCAGCAGCAGCCGGGTTCCGGAACCGGGCTGCCGGTTGATGAAACGGATGCCGGCGCGGGCCAGGTCCTCGATCTCGTAGATCCGCTTCGGATTGCCGGGCGCGACCACCAGGCCCTGGCGCCGGGTCGCGACCGTGATCGCGCACTGGCGGCGCGGATCGATCCACTGGCGATAGTGCTCGAGCACGGTCGGCTCGAAGCGTCCGGCCGGTACATGGAAGCCGGCGACGTTGCAGGCGCCGCTGCGCAGCGCGGCCAGCGCCTCGCTGGTCGCGCAATACCGCAGTTCATGGCCGACTTCGTCGGCGGCCAGGAAGTCGTGCAGCGTCTGCACCGCGAAGCCGTGGCTCGCATGAATGCGCAGTTCCGGCGTGGGCGCCGACAGCACCTTGTCGATCTCGGTCGCGACTTCCGAGGCGAGCGTGTCGAGCAGCGGCGTCAGCCGGGCGCGGATCCGCCGTTCGGCCCAGGCGATCCGCTCGCCGAGCGGTGTCAGCCGCGACCCCTTGCCGCGCGCCATCACCACCACCGGCTCGCCGAACACCGCCCCGGCTTCGCGCAGCAGTTGCCAGGCATGGCGGTACGACATCGCATCGGCGCCGCAGGCGGCGGCCAGGCTGCCGTGCTGCTGGATCTGCACCAGCAGCGCGATCGCGCGCGGCGACAGTGCGCCGCCGCTTCCGTCGCCGGCATTGCCGCGGGCGGCATTGCCACCGGTGACGGTCCGGCGGTTGCTGCGGATCGTCAATCGCGGCTCGATCGTCACGTCGGTCATCGGATCCCGGGCAGCGACGGGCGGCTGGTCAAAATAGGATATTAACAGCCTATTGTTGCGGTGCGAACAGGCATATTGCCGGTGATGTTTCCGGTTCGTATAGTGGCCGGACATGTAGACTTTCGGCATCGAACAGCCGGAGCTGGAGACTGCCGCTTGTCCTTCGATCCCGCGCGATTGGAACGATTGCTGGAACCGCATCGCGAGTGCGCCGGCGGCTTGCTGCCGGCGCTGCACGACGTGCAGGCGGCATTCGGCTGCGTACCCGGCGAAGCGGTCGAGCCGATCGCGGCCGCGTTCAACCTGTCGCGCGCCGAGGTGCACGGCGTCGTCAGCTACTACCACCATTTCCGGGCGACGCCGCCGGGGCGGCATACGGTTCGCGTCTGCCAGGCCGAGGCCTGCCGGGCCATGGGTGCGGTCGCGCTGCTCGCCCATGCCGAACGGCGCCTGGCCTGTCGCGCCGGCGAGACGTCGGCAGATGGTGCGGTCACGCTGGAGGCGGTCTACTGTCTGGGCCTCTGTGCGTCGTCGCCGGCGCTGCTGGTCGACGATGATGCCGCCGCGCAACCGCATGCGCGGATGACGCCGCAGCGGCTCGATGCGCTGCTTACTACGCTGACCATGCCGGCCGGGTCTTCGCCCGGATCGGCCCGGAGCCCGGCATGACGGCGCCGGTGCGCATCTACGTGCCGTGCGACGCCGCCGCGCTCGCGGTCGGCGCCGACGCGGTCGCCGCGGCGGTCCGCGCCGAAGCGGCCGCGCGCGGCATCGCGGTCGAGGTGGTCCGCAACGGCTCGCGCGGGCTGTTCTGGCTGGAGCCGCTGGTCGAGGTCGCGGCCGCCGGCGGACGGGTCGGCTACGGTCCGGTCGCGGCCGGCGATGTCGCGGCGTTGTTCGACGCCGGCTTCCACGACCCGGCGCGTGCCGGCGGCGTCGCGCATCCGGCCGCGCTCGGGCCGACCGAGCGGATCCCGTATCTGGCCGCGCAGCAGCGGCTGACGTTCGCGCGGGTCGGCATCGTCGATCCGCGCTCGCTCGCCGATTACGAAGCGCTCGACGGCTGGGCCGGGCTGCGGCGTGCCGCCGCGCTGGCCCCGGCCGACGTGATCCGCGAGGTGCTCGATTCCGGCCTGCGCGGCCGTGGCGGCGCGGCGTTCCCGGCCGGCCGCAAGTGGCAGACCGTCGCCGCGACGCCGGCGCCGCAGCGCTACATCGTCTGCAACGCCGACGAAGGCGACTCCGGCACGTTCTCCGACCGGATGGTGATGGAGGGCGATCCGTTCATGCTGATCGAGGGCATGGCGATCGCCGGGCTCGCGGTCGGCGCGACCCAGGGCTACGTCTATATCCGTTCCGAGTATCCGCATGCGATCGCGACGATGCAGGCGGCGGTCGCGACGGCGACTGCCGCGGGCTGGCTCGGCGACGACGTCGCCGGCAGCGGCCGGGCGTTCCGGCTCGAGATCCGCAAAGGCGCCGGCTCGTACGTGTGCGGCGAGGAGACGGCGCTGCTCGAGAGTCTCGAAGGCAAGCGCGGCATGGTGCGCCCGAAGCCGCCGCTGCCGGCGGTAGCCGGGCTGTTCGGCCGGCCGACGCTGATCAACAACGTGATCACGCTGGCCGCGGTGCCGGCGATCCTGGCGCGCGGCGCCGGCTGGTACCGCGACTACGGCGTCGGCCGTTCGCGCGGCACGCTGCCGATCCAGCTGGCCGGCAACGTCAGGCACGGCGGCCTGGTCGAGCTGGCGTTCGGCGTCACGCTGCGGCAGCTGCTCGAGCAGTTCGGCGGTGGCACCGCCAGCGGCCGGCCGATCAAGGCGGTGCAGGTCGGCGGGCCGCTCGGCGCCTACCTGCCGCCGGCGCAATGGGACCTGCCGCTGGACTACGAGGCCTACGCGGCGGTCGGCGCGGTGGTCGGGCACGGCGGCATCGTGGTCCACGACGACACCGCGGACCTCGCCGGCCTGGCGCGCTACGCGATGGAGTTCTGCGCGATCGAATCCTGCGGCAAGTGCACGCCGTGCCGGATCGGCTCGACCCGCGGCGTCGAGGTCATCGACCGGCTGGTCGCCGGCCAGGACCGCGCGGCGCAGGCGGTGCTGCTGCGCGACCTGTGCGACACGATGCTGCACGGCAGCCTCTGCGCGATGGGCGGGATGACACCGTATCCGGTGCTGTCGGCGCTCGACCACTATCCCGAGGACTTCGGCCTCGCGGCCCCGCGCCGCGAGGCCGCCTGACAACCGGTGAACGCTGACATGCTCGAATTGTTCAGGGAACGCGACTACGGTACGCCGAAGCGGACGGCGGCCGCGACCGTCACGCTCGAGATCGACGGCGTCACGGTGACGGTGCCGCAGGGCACCTCGCTGATGCGCGCCGCCGCCGAAGCCGGCGTCCGGGTGCCGAAGCTCTGCGCCACCGACAGCCTCGAGGCGTTCGGTTCGTGCCGGCTCTGCCTGGTCGAGATCGAAGGCCGCAAGGGCTATCCGGCGTCGTGCACGACGCCGGCCGAAGCGGGCATGCAGGTCCGCACCCAGTCCGACAAGCTGCAGGCGTTGCGTCGCAACGTGATGGAGCTCTACATCTCCGACCATCCGCTCGACTGCCTGACCTGCTCGGCCAACGGCAACTGCGAGCTGCAGGACATGGCCGGCGCGACCGGGCTGCGCGAGGTCCGCTACGGCTACATCGGCGAGAACCACCTGGCCGAGGCCAAGGACCAGTCGAACCCGTATTTCAGCTACGACCCGAGCAAGTGCATCGTCTGCAGCCGCTGCGTCCGTGCCTGCGAAGAGACCCAGGGCACGTTCGCGTTGACGATCAGCGGCCGCGGCTTCGGCTCGCGCGTGTCGCCGGGCCAGGACCAGCCGTTCATGGCGTCGGAGTGCGTCAGCTGCGGCGCCTGCGTCGAAGCGTGCCCGACCGCGACGCTGCAGGAGAAATCGGTGATCGCGCTCGGCCAGGCAAGCCGCTCGGTGATCACGACCTGCGCCTACTGCGGCGTCGGCTGCGGTTTCCGCGCCGAGCTGAAGGGCGAGCAGGTGGTGCGGATGGTGCCGTGGAAAGACGGCCGCGCCAACGAGGGCCATGCCTGCGTCAAGGGCCGGTTCGCCTGGGGCTACGCGACCCATGCCGACCGGATCACCAAGCCGATGATCCGCGACCGGATCACCGATCCATGGCGTGAAGTGAGCTGGGACGAGGCGTTCGCCCATGCCGCCGCGCGTTTCCGGGCGATCCAGGCCGAGCACGGCCGCGACTCGATCGGCGGCCTCACGTCGTCGCGCTGCACCAACGAAGAGACCTACCTGGTGCAGAAGCTGGTGCGGGCCGCGTTCGGCAACAACAACGTCGATACCTGCGCCCGGGTCTGCCATTCGCCGACCGGCTACGGCCTCAAGCAGACGCTCGGCGAATCGGCCGGCACGCAGGATTTCCGCTCGATCGAGCAGACCGACGTGATCATGGTGATCGGCGCCAACCCGACCGACGGCCATCCGGTGTTCGGCTCGCGGATGAAGCGCCGGCTGCGGCAGGGCGCGCGGCTGATCGTCGTCGATCCGCGGCGGATCGACCTGGTCCGTTCGCCGCACGTGCAGGCCGATCATCACCTGAAGCTCAAGCCCGGCACCAATGTCGCGATCATCAATGCGCTGGCGCATGTCGTCGTCACCGAAGGGCTGGTCGACGAGGCGTTCGTCGCGGCGCGCTGCGAGCCGAAGTCGTTCGCCGACTGGCGCGCGTTCGTCGCGCGGCCGGAGAATTCGCCGGAGGCGATGGCCGAGGTCACCGGCGTTCCCGCCGCCGAGATCCGCGCTGCGGCACGGCTGTTCGCGACCGGTTACGTCGGCGACGACGGCCGGCGGCATCGCAACGCCGCGATCTACTACGGCCTCGGCGTCACCGAGCACAGCCAGGGCTCGACGATGGTGATCGGTATCGCCAACCTCGCGATGGCGACCGGCAACCTCGGCCGCGACGGGGTCGGCGTCAATCCGCTGCGCGGTCAGAACAACGTCCAGGGCTCCTGCGACATGGGCTCGTTCCCGCACGAGCTGCCGGGCTATCGCCACCTGTCGGATACCGCGACGCGGACCCAGTTCGAGCAGGCCTGGAACGTCGCGATCGGCGTTGAGCCGGGGCTGCGGATCCCGAACATGCTCGACGCCGCGCTGGCCGGCTCGTTCAAGGGGCTGTACTGCGAAGGCGAGGACATCGTCCAGTCCGACCCGAATACCCAGCACGTCGCGGCGGCGCTGATGGCGATGGACTGCATCGTCATCCAGGACCTGTTCCTCAACGAGACCGCCAAGTACGCGCACGTGTTCCTGCCCGGGTCATCGTTCCTCGAGAAGGAGGGCACCTTCACCAACGCCGAGCGGCGGATCTCGCGGGTCCGGCAGGTGATGAAGCCGATTACCGGGCTCGCCGACTGGGAGATCACCGTGCGGCTCTCCGAAGCGCTCGGCTACCCGATGAACTACCGCCATCCGTCCGAGATCATGGACGAGATCGCGCGGCTGACGCCGACCTTCCAGGGCGTGAGCTACGCGCGGCTCGACCAGCTCGGCAGCATCCAGTGGCCGTGCAACGCCGCCGCGCCGGACGGCACGCCGATCATGCACGTCGACCAGTTCGTCCGCGGCAAGGGCCGCTTCCTCGTCACCGAATACGTGCCGACCGACGAGAAGGTCACCCGCCGTTTTCCGCTGCTGCTGACCACCGGCCGGATCCTGTCGCAGTACAACGTCGGTGCGCAGACCCGGCGCACCGCCAATGTCCAATGGCATGGCGAGGACCGGCTTGAGATCCATCCGCACGACGCCGAGGAGCGCGGCATTCGCGACGGCGACTGGGTCGGCATCGCCAGCCGCGCCGGCGAGACCGTGCTGCGCGCGACCATCACCGACCGCGTCCAGCCGGGGGTGGTCTACACCACGTTCCATTTTCCCGAGTCGGGTGCCAATGTGATCACCACCGACAACTCGGATTGGGCGACCAACTGCCCCGAGTACAAGGTCACCGCGGTCCAGGTGTTGCCGGTGATGCAGCCGTCGGCGTGGCAGCAGTCGTACCGGCGCTTCGACCAGGTCCAGCAGCAACTGCTTGCCGCGCGTGCGATCGCCGGCGGCGGCGCGGCAGAGGTCCGGTGAGCGGCGGCGCCAGCGATCGCGAGCCGGGCGATCGCGAGCCGGGTTGGCGCTCGCAGCCGGTCGAATTGCGCCGCGGCGCGAGCTGGACGCACACGGTCGAGGCGGTCGCGATCGAGACGCCGGTCGCGTTCGAGTACAACGGCATCGCGCAGGCGGTGATGCTGGCGTCGCCGCTCGATCTGCACGATTTCGCGCTCGGTTTCTCGCTGTCCGAGGGCATCATCGATTCGCCGGCGCAGCTGCTCGAATTCGACGCCTGCGACGGCGCCGATGGCATCACGCTGCGGCTGCGGGTCGCCGGTGCCGCGTTCGACCGGCTCAAGCGGCAGCGCCGGGCGCTCGCCGGTCGGACCGGCTGCGGGCTCTGCGGCGTCGAGCAGCTGTCGCAGGTGGTTCGCGTGCTGCCGCCGCTGCCGGCGCCGGCCGCGGGCAGCGGCGGCATCGCGCCGGCCGCGATCGAGCGCGCGCTGCTCGAGATGCGCGCGCGCCAGACGCTGCATGACGCTACCGGCGCGGTTCACGCCGCCGCCTGGAGCGCTTCCGACGGGCGGGTCGAACTGGTCCGCGAGGACGTCGGCCGGCACAATGCGCTCGACAAGCTGATCGGTGCGCTGGCCCGCTCGTCGTTCGACGCCGCCGGCGGCTTCATCGTCGTCAGCAGCCGCGCCAGCGTCGAAATGGTTCAGAAGACCGTCATCGGCGGCGTACCGCTGCTGGCCGCGGTGTCCGCCGCGACCACGCTGGCGGTCGACGTCGCCCGCGACTGCGGCCTGACACTGGTCGGATTCGCCCGCGGCCAGCATGCGGTCGCCTACACGCATCCTGCGCGGCTCGCCCGCGCCGAGACCGCGCTATGTCAGTCGATCAACTGATCAAGATGGCCAACCAGATCGGCCGCTTCTTCGAAGCGATGCCCGATCGCGACGCGGCGTTGCTCGGTGCTGCTCAGCATCTGCGCAACTTCTGGGCACCGCGGATGCGGCGCGAGCTGCTCGGCTATCTCGATGCCCGCGCCGGCGTGCGGGCCGGCGCCGGCGGCGCGGACGAGAGGCCGGACCACGCGGCCGATACCGGCTTGATGCCGTTCATCGCCGAGGCGATCGCGGTGCATCGCCAGCTGCTGGGGTAGCGCCAGCGCGCCTCGGGCAGCGCCTCCGCGGGCAGCGCCCGGAGGCCGGGTAGCGCCCAGGGGCTGTTCCGGCTGCGGCTGCCGTCGCGCCCGTCAGCGTTCGCGCAGCAGTTCGGCGACCGGCGGCGCGAAGCGGCGCGCCTGGCCTGCGATGGTGAGGACGTCGGGCTGGTGATCGTCGACGCGGCCGCGCGGCATGCCGGACGCGAGCAGCGCCGCGGCGCAGCCGATCCAGTCGCCGCCGGCGATCGGCTGGTTGCACGAGGCCCAGGCGAGCGTGCCGCAGGCGTTGTCGCCGAAACCGTGCAGCTCGGTCCATTGCGCGCCGTGTCCGAGCAACCAGCGCGCCAGCGTCGCGTCGCCGCGGAACACGGCGTGATTCAGCGCGCTCGCCTGCCAGTCGCCACCCCGCGCCGCGATCGGCCAGCCGAGCCGGACCATCGTCTCGACCGCGCTGCGCGCGCCGGCAGCCGCGAGCTCCGGCAGCAGTTGCCATTCGGCTTCGCCCAGCTGCGCACGGACGCCGGGGTTCGCGGCCAGGATCGCGCGCGCGGCGGCCTCGTCGCCGACCGCGCAGGCGGCGACGAACCGGTCGCACGGCGTATCGTCCGCGGCGGCGCTGCCGGCGCCGGCGGCCCGCAGCCGGGCGGCGATCGCGGGGAGCCCGTAGCGCAGCGCCAGCCGATCGAGGGCGACGCCGTCCGGCGTTGCCGAACGCGGATCGGCGCCGGCAGCCAGCAGTGCATCGACATGCCGGAGCGAGCAGCGCCGCCGGATCGCCCACGCGAGCGGCGAGCCGAACCGGCTGGTTGGCTCGCCCGGTGCCGGCTCGTTCGGGTCGCCGCCGTGGGCGAGCAGCAGCGACAGCGGCTCCGGATCGTCGAGATCGAGTGCCCGGTAGATCGCATTGGTGCCGGCGATCCGCGCACCGGCGGCGAGCAGCAGCCGCGTGCACTCGGCCGAGCCGAGCGCGTGATAGAGCGATTCGCCGTCGTTCGGGTCGGCGCCGGCTTCGAGCAGCAGCCGGGTCATCGCGGCATCCTGGTGAGCGCCGGCGGCGCCGTAGAGCGCCGACAGCGGCTGTTCGGCAGCGGGCTCGGCGAGCGATGCCGGTGCCAGGCGGTTGCCGAAGCGGGCGTTCGGGTCGGCGCCGGCGGCCAGCAATCGGCGCGCGCATTCGCGCAGCCGGTCGGCGTACTCCGGCAGCCGGATCAGGCTCGAGTGCGTGACGGCCGCGAGCGGCGGCAAGCGCAGCGGTCCGTCGGGCTGGTCGGCCCCAACCGGCGCCGCGGCGATCGCCGGGGCGAGCACCGCGGCGTCGCCGCAGGCCCAGCCGACCGCCGGCGCTCGCGCCAGTTCGGGAGAGCCGGCCAGCTGCTCGGCGGCCGCTTCCGGTCGCGCATGCTGGCTGCCGCCGGTGACCTCGCCGGCATAGGCGAGTCGCAGCCAGTCCATCACCCGGGCTTCGGTGCCGCTGTCGTTCGGCGCTGCCGGCGTGGACGTCATCGTGGATCCTCCGGACGGGCACCGCGTTCGCTCATCGGTCGATGCTAGTCGTGACCGGCGTTCGTGGCCAGCGCGAGGACCCGGCGGCGCGAGCTCGATGCGTGGGCGGAACGGCCGGCCGGCGCCGATCGTCCGGAGCGCGGGGCGGGTGAGCGCTCGGCGTCAGTCGACGCTCTGGACGCGGTTGCGGCCGCTGCGCTTGGCGGTATAGAGCGCGCCGTCGGCGCGTCGCAGCAATTCGAGCGACGACTCGCCGCTGCGCAGATTGGCGACGCCGATCGAGACCGTGATTCCATCGACCGCGGCGGCCTGGCCGGCGGACGGGATGCGGGTCCGCTCGACGATCCGCCGGATGTACTCGCCGATCGTGGTGCCTTCGGCCGCCGAGATCGCCGGCAACAGCACCGCGAACTCGTCGCCGCCGTAGCGCGCGGCGACGTCGCGGGGCTTGACCGATGCCTTGATCGCCGCGCCGACGCTTTCGATCACCCGATCACCGAGCGGATGGCCATGGCGGTCGTTGATCGACTTGAACTGATCGATGTCGATCAGCAGCAGCGTCAACGGCGTCTGGCTGCGCTGTGCCGCTTCGGACAGCTCGGTGAAGGCGACCTCGAATCGCCGCCGATTCGGCAGGCCCGACAGCACGTCGAGGAAGACCTCCTCGCGAACCTGCGCGAGGTCCTGATTCATCTGCCGCAGCTCGGTCTCGTTCTGCTGCAGCTTCTGCTGCACGTGGGCGAGTTCGTCGGCCGAGCGGCGTGCCTGCTCGGCGATCATCGTGATGTACTGTTCCAGGGCTCCGGGGGTGCGGCAGGTCGCGACGCCCTGGCTGAACTCGGTCAGATGGCCGGTGAAGCGCGCATTGCTGCTGGCCGCGTCGTCGATCGTCGCGGACATCGTGTCGATCGCCTGCATCAGCATCTGCCGCGTCTCGTCGAGCGCGGGATCGCTGCGCGGCTCGAGCAGCGCCCGGTACAGCTCGTCGCTGACCGGGCGCGTCAACCGGTTGCCGCTGGCGACGATCGGCGTGAGCGCGGCGACCAGCGCCGCATTGCTGCGCTGGGCGAAGGCATGCCAGAGCGCGTAGGTCTGCGGCAGATAGTCCGACGCGTGCACCGACATCAGCTTGAGAACTTCGCGCAGCACGTCGGCGCTGCTCGATTGCTCGCGCTGCGACGGTCTGGCGGTGACTGCACTATCGGACAAGGTCGGTTCCTGCCTGCTTGCTCTGCGAATCCGGCCGCATCGGCCCGGGTGTCGGTCCGTGCCGCGAGCGGACGTTCCGTCGCTGGTCACATTCGGCCCGCCGCGGCGATTTTGCAATTCGTCACTGACCGGTGGGGCACGGCAGGCGATTGCCGGAACCGGCCGGCCGGTCAGGAGCGACGGCGGCGCGCGGCCGGGATCGCGCGCGATCGCCGTCCTCGGAGCACCGCGGCGAGCCGCCGTCCGTCCGGCGGCAGCGACCGTCGGTGCGTGGTACCGTCGGACGTTTCACCGCAACGGAGAGCAGCCGTGATCGTCGAACGGATCTGGACCGGTAATGCCTATCGCAACTACAACTACCTGATCGCCTGCGGCGAAACCGGCGAGGCTCTGGCGATCGATCCGCTCGACCATCGGAAATGCCTGGCGGCGGCCGAAGCGCGCGGCTGGCGGATCACCCAGATCCTGAATACCCACGAGCACCACGACCACACCGGCGGCAACGAGGCGATGGTCGCGGCGACCGGGGCCCGGCTGATCGCGCATCATCGTGCCGGCGGCAAGATCGCCGGGGTCGACCGCGGCGTCGGCGCCGGCGACGTGATCCGGGTCGGCCGCAGCGTCGAGCTGGAATGCCTCGACACGCCCGGCCACACGATGTGTCACATCTGCCTGCGCGCCCACGGCGATCGGCCGGCGCTGTTCTCCGGCGACACGCTGTTCAATGCCGGCGCCGGCAACTGTCACAACGGCGGCAACGTCGAGGACCTCTACACGACCTTCACCGAGCAACTCGCCGGGCTGCCCGACGAGACCGCGGTCTATCCGGGGCACGACTACATCGAGAACAATCTGCGCTTCACGCTGGCGCGCGAGCCCGGCAACACCGCCGCGGCCGAATGGCTGCCGGCCGTGACCGGCCATGATCCGGCCACCGCCAAGGTCACGACGCTCGGCGACGAGCGCCGCTTCAACACCTTCATGCGGCTGACCAGCGCGGCGGTCATCGCGGCGCTGCGCGAGCAGTACCCCGACCTGCCGGAGCGGCCGGACCGGAAGACCGTGTTCGCCAAGTTGCGGGAGCTGCGCAACAAGTGGTGACGGGCTCATCCGCCGGCCCGACCTGCCGGCGCCTTCGGACGACCCGGAACGGTCATGGCCACGACGCCGGCGATGACGCACGACAGACCGATCACCCCGGTTGCCGTCAGGCTCTCTCCGAGGAAAACGATACCGATCGCGACGCCGATCGGTACCCGCAGGTAGGCCTGGGCGGCGGTCCCGACCGACCCGAGCGTCTCGATGAGGCGGAAGTAGATCGCGAAGGCGAGCGCCGTGGAGAATACCGAGAGCCCGAGCAAGGCGAGCAGCGACTCCGTTGACGGCGCCGAGGTCCAGGGTCGCTCGATCACCAGGCTCGCAGGAATCAGGATCGCGGCTCCGCAGATCATCGACCCCGCCGCCGGCAGGATCGGATCGAGGCCCTTGAAGTGCCTTCCGAAGATCGCCGCCCCGGCATAGCAGATCGTGGCCGCCACGATGGCGAGCTGCGCCCAGAGTTCTCGGCCGACACCGTCGAGCGCTCGAACTCCGACGATGAGACAGACGCCCACGAGACCGGCACCGACGCCGAACAGCTTGCGCCCCGTCACCGCCTCGTGGCGTGTGATCAGCGCGGTGAACAGAAAGGTGAAGATCGGCGAGGTGGAGTTGAGAACCGTTGCCAGCGCGGCATCGGTGGTCTGTTGCGCCCAGGCGATCAGTGTGAATGGAATCACGCTGTTGAGGCACGCCTGAAAGAGAAACCGTCGCCATGTCGTCGCGTCTGCCGGCAGCGCAAGCCCACGCCATCGGATGACCAGCGCCAGTATCGCCCCGGCGATCAAGGTCCGCGCCGCGATCAGCGTGATCGGCGGAATGGATTCGACCCCGACCTTGATGAAGCCGTAGGAAGCCCCCCAAAGCGTGGAAAGGGCCAGCAGCAGCGCCAGTTCCCTGGCTGGATTCGGCCTTCGAGCTGACATGCCTGTCCGGGGTTTCCGGCGCAGCGGAGGAACGTCAGACTATCGCGGGCGATTCGATGGACACTTCGTCGCAGGTCGAAGTAAGTGCCAGTGTCACTTCGAAGTGCGTGCCAGTGTCATTCCGTCAGCGTCATTCGGACGCCGTCCGCCAGGACCGGACCTGGTCGCGCATGGTCGCGAGCCGGCGTACCTGGCGTGGCAGGGCGGCGCTGGGGGCAGCATCGGCAGCGACGCTGGCGGCGGCACGTCGCCGCGCGGCGTCGCCGGGCGCGACGCCGCGCGCCATGAAGGCGAGCCGGCCGTGGGCGCCGCTGGCGCGATAGTCCTGCCGCGCCAGCGCCTCGATCGCTTCGCGCGGCTGCTCGCCGCGGGCCGCGAGCCAGTCGACCACCGCTTCGATCAGCGCCTCGAAGCCGATCGCATGGCCGCGGCCGAAGCGGTCCTGCAGTGCTTCGGCGAGCGCGCGCAGCCGCGCGAACGGTGCGTCGCCGAGCACCAGCCGGGCCAGCGCCGGCATCCGCCCGCTGTTGACGACCCGGTCGTGGGTGCGGGCGATCCGGCCGAGCAGCGCGATCTCGTCCGCCGACATCGCGCCGGTCGAACGGACCGTGTACGGCGGCTCCGGGTCGAACTCGAGGCCGTGCCGTGCCGCCGCGTCCGCGAGCGGGGTACCGCGCAGCCGCTTGAGCAGGCCGAGCTGGAGCTCGTCGGGCCCGATCGCGGCCAGCCGGTCGAAGCCGGCTGCGAAGCCGGCCAGCGTCTCGCCGGGCAGGCCGGCGATCAGGTCGACATGCAGGTGCGCCTGCGACTGCCCGATCAGCCAGCGCAGATTGGCCTCGGCACGGTCATTGTGCTGGCGGCGGTCGATCCGCTGCTGGACTGCCGGGTCGAAGGTCTGGATGCCGATCTCGAACTGCAGCGTGCCGCGCGGAAAGCGCGGGATCAGCGCCTGCAGCGCCACCGGCAGATGATCGGGGATCAGCTCGAAATGCACGAAGCACGGATCGTCGGGCCGCGCCTCGATGCGTTCGAGGAAGAAGCCGAGGATCGCGACGCTGGTCGCCGGCTTCAGGTTGAAGGTCCGGTCGACGAACATGAAGCGGCGGGCGCCGCGGCGGTGGAGCCGGTCGAGCTCGTCGAGCAGCGGCGCGAGCGGAAACGGCCAGGCGGTCCGGTCGAGCGCCGACAGGCAGAACGCGCACTTGAACGGACAGCCGCGCGAGGCCTCGACATAGACGACCCGTTCGCGCAGGTCGCGATCGCTGTAGCAGCGATACGGCAAGGCGAGGGCGGCGAGGTCGGGCTGCTCGCCGGCGATGACCTTCATCAAGGGCCGGGGTCCGAGCAGCAGCTGGTCGAGCAGACGCGGCCAGGCGATCTCGCCGGGCCCCTGGATCACATGGTCGGCCAGTGCGCAGATCCGCTGCCGGTCGGCCTCGTGGCTGACCTCCGGGCCGCCGAGCACGATCGTCAGCGCCGGATCGCGGCGGCGCAGCGTCTCGATCAGCGTCTCGCTGGGCCGCACGTTCCAGATGTAGATGCCGAGCCCGACGACCCGCGGCCGGTACGTCAGGATCCGGTCGGCCAGCGCTTCGGGATCGCCGCCGCAGACCCCTTCGACCAGTGCGGTCCGGTCGCGCCAGCGGCCGCCGTTGGCGAGCAGATAGCGCAATCCCAGCGACGCATGGGCATAGCGCGCGTTGATCGTCGCGAGTACGACCGGCACTGCGAGGTCAGCGCAGATCGACGGCATCGTGGTTGGCGCGGCCGCAGCGTGCGCCGGCGCGGCGCAGCGCGCCGGCGCATTCGGCGACCAGCGCCGGGCCGCGGTAGATCAGCCCGGTGTAGATCTGCACCAGGTCGGCACCGCAACGGTGCTTCTCGATCGCATCGGCCGCCGAGCAGATCCCGCCGGTGCCGATGATCGGATAGTTCGGCGGCAGCGCGGCGCGCAGCGCGGCAATCACGCGATTGGACGCGGCGAACACCGGCCGGCCCGACAGGCCGCCGGCCTCGCCGCCGTGCGGCAGACCGGCCACCGCGGACTTGTCGAGCGTGGTGTTGGTCGCGATCACGCCGTCGATGCCGTAGCGGACCAGCGCCAGCGCGATCGCCGCGATCTGCGAGTCGTCGAGGTCGGGCGCGACCTTCATCAGCAGCGGCACGGTGCGCCGCGTCTCGCGGGCGAGGCGGGTCCGCTCGGCGTCGAGCGCGGCGAGCAGTGCGGTCAGTTCGTCGCCGCCCTGCAGTGTGCGCAGGCCGGCGGTGTTCGGCGACGACACATTGACGACGACATAGTCGGCGACCGGCCAGGCGCCGCGCAGTCCGATCAGGTAGTCCTCGGCGGCACGCTCGATCGGCGTCGCGGCGTTCTTGCCGATGTTGAGCCCGAGCACCGGCCGTGCCCCGCGGGCATCTCGTCGCTCGCGGGCGCGCCGTCCGTGCCAGGTACGCGAGGCGGTGACCGAGCCGATGAACGATTCGAGCCCGGCGTTATTGAAGCCGAAGCGGTTGATCAGCGCTTCGGCCTGCGGCAGCCGGAACAGCCGTGGCTTCGGATTGCCCGGCTGCGCCAGCGGCGTCACCGTGCCGAGTTCGAGAAAGCCGAAGCCGAGTGCGGCGAGCCCGTCGATGTGGCGGGCGTCCTTGTCGAGACCGGCGGCCAGACCGACGCGGTTCGGGAAGACCAGGCCGAGCAGATCGACCGGATCATCGACGCGTGGGCCGGCCAACGCGAAGCCGAGCGCCGCGCCAGCGGCCGCGGCAGCAGCGTCGCCGAGCGGCGGCGCCGCCAGCCGGTCGAGCGAAGCCAGCGTCAGCTCGTGGGCCCGTTCGGCATCGAGCGCGAACAGCGCCGGGCGCGCCAGTGCATAGCCTAGTTTCCGGATCGGACCCACTGGCCGTTGATCAGCTGCTCGATCGGGCGGAAATGCGCCTTGTACGACATGCTCGGGCACTGCTCGATCCAGTAGCCGAGATAGAGATGGCGCAGCCCGAGCGCGCGGCACTGCTCGATCTGCCACAGGATGTTGTAAGTGCCGAAGCTGGCGCCGGGGACGGCCGGGTCGAAGAACGTGTAGACCGAAGACAGGCCGTCGTCGAGGATGTCGATGATCGAGACCATCCGCAGCGCGCCGTCGGGCGAGCGGAACTCGACCAGCCGGGTGTTGACCTTGCTCTGCAGCAGGAACTGCGCATACTGCTCGCGGCTGTCCTGGTCCATGCCGCCGCCGGCATGCCGCGCCGCCTGGTAGCGCAGGTAGAGGTCATAGTGCTCCGGCACCAGCGCCAGCCGCGCGACCACGGTGGTCAGATCGCGGTGCCGCCTGCGGGCGCGCCGCTGGCTGCGGCGGTCGACCAGCTCGCGGACCGGGATGCGGACCGGGATGCAGGCGCGGCAGCCGTCGCAATGCGGCCGGTAGGTGAAGATGCCGCTGCGGCGGAAGCCGGCGCGGACCAGTTCGCTGTAGACGTCGGCGTTGATCAGGTGGTTCGGCGTCGCGACCTGCGAGCGCGCCTGATGGCCCGTGAGATAGCTGCAGGGATACGGCGCAGTCGAGTAGAACTGCAGCGCGGAGAACGGCAATTCCTTCAGCTGTGTCACGAATCTACCGTAGCCTGTCAATCGAACTTCGGGCCGGGAACGTCAGGCCGGCCAATCGATCGACGCGGTGGACCAATCCGGACCGGGCAAACCGCACAGGCGCCGCACTTCGGCGAGAAAGCGCGTGCGGGAGATCTCGCGACCGCCGAGCGACGCGAGATGCGTCGTCGACTGCTGGCAGTCTACCATGGGGACCTCGAGGCGACGAAGCATGGCGATCAGTGCGACGTAGGCGCATTTTGACGCGTCGGGCACCCGGGTGAACATCGATTCGCCGAAGAACATCCGACCGATCGACACGCCGTAAAGTCCGCCGATCAGGGCGTCGCCGCGCCATACTTCGACCGAGTGCGCATGACCGGCGCGATGCAGCTCGGCATAGGCGGCGATGATCTCGCGCGTGATCCAGGTGCCGCCCTGGCCCGGCCGCGGCGACGCGCAACCCCGCATCACCGCGACGAACGCGGTATCGAGCCGCACCTGCCAGACGCCGCTGTCCCGGACCTTCTTCACCGTGCGGCGCAGCGAGCGGCTCGGCTCGAACGCGGCGACCTCGACCACCATCCGCGGGTCCGGCGACCACCAGAGCACCGGCTGGCCGGCCGAATACCACGGGAACATGCCGTTGCGATAGGCCTCCAGCAGCCGCCGGGCCGACAGGTCGCGGCCGGCGGCGACGATGCCTTCGGGCTGCGCCGATTCCGGCGGCGGCAGCGGTTGGTGCGGCTCGATCCAGGGCAGCATCGTGCCGTGCCGGTCGTGGCCGTTCACGGGTTCTCAGGTGAGCCGGCGGGGCCGCTGCATGATCGACTCGGTATGCAGCGGGAACTGCTGTTCGCGACGGTCCGCGACGAACCAGCGCAGGGTCTTGATCACCGTCAGGAAGGCCAGCTGGTCCCACGGGATCTCGGCTTCGGTGAACAGCCGCGCTTCGAGGCTCTCGGTCCCCGGGTCGAGCTCCGGCCCGAGCATCCGGCCGCGGTAGAAGACATGGACCTGCTCGGCATGGATCACGTCGATCACCGAATAGAGCCCGAGCAGCTCGATCCGCGCACCGGATTCCTCGAGCGTTTCGCGGATCGCGCCGTCGCCGACGGTCTCGCCGATCTCCATGAATCCGGCCGGCAGCGTCCAGAAGCCGTAGCGCGGTTCGATCGCCCGCTTGCAGAGCAGAATCCGGTCGTGCCAGGTGCAGATCGTCCCGGTGACGATCTTCGGGTTCCGGTAATGGATCGTGTTGCAACTGCCGCAGACATGGCGCTCGCGGTTGTCGCCGGGCGGAATCGACAGCGCGACCGCGCTGCCGCAGTTCGAACAAAAGTTCATGGTCGGAGAATGTACGACAGTTGGATGAGTTATACTCCGTTCGCGGGGTGGAGCAGTCTGGCAGCTCGTCGGGCTCATAACCCGAAGGTCGTAGGTTCAAATCCTGCCCCCGCAACCCCGGCTATAGACCCGCCGGCGGCCAGCTCCACGATCATCCCGGTGTCGATCAGTCCCTCGACCCGCTCGCCGTTCACCCTCAGCGGGACCGGCGGAATCAGCTTCGATAGCACCGCCCGGCCCCGTTCGGGCTCTTCGGCGATCGCGTCCTGCAGCTGCAGCAGCAGCTGAGAGAACATCATGGCGGGGTTCGGCGGCGGCACGGCAGCGCTGCGCACCTGCGCGAGCCGGCGCCGCTCCGCCTCCGATTCCCGCAGCCTGGCTGCCAGGGCATCCGACGCCCCGACCTTGACCATCGCGTCGACAAGCCTAACGATCTCGTCGTCAAGGGCCTGCAGGCGCCTCCGCGCGTCGGTATCAGCTGACCCGAGCCGATCGGTCGCGGCCCGGAGTTCCTGTGCGAAGGCTGCGGCCGCCTCGGGCGCCAGCAGGTCCTCGCGGATCGTCGACAGCAGCCGGCTGTCGGTCGTGCGCCGGCTGAGCGAGAAGCCTGGGCAGGCGGTCGGCCCCCGGTCCTTCCGGCGGTTGCAGCCGTACCTGGTCGCGTTGATGGCGATCAGCGGGGCGCCGCAGTGCGGGCAGAGCAGCAGGCCGCCGAACAGGGTGCGTGGCGCGCGGCCGCCTGGCATGGTCGCGGCGCGCCGGGTGGACGCGATCCGGCTGCGGGCAGCCTGCCAGACCACCTCGTCGACGATGCGCAGTTCCGGCACCTGTTGGATTTGCCATTCATGCGCCGGCCGCAGGATGCGCTGGCGCCGGCCGGTGTCGGGGTCCTTCAGCCACTGCGACCGGTTCCAGACCAACTCGCCGGCGTACAGCAGGTTGTTGAGCATGCCCGAGCCGTCGGTCGGGCTGCCATAGACCGCGGATACGGCCCAGTCGCCGCCGCGCGCCGATCGCACGCCGCGCGCATTCAGATCGTAGACGATGCTCTGCACGCCGTCGCCGCTCGCGAAGCGCCGGAAGACGTGACGGACCCAGCGCGCCTCGTCCTCGTCGACCGCGTAGCGGCTGCCGGCTTCGGCCTTGACGATGCGGTAACCATAGCTGCGGCCGGACGCGATGAAGCCGCGGGCGAACTGACCGGCCAGGCCGCGGTGAGTCTTCGCCCGCAGATCGTCGAGGTAGAGCTCATTCACGATCCCGCGCACCGCTCGGATCACCTTGCGCCCGGCTTGGTGCGAATCGTAGCCGTCCGAGACGCCGATGATCCGGATGCCGCGGTGCTCGAACCGCCGGACGACCCCCTCGAGGTCGACGCTGTCGCGGGACAGCCGGTCGAGCGACTCGACGATCAGCACGTCAAAACGACCAGCGAGGGCATCCGCCATCAGGGCGCGGCCGCCGGGCCGCTTGGCAACCGGGGTCGATCCGGAAATTCCGTCGTCAGCATGTCGCGCGACGACCGTCATGTCGGCGGCCCGCGCCTCGCAGACGCGGAACTGGTCAGCGGTCGACGATGCGGACTGGAGGTCGGTCGAGTACCTTGCGTACAGGCCGGCGCGCACCTGGCTGACTCCCGTGATGTTGCTTTTCAAACAGGATACCGGAACCGGTCACCCGGCCCTCCGCGTGGGCACGCGCGGCCACGTCGGCCAGCAGGCGGATCAGGTCGTGTAGGGCGGGGCTCAAGGCGATCTCAGGTGGTTGTCGGTGCTGGTCTCTCCCGGCGTCACGCCTGACGTGCATGAGGCTCGGCGTTCTCCTCGGGCGGGCGGCTGGGCCGCGGTTCAGGACTTCACGTCGGCGGGGAAGGCGCCGGGAGCAACCGCTCCGTCTGCGCGTGCTCGAGCACGGTGCGACCGTTCGGCATCAGGATCTGCCCGAGGAAGGCGCCCTCGAATGACAGGATGCCGCACTCGATTGCGGTCAACTGGCCCTTGATCCAGTCTCGCAGGGCGGAGTAGACGGCTTTGCTACCGATCTCCTTTGCCTTGCGCTCGTAGTCAACCCTCGATCCGGTGCGTCGATCGTGCCACGGGTTCGCTCGCAGCCAAGCAGCCGCGTAACCGCTGATGCTGGCTTTCACCGACACTTGTCGACCACGATGCTCGAACTGCACCAGAAGCACGCCCTCGGCGAAGTTCATCATGCTGCCGAAACTGGTGCAGCCGAACGCGCGTAGCGTCTTCTCGATGTCCGACAGAGCGGCCTTGCCGCTGGTCGCGCGTTCGTAGGGGAGTTTCACGCCGCCTTCTCGTCCAGTTCGAGATCCGCCGCCGTGGGCGTGCCGGCGGGTAGGCCGGACGGCGCATCGGCATCCGACGTGACCGGCCCGTCGTCGCCGGCGGACTCGACCGTCAGGTCGCGATCCCGCTGCAGCATGTCGATGACCTGCTCGCTGGTCAGCGTCTCGACGGCGAGCCGGGTGTCGAGCGCGTAGCGACGCGCGGCGGCTGGCGTGCGGGCGCGGATCAGGCGCAGGGATCCGGTTTCGGTGTCTCTGATATGGTAGTGCGGCATGTGGGGCTCCTGGGTGGTGGTGGTGAAAAGGGCGGGCGCCCCGACCGTGTCCGGTCCGCTTATGCGCTGCTCAGGTGAAATTCGCACTTGCGGCCACGGCCGGGGCTTCCCATTGATCAGGCGACCTTGCGCAGCGCTTCCTCCTGCTGCTCGGTCTCGTCGTCTCCGGGCTGGCGTTCGGGCTCGGCAATCGGCGGCTTGACCCACTGGTACGGCGTGCCCTCGAGCCTCAGCCACAGGGCGTTTCGGGCGGCGGCGACCGTCTCGAAATCGAAGGTCTTGATCCGCTCCCAGGACCGCGACGCGAACACGGATTCCAAGGCGTCGGCCTTCGACTTCTTGGCGTCGGTCGTCGAGCCCGGGAAGTGCTTCGACAGCACTTCGGCGATCTCGTCGAGCGCGATCTCCTTGGCGCGCCGCTCCTTCTGCCAACGCGGCTCTCCGTCGTCTGCGAATAGCTCCGAACTGTTGCGAGTGGTGTCCACGCCGACGTGGATTCCGCCGAGGTTCAAGAACTCGATGTGCGGCAGGAAGTGGCGAAACGTCGGGTTGTCGAACGTGTGACCGTCGATTCGCGTCGAGCGGTCCTTGAGGACGGTCGCGCGTCGCCAGATTCGACGAGTGCCATCCTTCGCTTCGTCCTGGTGCTTCTGCATCAGGATCAGGATCGACGGTTCGTACCCGGTCTCGGTCTCGGCCTTCATCTTGACGCCGGTCTTCTCCAGCTCTTTCTTGCCGTTTTCGTTCTCGAAGAAGTCGTACTCATAGCCGGCGCGGCCGCACATGATGATGTGGCACTTGCTGTTGACGAACAGGTCGGTGAACTTCCCCCATTCGGATTTCAGCCACGCCCAGTCCTCGAACTTCAGGCCGTTCCGCCGATTCTTGCGCTCGGCGTACTCCTCCGTGAGGTTGCGCCAGAAGTGACTGATGCTGTCGATGATCAGCAGCGAGCCTGACGCCTCGGCCTCGCGGATAGCGGACAGCAAGTCGACGAACGCCCGCGTCTTCGCGGTGAACAGCGGAATGTTGATGGCGTCGAACCGCGGCTTGACCCAGTCGGAGCCGGTCTCGGTGTCCAGGAACATCACCGGCTTGTCGCCGGCTTCAAGCTTCCTGGCGCGCATCAGCTCGACCAGCCCGATCGCGATCTCAGTGGCGGTGTAGGTCTTGCCGTCGCCGGCAAAGCCCATGATGCCGGCCTTCAGATAGGCCTGGGTGTTGGTGGCTTGAGCGAACAGGGCCATCACAGATACTCCTCTTGTGCCGTTGGTACCGGCGCGCCGAACAGGCGACCGATCGTCACCGCCAGCCCGTCGAGTTCGTTCATCTTGCGGATCGTCCATGCGCGCTTCTGGCCATGCCAACCGAGCAGCGATCCGCGGTGGCAATCAGCACAGAGCGCGATCGAGCAGAACCAGAGTCCCTGCTCGGGCTCGTGCGCTTCCGACGGCCCCGGCGCATTGCAGACGCTGCAGGGCAACTGCTTCACGCGCACGATGTGCCGCCGCTCGGCGGCTGTCGGCGCGGCCTTGTTCAGGCTATGCATGCGCGTGAATCTCCACGCCGCGCGCAGCAGCGATCGAATGGATGTACTCGACGAAGTCGCTGAACTCGCGCTTGCCCATGCGGCTCGTCGACTGGCCGAGCATGACGTGACCGCCGTCGAGACCTTCGGCGACTCGCGTCTCGCGGTAAAAGCCCGCGGAGAGGATTGCCTTCCAGTCTTCGGGGCTCAGGTATCCCATCCGGCCGTTCACCGGCCACTGCAACTGCTCGCTGAACGCCGTCAGCAGCGTCCAGAGCAGGCTGTTCTGCTCGATCGTGCGGGTCGGCTCGGCGATTGCGACCGAGTGGCCCTCGGGCGCCTCTGCGACCGTCGCCATGGCCCTACGGCGAGCCTCGGGGTGCGACAGGACGAAGTAGGCTTTCACGGCTCGTGCCTCCTGATCGCCTCGTCCCGCTCGTGCTCCAGCAGCCGCTCCATCTCCCGCCGCAAGCGCTGCCCCACCGCAGCATCACCGCGGTCCCGCAGCGCGAGCGCCGAGACGACGGCATCGGTCAGCAACTCGGGTGGAACGTCGTCGATGAAATCCGTATCCGCGCACGCCATCAGCGCCCGCCGCCCGCGCTCCGCCGCAGCGTCGTCCTGCTCGTACCGCGCCTGGCGGCCACTCTGTTCGAGAAGGTTGATCAGGCTCATAGCGCTTCGACCAAGAACAGGTGAAACACCAAGTCTCCGTCGTGCATGAAGAACGATCCGACGTACAGCACGCTTTCTTCGCTAATCGGGTGTCCGGTGCCTGCAAGGCGAAAGCGATAGGTCCGCATCGGTCGATCGGGCTCCACCAGCGCCCACAGACACGGCGAGCCCCTCTGCATGTCAACATGAAGCGGCTTTGCGTCGCCAGGCATCTGCAGGATGATGTCATCGTTGATGATGAGCGGGTACTTCCAGACGGATTTCATGACCGCTCTCCCGCGGCCCGCAGGGCGGCGTCAATCTTTGCGAGGTCCGCATCCCGCTCCGGCAGCATGCGTTGGCACTCGGTCGCGCAGGCTGCGTAGTGGACGATTGCCTCTCTCGCCTCCCGCAGCGCCGCGACCAGCGCGTCGTGCTCTTCCAGCAACGATGCAATCAGCTTTGATCCGCTGTTCTCGTCGACCGCCCATGCGACACAGGTGTATCCCTGCCGGATCATGTAGCGCAGCGGCTCGTACTTGTCGCTCATTTCCCGCCTCCGTCGCTCTGCCTTCTCCCCGCGCTCGGGGTCCAGCAGGGAGTCCATGCGGTCAACCGCCCGCGCTGCCGCAACCGTCTCCGGCGTGCGCCGATCTGCGCCTTCGAGTCGGATGCTCGCGCGGATCTCTGGCGGCAGCGAGGCGAGTACGGCCTGGGCTTTCGCGATGTCGCGGCTCAGTTCGTCCTGCCCGCCGCGCGTCTCGGCAGGGGCGGCGAAGCGCCTCAGAGCCGCCCGCACGAACGTATACAGCCGCTCGGGCGGATCGAACACATAAGAGCAGCCGTCCCGGTCCTCGCGGAACGGATGGTTCGTCTCGTCGTACGACATCACGAAGTTGGTGATCGCGGCGTCGGTCGGCTCCGCCCCGCCCGCCGCGCGGACCTCGGACTCGTGGGCGAGGGCCGCCTTAGCCGCAGCGCGCACGCACTTCTTGAACACATCGACATGCATGCCGAACTGCATGCCGTCCTCGAAGTGCTCGAACGCGATGTTCTCGACTTCCTCTTCGCTCAGCCCGGTCTGGTCGTGCGTCATTTCGGGTCCTTCGTCATGGCTGCATCGATGGCCTCGCGCGCGCTGGCTCCTGTCGCGACAGTCGATGTGCGGCCGTATATTGCGGCGGTAGGTCTCAGCGTGTGGTGCGTCATACCACCTGGCATCTGCTCTGCGCACACTTCCAAGTGCACGCCGTCACGCCACTGGCGATCCAGCCAATCGATACGGGCTGCATCCCCGCTCAGATGGCCCATCTCGGCGGCGAGCCGATCCCGCTCGGCGAGCAGCGCGGCGATGACGACGGGGTTCGCGGCAGCGATGTACGTTGCGTCAGTCCACGTTGCGCCGGACCAGTCCTCCGCGCTATAGCGGTCGTGATTGTTCTGATTGCCGCTGCATACGACGCGCGTGTACGGCGGGCTGTCGGAGTGGAAGACAGCTGCGCGGCTCCAGTCCGTGGCCATCTTCCAAGGACCCGGAGTCAGTCCGGGCGCCGCCAGCGCCGCCCGCAGCTCCGCGTATCCGTCCGCGCTCTGGGCGGGGGCAACTGATTTCGTGTCCATCACACCGGCCCCGTGAGAAACAGAAACGCCGCCGCGAGCACAGCGCCGACGCATACGCACCCGAACGCCTCCGCGCATGCCCGCACGTCGTCCAGCGCCTCGCCAAGCCGCTGTGCGCGCTGTTCGGCACCGAACTCCGCGCGCCTCACGCAGTGCGGCTCGGGTTTCATGCCGCCTCCCCGGTCGCGGCGCGAATGGCGGCGCGGGCGCGATCCAGTCGCGGCTGATTGCCGGTGATGCCGATGCTTGCCGCGGAGGCGATGCGCAGGACGTCTTTGAGCGCTGCGACGAGTGCCCCATGACTGTTCACCGCCCGGACGACCATCTCCGCGGTCTCGCGATCGAACTTCCCGTCGCGATCCACCCGGATCCGGCCGCGCGTCGTCTGGTACCGGATGACGTACTCGCCCGGGCGCACGAGCAACTCGGTGGCATCCCAGGGCAGGGGCTTGTGCTTCGCCTCTGCCATCACTTCGCTCCTTTCACCGCAGGATTCCGCCCGCCGATGCCGGTCGGGCGTTGCCACTTGCTGGCAGGCTCGTAGCCGCCAGTCGGGGGGATTGGCCGCAGCAGGTAACGCCATGCGCCGCATTGGTAGCACCACTCGACTTTCCCGAACGCGATCACCCAACTCGACCGCTCGTGGCGATGCCGCGCGCTCACCGATCCCCCTTCGCCCCGCGAAGGGCGGCGGCTGCCGCGCGATAGCGTGCACTGCTCAGGCGGGCGCCGATGTCGTCGTCCTCGACGTAAGCTCTCAGGGCGGCGACTAGCGCGTCGTGGCTATTGACCGCACGCGCGATCAACTCGGCGCGCTCGGCATTGCCGGCGTTGATTGGCTTCACTACGCCGGGCACGCTGACCCAGTGGCGGCCGCCGGCGGTCACACCCTGTTTCCACTGCGCCATCACGCCTCCGCCCCCTCGCCGGTGACTGAGACGAGAGGGAGGGCGGCGGAGCGGGGCGCGACATCCGCTTCGGTCACGCGGATCATTCGGTCGAACAGGACGTGCGCGCTGGCCTGCAGGCTGGTCGTGGTTGGATTGAGGGCGTCCCGGGCGGCGGCCCAGGCGGCGGCCGCGGCGGCGTCCCGGGCGGCGGCCCAGGCGGCGGCCCAGGCGGCGGCCCCGGCGGCGTCCCGGGCGGCGGCCCGGGCGGCGACACCGGCGGCGATCATCGCGGGCGTCGGGTTGCGCGGTACGCTGACGTATTCCGCCGCCATATCAAGCTACCTCGCCATCGTCGAGCCGCTCGTACAGGCCACCGGCGCGCGTCGGGTCGAACGGTCCGTCGTCAGGGTCGTCGAAGTCGGGTTCGTCCTGCTCGTCCTCCGCCGACTCGCCTGGGGTGGCCACCCATTCCCTCAGGCAACCGAGCAGATCCGCGAGCACCTTCTCTTCGCGATGCGCTGCCATGCGTGCGGCGGCGCTTAGATCGCTACTGCAGTACCGGCGAAATTCCCCGTTCGCGTGGTCGTACTCCCGCAGGAGTCGAGCGACGTCGGCTTTCTTCATCACGCCCCCTCACCGGTGACGCTGACGATGGGAACGGCGGCGCCAATCAACGCCGGCTGGTTCATCGCGAGCGCCCAAGCCGCACGGACATCGCCAAGCGCGACCGGGCGTAGCGAGTTGTCCGCGATGTAGGCGGTGACAGCGCGCAGCAATGAGCGACCGCCGAGAGTGCGCTGGCGGCCCAGGAACACATCGACGTGCCGATCGCACCGCGGCGCGCGGCGGCCGTAGTCCGACACGTCCAGCGTCGTCTCGCGCTGGAACGTCTCAAGCGTTGCGCGGCCGATCGAATCGACATGCGCCCACAGCCGGCGGCCGTCGTTGCGCATCAGGTCGACGGTGACACGCGGGGCGGTGCCAGTCAGATCCAGGTCGAGCGAGCGGACCTGCCAGCCCGCGAACTCCATCGCTTGCTGGAGCGTGCGCACTGGGTTCGTCGTGATCTGCTGTGCCACTTGCTGCTCTCCTGTTCGCCGCAACCGCCTGGACGTGGGGTGCGGGCGGGTTATCTGAGTTCGTTCTGCGCCGCTTCCCAGGCGCTATTAACCTTGGCCATCATTGCCGCGTCGCCGCCACGGTCAGGGTGGTGCTCGGCAGCCAGGCGGCGGTAGGCCGCGCGCGCCTCATCGAGCGACGTCGGTCGTCCGAGCACTGTCCGCCAGTCAGTAGGCGCGGGCAGGGCGGTGAAGCCGGTGAACGCTGCTGCGAGCATGTCGCCGGTGCCCCAGCGCGCGACGCCGCGCAGCGCCTCGATCGTCTTGGCGATTGCCTGCATGTTGTGTTCGATCTTCGTCCAGCGGTCGCAGGCGAAGCAGCGCTGCCGGCCGTTGTACTTGAAGTACACGGCAACGCCGACGTCTTCCGGCTGCCGTTGGCCGGCGAGCGGCAATCCGTCGCGACGCAAGGCGATGTTCGTGCTGAGAATGACGTCGACATACTCGCGGCGAATGCTGGTTAGGCGCGCGACCTCAGCCACGACGTTGTCGCGAGCTCGTGCGAACGTGACGTCGAAGCGTGCAGTCTCACGATTCCATCGCTCCGTCCGCTTCCGGCCGATCGGCCACGAGAGCGGGTAGGCGTCGACGTCAATACGATCCATGGCTTGACTCCGCGGACTTCAGCGCGGTCTCTTCTTCGCTCAGTTCCTTCCTATCGAACTGCGTGATCATCAGCACGGCCAGCGCCATTGCGCCGCCGGCACCGCCATGGTCACGAACCTCGAAGCGGAACTTTGCGTTCGGGTCGTAGCTGTCGCCGAAGGCCATTCGAGCAAGCTCGTCGCTGGTGATCTGCACCGACGCTTCGGTGGTGCGGCTGTGCTTGATCGTGGCCATCAGACGACCAGCGCGCGGCTGCCGCGATAGGGGTTGGCGAACGGGATGTCGTCGTCCATCGCATCGAAGCCGGAGCTTGGCGCGTAACCGGTGGGCGCCGAGCCTTGGGCGCTTGACGCTCGGCTCTGTGACGGAGTGCGCGTCTCCGTGCTGCGGTTCTCGCCGTCGCGCGCGCCGGGATCGGCTAGCAACTGCATGCGATCAACAATTACCTTCGTTGACCAGCGATCTTTTCCTGAGTCCTTGTCCTGGTACTTCTCGACGCGCAGCCGACCGCCGACGTAGACCTGCTTTCCTTTCTTCAGGTACTTCTCGCAGATCTCGGCGAGCTTTCCGAACGCTGTGCAGTTGATCCAGTCGGTGTGCTCGACTTTCTCGTTCGTGTTCTTGTCGGTCCACTGGGACCCGACGGCAATCGAGAACGACGCGACCGCGTTGCCGCTCTCGGTGTACCGAGTCTCAGGATCGCGGCCGAGACGGCCGATCAAATGGGTGCAGTTCAGATCACTTGCCATCGGCTTCTTCCGGCTTCGGCTGGAGCGCCCCGGTGAACTTCCCCCGAATCGACCGCGAGTAGAAGCCACCGATCGACTCAGAGGCCTTCATCTCGCCGTAGACCTCGGGCGGGACGTCGGCGTAGTGGTAGACGCCGCTGCCGAACTCGATCGCCAGGGTCTTCGTCGCTGCGTCGTAGCCGAGCGCCTTGATGCCGGCCGACTTGCAAGGCGTGAGGGTGATCGACACGCCTCAGACCTCCGCCGGCTCGCCGACGCGCATGTCTTCGCGGGACGGCACGTCGGGGAGAGCCTTCTGCAGCCCGGTCGGCTGGCCAGTCGCCGCGACCGGCGCGACTGGCGGCGGCTTCGCGCCTTCGTCCTCGATCTCGATGCCGAGCTTGGCGGCGCGGCGGACGTCGTCGTGCGTCGCTTCGCGGGCGACGATCACCCCCTCGCAATGATGGTCGATCGCGCGCTGCGCGGACGTCGTCCGAACAAGCGTCTCGATCTCGCCGGTCAGGCGGTTCTCGACGATGAAGATGGTCGGCTTACGCTTCACTGGGTGCCCCCTGTTGCTGTTGACGGATGAATCGGAGCAGGCGTTTGATGCCGCGGCCCTTGACGCGGGTCTTCCGGTCGATGAAGAGGCCTGTACCGGGCCATAGGTCGATCGAGCCGAGGACGATCAGGTGCGCGCCACCGTTCTTCGATACGAAGGCGATGCCCTCGCGGGTCAGCCGCGCGGCCGACTGCTCACGATTCGAGGCGCGCTTCGCCTGCTGGTGCTCGCGCATCGCCCGGAAGTCCTCGGCCAGGTCGCCCATGTCAGGCCGCGCGGCGCGCCGAGACGACGGGCGACTTGCGCAGGGCGCAGCCGGGCAGGTTGAACGCCTCCCGCTGGGCGTTGGCCATCTGCCGCAGTGCGGTCTGATTGACCTCCAGCAGGTTTCGAAGTTCCGGATGCGCGGCGATGTGGCGGATTAGTGCCATCGGGTCGGTGCACTCGGCGCCGTACGAGTAGCGAATCGAGACGCCGGACGCCTTCGGCGCGGCCGGCGCGCTGACCGCAACGATCGGTGCCGCGGCAGCCATCTCGAGCTCAAGCGCCGCGGCCTGGGCTGCGCTGGCCTGGTCTTGGGCGGCCATGCGCTCGTCGACGGTTGTCGCCGCTGCGGCGGCTTCGGCAGCCTCCTGCGCGGCCTTGGCGGCAGCAGCAGCGGCTTCGCGAGCCTTCTCCTGCTCGATCCTGGCCAACCGCTCGGCTTCCAGCCGCCGGGATCGTGCTTCGGCCTCCTTTCGTTCCGTGTAGGCGGCCATCGCCGACTTCATGATCTGCTCGGCCTGCCGGCGCAGTTCGATCGGGCCGCGGAACAGGTCCATGACCTGGGCTTTCGCGGCATCGAGCGGTTGCGTGATCGACTTGCGCTGCGTGTCCAGTGCGTCCGTCGAGGTCTTCAGCAAGCGCAGCTCGTCGGCGACGATGGCGAACATCTCATCGGAATCGATGACGATCGCACGGGCTTCGGCAAGCGCCTGTTCGGCGCCCTTGGTCATCGTGACTGCGTCGGGCCGTTCGACCTGAACGACCAATTGGTCAGACATGGCGTTGCTTCCAGTTGTGGACTGCGAGAAGGCCGAGGAACGTTGGCCAGTCGGCTGGATCGGAGTAGCGGCCGAGGCGGTACGTTCCGTCGGGAAGAAGGCGAAGCGCCGCGCGCTCTGCGTCGCGGTGCTCGGGGTTGTGGGCGGTGAGCAGCGCCTTGTAGGCGGCAAGCTGCAGAGCGACCGGCGGGTGGAGAGAGACGGTGGCTTTCCAATCGATCAGCCAGCCGATGCCGTCGATCCGGGCGAACAGATCAAGCGTTCCGGCGTAGCGCAGAGTAGGGTGGGCTAGCCGCTGTTCCACCGCCAGGATCTCAGGCCGCTTCTCGGCGCGAAACCGGCGCCACGCGGCCAAGTAGCCGGCGACGGCCGGGTCAACGCTGGCTTCGTCCAGGGTCCCGAGGCAGTCCAGCTCGCACGCGGCATGCACGCACGTTCCGAGTTCCGCCTTGGCGCGCATCGTCTCGGCAGGGATGCCGGTGAAGATGTCGCGGTAGAGCGGTTCCAGCAGCCTCGACACGGCCGGCAGCTCGCCGTGCTCGTCGAAGTACTGATGGGACTCAGACAGGAAGCGCAGCATGATCAAGCTGCCTTCTGGCCGCCGCCGTTGATCCAGGCACGAAGTGCGCCGAACTGCGACTTTGTCAGCGCAGCGAAGCCGTCAGCCGGGAAGCCGCAGGCCTGCATCGCTTCCTCGGGCGTCCTGCCAGCGCTCTTGAATTTCGTCGTCAGGTGAGCGCGCTCACCGTCGGTCGCTGGTCGGTCGTCGCCCGCGGCCGAAGCGGCGGCCGTCGCGGACGAAGCAGGAGTCGCGGCCGCCGGTGCAGCAGGGGCCGCTGGCCCGGCCGGAACGTCGGTCGCTGGACCGGGGTCAACCGCGCGCGGCCGCTGAATCGTCGACGCAACGGTCGCCTCGGCGCCAAAGTCGATGCCTTCATCGTTGTCGACGTTCAGATGATGGATCGCCTTGGCGACCCGTTCATTGCGCGGCCAGGTCTTGTAGGCGCGCTTGATAACCGTCTTCTTGTCCATCTCCTCGGGATCAGTGACCCACGGGCAGGTTTTCTTGTCTTTGAGGTAGGCCTGCCACGCCTTGCTGCGATCGCGGATCTTGTGGATCTCGCGGATCTTCATCGTCTCGGTCAGGTAGTCGCCACCTGCGGTCTTCGCGACGACGTAGGCACCGATGACGGGCGGCTCTTCCTGCCCATCGGGCAGCTCCGCGAACGGCTCGAACCGATGAATAGGCGCCCGGTCGTACCCGAACAGCTCGAACGTCTCGCCGCGGCGAAACACCCGCGCTTGTGCCCACTGAATAGCGCCGGAGCCGACCGCGATGTCGATCAGGCCCATGTAGCTGATGTCCAGCTTGATCATCCCGTCGCGCGGGACGAGGTAGGCTTGCTTGCGCGCCGGGTTTAGGCTGATTCCGATCGCGGAGACGTTGAAGATCGCGTCCTTCACCGACAGCGGCCTGGCGATCGCGAGCTTCGTCGCGTAGTCGCTCGCCGAAATGATCTGGTAAGCAAACTGCGCCTCACGCTCGAAGATCACGCCTCGATCGACGGAGGCGTCCTTGAAGGCCGCTTCCAGGTCCTTGTCGAAGATGATGTTGGCAAGCTCGTTCATCCCACGATCCCTTTCAGGGTCGCAACGATGTCGAGGCCGAACGCTGCCGCGACACCGACCAGCGCGAAAGCGCCCACCGCAATGAGCAGCACGGCGTCGGCCAGCGTGGCCAAGTCATCAATCCAGGCAAAGCCTTTCATTCGAAGTGCCTCCGGTAGATATCGGTCAGGGTCGAGCGCTCGAACTCGTTCAGCGGCACGACATGTCCGGCACCGACACGAGAACTGAGTCGACCGATGAAGCGGTTCTCGGTGTCGTTGAACACCTGCGTGGACAGCAGCGGTTCGAGCTTCTCGAGCATGGCGGCCGTGTCAGTCATGCCGGCGTTACCTCCGGCGGCGTCACGGCGTTCAGCGTTGCCGCTGCTTGCTTTGGCTCTTCCGGCGGGGCGGCCCAGGCCGGTGGCTCGACAATCAGTGGCGTGTCGGACGCCCTCATCGGCATCAGCACGCCGACGAATTCAGGGACGCCGTGGATCGTCACAAGGGCGCCCGAATCCTTCTGCGCAGCGATCCGAACGTTGTCCCACAGGTTGCTGCCGCCGAGGAACGCCTGGGCGACCAGCGTGAAGTCGTGGACGTAGCTTGAATTGAAGCGAGCCTGCGCCGGCTCCACCTTTCGAGGGATGACTCTGCGCCACTGCGGATATGTCGCCTCGATCGCCATGCAAGAGTGCGACAGGTCATCGCACGCGATGGTCACGGTCCGTAGGGCGCTGTCGAATCGAAGCCACGCTTCGCCGTGCTTGCTTCGCACCGCCTCGATCAGTTCGCGCGAGACGATGAAAGACTGCGGGAACGAGACGTTCTCGGGGCGCTTGAGTCGGTAGGCGCCCATGCGATGGCCGTCGGTCGCGACCAACGTGATGCCGGTCTTCTCGACCTCCACGTTGATCGAGTTGATGTAGAACCGAATGTCGCGATGAGCAGCCAGAATCAGCAAGCCGCGCAGGACGGAACGCTGTACCGGAATCCAGCCCTCGGCGCTTCCCGCCATGCGGGGCTTCGGTGGCGGGAACTTGGTGATCTTGTCGGCCATCACAGCACTACCGTCGCGTCTTCGTGCGACACCTGGTCCGCGAGCACGCTTTGCGGATCGATCGGGCGCAGGCGCCAGTCCTTGCAGTAGCCCGTCGCCATCGACGCCGGCATGGAATCGCCGGTCAACGTGATGCGCGGTGCAAGGGCGCACGGTTGGACGATCCAAGAGGGGCCGCCCAGCAGGACCTCGACTCCGGGTTCGGCCCGCTCGAGGATGAACACGCGCAGCCCGTGATTCGGCCCCGAGATGATTTCGGCCGGCCCGGGGCGGTTGATGAGGCGAAGGGACATCACTTGCCCTCCGCGACGAATGCGCCGGTCTCGTCCAGGCGGTAGAAGACGTTCGGCTCGATGCCGTTCTCGCCGACCTTCGCCGTTTTCAGATGCAGGATCTCGCCGTCGTCGTTGCGGCAAGCGACGACGATCCAGCTGCCGGCCGGCGCCCGCGCGCGGCAGTGCCGGCCGGCAGCGATCGCGACGGCGTGCAGATCCTTCCCGTCAGCGGCCGGTTCGATCGACGCGCTCGAACCGAAACCGGTGACCAGGCTCGCCGATCTGTCCCCGGTCGCGCTGCTCGCCGATCTGTCCCCGGTCGCGCTGCTCGCCGATCTGTCCCCGGTCGCGCTGCTCGCCGATCTGTCCCCGGTCGCGCTGCTCGCCGATCTGTACCCGGTCGCGCTGCTCGCCGATCTGTCCCCGGTCGCGCTGCTCGCCGAGCTGTCCCCGGTCGCGCTGCTC
>JBFWQR010000034.1:0-53174 GCA_050249335.1 Lautropia sp.
GCAACCGGAAGATCGCCTGGATCAGATCTTCGACATCGCCGCGGTGCAGCAGGCTCGACCGCTCGGCGACCACCGACACCGGCTCCCCCAGCGCCCACCGCATCCAGTCGGCGGCGTGGATGAGCTCGTCGAAGCCGGCGCCGCCGCCACTGCGCGCGGTGTCGAAATACCAGCTCTCGTCGCCGATGCCGGGCCAGCCGATCAGGCCCAGGTCATGGCTGTGCCGCAGCTTCGCGGAGCTGATCGTGCCGACGACCCCGGATTGCAGCAGCCGGCGTGCCTCCTGGTGTGCCGGGTCGAGCCGCATGTGGAATGCCTGCATGAACCGCACGCCGGAATCGGCGACCGCCTTGGCGACCCGGTCGACGCCGTCATGGGACACCGCCAGCGGCTTCTCGCACAGGATCGCATGGCCGTGCCGGGCCGCCAGCTCGATCTCCTCCGGGTGCAGCGCATGCTCGGAGGTGATCGCCACCGCCTGGACCCGGGGATCGGAGAGCAGCTTGTCCAGGTCGGGGTGGTAGGGCACGGCGAGCCGCTCGGAGATCGTCGTGCCGCGCTTCACGTCGTGATCCCAGGTGCCGACGAAGTCGACCCGGTCGTCATCGCGGAACGCCTCCGCCCAGTGGATGCCGTGCGAATGGGCGTAGCCGAGCACGGCCACGCCGAGTTGTCTTTGCGTCATGTCACTTCGCCTCATCGAGTCGTTGAAGGGGATCAAGGAGTCCCACCGGCGGCCGGCAGGCCCGTCAGGAGACGATCTGGCCGAGCTCTTTCAGCCGCTGCAGCTCGAACTCGGGCACCGCGTCGCCGTTCCCGGCGGCGGCGCTCTCGGCGTCCTGTCGGACGCAGACGACCCGCTCCGGATCGACATGCAGCGCGATGGCGTCGCCGACCTTGGCCCGCAGATGGGGGTTGCTGTCGATGCCGACCCGCGTCCCGCCGCGCGCCTCCGCCCGCACCTGGAGCACGTTGCCGAGGTAGACCCGCTCGGTCAGCGTGGCGTCCCAGGTGTTGACCGCGCCGCCTGGCGCAGTGCCCACGGCGATGTCGATGTCCTCGGGGCGGATGACGACCTCGACCTTGTCGCCGGCTTTGAGATCGGGGCAGCCGCCCAGTGCCGTCGCGCAGGATCGCCCGTCGTCCAGATCGACCAGGTAGCCTTCGCCGGGCAACACCCGGCTCACCTTCCCGGGCCACATGTTCGCGGTCCCGATGAACCGCGCCACGAAGGCGGTCTTCGGGGCGGAGTAGAGCTCCTCGCCCGGCCCCATCTGCTCGATCCTGCCGCGGTTCATCAGCAGAATCACGTCGGCGATCGCCATCGCCTCCTGCTGATCATGGGTGACGTAGAGCGCGGTCTTGCCGATGGCCTGCTGCAGGCTGCGCAGCTCACCGCGCATCCGGACCCGCAGCGCGGCGTCGAGGTTGCTCAACGGCTCGTCGAACAGCAGCACGCTCGGTTCGGTCACCACCGCGCGGGCGACGGCGACACGCTGCTGCTGGCCGCCGCTGAGCTCGGTGCCCATGCGGCTGGCGAATTCGGACAGCCCCACGGTCTCCAGCACCCGGTGCACCGCGGCAGCGATCTCCGGCTTGCGCATCCGCCGCACCCGCAACCCATAGGCGACGTTGTCGAACACCGTCAGGTGCGGCCAGATCGCATACGACTGGAACACCATGTTGATGTCGCGCTTCTCCGGGGGCAGCTCCACGTGATCGCTGGCGACGACCCGCTCCCCGATCGCGATGCTGCCGGACGTGATCGGCTCCAGTCCGGCGATGGCCCGCAGCGAGGTGGTCTTGCCGCATCCGCTGGGGCCGAGCAGCGCGGCGAGCTTGCCGTCGCCGATGGTGAAACTGACATCGTCCACCGCGGTGACCGTGCCGTACCGGACGACGAGGTGATCCACTATGACCTTCGCCATCTCATGACTCCCCTGCAGTGCCGATGGGCTCGATCGCGCCGGCCGGAGCGGCGCCGAGGTCGAGCAGGATGTTGCCGCGCTTGCCGGGAGCCTCCAGCCGTCTGCGGGCGGCAGCGAAATCTTCGATGGGTATGACCGTGTCGATCAGCACCCGGAGCCGCCCACTCGCCAGGTGGGGCACCACCTGGCGGGCGAACGCGGCGACCGCCCGCGCCTTCTCGGCATAGGGCCGTGACCGCAGGACCGTGCCGATCAGCCGGCCGCGGACCCGCATCAGGGCCGCGAGCGAGAACGCCACCCGATCGCCGCCGGCCAGCCCGACCGAGACCAGCCGGCCTCTGTGCGCCAGCACGGCAAAGTTGCCCGGGTAGTTCGGCGCGCCGACCAGGTCCACGATCACGTCGGCAGCGGCACCGCCGGTCAGCGCGGTGAGATCGGCGACGAAGTCCGCGGCGCTGACCGGCCGGGCACCCAGCGAGCGGACCAGCTCGGCGCCGGCATCGCTGCGCACGGTTGCGAAGACCTCGGCGCCGGCCAGCACCGCCAGCCCGATCGCGGCCGAGCCGACCCCGCCGGTGCCGCCGTGGATCAGCACCCGCTCCCCCGACGCCAGCTCACCCTGAGTGAACAGCGCATCGTGGGCGGTGATGAAGGTTTCCGGGACCGCCGCCCCGGTGCGCTCGTCCAGTTCATCGGGCAGCCGGGTGACCAGATCCTCGTCGACGGCCACCAACCCGGCGAAGCCACCGCCGCCGACCAGACCGAAGACCCGATCGCCGACCGCGTGGCTCGACACCGCCGGGCCGACCGCGACGACGGTGCCGCAGACCTCGATGCCGGCCACGTCGGCAGGCGCGCCGGGCGGTGACGCGTAACCGCCGGCGAGCTGCATCAGGTCGGCCGGGTTCAGCCCGGCATAGCGAACCGCGACCAGCAGCTGGCGGCCACCGATCGCCGGTACCTCGCGCTCGACCAGCTTCGGCTCGCCGCCGACATAGGCCAGCACCTTCATCATGCCGCCACCCTGCCGAGCCGGACCCGGAAGATCAGTCGGCTCAACGCGGCCACCACCAGCATCAACGCGGTCTGCACCAGACCGACGATGGCAGCCTGCGACATCGAGCCGTCGCTCTCGTAGTTCCACGACAGCACCGACAACAGCGTCGAGTTCGGGCTGTACAGCACCACGGCCGCGCTGATCTCCCGGGTGGCGAAGATGAACAGCATGAGCCAGGTCGCCAGCACGGTCTGCCTGACCAGCGGAACGGTGACCTTCCAGACCGTCTGCAGCTTCCCGGCGCCGTTGATCCACGACGCCTCCTCCAGCGATTTGTCGATCTGCAGCATCGCGTTGCCGGACATCCGCGAGGCATAGGGCAGGTATTCGCAGACGAACGCGATGACGAGCAGCGCGAGCGTCGCGTACAGCGGTGTGGTGATGTAGGCCCACACCATGCCGACGCCGATGATCAGGCCGGGCACGGCGACCGGGATCGTCGACAGGTAGTCGATGAGCGCCCGGCCGGGTCCCCTGCCGCGGTTGACCGCATAGGAGACCGCCAGCCCGAGGACGACGGTGATCGACGGCACGATGATCCCGACCAGCAGGCTGTTCTTCAGCGCGGAGTGGAGCGACGCCGAGGTCAGCACCGTCCACCAGGTGCCGAAACTGAAGCGGATGGCGTCGGCCCCCGAGCTCGAGTACGGCGCCACCGAGATGAACAGCAGCGTGGCATAAGGCAGCACCACGCCGAGCATCACGAAGATCACCATGGCGGCGACCGAGATCACCTTGGCCGCAGCGCCGAGCCGCACCGGCCGCGGCCGGAAGCCCTTGCCGGTCAGCGTCACGAACTTCGCCGCCTGGGCGATCGAACGCCGATAGAACATGATCCCGATCGATGTGACGATCAGCATCACGGTGCCGAGCGCGGCCCCCAACGCCGGCTGCGGCGGGTAGTTGTTGAACGAACGCTGGATCAGTTCGGCCAACGGCGCGAACCCTCCGGAGGTCAGCAGCACCGTCGGGACCGTGAAGATCCCGCAGCCCAGGACGACGATGAAGAAGAACGCCGCGCCGACCGCGGGCCGGATCACCGGGAAGGTCACCCGCAGCGCGGTCTGCAGCTTGTTGGCGCCGTTGAGATAGGACGCCTCCTCCAGCGACGGATCCATGTTCCGCAATGCCGACAGCACAAAGACGAAGGCGTAGGGCGTGTAGTACAGCAGCACGACGAACCCGACACCGACCGGCGTCATGATGTTGATCAGATAGTCTCTGGGGCCACCGCCGGTGATCGCCCGGTAGAGATCGTTGATCATGCCGGCGTTCGGGCCGGCGAGCACCACCCAGGCGATCGCACCGAGGAACGGCGACACGAACAGCGGCGCGATCAGCAGCACCTCCATCGCCCCGCCGCCGGGCACATTCGTCCGGCCGACCAGCCAGGCGAAGATGCTGCCGAGCAGCGTGGAGGAAACGGCGATCCCCGCGGCCAGCGCGGCCGTGCCGAGATAGGTCGACACATACCAACTGCTGGCATAGACCTTCTGCAACGACTGCAGCGTGAAGGAGCTCGCCGGGTCACCCGGCATGGAGGACTGCAGCGCGCCGTAGATCACGAAGACCAACGGCATCACCACCAGCAGCAGCAGGATGATGATCAGGGGCGCGTTCAGCCACAACGCGGCCAACGGGAATCGCCGCGCGCCCGGCCGCCGGCGGCCGGCCGGCACCGGCGGCGCTGCGGTGTCCAGCGTTGCCAGGGTCATGTGCTCCCCCCTCGGTGATCGGGTCCGACTACCGCTTGTAGTTGAAGGTCTTGGCCCACCTGTCGAGGAAGTCCTGAGTCCCGCTGGCGAAGGCCGGGTCGGTGGTCCAATCGGAGATCAGCTTCGGCTGCTTCAGCTTCTGGTACCACGCCAGCTTGCTCGTCTTGGTGGCCGGCTTGATGTCGTCCCGCCCGGGAATCGCCTCCAGCAGCTCGCACAGATTCTTCACGTTGGCCGCGGTGGTGCACCACTCCTGGAACAGCCGGGCGGCGTTCGAGTGCGGGGCCTTGTTGGCGACGATCATGTCGAACGCGGTCACCGCCGCCTCGTCGTCCCAGGCGTACTCCACCGGAGCGCCCCGGCCGATGCTGAGCGCCGAGGCGGTGGTCGGATCGAACGCCAGGATGTTGATTTCGCCGCGGGCGATCTGGTCGCTGGCGGCGACCGAGCTGGACGGAATGGCAGGCTTGTTCCTGGCCATACCCTCCAGCAATCCCCAGCCGTACTTCTTGACGAGGCGGACCCATTCGGCCTGGAAAATCGGCACGCCATGCGGCGCCAGCACCGCCAGCCGTCCCTGCCAGCGCGGGTCGGTGAGGTAGGCGTAATTGGCCAGGCCGTCCTTGGTGAACAGGTTGGCGGCCTCCTCGGCGGTGACCTTGGCGCTGTTCCAGGTCATCGGGCAGGCGTTGAGGATCAGCGGGTAGGCCTTGCCCTTGATCACCAGACCCGGATCGAACTTGTCGCCCTCGCCCGGAATCCACTCACCGGCCATGCCGGCCTTGTCGACCCTGACGGCCGCGGACGGATCGGCGAGCAATACGGCGTCCGCCTGGTACTGCTTCGCGTTCCATTCCTGCGCCCACCGGGTGAACGTGGCGGCGGCACCGCCGGTGTTCACCGGATGCACCTTGACGCCGAACTTCTCGCTGAACGGCTTGACCCAATCCTCGAACATCTGCTCGTTGACCGAGATGTAGACGACGATCGTGCCTTCCTTCCGGGCGGCCGCCATCATGTCTTCCAGCGCCGAGCCGGTCGGCAGCGACACCGGCAACGAGGCCTCCGACGACCCGCCGCTCTTGGTACATGCCGTGACGAACGCACCGGCGCCGAGCGCACCACCGATCCTGAGCAGCGTGCGACGCGTCCCCCCGCCGATCAGACCACCACGAATACCCGTCATTGCTGTTGACTCCTCTTCAAGTGGATAGGTTTGTCACGGCATCGGGCGGCCCGGCCGAGTGGTTCGGGTGGCCGCCAGGCGTGCGTTCCGTCAGGCCGGGCGCGAGCGTGCGCGCGATCACCGCGTGCCACTTCGAGGAGGCATGGGATGTCGAGACACGTGTGGTACCAGCCGGTGGCCGGTGACCGAGCTCGATCGCATCATCGTCCGGTAAAGCGGGGTTCCCGCTTCTCGTTGAACGCGCGGATGCCCTCCGTCCGGTCCTCGGTTCCGATCAGCCGGCTGTAGGCCTCGATCTCGAAGAACAGGCCGGTGCGCAGATCCATCTGCATGCCGAAGTGCATCGCCTTCTTCGCCTGCCGGATCGCGATCGGCGCGTTGGCGAGGATGCGGCGCACCAGCGCATTGGTGGACGCCTCGAGCGACGCGAGCGGGTAGACGTGGTTGACGAGACCAAGCGCCTTGGCCTCGCCGGCTCCGATGTACTCGCCGGTGAAGACCAGCTCCTTGGCCTTGCGGATGCCGATCGTGCGCGGCAGCTGCTGCGTGCCGCCGCCGCCGGGCATGATGCCGCGCATCACCTCGGAGAAGCCGAAGCGCGCATGGTCGGCGGCGAGGATGAAGTCGCACGCGAGCGCGAGCTCCAGCCCGCCGGCGATGGCGGCGCCGTTCACGCATGCGATCAGCGGCACCGGACAGTCGGTGATCGCACGCACCATGCGCTCGAACAGATAGTGCTGGGTGTCGAACTGCTCGTTCGTCATCCCGTTGCGCTCCTTCAGATCGGCGCCGGCGCAGAAGATGCGCTCGCCCGTGCCGGTGAGCACGATGCAGCGGAAGGCGCCGGGGTCGGCTTCGATCGCGCCGAACACCCGGATGATCTCGTTGCCCATCACCGTGTTCAGCGAGTTGCCGGCCGCCGGGCGGTTCAGCCGCACGACGAGCAGGCTCTCGAACGGCGACGAGAGCGCCAGCGTCTCGAGTGGGATCGTCAACAGGTCGGTAGCGGACATCAAGTGTTCTCCCGAGTAGGGGCGAGGAGCCGGTCGTGCTCGCCGAGCGCCGGCGTGTTGCCGGGCATCGGCGGGCGCACGCCGTCGAAGGAGATCGGCAGCGCGACCGACGTGCTGCGACCGTCCGGCGTACGCCGCAGGATATCGAGCGACAGCGTCTGCGGATCGGTCACGACGGCTTGCAGGGTCTGCAGCGGCCCGCAGGGGATCGATTCGCGCTCGAGCCGTTCCAGCCAGCCGGCCGCCGGCCCTTGCGCGAAGCGCGCCTGCAGCAACGGGATCAGCGCGCGCCGGTTCATCACGCGCTGGCCGTTGGTGACGAAGCGCGGATCCGTGGCCAGGTCGGGCAGATCGAGCGCCTTGCAGAGGCGCTGATAGAGCACGTCGTTGCCGGCGGCGACCAGGATCGACTGGTCGGCGCATTCGAAGACCTGGTAAGGGACGATGTTCGGGCTCGCCGATCCGAGCCGCGCCGGCTGCTGGCCGCCCGCCAGGCTGTCGGAGAGCGGCACGGTCATCCATGCGAGCGCGGTCTCGTAGAGCGACACGTCGATGATGCGGCCGCAACCGTCGGCATCGCGGTCGCGCAGCGCCGCGAGCACGCCGATCGCCGCCCACATGCCGGTGCCCTGGTCATTGATCGAGATCGGCACGCGGCTGGGCGCATCGTCGTCGTTGCCGATGATGCTCATCATGCCGCTATAGGCCTGCGCCAGCGGGTCGTAGCCGGGCTTGTCGCGCAGCGGTCCGGTGGAACCGAAGGCGCCGAGGTTGCAGACGATCAGCGAGGGCTTGCGCTCCAGCAGTTCCGTCGCACCGAGGCCGTGCCGGTCGAGCGCACCGGGTTTGAGGTTCTGCAGCACGACGTCGGCGTGGCGATCGATGAATTCGCGCAGGCGCTGCACCGTATCGGCATCGCCGAAGTCGGCGCGCACGCTCTCCTTGCCGTGGTTCATCGCATGGAACAGCGCCGACGCATCGTCGATGAACGGCGGCCCCCAGCCGCGCGCATAGTCGCCGCCCTTCGCGTTCTCGATCTTCACCACCCGCGCGCCCAGATGGGCGAAGATCAAGCCCGCATAGGGGGCGGCCAGGCTGTGGCCGATCTCGACCACGCAGAGGCCGGAGAGCGGCAGGCGCCGGGCAGCGCCGGATGCCGTCTTGGTCGCCGTCTCAGTCACGCCCGCCTCCCTGCGCGCCAGCCTCGGCACCGTAGCCAGCCTTGGCACCGTCACCGTAGCCAGCCTCGACGCCGTACAGCGCACGCGCGGCCTGCGCGCTGACGTAGCCGTTGGCCACGTCGCGCCGCACCGCCTCGGCGGGGCGCTGCTTCGGGTCGCCGTAGCCGCCGCTGCCGGCAGGTTGCAGCAGCACGCGGTCGCCGCGGTGCACGATCTCGGGTACACCCTTGGGCGGCACCGCGCGCCGACACCCGTCGGAGGTGACGATGCTGCATTCGAACACCGCGCCCGGCTGCCCGCCGAAGTACCCCTCGGGCGCGAACCGGCCGCGCTCGCCGGCGACGGTGAATGTCGCCTCGTCGAACTCGACACGGTAGGTGCGGCGCGCCGCCAGGCCGCCGCGGTGGCGGCCGGCGCCGCCGCTGTCGGTGATCAGCGACCATTCCTCGACGGTCAGCGGCATCGTCTGCTCGATGTATTCGACCGGCAGCGAACCGGCGTTGCCGACATAGACGCGGATGCCGTTGACGCCGTCACGCGTCGCGCGGGCGCCCATGCCGCCGCCATGCGGCTCGACCATGCCCAGGTAGGCCTTGCCGCTGCGCTTGACGCGGGCAGAATCCGGATCGCGGCCGCCGAATACGCCCGAGCAGGCTGCGCAGTTGCTCTGGCCGATGACGCGCTCGGGCACCGCCTTCGACAGGGCCTTGAGCAGCAGATCGATCACGCGCGGCGAGGTCTCCGTGTTGCCGCCGACCACCGAGGCGGGATAGCTGCAGTTGACGATGCTGCCCGCCGGCGCGTCGATCGTCACCGGGCGGTAGCAGCCCTGGTTGATCGGGATCGACTTGTCGGTCAGCGCCTTCACCGTGAACCAGGTGCTATTGCAGGTGACCGCCAGCGGGCAGTTGATACCGCCGCGGACCTGCGCGCCGCTGCCGGTGTAGTCGAAGTGGATGTCGGATCCCTTGACCGTGACCTTGACCTTGACCCTGACCGGCGCGGGCTCCTCCGTCCCGGCCGGACCGTGCACGCCCTCGATCAGGTCCTCGGCCTCGTAGACCCCGTCGGGGATCGCGCCGATGGCCTCGCGCATCAGTGCCTCGGAATGGTCCAGCGAACGCTGCATGGCCTGCGCCAGCGCATCGTTGCCGTACTTGCGGGCGAGCGCCTGGATGCGCTTGTCGCCGACGAACGTGCCGGCGTACTGGGCCTGCACGTCGAGCATGCGGCCCTCGGGATCGCGGGTGTTGTGCACGATCAGCGTCTGCACGTCCTGCACGACCTGGTCGTTGCGGTACAGTAGGACCGGCGGGATGCGCACGCCCTCGCCGAACACGTCCCAGGTATTGATCGTGTAGCTGCCCGGCGCCTGGCCGCCGATGTCGGTCCAGTGGCCGCGCGTCATCACGAAGGCGATCAGCGTGCCCTGGTGGAACACCGGACGGGTGAACTGCACGTCGGGCTGGTGATTGCCGCCGCCCAGATAGGCGTCGTTGCTGACGATCACGTCGCCCGGGCGCAGCTGGTCGCGACCGATCGCCTCGACCGAGGCCCTGGTCGAGATGACCGCCGAGCCGAGCATGGTCGGGATGTCGTTGCCCTGCGCGACCAGCTGCATCTGCGCGTCGAACACGGCCGCCGACGCGTCGGCACCCAGGTGCATGATCGGGCTGGCCGCGGTGCGCATCATCGCGATCTTCATTTCGCGGGCGATCGCGTACAGCGAGTTGCGGATGATTTCGTAGGTGATGGTGTCCATCGCGTGCCCCAGCGTCCTTTTCACAGCGTCACCGTCGCAGCGTCACCGTCACAGCGCGATGCGCAGGTTGCCGACGGCGTCGATCTCGGCCGTCTGCCCGGCCAGGAAGACCAGGCAGCTGCTCGGCTCCTCGACGATCGCCGGCCCCGCGATGCGCTCGCCGTGGGCGAGCGCGCTGCGCTGGTAGACCGGCAGCGACCGCATCGCGCCGTCGACGTAGACGCGCCGCGTGCGCGCCGCTGCGGCCGCCGCCGCGCCCGCGGGACGCACGGCACCGCGCCAGCCGGTGGGCATGCGCGCCTGCACGCGCAGATTGACCAGCACGACCGGCTGGTCGGGCTTGACGAAGTTCCACATCCGCTGGTGCACGCGCTCGAACCCGGCCTGGATCGCGGCGTGCAGCGCATCGCCGGGCGCGCCGAGCATGGCCTCGTCGATCTCGACCGGCAGCGTCGCCGGCTGGCCGGCATAGCGGCAATCCGCCGTGAAGCGGAATTCGACCGGACCTTCGCCCAGCGCGTCGCGCGCCTGCCCCCGCAGCGCGGCCGCCGCCTCGCCGATGCGGGCGGCCGGCGTGGCGGCCAGCTCGGCGCCGATCGCCGACTGGCCGTCGAACAGGCGGTCGGCGACGATCATGCCGAAGGCGCTGAACAGGCCGGGCAGCGGCGGCACGATCACCTGCCTGATTTCCAGTTCCCGGGCGAGATCGACGGCATGCACCGGGCCGGCGCCGCCATAGCACATGTAGGCCAGCTCGCGCGGATCATGGCCGCGCTCGACCGTCATGATGCGCATCGCCTGCGCCATCAGCGCGTTGGCCACCGCGCGCACGGTCCAGGCCGCCTCGACGGCCGAAACGCCCAGCGGCCTGGCGAGGTGCTGCTCGACCGCGCGCTCTGCCGCCTTCGCGTCGAGCCGGAACTCGCCGCCGAGGAACGACTCGGGGTCGACGTAGCCGAGCAGCAGGTTGCAGTCGGTCACGGTCGGGCGGGTGCCGCCGCGGCCGTAGCATGCCGGGCCGGGGTCGGCCCCCGCGCTCTCGGGGCCGATGCGCACGCCGCCGCCGCTGTCGATCCAGGCGATCGAGCCGCCGCCCGCGCCGATCGAGTCGATATCGATCGTCGGCACGCGCACCGCGTGCGTGTGCAGCAGGCCCTGGGTACGGATCTCCGGGCGGCCGCCCTGGATCAGCGAGACGTCGAAGGTGGTGCCGCCCATGTCGCCGAGGATCACGCCCGGGATGCCCGACTGCTCGCAGTTGCGTACCGCCGCACTGACGCCGCCGGCCGGGCCCGATTCGAGCAGCACGATCGGCCGTGCCGCGACCATGTCGATCGACGCCAGCCCGCCGTTGGACTGCATGAACACCAGCTCGCCGCGGAACCCCGCCTCGCGCAGCCGCGCGTCGAAGCCGCGTACATAGCGGCCGCAGACCGGACCGAGCAACGCGTTGATCACCGTCGAGCTGGTGCGCTCGTACTCCTGGATCTCCGGGTTGACCTCGTGCGACGCGGTGACGAAGCGGTCGGGCAGCAGCTGGCGCAGCAGCGCGAGCGCCTGCCGCTCGTGCGCCGGGTTGGCGTAGGAATGCAGGAAGCAGACCGCGACCGCCTCGATGTCCGAGCTGGCGATGCGGTCGGCCACCGTGCGCAGCGCCGCGACGTCCAGCGCCGTCTCGACGCGGCCGTCATGCAGCATGCGCTCCGGCACCTCCAGACGCCAGCGGCGCTCGACCAGCGGCACGGGATCGTCGAACTGCAGGTCGTACAGGTCGGCGCGGTCGTGCCGGGAGACGCGTCGCAGCTCGAGCACGTCGCGAAAGCCCGCGGTGGTCACCAGCGCCGTGCACGCGCCCTTGGCCTCGACGATCATGTTGGTCGCCATCGTCGTGCCGTGGCCGATGAAGCCGACCTGGTCCGCACGGCGGCCGGAGAGCGCGAGGATGCGCTCGAAGCCGTGCATCGCGCCGACCACCCGGTCCGCAGGAGTGGTCGGCACCTTGGTCGACCAGATGCTCCCCGCCGAATCGTCGACCAGCACGATGTCCGTGAAAGTGCCGCCAACGTCGATTCCGATACGGTTCATCCCTGCCCTTCCATCGAATCGATTCCAATCATTACCGGCGCCCTTGTCAAGCTCGTGCTGCTTCCGGGAGGTCCTCCGGGGAAATACTGATAGGCCGGCAAGTCGATAAGATTTGAATCGTTTCCAATTTAATGCGTATCGCCGGCAGTGTATCAGTGTTCATCCCGATGCGCAGGGGCGCTCAGGCTTGCGGTGGCGCACAGGAACCGCGCACGACCAGTTCGGCATCGACCGACATGCGCTGCGGCGGCAGCCCGGGGTGCGCGCGACGCTCGATCAGGAAGCGGCCGGCCTCCTTGCCCAGCCGGTCGTGGCTCCAGCGCACGACCGTAAACGGCGGTGCCGCCAACTGCGCCACGTCGCTGTCCGCCCCGGCGATCACCGAGACGTCGCGCGGGATCTGCAGCCCCAGCTCGCGCGTCGCCCGGATCACGCCGGGCAGCAGCGCGGTGCCACCGGCGATGACCGCCGTCGGACGCTCGGGGCCGTCGAGCAGCCGCCGGGCCTCGGCATAACCGGCATCCGTGCCGAACGAGCCGAGACGCACCATGTCGGGCCGGAACTCCATGCCCCGGGCCTGCAGCGCGGACGCGAAGCCGTCCAGCCGGCTGGTCGTCGGATGGACATGCGGCTCGCCGGAGATCAGCGCGACGCGCCGATGGCCGATGTCGAGCAGGTAGTGCACCGCCTGGCCGGTGCCCTCGGCATGGTTGACGCACACCGCGTCCGCCTGGGCCGGCAGCTCGCGGTCGATCAGCACGAGCGGAAAGTCCATCTGCGCGAGCGTCTCGAGCAGCAGCGGATCGGTCTCGGACGAGGTCGCGATCACCAGCCCGTCGATGCGGCGCTGCCTGAAGCTCTGCAGCAGCGCCATCTCGCGGCGGAGGTCGTGATAGCTCGAGGCGACCAGCAGCGAGAAGCCGAAGGCGTCCACCTCGCGCTGCATCGCATCGACGAACATCGCCAGGACCGGAACGGTGAAGTCGCGCATGACGCAGGCGAAGGTCATCGTGCGATTGCTGCGCATGCTGCGCGCGACGATGTCCGGCGTGTAGCCCAGCTCGGCGATGGCCGCAGCCACGCGACGGCGCTTGTCATCGCGCACGTTGGGCTGTCCGTTGATCACCCGCGACACCGTGCCGACCGCCACGTTCGCGAGCCGTGCGACATCCATGATCGTGGGCTTGCGCTCCGCCGGGTCACCCGCAGGGCGCTGTTCGTTGGCCATGTCGCACCGGGTCGTCAAGGCACCGCCATCGTGCCGGGGACGGGAGACGGGTCATCCTTCTCCCTGCTCGCGCACGCCGCGCACCAGCCCACGCAGTCTATCGCACTGCTCTCGGGGGCCGGAGCCGGGCGAACGATCTCGGGGAGCGCGGCCGGCGGCTACTTCTCCGGCTCGGTCTCCCCTCCCGCACCCGGATCGATCTCATCGGCCTTTCCGCTCGGGCCGGCCGGGGTTTCCCGCCGCCGCCCCTGCTGCATCCCGGTGCCGACGCTGTTGCCGCCCTGGATGTCGGCTGCCAGGTCTTCGGGCCGCTTGGCGGCCACTTCGTCGGGATCGGGGGCGTGCATCGATCGGCGGCCTGTGGCCGCCTGCTGTCGAGCGGGCGGGTTGGAACGCGTGGTCATCGGAGCCTCCGTGGTTCGATCGCGCTGTCCGGATGCGGCTGCGTCGATCGAACTGCCGGCAAGCGGCGTGCCGAGGCGTCATCCGATCCGGGCATTTCCCTTGCGCCCGCCCGGGACCTCCAGGAGGGCCGAATGGACGACGTGCGCAAGGGCCAGTGGCCGGGCGATCCCGCGAGCCGCACGCGGGCGCTGGTGATCTGCGGCTCGCCGCGCAACGACGGCAGCTGTCCCGGCGAGCTCTCCAAGACCTTCCGCCTGGCCCGGCTGATCGGCGAAACGCTCGAGTCCGCGGCGATCGAGGTCGATCACCTCGTCACGGCGACGTCGCCGGAATCGCGGGAACTCGTCGCGCGCTGTCCGATTGGCTAGACTGGATGGGTCTGATCGACACCGGCGAACCGTCGCGGTGATCTCGCGGCGGCGCGGGCGGAGCTGCCCCGGCCGCGGCCCAAGTAGCCTCTTCGCGGAGACCAATCATGGCACTGCCTCATGCCTCGCTGCTCGACGTCATCGATCTCAATCTCTCGCCCGATGCGACTGCGACCGCGCCGAGCACCAGCCTGCTGCGGACCGGCCGGCTGCAGCTGCTGCACCTGATCCTGCCGGCCCATCATGACCAGGCCGAGCATCACGTCGCCGACGAGTGCACGATCCACTGCCTGAGCGGCGACGTGGCGGTCGTCATGGCCAGCGGCGATCGCCGGCTCGGCCCGGGCCAGCTGGTCGCGTTGCCGGCCGGTCAGCCGTTCGGGCTGCGGGCCAGGACGCGATCGGCCGTACTGGTGACGCTGCTGCTGCATGATGGCAACGCCGCCGTGGCCCGCTGACGGATCGGGCGATCAGCCGGCCGGCGGCACCAGGACGTACCCTTCCATCAGCCGCCGCGCCGAGCGGCTCATGACGACCTTGCGGACCGACCACTGCCCGGCGGATTGCTCGGCCACGGCACCGACCGTCAGCGCCCCCGACGGATGACCGAACCGCACGCGGCCATCCGCCTTGGCCGGCGCGATCCGGTTGACCAGTGTGCCGGGGATCGCGGCCGCGGCGGCGATCGCGACCGCGCCGGTGCCGGTCATCGCATGATGCAACCGGCCCATCGAGAAGATCCGCGCCAGCAGATCGATCGACCCTGCATCGACCAGCTTGCCGTCCGACGCCGTGTACGATGCCGGCTCCGCGACGAACGCGACCTTCGGAGTATGCGGTCGCCGCGCGGCCTGCGCGACGTCGGCGACCAGGCCCATCGCGATCGCGCCGTGCGCGCGGATCACCTCGGCGCGGGCCAGCAGGTCGGCGTTGCCGTTGACGTCGTCCGGCAGCTCGGTACCGCGCAGGCCGAGCGCGGCGGCCTCGACGAAGATCGTCGGGTTGCCGGCATCGATCAGCGTGACCGTCAGCGCGCCGATTCCGGGCACCTCGAGGACATCGAGCCGGTTGCCGCTCGGAAACATCGCGCCCGCTTTCCCATCGCCCCCTTCCCCAGCGCCCTCGTCGGCCGCCGGATCGAGGAACTCGAGCCGCACCTCGGCCGCAGGGAAGGTCACGCCGTCGAGCTCGAAGTCACCGAGTTCGACGACTGCGCCGTCGCGCATCGGCACATGGGCGATGATCTTCTTCGAGATGTTGGCCTGCCAGATCCGCACCGTCGCGATGCCTTCGGCCGGCGCCTCGACCAGGCCGGCGCCGATCGCGAACGGACCGACCGCGCCACTCAGGTTGCCGCAGTTGCCCGACCAGTCGATGACCGGCTGGTCGATCGCGACCTGGCCGAACCAATAGTCGACGTCGCAGCCGGGCCGCGCGGATCGCGACAGGATCACCACCTTGCTGGTGCTCGAAGTGGCTGCGCCCATCCCGTCGATCTGCTTGCCGTACCGGTCCGGGCTGCCCATTATCCTCAGCAGCAGCCGGTCCCGCTCACCGGGGTCTCGCGGCAAGTCCTGATCGAGAAAGAAGACCCCCTTGCTCGTGCCGCCACGCATGTAGACGGCAGGAATCCGCATCTGACTCATGGCGTACTCCGTGTTGCCGGCCGTGGTGCTGTCCCGGGGGCGTTGGCCGTGGTGCGGTCTCGGGGGCGTTTCGCAGCGGTTCGATGGCGATTCTACCCACAGCGCGAGAGTCGACACCGTGCCCGGGAATCGGGTTCAATGTCCGACCATGAACCGCCGCATCCGACCCGCGGCCCCGGGGGCCCGATGACGAATCCGCACTACCGGGTCGCCGGCGCCGGCCGCGGCATCGTCTGCCTGCATTCCAACGCGTCCAGTTCGTCCCAGTGGCGGGCGCTGATGGAGCGGCTGTCGCCGCGCTATCGGCTCTGGGCGGTCGACAGCTACGGCGCCGGCAAGACGCCGCGCTGGGATGCGCCGCGCCTGCCGACGCTCGGCGACGAAGTCGATCTGATCGCGCCGGTGCTGCGCGAAGCCGGCGAACGGCCGTTCCTGGTCGGACACTCGTACGGCGGCGCGGTCGCGCTGATCGCGGCGCTGCGCGCGCCCGCGGCGTTCAGCGGCGTCGTGGTCTACGAACCGACGCTGTTCAACCTGCTCGATCCGGCACAGCCGCGCCACGGCGACGCCGCCGGCATTCTCGCGGCCGTCGCCGCGGCCTCGGCGGCGGTCGCGCGCGGCGACCTCGATGCCGCGGCTGGCCATTTCCTCGACTTCTGGATCGGCGATGGCGCGTGGGCCGCGACTCCGTCCGAGCGCAAGCCGGCGATCGCCGCGACGATGGTCGATGTCGAGCGCTGGGCGGCCGCCCTGACCCGGGAACCGACGCCGCTCGCGGCGTTCGGCGAACTGACCACGCCGCTGTTGCTGCTGACCGGCGCGCGCTCGCCGCGCTCGGCGCTGGCGGTCGCCGAAGCGCTGCTGCCGGCGCTGCCGAATGCCCGCGCGCAGACGTTCCCGACGCTCGGCCACATGGGGCCGCTGACGGATCCCGATCGCGTCAATGCCGCGATCGAAACCTTCGTCGACGACGTCGAACGCGGGGCGAGACCGGCCGGCTGAGCGCCGGCTATGCTGGCCGAGCGACGATCCCGCTGGAACGACGATCCGGTTAGTATTCCGACGACGGGAGGAAGACATGTTCACGATCTCGATGGATAGAATCACGTTCATCGGCGAAGGCCTCGAACGCTGCGAAACCGTGCTCGCGACCAAGAGCGGCGATCTGTTCATGCCGGACAAGCGCGGCGGCGTCAGCGTGATCCGTGCCGGCGGCCGCACCGAGCTGATCCGCGCCCGGAATCCGCCGCCGGGCTTCCTGCCGAACGGTTTCGCGGTACTGCCCGACCGCAGCTTCCTGATCGCCGACATCGGGCCGGAAGGCGGCGTCTGGCAGATGGCACCGGACGGCACGCTGACTCCGAAGCTGCTCGAGCTCGACGGCCGCCGGCTCGAGCCGACCAACTTCGTCGGCATCGACGTGCAGCGCCGGGTCTGGATCTCGGTCAGCACCAGGCTGATCCCGCGCGACCAGTCGATGAAGAAGGACTATGCCGACGGCTACGTCATCCTGATCGACGACAAGGGCGCCCGCGTCGTCGCCGACGGGCTCGGCTTCACCAACGAGGTGATCGTCGATCCGACCGGCCGCTGGCTTTACGCCAACGAGACCATCGCGCGCCGCACCAGCCGGTTCGAGATACGGCCGGACAACTCGCTCGGCCCACGCGAAACCTTCGCACAGTACGGCGCCGGCACCTTCCCCGACGGCTTCGCGTTCGACTCGGAGGGTGCGGTCTGGATCGTCAGCGTCATCAGCAACCGGGTGGTCCGCGCGACCCCGGACGGCAAGCAGCATACGATCATCGAGGATGCCGACCCGGCCTGGCTCGACGAGGTCGAACGGGCGTTCCAGGACGGCAGCTTCTCGCGCCGCCACATCGACTCAGGCAAGGAACGCCGGCTCGCCAACCTGTCGGGCATCGGCTTCGGCGGCCCGGACCTGAAGACCGTCTACCTCGGTTCGCTGTTCGGCACCCAGGTGGCCTCGTTCCGCTCGCCGATAGCCGGTGCGCAACCGGTCCAGTGGCTGTTCTGAGGCCATCGATCACTCCGGCGCTCGGTCGCTACGCCACCTGCGAGCGCCATCCGAGCCGGGCGATGCCGACGGCCACCGACTGACGCAGCAGCCGCGCCCGGACGATCCGGGTCGCCCAGCGCAAGCCGCGCAACCGCCGCAGCTGCGCCGCAGCGCGCCGGCTCGCTGCGGGGTCGCGTTCGATGACGGTGATTGCCGCCTGCAGGCGCGCTTCGACGCGATCCAGTTCTTCGACTCGCATGGCTTTCTGCTCCCGGTGCTGATTGCAGCTGGTACGGCGCTGGCCGACCCGCGCATGGCAGGGGACCGCGCCACCGCCGCGGCGAGCAATCCGCATGCCCGGGGCATGCACGGCCGATTCGATCTGGTTGGCCACGGCAGCTGGCGCGGCCGCGGCGAGCCGGCGGCAGCGATGGTAAGCTCGCCCGCGTGAGCGGTGGTGATCGATGCCCGCCGGATCGGGACCGACTCTTTCGCGCCGGGCCGCTCGGTACGGCGCCGGCCGCGGCAGACCATGACTGAGCCCGCCCTCCCTCCGAATTCGTTCCTGTCCAGCGGCGGCGTCGGCAAGCTGATCGCGGCCCACGATTGGGCACGGACCGCACTGGGGCCGCTGACCGGATGGCCGTCGGTAGTCCGCTCGACGGTCGGGCTGATCCTGCGCTCGCCGGTGCCGATCGTGACGCTGTGGGGATCGGACGGCGTGATGATCTACAACGACGCCTACTCGGTGTTCGCCGGCGAGCGGCATCCTCGGCTGCTCGGCTCGAAGGTCCGCGAAGGCTGGCCGGAAGTCGCCGACTTCAACGACCATGTGATGCGGACGGTGCTCGGCCAGGGCCGCACCCTGACCTATCTCGACCAGCAGCTGTCGCTGCAACGGCGCGGCAGGCTCGAGCCGGCGTGGATGAACCTCGACTACTCGCCGATTCCCGACGAACGCGGCGAACCCGCCGGCGTGATGGCGATCGTCGTCGAGACCACCGCCAAGGTCCTTGCCGAACGACAGGCCAGCGGCGAACGCGCGCGCCTCGAGCGCATGTTCGAGCAGGCGCCAGGGCTCGTTGCGATCCTGAACGGACCGCTGCACACGTTCACGCTGGCCAATGCCGCATATCGCGAACTGGTCGGCGATCGGCCGCTGCTCGGACTGCCGATCCGCGAGGCGCTACCCGAGGTCGCCGAGCAGGGATTCATCGACATCCTGGACCGCTGCTATCGAACCGGCGAGCCGCACGTCGGCCATGGCGTCCCGGTGATGCTCGCCTCGCAGCCGAATGCCGCGCGGCGCCGGCATCTGATCGATTTCGTGTTTCAGCCGATCCGATCGCCGGACGGCACGCTGTCCGGCATCTTCGTGCAGGGCCACGACGTGACCGAGCAGGCCGAGCTGCAGCAGCTGCTGCGCCGCGACGCGCGGATTCTGGCGGTGATCAATCGCACCGGCGCAGCGATCGCCGCCGAGCTCGATCTCGACCGGATCGTCCAGATGGTGACCGACGCCGGCGTCGAGTTGAGCGGGGCGCAGTTCGGCGCGTTCTTCTACAACGTGCTCGACAGCGATGGCGAGAGCTACATGCTGTATGCGCTGTCGGGCGTGTCACGCGAGCATTTCGCGAGCTTCCCGATGCCGCGGGCGACCGCGGTGTTCCAGCCGACCTTCAAGGGCACCAGCGTCGTCCGCTCCGACGATATCCTGGCCGATCCGCGCTACGGCGGGAACGCACCGTACTTCGGCATGCCGAAGGGCCATCTGCCGGTACGCAGCTACCTGGCCGTGCCGGTGGTGTCGCGTTCCGGCGAGGTCCATGGCGGCCTGTTCTTCGGACACGGCCAGCCGGGCCGGTTCGCGCAGGAGCACGAGACGCTGCTGACCGGCATTGCCGGACAGGCCGCGGTGGCGATCGACAACGCCCGGCTGTTCCAGGCGGCGAACCGGGAAGTCGCCGAGCGCCGGCGTGCCGAGGAAGCGCTGCAGGCGCTCAACACGACACTGACCGAACGCGTCACCCATGAGGTCGACCAGCGACTGAAGACCGAGGAAGCGTTGCGGCAGTCGCAGAAGCTCGAAGCGATCGGCAAGCTCACCGGCGGCGTCGCGCACGACTTCAACAACCTGCTGCAGGTGATCTCGGGCAACCTGCACCTGCTGTCGCACGAGGTGGCCACCAATCCGCGCGCGCAGAAGCGGATCGAAGGCGCGCTCGCCGGCGTCGGCCGCGGCGCCCGGCTGGCGGCGCAGCTGCTGGCGTTCAGCCGCCGCCAGCCGCTCGAGCCCAGGACCCTCAACGTCGGCCGGCTGGTCGCCGGGGTATCGGAGATGCTGCGCACCACGGTCGGCGAGGCGATCGAGGTCGAAGTCATCACCTCCGGCGGGCTCTGGAACACCTTCGCCGACCCGGCGCAGCTCGAGAACGCGCTGCTCAATCTCGTGATCAACGCGCGCGACGCGATGGTCGACGCCGGCAAGCTGACGATCGAGATCGGCAACGCCTACCTCGATGACGACTACGTGGCGCGCCATGCCGACGTCGAGCGCGGCCAGTACGTGATGCTCGCGGTCACCGACACCGGAACCGGCATGCCGCCCGAAATCATCGCCCAGGCGTTCGAGCCGTTCTTCTCGACCAAGCCGCACGGCCGCGGCACCGGCCTCGGTCTGTCGATGGTCTACGGCTTCGTCAAACAGTCGCGCGGCCACGTCAAGATCTACAGCGAGGTCGATCTCGGTACCACGGTGCGACTCTATCTGCCGCGCGAGCACCAGGCCGAGGACCTGCCGACCGAGATCGCGGCCGGGGCAGTGGCCGGCGGTACCGAGACGATCCTGGTCGCCGAGGACGACGACGACGTCCGGCGGACGGTGGTCGCGATGCTGGCCGAACTCGGCTACCGCGTTCTGACGGCGAGGGATGCCGAGGGCGCGCTGACCGTCGTCGAAAGCGGCGTGCCGATCGACCTGCTGTTCACCGACGTGGTGATGCCGGGCATGCTGAAGAGTCCGGAGCTGGCGCGCCGCGCGCGCGAACGGCAACCCGGTCTCGCCGTGCTGTTCACCTCGGGCTATACCGAGAATGCGATCGTCCACGGCGGACGGCTCGACGCCGGCGTCGATCTGCTGTCGAAGCCCTATTCGTCGGCAGCGCTGGCGCGGAAGGTGCGCCAGGTGCTGGCAGCGCGCGAAGGCCGCGACTCGCCGAGCACCTCCGCCAGCCGTCCGGGATCGACCGGCTTGACCAGGTGACGCTCGAAGCCCGCCGCGCGGGTCTGCTCGAGGTCGCTCGCCTGACCGTAGCCGGTCACCGCGATCAGTCGCATCCGTGCCCAGCGCGATTCGGCGCGAATCCGCGCTGCGACCTGGTAGCCGTCGAGCCCGGGCAGGCCGATGTCGAGCAGGATCACGTCCGGGGCCAGTTCGGGCAGCAGCGGCAGGACGTCCCTGCCGTCGTGCACCACATGGGTCCGATAGCCCCAGAGCTTCAGCAGTTCGGCGAGCGCCTCGGCGGCATCGACATTGTCGTCGACGATCAGCACGGTCGGCCGCACCGCCGCCGCCGGCACCGCCGGTGCCGGCGCGGCTGCGACGGCCTGGGCCTCGGGCTGCGTCGCCAGCGGCAGCACCAGCCGGAACGTGCTGCCGCGACCGATGCCGTCGCTGTACGCGATCAGATCGCCACCGTGCAGCCGGGCGATGTTGCGGGCGATCGACAACCCGAGACCGAGGCCGCCTTCCGGCCGGTCGACGCTCTGCTTGGACTGGGTGAACGGCTCGAAGATCCGTTCGCGATCGTCGCTGCCGAGGCCGGCGCCCTGATCGGCGACCTGCAGGATCGCGAGCTCGCCGGCGCGATCGGCAGAGATCTCGACACGGCTGCCGGCGGCGCTGAATTTGGCCGCATTGGTCAGCAGATTGGCGACGATCTGGCAGAGCCGCGCCGGGTCGGCGTCGACGACGAGCCCGGTCGCCGGCACCGCGACGATCGGCACGATGCGCTTGCGCATCAGCCCCGGCTGCGAAGTCTCGAGCGCGTCGGCGACGATCGCCGCCAGTTCGACCGGCTCGCGCTTCAGCTCGATCGAGCCGCGCGCGATCCGCGCGACGTCTAGCAGGTCGTCGACCAGCCGCTGCATGTGCCGGACCTGGCGTTCGATGATGCCGCGCTCCTGCTTCAGCGCGTCGCCGGCGCGCAACCGCATCAGCTGCAGCGCGGTAACGATCGGCGCCAGCGGATTGCGCAGTTCGTGGCCGAGCATCGCCAGGAATTCGTCCTTGGCGCGGCTGGCCGCGCGCTCCTGCTCGCGGGCCTCGCGCTCGCGCAGGAACAACCGGCGTACCGAGTCCGAGATGGTCGCGAGCTCACGCACCGGCAGCGGGGTCTGGGCGACCTCCTGGCCGGCAACCAGCCGAGACGCGGTTTCGACCGTCTGCGCGACGTGCCGGTCGATCCGCGCGACCAGCCACTGCGAAAGCAGCAGGCCGAGCGCCAGCGCGCCGAGCAGGATGCCGGCCAGCAGCAGCAGCGAGCGCGACAACGCCACGTCGAACGGGCGCGACGGCGTGGCGAGCCCGACATGGAAGCCGTTCGCCAGCCGGACATGGCCGGTGAAGGTCCGCTCGCCCTCGCGGGTGATGCTGCGGATCACGCCGGCCTCGGACTCCCGCATCGCGTCTCTGAGCAGCCGGCCGATCGGCTGGCCGATGAACGTGCCGGGATCGCGGCTGCGGGCGATGAAGCGGTATTCGCGATCGACCAGTCCGGCGACCCCGTCGGGCGGAACGATGGTCGCCAGTTTCGCCGACAGGATCATGACGTCGACGGCGACCGCCAGCGCGAAGATCGCGCGGCCCTCGCGGATCACCGGCACGACGATCGTCAAGGTCGGCTGCTGGCGGGTGCGCGCCATGTGATGGTCCGAGATTACCGGCTGGAGCGTCTCGAACGCCTGCTGATGGAACGGCAGGTTCGGCACGCCGTCCGGGTCCCGTGAATACGGTACCGCGGCGTTCAGCAGTTGCCGCTGCGGCGACACCAGCGCCAGATTCGACCAGTCTTCGCTTGCAGCCAGCACCCGTGCCAGCCGCTCGTGGAACGCCGGCAGCGCCGCGGTGTCGAGCAGCGGATCGCTGGCGAGCACGCGCAGCCGCGCGATCGTGCTGTCGAGTTCGCTCTCCAGCAGCGACGCCAGCGTCCGGGTCCGGGCCAGCAGTTCGGCGCTGCTCTTCTGCTGCTGATCGGTCCAGAACGCGTAGAGCAGCACGCCCGCGAGCAGGCCGGTCGGCAGCAGCGCCGCCAGCACGATCATCGTCAGGTAGCGGCGGATCGAGACCTGTCTGAAGCGCTCGCCGCCGGCGGCGCGCGCGGTCACCGATCGACCCGCCGACGCAGCCGGCGCGGGCCGCGCATTGTTCTTCGTTGCATGCCGAACATCGGAGCCGCCGATGAAGCGAGGCCGACACCATATCATCCCTCGGGCGAACGGGTAAGCTTACGGCCGTGCCGCCCGTCGCCGATCCACGACGGCTCGGCGGTCACCCGCACGGGACCCGATTAATTGAGGAGATCTGTCTTGTCCCCCTTCTCGATAGCCGAACCGAATACCGGCGGAATGCGACCACCGGCGGCAGCGGCGATCGCCGCCGCCCTGCTGGCGGCCGCGCTGGCCATGGCGGGCTGCGCGGTGCCGACCGGGGCCGGCCGGCCGGATGGCGTCGGCGCGGACGGCAGCGCAAGCGGTGCGCCGGCCGCAGCCGGTTACCAGCCGAAGCGTGGCCAGTACGGCAAGGACGTCGTCTGGATTCCGACGCCGGATCGGCTGGTGACCCGGATGCTGCAGATCGCCAACACCACCGCCGCCGACGACGTCGTCGACCTCGGCTCGGGCGACGGCAAGATCGTGCTCGCCGCGGCCCGCGAGTTCGGCGCCCGCGGTCTCGGCATCGAATTCAATCCGGACCTGGTCGCGTTGTCGCAGCAGCGTGCCGCGGCGAGCGGCGTCGCCGACCGCGCGCAGTTCCGCCGCGGCGACATCTTCGAGACCGACTTCAGCCGCGCCACCGTCGTCACCATGTACCTGCTGCCGCACCTGAACCTGCGGCTGCGCCAGACGCTGATGGCGATGAAGCCGGGCACCCGGGTGGTCTCGCACGCCTGGACGATGGGCAACTGGCCGGCCGACGAGACCAGCTGGGTCAACGGCAGCCCGATCTACCTGTGGGTAGTGCCGGCCAACGCCGGCGGTCGCTGGCGGCTGACCTTTCCGCAGGGCAATGGCAACGCGACCGCCGAGCTCGAGCTGACGCAGACCTATCAGCGGCTCGGCGATGCCCGTATCGAGCTCGCTGGCCTGCGGCATTCGCCGCGGTCGCTGCGGCTCGACGGCGACCGGCTGCGCTTCGAGCTCACCGACGACACCGGCACGCTGCGGCTGTTCGACGGCCGCATCGACGGCAACCGGATCCGCGGCACCGTCAGCGGCGGCGCCGCGGCGGGCAACCGCTTCGAAGCCGAACGGATCGGCGAAGCGCCGGCCATCATCGGATCACAGGGCTACTCCGACGAGGAAAGCCAGCGCGTCGGCGCCGAGCTCGGCGGCTGATCGCCGCGCCGCGGCGGTCCGCCGCCGGCGCCGGCACGGAACGAACGGGAGAGCCAGGATGGGAGAGCCAGGATGACCGAAAGCGGCAGCAGCGCCGATCCGATCGAACACGAAGAGAGCGGTCACCGTGGCGCGTTCTTCATCCGGCGCGACGAACGGCGCGTCGCCGAGATGACCTACACCCGCAGCCCGTCGCAGACGATCATCGATCACACCCAGGTCGACGACGTGCTGCGCGGCACCGGCGCCGGACGGCGGCTGGTCGCCGCCGCGGTCGAATGGGCGCGGCGCGAGCATGTCCGGCTGCTGCCGCTCTGCCCGTTCGCCCGCTCGGTGTTCGACAAGACGCCCGAGTTCGCCGACGTGCTGAAAACCTAGGTTACCGAAAACCTAGGTCACCGGATTGATCCGGATCATCTTGGCCTTCGACGGCACGCCCTGCTGATTGATGATGAATACCATGTAGTAGCCGGGCGGCGTCAGGTACGGATTGGCCGGCAGCGTCGCGTTGATCTGCTGGCCGACGCGGTTGAACGGCAGCTCGATGAAGCGCTGCTCCATGTCGAAGCTGTGAGTGACGGCGCCGGTCTTCACCAGCGTGACGCGGGCGATGTCGGCGGCCGACGCGCTGGTCATGTTGATGGTCGCCGACGGCGCGAGCACCTGCGGCAGCCCGCCGTTGCTCGGATCGATGACCGGACGCGGCGCGAGGTTGCCGTTGTCGTCGAACAGATAGCCCGGCGAGAAGACCTGCGCGTTCAGGTTGTTGACCGGCCCGGGCTCGCCGCCGCCGGTCGACAGGACGGTCGCGTCCGGCAGCAGCAGCGTCAGGCTGTGATAGAGCCGCGGCACCGACAGCGACGCGGTGGTCGTCCAGGTCTGGGCATCCGGATCGAACATCAGCGTCGAGTACCAGATGGTGCCGGCATCCTGCGCGGCCGGGTCGCTCAACAGGTTCTTGACCGAGCCGCCCGACGAGAACACCTTGCCGTCCGGCAGCACCGTCGCGCTGAGCCATTGCCGCTGCTGCGGCATCGGCGGCAGATCGGTCACCACCGGCGTCGCGCCGTTGATATCGATCAGCGTCGCGTTGTTCTGCGCGCCGCCGAGCTGCAGGATCTTGCCGGGGCGCATCAACACCGCGGACGAGGTCGAGGCCCAGCCGCGGTAGCTGTTGCCGCCGCGGGTGTTCGGGATGTCCCACTGGGCACCGAACATCCGGATGCTGCCGGTACCGCCGTTGCCATAGGGATCGACTTCGTACAGGTAGTGAGGATCGAAGCCCCAGATCTTGCCGTTCGGGCCGACGAAGTTGCGCGGATAGTTGTTGTCGAAGTAGCGTGAACCGCCGGATCCCGGAACCACGGCGTCGGTGGCGATGCCGTTGAGCAACCGGTACTGGCCGTCGAGGCCGCGGATTTCCGGATGGTCTTCGCCGTCGGTGCCGCCCTGGATGTAGATCTCGCCGTTCGGCAGCACGGTATTGGTTCCGTACCAGCGGCCGCGCTGCATCGAGCCGGCGCGCGTCAGCGAATTGTTCAGCGGATTGAAGACGTTGACGTCTGCGATCCCGCGGCTGGTCGGCGTGCCGTTCTGCAGCAGGTCGCCACCGTTGATCAGCAGATCGCCGCCCGGCGTCAGGATCAGCGCGCTGCAGAAGATGTAGGTGCCGGTCGTGTTGTCGAGCGTCAGGTGCGAGCCGGGCGAGCCGAGCGGCTCGGTCGGATCCCAGACGTCGTACTTGAACTGGCCGTAGCCGGTACTGCTCAGCGATGTGCCATAGGACATCACCCGGCCATCGGGCAGCACCGCCGCGTGGATGCCGAGCAGCGGCCAATCGATCAGCGTCGACCAGCGGCCGGTCTGCTTCAGGTTGGCCGACGTGGGTGGTGTCGCGGGCGGCGTTGCAGGCGGCGTTGCGGGCGGGGTCGCAGGCGGCGTTGCGGGTGGCGTTGCAGGCGGGGTCGCGGGCGGTGCCGAAGGCGGGCCGCCGGCCGGTGCCGGCGCAGGCGGTACGGATTCCGGAGCAGGAGCGGCACTGACCGAGATCGGCGGATCGGAAGCTGCCGGGGCGCCCGGGGTTGCCGACGCCGTGGTGTCACCGCCGCCGCCTCCGCCGCCGCACGCGGCGAGATTCAGGAGCACCGAGTAGACAGCTGCGTTAAGGACTCGCGACCGGTTCATGAGCGACCTCGGGACGCCGCTCGTGACCGAGCGGCCGAGACGTTGGAACCGATACGTTAGAAGTCGGCCGACGAAGCGACTGTGCGATGGTTCACCTGATCCGCCGAACGGCCCCGACGACGATGGCGGAACTGCGAACTAGTTCCGCAACGGGGCTGCCGGATCGACCCGAGGCAGGCGAGACGGCGCCGTCGCCGGGTCGGGCGACCCGGGGCGGGCAGCCTGACGCAGCTCGGACCGAGACGGCCCGGCGCAGCTCAGACCGAGACGAATTGCGGGTCGAGCCGGGTCCCGACTTCGAAGGCCGACTTCCGGACCTGCTCGACCAGGCGATCCGACAGGCGCAGGGCCAGCGCGACCAGCGTCATCGTCGGATGGTTCGACGAGGACGTCGTGAAGACCGAGGATCCGGCGACATAGAAGTTGCCGATCCCGTGGACCTGACAGTTGCGGTCGACGACGCCGTGACGCGGCGAGTCGTGCATCCGGGTCGTCCCCATATGGTGATAGGTGCCTTCCATGTCCGGCGCCCAGCCGACGGTGGCGACCTCGGGCGCGAGCGTCACGGTTGCAAGTTTCTTGTCACGCAGTTCGCGCGCGATCAGTTCGAACGTGCGATCGACGGTTCGGGTCACCGTCTCGCTGAGCCGCCAGTCGATCACCGCGCGTTGCATGCCGAGCGCGTCGACCTCGCTGCCGAGCAGCACCCGGCTGTCGCGTTCCGGTTCCGGCTCGACGATCATTTCCATCGTCACCGACTGCACCAGCCGGCGCGATGCCGTCAGGTGCGCCAGCGTATACAGCGTCGTGTCGACCGGCTGCCCGAGCAGGATCGCCAGGTCGCGACCAAGGCCACCGACGGCCGAATACTTGCCCTTGACCCGCTGCGAAAGGCGGTACAGTGCCGGCACGACCGTCTGGCCGCTGCCCTCCCCGGCGTAGAGCGAACGGAACCAGACCTGCGCGTCGAGCAGCGCTTCGCGACGCTGCACTTCATAGGGCAGCCGCAGCTGTCCCGAAACCCGCGCACCGGCGATCCTGAGGTCCTCCGCAATGCAGTGGAACTTGACGTCGAACAGCGGATTGTGGCGATACGGTTCGGCGAATTGCACCTTGCCGTTGAAGATCCGCGGGTGATCCTGGAAGTAGCGGCCCACCAGGTCATAGCGATTGCCGAGGCCGCTCGACTGCTGGCGGTTCGACGCGAGCAGCAGCCGCGCATTCTCGATGCCGCCCGCGGCGAGGACGAACAGCTTGGCCTTGAACGTCACCGCCTCGCCGCTCAGCGTGCGGACCGCGACCGATTCGATCGCGCTGTTCCAGGCATTGCACGCGATGTCGGTGACGTTCGCGCCGAGATAGACCGAAACCTGTCGCGAACGCTCGAGCTGTTCGCGGTAGACCTCGCCGAACCGCAACGGCGGACTGAACTGCGAGATGATTTCCTCGACGTTGCGCGGATCGACCGGCAACCGGCGCGGATGCGCGTGGCCGCGGCCGCCGAGCGTCTCGGCAGTCTCGACCCAGTACGCCGGGCGATAGTTCTCTACCGGGACCTTGAGGACCGAGTGGGCGCGGGTGTAGAAAGGGTCGAGATCGGCACGGCCGATCGGCCAGCCGCTGGCATTGACCCAGTCCCGGTAGTCGAAGGCGTCCTGATCCCAGGGGCGGCAGAAGCCGCCCCAGCAGTTGCTGCTGCCGCCGAGGAAGCGGCTGCGGCAACCGTCGGCGAATTCATACGGAATTCCAATGCTGCTGCCGCGATAGAGATCGGCGGTCGCCTCGTCACGCGCCAGGCCACCGCTCTCCAGCACGCAGCAGGCGATGCCCGCGCGGTCCATCTCCAGTGCGATCGTGAGTCCGGCTGCGCCCCCTCCGATGACGCACACGTCGGTTTCGATGACCGCGCCCGAACGCAGCCGCTTGGTATCGAGAAGCATGAAATCTCGAGGTTCGTTGCGACCCGTCGCAGCGGAACAGGCGCTCGTCTTTGCAGCTGTTCTTCTTCGACGCCATCGGCGCCGCGATCTCGCAATGCAGCACGTGAGCTCACATCGCGGCGTCGGGCAGCCACTTGGCCAGTATAGGAAGCGGCCTGCACGCAGACCGTGCGCTGCGTCACGACATCCGACAATTGGTTGGAAAAATGCCGACGGATGCGACGATGGCGTCGCGAATATGCCAACCGCCGTGTCGATCGCGAGTCGCCCGACTCGGGCGGACCAGCACCGCCGGTCGTGCCAGATCGGTACTGGAAAGGGTTATTCTTGCGGTGCCGGAACCCCCCGGAACTTCCGGCCGCGGTGATCGCGCGCAGCGAACAGACAAGGAGGATGACATGCAGCAAACCGTCAATCTGACGGTAAACGGAAAGGCGGTGGCCGCCACGATCGACGCTCGCACTCTTTTGGTGCAGCTGATCCGTGAGCATCTGCAGCTGACCGGTACCCACGTCGGCTGCGATACCGCCCAGTGCGGCGCCTGCACCGTCCATCTGAACGGGCGGGCCGTCAAGTCATGCTCGATCCTGGCGCTGCAAGCGCAGGGCGGCGAGGTCACGACGATCGAAGGGATCGGCAACGGCGCGCTCGACCCGATGCAGCAGGCGTTCAAGGACTGTCACGCGCTGCAGTGCGGCTTCTGCACGCCCGGCATGGTCATGGCGTCGATCCAGCTGCTGAAGGACAACCCGCAGCCGACCGATGCCGAGATCCGCGAGGGCCTCGACGGCAACATCTGCCGCTGTACCGGCTATCAGAACATCGTCCGAGCGGTCAAGCAGGCCGCCGGGGGTACCGCCCAGCACGCCTGACGGCGCCGGCAGCACCCGTTCACGCATTCGCCGACCGCGCGCCCGCGGCCGGACGCAACCGATGTGGAGACCACGATGACTGATCTGTCCAACTCGCCGATCGGCAAGCGGCTCACGCGCCGCGAGGATTTCCGGTTCCTGACCGGCACCGGCCAATACACCGACGACGTCGTCCAGCACGGCCAGACCTACGCCGTCTTCGTCCGTTCGCCGCATGCGCATGCGCGGATCAAGGGCGTCGACACCGCGGCCGCGAAGGCCGCGCCCGGCGTCGTCGCCGTGTTCACCGGCGCCGACGTCGCCGAAAGCAAGATCGGCGGCCTGCCCTGCGGCTGGCTGATCCACAGCAAGGACGGCAGCCCGATGAAGGAGCCGCCGCATCCGATCCTGGCCCACGAGAAGGTCCGTCACGTCGGCGACCAGGTCGCGATCGTGATTGCCGAAACCTACCTGCAGGCGAAGGACGCCGCCGAGCTGGTCGCGGTCGACTACGAGGAGCTGCCGGCGGTCGCCGACACCGCGACCGCCGCCGGCAACGCGACGCCGGTCCATGACGACGTGCCCGGCAACGTCTGCTACGACTGGGGCCACGGCGACAAGGCCGCGGTCGACGCGGCGTTCGCGAAGGCCAAGCACGTCACCAAGCTCTCGTTCGTCAACAACCGGCTGATCCCGAACGCGATGGAGCCGCGCGCGGCCAACGCCGTGTACAGCCGGCACGACGACAGCTACACGCTCTACGTCGCGAACCAGAACCCGCACGTCGAGCGGCTGCTGATGTCGGCGTTCGTGCTCGGACTGCCGGAATCGAAGGTGCGGGTGATTGCGCCGGACGTCGGCGGCGGCTTCGGCTCGAAAATCTTCCTGTATCCGGAGGAGACCGCGCTGGTCTGGGCCGCGAAGCGCGTCAACCGGCCGATCAAATGGACCGCGGAGCGCAGCGAATCGTTCCTGGTCGATGCGCACGGCCGCGACCATGTGACCACCGCGGAACTCGCGATGGATGCCGACGGCAACTTCCTGGCGATGCGGGTCGACACGATCGCGAACGTCGGTGCCTATCTGTCGACGTTCGCCTCGTCGGTACCGACCATCCTCTATGCGACGCTGCTCGCCGGCCAGTACAAGACCCCGGCGATCTACTGCAACGTCAAGGCGGTGTTCACCACCACCGCGCCGGTCGACGCCTATCGCGGCGCCGGCCGCCCCGAGGCGACGTTCGTCGTCGAGCGGCTGGTCGAGGCCGCGGCCCGCGACATGAAGATGGACCCGGTCGCGATCCGCCGCAAGAACTTCATCACCAGCTTCCCGTACGCGACGCCGGTCGGACTGACCTACGATACCGGCAACTATCCGGCGACGCTCGACAAGGTGCTCGAGCTCGCCGACGTCGCCGGCTTCGCGGCGCGCAAGGCGGCAGCGGCGAAGAACGGCAAGCTGCTCGGCCTCGGCTACTCGTGCTACATCGAGGCGTGCGGCCTGGCGCCGTCGAACATCGCCGGCGCGCTCGGCGCGCGGGCCGGCCTGTTCGAGGCCGGCGAGGTCCGCGTCCACCCGACCGGCACGGTCACGGTCTTCACCGGCTCGCACAGCCACGGCCAGGGCCACGAGACCACGTTCGCGCAGGTGGTCGCGGCGCGGCTCGGGCTGCCGGTCGAGAACATCGAGGTCGTCCACGGCGACACCGGCCGGATCCCGTTCGGCATGGGTACCTACGGCAGCCGTTCGCTCGCGGTCGGCGGCACTGCGATCGTCAAGGCGGTCGACAAGATCATCGCCAAGGGCAAGAAGATCGCCGCACACCTGCTCGAAGCCGCCGACACCGACATCGTGTTCGAGAACGGCGAGTTCAAGGTGGCCGGTACCGACAAGAAGGTGCCGTTCGGCCAGGTGGCGCTGACCGCCTACGTGCCGCACAACTATCCGCTCGACAAGCTCGAGCCGGGCCTGAACGAGAACGCGTTCTACGATCCGACCAACTTCACCTATCCGGCCGGCTCGTACGTCTGCGAGGTCGAGGTGGACAAGGCGACCGGCCAGACCCGGGTCGCCCGGTTCACCGCGGTCGACGACTTCGGCAACATCATCAATCCGATGATCGTCGAGGGTCAGGTGCAAGGCGGCATCGCGCAGGGGCTCGGCCAGGCGATGCTGGAAGGCTGCGTCTACGACAGCGAGTCCGGCCAGCTGCTGACCGGCTCGTACATGGATTACGCGATGCCGCGCGCCGCCGACCTGCCGGACTTCCGGATCGACACCTGCGTGACGCCGTGCACCCACAACCCGCTCGGGGTCAAGGGCTGCGGCGAGGCCGGCGCGATCGGCTCGCCGGCCGCGTTCATCAACGCGCTGACCGACGCGCTCGGCACCGAGGACATCGCGATGCCGGCAACGGCCGAGCGCGTCTGGCGCGTGTTGAACCAGAAGAACCAGAAGGCTGCCGCCTGACCCCGGGGCGTAAGGACAGGAGAACACTCATGTACGCATTCGACTATCAGCGGCCGGCCAGCGTCGACCAGGCCGTCAAGGCCGGCGGCGGCGACACTCGCTTCCTCGCCGGCGGCCAGAGCCTGATCCAATCGATGAAGTTGCGGCTCGCGTCGGCGTCGGCGCTGGTCGATCTCGGCGCCATCGCCGACCTGAAAGGCATCCGGCGCGACGGCGACCGGATCGTCGTCGGCGCGATGACGACGCATGCGGCGGTCGCGCGCTCGCCGGAAATCCAGGGCGCGATCCCGGCGCTCGCCGAGCTCGCCGAGTGCATCGGCGATCCGATGGTACGCAACCAGGGCACCATCGGCGGCTCGGTCGCCAATGCCGACCCGGCCGCCTGCTATCCGGCGGCGCTGCTCGGCCTCGGCGCGACGGTCAAGACCGACCGCCGCGAGCTGCCGGCCGACGGCTTCTTCAAGGGTCTGTTCGAGACCGCGCTCGACGCCGGCGAGCTGATCGTTTCGGTCAGCTTCCCGATCGTCCGGCAGGCGGCTTACCAGCAGCTGCGCCAGCCGGCATCGCGCTTCCCGCTGGTCGGCGTGTTCGTCGCCAACGGTGCCGGCGGTCCGCGGGTCGCGGTGACCGGCGCCGGGCCGTACGCGTTCCGTGCGACCAGTCTGGAGACTGCGCTCAAGGCGAAGTTCTCGCCGGAAGCGCTCGACGGCGTCGGTGTCCCCGCCGCCGGCCTCAACACCGATATCCACGCCTCGGCCGAGTACCGGGCGGCGATGATCACGGTGCTGGCGCAACGGGCGGTCAAGGAAGCGCTGACGCGCTGAGCCCGGCGTCGCCGCGATCCCCGGCGGGACCGCGGCGGCGCTCGTCTGACCGCGGCGGCCGAACGCGTCAGCCGGCTGCCGCGTTGCGTCCGGCGATGCGCCCGAAGATCAGTGCCTTGCCCAGCGCGGTACCGGTCATGTAGTTGCGCCCGTGCAGGCCGCCGGTGACTTCGCCGGCCGCGAACAAGCCCGGAATCGGCCGCCCCCAGACGTCGAGCACATTCATCCGGGCATCCGGCCGGATCCCGCCGAACGTTGCCGGCAGGATGGTCGCGGTCGGATAGGCGTAATAGGGCGGCTCCTGCAACGGGAAGATCCGGCCGACCTTGCTGACGATGTGGTGCCGTCCGAATGCGCGGTCGGGCACGCCGGCCTGCGCGTCTTCGTTGTAGGTCCGGACCGTCTCGTCGAGCACCGCAGGATCCATGCCGATCCGGCTCGCCAGCGCAGCGATCGACTCGGCCTCGATGAGCCGGCCCTTGGCATGCGCTCGCTGCAGATCGAAGGTGACCGGATCCGGAACCCCGCGCCGCATGACCGCCGCATCGAAGATCTGGAAGCCGGTCGCGCCTTCCTGCTCGAGACAGGCCGCACCGACCGCCTTGTAGCCGCGTGATTCGTCGACGAATCGGCGGCCCGCGCGATTGACCGCGATGCCGCCCTTGAAGAAGGCCAGCAGTAACGTGTTCGGCTCGCTCATCTGCGCTTCGTCGAACGCACCGAAGGTCGGCACCAGCGCATCGAGATCGGCAACGATCGCGCCGAGCTCCCAGGCCATGCGCAGACCGTCGCCTTCATTGCCGGGGCAGCCGGTTCGCAACGATCGCTCGAGACGCGGCGCGAACAGCGCCATCAGCTCGCGGCTCTGCGAGAAGCCGCCGGTCGCGAGCACGACCGCGCGGCGCGCGCTGAACAGGCGCTCCTGCCCGGACCGTTCGACCCGAACGCCGCAGACCTTGCCGGCGGCGTCGCGGACCAGCCGGCGCGCGCGGGCGGAGGTCACGAAGCGGACGCCGGCGGTCTCGCTCAACTCGCGGTGGAGCCTGGCGATCACGTCGCGCGGCGAAACGGGATGACTGCGCGGGACCGCCTGGTTCGACGAGGATTGGACCGGGCTGAAGACGACGCCGCGCGCCTTGAGGAACGCGTGGCCCGCCAGCTGCTCGGCGGCGTAGACGTCGATCAGGGGCTGGCACTCGGCGCGCGCCGCCACCGTCATCAGATCGTCACGGAAGCGCTCGGCGCTGTCCTCGATGCCCAGCGCGGCCTGTTCCGGCGTGCCGCCGAAGGCGAACGAGCCGCCGCTCAGCACCGTGCTGCCGCCCACCTCCGGCATCTTTTCGACGACGAGGACGCTCGCGCCGGCGGCGGCCGCCTCGATCGCCGCGCAGTGACCGGCCAGTCCGGCGCCCAGCACCACCACGTCCGCGGTTTCATCGGTCATCGCTTCATTGCTGTCTTGATTCAAGCTGCGCTCCCGCTTCACTGCAACGGAATGCCCGCCTTGGCGATCACATCCTTCCAGAGCGCGCGCTGCCGCTTGTAGTACTCATCGAACTCCGCGACCGACATCTGCACCGGCTTGCCGCCCATGGCCTCGAGGCGCGCGACGATCTCGGGGTTCCGGGTGAAGCGGGAGATCTCCTCGTTGAGCTTCGCCAGAATCTCCGGCGGCGTGCCTTTCCGGGCGAACACGCCGAACCAGGAATCCGCCTGGAACTGCGGCAGGCCGGCCTCCGCCGCGGTCGGGATCTCGGGCATCTGCTTGGCGCGCTCGGTACCGCTGATCGCGAGCGGCTTGATCTTGCCCGAAACGATGTGCTGCGATACCGACGGCAGATCGGAGACGTAGAGCTGCGCCTCGTCACGCATGATCGCCATCGCCGCCGGCGGCCCGCCGGTATAGGCGATCAGATGCAGGTCGATCCCGGCGGAGAGCCGCAACAGATGCGCCGCCAGCATCGTCGACGCGCCGGCATAGGCCGTGCTGATGCCGCCGGGCACCTTGCGCGCCAGCGCGATCATGTCCTTCAGATTGTCGGCCGGCACCTTCGGGCCGGTCACGACGACGAACGGCAGCGTCAGCAGCGGCGCGACCGGCTGCAGCTCGTCGGGGTCGTAGATCGGCTTCTGATACATCGCCGCATTGATCGAGATGGTGACGGCGTCGAACAGGATCGTGTAGCCGTCCGGGTGGGAACGGGCAACCTCCGCCTCCCCGATCAACGCGGATGCGCCGACCTTGTTGAGCACCACGATGCGCCCCTTGAACGCGTCGCTCGCCGCCTGCGCGAACAGCCTGGCGACGATGTCGACACTGCCGCCGGCCGGAAACGGAACGATCAGCTGGATCGGCCGATCGGGATATTGCGCGCTCGCCGGCAGCGGCGGCAGGCAGAGTGCGAGCAGGACCGATGCGGCGGCGAGCCATCGCCGCCGGTCGATTGCTGCGATCCATCGTGAGATTCCTGACATGACTGTGCTCTCCTTGCTAGGTTCGTGATGAAGTCGCGCCGCTCGCCGGACCGGCGCCCGGAAGCGGCCGCTGATCGAGCCGCAACAGGCGGGCGGCGTTCGACCAGCTGACGCGCGCCCAGGCCTCGTCCGTCCAGTCGATCGCGGCCCGGAACCGATCGGCGACATTCAGCGGATTGAACGGGTGACCGCTGCCGTAGACGACCTGTTCCGACAGCAGGCCGTTGGCCGCCTCGAAGAACGGCTGGTTGCCCGGCAGCGACCAGTACAGCGACGGCTCCAACGTGACGTTGAGTCGCCGGTAGCAGAGCGCGAGGTACTCGTAGACCTGCGGCCACGGCGCATGCGAGCAGACGAAATCCACCGTCGGGAAATCGACGGCGATCCGGTCGACGCAGTCGGGCGCGCTGAATCGGCCGACGAACGGACCCATCGTGAACACGACCGGGATCCCGAGCCGCGCCGCGCACTCGTAGATCGGATAGGCGACGCGCTCGTCGGGCAGCACCTTGCTCAGCCGCGGATCGAGCGACGCGCCGCGAAAGCCGAACTCGGCGACCGCCCGTTCCAGCTCGCGCGCCGCCTCCTCGCCGCGCGACATGTCGACCCCGGCGAAGCCGACGATCCGATCCGGGTAGGCGCCGACGCAGCGGGCGACGTAGTCGTTGCCGAGTCCGAAGTGACCGCCGCTGGTGCGCTCGACGGTGCGGCCGGTGAACACGCCGATCGCGATGCCGGCGGCATCCATCGCCGCCACGTAGTCGGCGAGCGAGACCTCCGGCGGTTTCGGATAGCCCCAGCGCCGCCACTTGGTCTCGGGATCGGGTCCGGAGTCGGCGCGCATGAATTCGGCCGTATTCGGCCGCGCTCTGAAATCGATCAGCATGTCTGCTCCAGGGTCGATGTCGGATCGGTACCGGCCGCGGTCAACGCGCGGGCAGCCCGGTAGGCGAAGACGATCGCCGGGCCGAGGGTCACGCCAGGGCCCGGGTACCAGCCGCCCATCACCGATGCCATGTCGTTGCCGCAGGCGAACAGGCCGTCGATCGGGCGATTCTCCCCGGCCCGCAGCACGCGGCCGTCGGCATCGGTCGCCAGGCCGATCGTCGTGCCGATCGAACAGGGCTCGACGCGGACGGCGCAGTACGGCGGTTGCAGTCGGCGCATGCAGGGATTCGGCCGGTTCGCGGCGTCGCCGTTGAATCGATTGAGCTCGCGGCTGCCGCGACCGAACTCGCTGTCGACGCCGGTGTCCGCATCCCGATCGTAGGTGGCGATCGTTCGCGCCAGCGTGTCGCGATCGACCTCGAGCCGGATCGCCAGCCGCTCGATCGACGGCTCGCGGATCAGATAGCCATCCGCGATCAGCGGCTGCCGGCGCGACCACCCGGGCCTCGCCAATCCGAGCCCGTAGCGGCGAACGAAGTCGTCATCGGCGATCAGATGCACCCGCGTTGCCGGCATGCCGTCGCGACCGCGGAACATCGCGACGACGAAGTCGTGGTACGAGTCGGCCTCGTTGACGAAGCGCCGGCCGTGCTGGTCGACCGCGAGCAGGCCCGGCTTGCCGCGATCCAGATGGCCGTGCACCCACAGCGTCTCGGTGCCGCCCCGATGACGGCGCACCGATGCCGGCGACCAGAATGCGGGGTTGTCGATCGACGAGTCGATCCGCGCGCCGACCTGCAGCCCGGCTGCGATACCGTCACCGGTCGCACCTTCGCAAGCCATCGAGCGCTGGTGCGGGAACGCGGCGGCCAGGCGGTCGCGCAGCGGTGCGCTGTGCGGAAAGCCGCCGGTCGCCAGCACGACGCCCCGCCGTGCCTGGATCCGGATCCGCGCGCCGTCATGCTCGACCACGGCACCATCGACCCGGCCGCCGGTCTCGGTCAGTTCCAGCAGCCTCGCGCCGGACGCCATGCGGACACCCGGGCTCCGGCTCAGACTCGCGAGCAGTCTGGCGACCAGCGCGTTGCCGATCATCAGGTCGGTACCGCGCGGGTGGCGCAGCCGCGACCGGGCGTGCCGCCACAATCTGCGCACCGTATGCCGAGCCGCCTGCAACGAGCGCCACGGTGCCAGCAGCAGCGGAATCTCGCGACGGCCGACCATCATGCCGCCGGCCACCATGAACACGTCCCGCGGCGGCCGGAGCAGCGCGAACGACTCGCCGAGAAGGCGGCCGTCGAACGGCATCGCCGTCATCGCGTGCCCGGTCGCCGATCCGCCCGGCGACTCGACGTGATAGTCGGGGTTGCGGGTGTGCTCGAAGCGCACGTCGCTATGCCGTTCGAGATACTCCACCGCCTCGGCTGCGGTCGCGAGGAAGGCGTCGACACGGGAGGCGTCGTAGTGTTCCCCCAGTTCGTGCGCGAGGTAGCGTCTTGCCTGCTCGACGGTCGCCATGCCGCCGGCGCGCCGGATCGGCGGCGCTCCGGGAGCCCAGATCGTGCCGCCGGACGTCGCGGTGGTGCCACCGAACTGCGGGGTCTTCTCGCAGACCAGCACTTCGGCACCGCGGAGCGCCGCGACCAGCGCCGCGGTCAGGCCGGCGGCCCCGCTGCCGAAGACCAGCACATCGACCAGGCCGGGCAACGGCCCCGGCGCGAACGGTTGCGAAACCGGCATCGGTCAGCCGATCCGCAGCAGGCGGCGGGCATTGCCGTCGAGGACCGCTTCCTGGATCTCCGCCGGCCATCCCCAGGCCCGATAGGCTTCGATCATCTGCGCGAACGGCTTCACCGGGTAGCCGGTGCCGAACACCGTGCGGGTCGGGAAGTAGTTCAACGCGGCCGTCGCGTAGTCCTGCACACCGGGGAACAGCGAGGTCAGGTACAGATCCGGGGAAAGCCAGACGTTCGGGCACGCCATGCAGACGCCGATCATGTTCATCACCCACGGGTAGCCGGCGTGGCCGATGTGGATGTCGAGCGTCGGAAAGTCGAGCGCGACGCGGTAGGCCTGGACCGGATCGCTCAGCTCGTACGGCTGCCGGGTAAACGCCTGCAGGACACCGGAGAGCGTGACGCTGACGGGGACGTCGCGCCGCACGCACTCCTCGTAGATCGGGTAGAGACGGCGATCGTCCATCCGTGTGATCGAGGGCTCGAGCGAAATGGTCGGCTCGATCGCGACGCCGACGAATCCCGGGCGCGCCAGCCACTGCGCCATCTCCGCCAGCATCCGCTCGGTCGTCCATCGCAGATCCAGCCCCATGAAGGCGCCGAGGCGGCCCGGGTACGCCGAAACCAGCTGATCGAGCTCTTCGTTCGGCACGGTGCCGAATGGCGGCAGCGAATAGCGACCGGGGACCACGCCGTAGCTGACGCCGGCATCCGCCATCTCCTCGAGCATCAGCGGTATCGAGCGCGCCTGGGTCGAGGGCAGCCGCGGGAACGACGGATGGTCCGTCTTGCCGGGGCCCTGATAGAGACCGGTCGCGATGAAGCTCGGGATCGCGGGACGGACCCGCATATCGACCACCATCCGGGGAACTCCTCTTCGATTGCGCTTGCCAGCGAAATCGCTTTGTTCTAATATTTAGACATCAGATCTATATCTTGAACATCATCGGTAATCTCGCCGATGATGTCAAATCCGTGCCATCGTGGATTCGACGCTGCTCAAGGGTTTGCGGGTGCTGGAAGCGTTGATCTGCCACGGCGCGGAACGGACGGCGGCCGAGCTGGCCGTGGAACTCGGTCTGGTCCGCAGCAACGCGCATCGAACGCTTCAGACGCTCTGTCACGCCGGATTCGTCGAGCAGTCGCCGGGGTCTGCGCGCTATCGGCCGACGCTGCGGCTGTGGGAGCTCGGCAATCTCGTCACCCGGACGTTGACCATTCGCGACGTGGCCCGGCCGGCGCTCGAGCGGCTGGCCCGTCAGACCGGCGAAACCGTCCTGCTGGCCGCGCTCGACGGCCTCGACATCATCTATCTGGACAAGATCAACTCGACCCGCGCGGTCGGCACTTATTCCCAGATCGGCGCACGTGCGCCGGCAGCGGCGACCGGCATCGGCAAGGCGTTGCTCGCGCATGCCCCGGCATCCCTGCTGTCGCAGCTGCCCGATCCGCTCGAGCGCCACACGCACACCACGATCACCGATCGCAACGCGCTGCTGCAGGACCTGGCGAAGGCGCGCTCACGCGGCTACGCCGTCAACGTCGGCGAATGGCGCAGCGAGGTGAACGGCGTGGCGAGCGCGATCCTGGGATGGAGCGGTCAGCCGGTCGCTGCGCTTGCCGTCTCGGGCCCGAACACCCGGCTCGACTCGAAACGCCGGCGGGAGCTCGGATCGCTGGTGGCCGCGGCAGCATCGGAAGTGGCCGGCCAGGCTTTCGGCGAGCGGCCCAGGGTGGCGGACGCGGATCCGGCGGCGGCCTCCGCAGCACGCTGACGTGATCGCTGCGACCGGCTTGCCGCCCTGGGAGTCTGCGCGGCAGACGAAACGGGCCCAGCGGGCGGTCAACCGACTTCAACGGTGCAATTCGTCGAACCACTCCGCATCGATATCGACGCGTTCCCGGACAGTCGGGGCGGTCACGTAGCGCCGATCGACGTCGTCGCGCGGGCACACGCGCGCCGCCATCTCGCCGGCGATCCGGCCGGAGGTCAAGGTCCAGGCCAGATGCAGGCCGTGGCCACGCAACAGCAATCCGCCCTGGCCGACGCAACCCGCCGCGTAGAGCCCCTGGATCGGTGCGCCATCGGCAGTCAGCACACGACATTGTGCGTCGACGGCCACGCTGCCCTCGGTCGTCGTCAGCATCGCGTGCAGCGGACCGAGCACCGTGAGCGGGCCCGCTGCGACCGCCTCGAGCGAGTGGCTCAACTGCACCGGATCCATCCCGAGCGACCGCGCCAGCGTCGCCGCGGAATCGACGCGGCGCGCGATGTCCGGACGGCCGCGCAGATAGTCGGGCAGATAAGCGAAGGCGATGCCCGGCGCGGTCGATACGTAGTACGGATACGCGCGAAAGCGCTGCGCGACCCGCTCGTCGAGAACGATGTAGGCCTTGCCTTGCGGTGCCTCGGCGACGGCGACCGCTGGCCGCTCGCTGTCGAGCCTGCGTCCGTCGACGTCGACCAGCAGCGCTCCCTCGCGGAACAGACGCTCCGACGGCGACATGTTCGCGATCAGCAGCGACTGCACGACCGGACGCAGCAGCCATGCCGGCGCGCGCATGAAGACCTGCGCGCCGAGCCGCGTCAACCACGGCCACGGCGGCAGACGCTCGCCCAGGCTCGGTCGCGGCGCGCGCGGGAACCGCATCTGCGGCCCGAAGATCATGTCCATGTTGCGCGCGATCGCGCCTACCGCCAGCGCGGCGTGATGGCCGTCCCCGACGTTGCCGGGATTGATCGGCGTGGCCTTCGCCGCGGCCGGAGGCAGGAAGCGCGTGCGCATGTCCGCGTTGCCGCTGAAATCGCCGGTGGCCAGGATGACACCGCGACGAGCAAACAGCAGACGACGGGCGCCATCGTGGCTGTACTCCACGCCGATGACCTCACCGGCATCGTCGGTGATCAGTCCGTGCAGTCCGCTGCCCAGGTGAACCGCGAGGCCGGCGCGGCGCGCCGCCGCTTCCAGGCGCGCGACGATCGTCGCGGCCCCTGGAACCGTGTTGTGCATCCGGTTGACCCGATGCGGTGGCTCCGGATAAGGACCGGCGAATGCGACGCCGAGCCGCTCGAGCCAGTCTACCGTCGTACCCGCCTCGCTCGCCAGCATCGCCCGCAGGACCGGGTTGTCGCGCGGCAGCAGTTCGCTGCCGGTGAAGGCATCCATGTCACGGCGGAAGTCGTCGACCCGGTCGACGATGCCGGCCGCACGCTGCAGGCGCGTGCCTGCGGCCGAGATCGAGCCGACCGCGAGACGCGTGGTGCCGCCCAGCACGGACGCCTTCTCCAGCAGCACGGTCGTCACGCCGCGCTGCGCGGCGGCGACGGCCGCGGACAGGCCGGCCCCGCCGCCGCCGATCACGACCACGTCGGCGACCTCGCGCAGGACGAGCGCCTCGGACGAACGGGCGCGCGCGGATGCGCTGGCGGATGCGGACACGGCTACTCGGCCTTGATGCCGGCTTCCTTGATGATCTTCAACGATCGCGCGACGTCCTCCCGGACGAATTGCGCGAACGATTCCGGCGTGCTTTCGCGCACCGCCATGCCGTGCGTGCCGAACTTCTCCTGCAGGTCCGGTGCCCGGATCGCCTTGGCGACCGCCGCGTGCAGGCGGTCGACGACCGCCTTCGGCGTGCCCGCCGGGGCGAACAGACCCGTCCACGACGAGTAGTCGAGCCGGTCGAAGCCGGCCTCCTCCAGCGTCGGGATGTCGGGCCCGAACGGCGACCGTTTCGCCGAGCTCACCGCCAGCGCCCGCAGCTTGCCGGCCTTCACGTGCGGAAAGGTATTGGTCGGGGTGCCGAACGAGACGTGGGTTTCGCCGGCCAGCAGCGCGACGGCTGCCGGCGCGGCGCCGCGATAGGGGATATGGGTGATCTGCGTTCCGGTCGCGGCCTTGAACATCTCGCCCAGCAGATGCTGCGGACCGCCGGCGCCGGAAGTGCCGTAGTTGAACTTGTCGGGATTCGCCTTGAGCAGCGCGACCAGCTCCTTCAGATCCTTGGCCGGCACGCTCGAATGCACGACCACGAACATCGGCTGTTCCATGACCATCGTGATCGGCTCGAAGTCCTTGACCGGGTCGTAGCCGACTCCGGACCGCAGGCCCGGATTGGCGGTGTGCGCCTGCGCCGTGTAGAGCAGCGTGTAGCCGTCAGGGGCTGCATGCGCGACGTGCTCGGTACCGATGATCGCATTGCCGCCGCTGCGGTTCTCGACGAACACGTTCTGCTTGAGCTCCTCCGCCAGCTTGGCAGCCAGGATCCGACCGGCGACGTCGGCCGGCCCGCCGGCGGCGAACGGGACGACGATGCGGATCGGGCGCGACGGATACTCCTGTGCGCCGACGACGCCCGGCAGGCACAGCAGGCCGCACGCGAGTGCGATCGCGCCGACGCATGCGCGCCGCTGCAGTCTCTCGATCATTTTTGTCTCCTCCGGGATCGAATCGTCAACCGACCGACATGGCACGTTCCTGGTTCGCCGCGCTGGCCGGCATCAGTCCGACCTGCAACAAGGCACGACGGATCTCCGCTTTCTTGCTCGCGTCGACGTTCACGCCGGGCGGCCGTACCCACGACGAGCTGAACTCGCCGAGCTGCACCAGCGCCTCCTTGGTCGCACCGAACGGACACGTCGGCGTCCAGTGCAGGTGGTACTCGAAGATCGCGCGCATCAGCGGCACCGCGAAGCGGTTGTGGAGATCCTTGGCCCGGTCGGCGGAGCCGCGCGTGGCTTCGAACACCAGATCGGACCACTGCTGGGTACCGACGACGCTGATGCCGATCAGCGCGCCCGGCGCGTCGTGCAGCAGCATGCCCAGCAGCGACGGCGAATCGGCCGCGGCGAGCAATGCCAGCCGATCGTGCAGCCGGTCGTGCAGCTCGGCGTATTTCGTCGGCGAGCCGGCCGAAGCCTTGATCCCGACGACGCTGGGCAGATCGGCGATCTTCGACAGGGCGTCCAGCGAGTAGGCACAGCCCGCCGCTTCGGGATACTGGAACACGATCATCGGCAACCCGACCTCGCGCTCGAGCTGCTGGAACACCGAGAACGCAGTCGGCACGTGGCGTGACCAGTGCCGGAAAATGCGGATGTCGAACGGCGGGATCACGAGCAGCAGATCGGCGCCCGCCTCTTTCGCCGCCCGGCCTTCGCGTACCAGGCCGTCGGGAGAATGCGATTCGATCCCGGCGATCAGCCGCAAGGGCTTGGGCAAGGCCGCGCGCACGGTCGCCAGCACCGCCTGGCGCTCGTCCGAGGTCAACGCCAGCACCTCGCCCGCATGGCCGTTCGCCGCGACGCCGAACAGTCCGGTCGCGGCACTGACGGTGCGGACATGCGCCGCCAGCGCGGCGTGATCGACCCGTCCGTCGTGATCGAACGGCGTCAAGGTGGCAGGAATCAGGCCGCGTATGTCCATCGTCTCCTCGTCCTCGCCGCAGTTGAAACTCGGGTCAGTCTATTGCAAGCTCGTGAGTCGAAAAACCGCCTAGAATGACTGACACTCATGAATTTGGTTCAGCAATAGTGGATGGCGTGGATGGCGTGTTGACCGTGGTGTGGTCATGCACGATCTGAACGCGCTCCGCGTGTTCGTCAGAGTGGCGGAGACGCGCAGCTTCATCGAAGCGAGCCGGCGGCTCGGGCTGACGTCGTCGGCGGTCAGCAAGGCGATCTCGCGCCTCGAGCATGAATTCGGCGTGCGGCTGCTGAATCGCACGACCCGCAAGGTCAGCCTGACGCAGGACGGGCTGGAGTTCTTCGAGCGCTGCCGGCAGCTGCTGGCGGAACTGGAGGAGGCCGAGACCCAGCTGACGCAATCGACGCTGGCGCCGCGCGGCCGGCTGCGCGTGCATGCGCCGACCGGCTTCGGCCGTCGCATCCTGCTCCCGGCGCTGGTCCAGGTGGTCGAGCGCTACCCGGACCTCCGGATCGACGTCGAGCTCGGCGAACGTGCGGTCGACGCCGTCGAGGAAGGCCTCGACGCCGTGATCCGCTTCGGCGAGTTGCCCGACTCGACCCTGGTGGCGCGGCATCTGTGCGAGGTCCGCTTCATTGCCTGCGCCTCCCCCGTCTATCTGAAGCGGCGCGGCATGCCAAGGACGCCGGCCGATCTGGACCATCACGTCTGCCTCGGGTACGTCACGCCGTGGAGCGGCCGTTATCGCGAATGGCTGTTCGCCTATCAGGGCAGACAGCTCCGGCAGGGCATTTCCGGGCAGCTCAACGTCAACAGCGCGGAGTCGCTGCTCGATACGGCGATCGCCGGTGTCGGCATCGCGATGATCGCCGACTTCGTTGCCTACCCGGCCGTCGCCTCGGGCGCGCTGCGCGTGGTGCTGAAGAACTACATCGCGCCGCCGATACCGGTCTCACTGCTCTATCTGCCGGGCAAGGAGCGCACGCCGCGACTGCGCTGGTTCCTGGAAGTGCTCAGGGGCTTGATTCCGTCGCCCACGCCGTGGGCGGACATCGATCGTATCCGCTGACCGCCGCCGTTGGCGGTGTTCCCGGCCCGCGGGACACATCGTCGGCGGCAAAGCGCTCGCCCGCGCAGCGCTGTGGCTTGCCGGTTCCCGGTGCAGCTAAACTGCAACCATGGACAAACCAACCTCGGTCGACGCCGTCGTCGCGCTGCTCGGCCAGCGCCAGTACCTGGCCGACCGCCGGCTCGCCACCGCCCTCTTCCTGTCGCTGACCTTGACACGGCCGCTGCTGCTCGAAGGCGAAGCCGGCGTCGGCAAGACCGAGGTGGCGAAGGTGCTGGCGTCGGCGCTCGATACCGAGCTGATCCGGCTGCAGTGCTACGAGGGACTCGACATCAACCAGGCCGCCTACGAATGGAACGTCGCGCGGCAGATGCTCGAGATCCGGCTCGGCGAAGCCAGCGGCGCCGCGCGCGAGGCCGGCTTCGCCGACGGGCTCTACCGGCGCGAGCTGCTGATCGAGCGGCCGCTGCTGCGGGCGCTGACGCGGGCCCGGCCGCCGGTGCTGCTGATCGACGAGCTCGACCGGGCCGACGAGCCGTTCGAGGCGTTCCTGCTCGAGATGCTGTCGGAATATCAGATGACGGTGCCGGAGCTCGGTGCGGTCCGCGCCACCGCGCCGCCGATCGTCGTCATCACGTCGAATCGCACCCGCGAGATCCATGATGCGCTGAAGCGGCGCTGTCTGTACGCCTGGGTCGACTATCCGGATGCGGCGCGCGAACTGTCGATCGTCCGGCTCAAGGCACCCGGTGCCAACGAGCGGCTCGCGGTCGCGATCGTCGAGTTCGTCCAGCAGGCCCGCCGGCTCGATTTGTTCAAGTCGCCCGGCGTCGCCGAGACGATCGACTGGACCAACGCGCTGGTCGCACTCGATGCGATGAGCCTCGATCCGGCAACCGTCAACGACACGCTCGGCGTGTTGCTGAAGTACCAGGACGATATCGCGCGAATGCAGGCGGGCGACGTCGCCAGGATCCTCGATGAGCTTCGTGCCCGCGCCGTCATCGACTGACCGGCCTCGCACCGGCCGCGCCGACGCGGGCACCGCGGTTGCAGCGGCTTCCGCCGCCGGTGCGCGCCGCCACCACGTCGCCGACAATGTGCTGCATTTCACGCGGGTGCTGCGCGCCGCCGGCCTGCCGGTCGGAACCGACCGCGCGTTGCTGGCGCTCGACGCGCTCGACCGGGTCGGTTTCGCGCGTCGCGATGACGTCCACGCCGCGCTCGCCAGCGTGATGATCGATCGGCGCGAGCAGCAACCGATCTTCGACGCCGCCTTCGCCGCCTTCTGGCGCGATCCGAAGCTGCTCGAACGGCTGATGTACCTGGTGTTGCCCAAGGTCACCGGCCGCGGCCGCCAGGAGCAGGCGGCGGACCGCAGCGCCCGGCTGCAGGAAGCGCTGCAGCCGCGGCCGGCGCAGGCGCCGCGCGAGCAGCCGGCAACGGCCGACGACGAAGTGCAGTTCGACGCCAGCCTGACCTGGTCCGACCGCGAACGGCTGCAGCAGGCCGATTTCGCGACCATGACCGCGGCCGAGTTCTCCGAAGCCAAGCGGCTGGCTGCCACGCTGGCGCTGCCGCTGCGGCCGGTGGTGACCCGGCGGCAGGCGCCGGCGCCGCGCGGCCGCATCGACCTGCGCCGGACGCTGCGCGACAGCCTGCGGACGCCCGACATGCCGGTACCGCGCCGGGCCGCGCCGCGCCGGCGGCCGCCGCCGGTGGTGATCCTGCTGGACATCTCGGGCTCGATGGAGCACTACACGCGGATATTCCTCCATTTCGCGCACGCCCTCGGCCAGCGTCAGCCGGTGCAGACGCTGGTGTTCGGCACGCGACTGACGCAGATCACCCGCTGCCTGCGCAGCCGCGACCCCGACGATGCGCTCGCCAAGGCCGACGCGCTGGTCCATGACTGGCGCGGCGGCACCCGGATCGCGACCAGCCTGCGCGACTTCAACCGCCGCTGGGCCCGCCGCCTGATGACCGGCAACGCCGCGATGCTGCTGGTCACCGACGGCCTCGATCGCGACGAATCGGGCCAGCTCGGCGAACAGGCGGCGCTGCTGGCCCGCTTCAGCCATCAGCTGATCTGGCTCAATCCGCTGCTGCGGTTCGACGGGTTCGAGCCGCGCGCGGCCGGCATCCGCGCGATCCTGCCGCACGTCGACCGCTTCCTGCCGATGCACAATCTGGCGAGCCTGGCCGATCTCGGCCGCCTGCTCGGCGGGCACGGCATCGCGCCGGCGCATCTTCCGAGCGCGTTGCCGGATCTCCACTCCACCCGGACCAGACGACAATGAAACTGCAGGGCGAACGCATCATTCCGGCATCGGTCGAAAAGACCTGGACGGCACTCAACGATCCCGAGACGCTGAAGGCGTGCATCACCGGCTGCGAGACGATCGAGACCACCGGCGAGAATCAGTTCCTGGCGACCATGGCGGTACGGATCGGCCCGGTCAATGCCAAGTTCAAGGGGCGGCTGCAGCTGACCGACATCGTGCCGCTCGCCTCGTACCGGATCCTGTTCGACGGCCAGGGCGGCGTCGCCGGGTTCGGCAAGGGGTCGGCGGACGTGCAGCTGAGCGAGCAGGACGGCGGCGGTGCGACGCGCCTCGCCTACGCGGCGGATGCGCAGATCGGCGGCAAGCTCGCGCAGATCGGCTCGCGGCTGGTCGAATCGGCCGCGGCCAAGATCGCCGACGAGTTCTTCGCCAAGTTCGAACAGCAGATGACTGCCGGCACCGCCGCCGCCGGCGACGCGGCCGGGCCGGACGCGCTGCCGATGCCGGCAGCGGCGGCGTCCGGTCCCGCGGCCGCCGGGGCGCCTGTGACGGACGGCCCGCCGGCGGCGGCGACGCCGGCATCGGCCACCCCCGCAGCGGCTACACCGACCACAGCCCCCGCGACCACAGCCACCCCGACCACGGCCGCCCCGACCACGGCCGCCCTGGCAGCGCCCGACGGCGGCAGCCGCTGGTGGCTCTGGATCGCCGGCGCGGTGGTGATCGCATTGCTGCTGTATTTCGTCGGCCGCTGAACAGCGCGGTACGATGGACGGCAACGAGACGGAACGCGGAGCTGCAGATGGATAGTCTGGATCGTCAGGTGCTCGAGCAGGCGCGTTCGTGGTTCGCCAGCGGCCGCAAGGTCTGGCTGGTCACGGTGATCGAGACGTGGGGGTCGGCGCCGCGGCCGCCCGGCGCGCTGCTGGCGATGCGCGATGATGGCCTGGTGGTCGGCTCGGTTTCGGGCGGCTGCGTCGAAGACGACCTGATCGAGCGTGTCCGCACCGGCGAACGCGTCGACCGGCCGTCGCTGATCGTCTACGGCGTGACCAAGGAGGAGGCGGCGCGCTTCGGACTGCCGTGCGGCGGCACGCTGCGGCTGGTCCAGGAGCCGCTGACCGAGACCGGCTGGATCGATCAGATCCTCGACCGGACCGCCCGGCATGCGCTGGTCGCGCGCACGCTCGACATCGGCACCGGTGCCTCGGGGCTCGAGGATGCAGCGCGCGGCGAAGCGTTCGCGTTCGACGGCCGGCGGATCCGCTGGGTGTTCGGGCCGCGCTGGCGAATGCTGATCATCGGTGCCGGCCAGCTGTCGCGGGTGCTGGCGCAGATGGCGCTGGCGCTGGATTTCGAGGTGATCTGCTGCGATCCGCGCGAGGAATATCATCTGACCTGGGACGTTGCCGGGACGGCCTTCACCAAGGACATGCCCGATGACGTCGTGCTGCAACTGCAGCTCGACGCGCACAGCGCGGTGGTCGCGGTGACCCACGATCCGAAGCTCGACGACCTGGCGCTGCTCGAAGCGCTGAAGTCCCCGGCGTTCTACGTCGGCGCGCTCGGCTCGCGCGGCAACACCGCGAACCGCAAGCAGCGGCTGGCGCTGTTCGACCTGACGCCGGCCGAGATCGGACGGCTGCACGGGCCGATCGGGCTCGACATCGGCAGCCGCACGCCGGCCGAGATCGCGGTGTCGATCCTCGCCGAGGTGATCGCGGTCCGCAACCACGTCGCGCTGCTGCAGAAGAAGCCGGTCGACGAAGCCGCGACGGTCTGCGCGACCTGAAAACGCGGCGGCGGTTCGTTCACAGCTTCTCACGGTCCTGTGCCGGCGACCGCTGAACCGGGGGGCCGCCCCGTTCGGATCGCCCTTCCAACCGCCCGGCAGGCCCGGGTCGTCGGCGGCGGGCGCGGCCGGTATGGTTGCGCCGATGTCCGGCCCCCTCCTCGATCCATCGACGCTGTCGGTCGCTGCGTCGGCGATGTCGCTGCTGCTCGCGGCCGCGCTGTTCCACGTCGCGGCCCATGCACCGGCCACCTTCGCGGTGCGGCCGTGGGGCCGCAGCTGCGTCGTCGCGGCGGTCGGCTTCGCGCTGAAGGCGTTCGATTCGGCGGCCGCCCCGAACCTCGCCGGCGCGCTCGGCGACCTGGCGCTGACCGCCGCGCTGATCCTGCAGGCGATCGCGCTGTCGGACCTGACGCGGCACGGCGAACGGATCGTCCGCACGCTGGTGATCGTCAACCTCGCGCACCTGGTCGTGGTGATCCAGTTCGCGCTGCTCGACCCGTCCCCGCTGACACGCATCGTCGCCAGCCAGCTGATCGGCGCGATCGGGCTGATCGCCGCGTCGCTGCTCGGCTGGCGCCCGTCGCGGCCGGAATTCCGCCGCATCGGCCCGGGCATCGGCGCGATCTACCTCGCGGCCGGTCTGCTGATGCTCGCCGCCGGCGTCGTGCACTGGCAGACCGCCTCGGTCGCGATCGACGAGATCGCGGTCTGGAGCCAGCTCGGCACGACGCTGCTGCAATTGATGCTGCCGCTGGCGCTGATCGCGCTCGCCTGCAGCCACCTGGCGCGGCAGCTGGCGCGATCGGCGACCCGCGACGCGCTGACGCAGGCGGCGAACCGGCGCGGCCTCGCCGACGCCTGGAACCTGCTGCAGGCACGCGCGCGCCGTGGCGACGAAGGGTGGCACGTCGGCGTCGTGATGCTCGACGTCGACCACTTGAAGAGCATCAACCAGTCCCACGGCCATGCGCAGGGCGATACGGTGCTGCGGATCGTCGCCGATGCGATGCGCTCGACCGCGCGGCGCTACGATACCGTCAGCCGCTTCGGCGGCGGCGAGTTCTGCATGCTGCTGCCCGGCGTGACGATCCGCCAGGCGCAGGTGGTCACCGAGCGGATCCGCCGGCAGATCGCCGACGCCAGCCGCGAGCAGACCGGCACCGAGGTCACCGTCTCGGCCGGCGTCACCGTCGCCAACGCCGGCGAGACGCCGATGGAACAGGCGATCGACGCCGCCGACCAGATGCTGTACCTGGCCAAGCGCGACGGCCGCGACCGCGCGCGGATCGATCCGGATGCGCTGCGGGTCGTCGCCGGGATCTCGCCGCTCACGCGCAGCAACAAGCCGGATGCGCTCGGGTTTCCCCTGCTCTGAACGCTGCGGGGCTCCGGTTCGGCGCTATCGTCCGGCGAGGTCGCGGGCGAGGGATCGGAGGTCGGGGTAACCGGGCTCGTCGGTGTGGCCGGTCTGGTGGTGGGCGCTGGCCGGGAGGTCGGGGCGGCGGACCCAGGCAGCGTGCAGGCCGGCGTTGCGGGCGCCGGCGATGTCGAGCTGGAGATCGTCGCCGATGTGCAGCGTGCGCGCCGGATCGACGCCGAGCTCAGTGCAGGCGGCGTGGAAAATCGCCGAATCGGGCTTGCCGACGCCGAGGCGATGCGCGGTGATGTTGGCGTCGAAGCAGTCGGCGATGCCGATCCGGTCGACGTCGGCATTGCCGTTGGTGATGATCGCGAGCCGGTAGCGTTCGCGCCACCGCGCGAGCACCGGCAGGACATCGGCATAGAGCGTGACGCGGCTGCGGCCCTGCGTGAAGACCTCGAACGCACCGACCGCGAATGCCGGATCCTCGCCGGCTTCGCCGAGCGCGGTGCGCAGCGACTCGAGCCGCAGCCAGCCGAGGTCGTGAGCGCGTTCGGCATTGGCCATCTGGACCAGCAGCCGGATCTCCTGGATCCGCTTGCTGCTGCAGATCCGGGCAGTGGCCGGCGCACGCGGGCGCAGCCAGTCGAGCATCGCCCGTTCGGCGGCCAGCAGCGCCGGCAGCACCGGCCACAAGGTATCGTCGAGGTCCAGCGTGATCGCGTCGATCGCGTCGCCGGCGGGCAGCGCCGGTGCGGGCATGGCAGGGTCCGTGCTGTAAAACGGTCGATGGTACCCGCGCCGCGCCCTCCCAGCCGCGCTCCGGTTCAGGGCAGCAGCACGCTCTGCCCGATCGTCCGGCGCGCCTCGAGCTCGGCATGCGCCGCGGCCGCGGCCGCGAGCGGATAGCGCTGCCGGATGTCCGCGCGGATCGCATCGCTCCTCAGTGCCTCGAAGACATTGGCGGCGATCGCGGCGAGGCGATGGCGGTCGGCGGTGTAGTGGAACAGCACCGGGCGGGTCAGCGTGATCGACTTGGCCGACAGCCGCTCGAGCGGGACCGCGTCGAGCGGGCCGCTCGCCTGGCCGTAGCTGACCCAATGGCCGCAGGCGGCGATCGCCGCATGGTTCTCGTCGAACGCGGCACGGCCGAGGCCGTCGTAAACGACGTCGGCGCCGCGGCCGCCGGTCGCGGCCAGCACCGCGTCGGCGAAGCGGTAGTCTGCCGTCACGATCGGCAGTTCGCAGCCGCTCGCGCGCGCGGTCCGGGCCTTGTCGTCGGTCGAGACGGTGCCGAGCACCCGCGCGCCGAGCCGCTGCGCCCAGCGGCACAGCATCAGCCCGACGCCGCCGGCGGCGCCGTGGACCAGCACGGTGGTGCCGGGCCCGACCCGGCAGACCCGGTGCAGCAGATATTCGGCCGACATGCCTTTCAGCATCACTGCGGCCGCGACCTCGTCGGAAACGTCGTCGGGCAGCACGACCAGCTGCCCGGCCGCCATGGTACGGACCGTGCAGTACGCCCCCGGCGGCGGGCACGCGTAGGCGATCCGGTCGCCCGGCAGCAGATGCGCAACGCCGGGGCCGACGTCGACGACGACGCCGGCCGCCTCCATGCCGATCACCGCCGGCGGCGTGATCAGCGGATAGAGGCCGCGCCGGACATAGACATCGATGAAGTTGACGCCGATCGCGGTATGGCGGATGCGGACTTCGCCGGCGCCGGGCGGCGGCGCCGAGACCGGCTGCAGCTGCAGCTGCTCGGGCCCGCCGTGATGCAATGCGACGATGCCCTGCCCGGCCAGCGCCGTGGCGGCCCCGGTCATGCCAGCGGCGCGATCGGCGGTCGCGCCGCCCGGCCGCGGGCCCCCGCCGGGCCCTGCGAGCCGATCGGGTCCAGCCGGTCCGCCTCCTTCGCTGTGCTGCCTTGCACCGGCCCGGCCGCCGCGCCGCAGGAACGCCCGCAGTCCGTCGAAGCCGCCGTTGTAGACGCCGTCGCCGACCAGCTGCTCGAACTCGCGCTCCCGCCCGGCCGGCACGTCGAAGGTCGACTGCCAGTGCCAGAAGGTGCGGTTGCCGTCGGTCACCGGCTTCAATTGCACGGTGGCGACGTAGCGGTGCATCGGCAGCGTCGCGTCCAGGATGCAGTAGGTCGAGACGTAGTCGCGATCGGACAGCGTCAGCAGCTGCTCGCGGATGTGGTTGCCGTCCTTCAGCCGGAAGTTGCGGACGCAGCCGACCTGGTCCGACGGCTCGCCGTGCTCGATCTCGGACTCGGCGATCGCCGGATGCCAGTCGATATGGCTGTTGAAATCGCGGACCTCGGCCCAGACGACGTCGATCGGCGCATCGATGACGGCCGAGCGGGTCACCTTGATCACCGGCAGCCTCCGCACGCGTTCATGTGCAGCTCGCCATCACGCTCCGCTCGCGTTCATGCGCCGCTTGCCGTCACGCACCGCTCGCTTCCGGCGCCGCTCAGCGCAGCGTGCGCTTCAGGTGATCGAACGCGGCCTGGAAGACCCCCTGCCCGACCTGTTCGGCCAATGCCTGCTCGCGGCCGGGCGGGGCGTCGAACTCGGCCCACCACTCGGCGAAGGTCCGGTCGCCGTCGGTGACCGGCGTCAGCTTCAAGGTGGCGACGTAGTTCTCGACCCCCATCGGCGATTCGAGGATCGCGTAGGTGCACTGGAAGTCGAAGTCCGACAGCGCCAGCAGCTGCTCGCGGATCACGCCGCCGTCCTGCAGCCGGAAGTTGCGGATGCAGCCGATCTTGTCGGACGGCAGGTTCTGCTCGATCCGGGAATCGGCGACGAACGGCGTCCATGCCGGCAGGCCGTTGAAGTCGCGGACGGTGCGCCAGACCATATCGGCCGGCCGCTCGATCACGGTCGAGGTATAGACCTTGATCATCGATCCAGGCCCTGACCTTGACCTGCGCCGCTGCTGCCGCCACTACCACCACTGCTGCCGCTGCCGCCCGGCAGCGCCGTGGCCTCGCGGACCGCGGCGCCGGCGAGCAGGCCCTGAGCGACCGCGCCGACGTCGCCGCCCTGCACGCCGATCTCCTTCAGCAGCTGATCGACCAGCGGCGCCTGCGCGCGGTAGCGCAGCGCCGAGTTGACGACGTTGTCGGCCAGGCCGCCGCCGCCCGACGAATCGTAGCCGTTGCCGCCGTGGCCGCCGCCCTGGCCGAGCAGGCCGTCGACATGCATGATCTTGATGCTGTCGATCCGCTCGAGCGGCCGAACCTGCTCGCGGATGATGCCGTCGAGCTTGTCGACCAGCCGCAGCCGAAGCATCGACAGCCGCGATTCCGGCGACAGCGCGTTCTGCGCCTCGTTCATCAGCCGGGTGCCTTCGGCCTCGATCTCGGCGCGGATCTTGTGCGCCATCGCGCGGATCCGGTCGGAGTCCGCTTCGGCCTCGGCCTCGGCGCGCAGCGCGGCGCCGCGATCGCCGGCCGCCGCGCGCTCGGCCTCGGCCGCCAGCCGCAGCCGCAGCCCTTCGCGCTCGGCCTCCTGCGCGGCGCCGATCAGCTCGATCGCCTTGCGCCGTTCGGCCATCTCGGTTTCGCGGACCGTGAACACCCGTTCCTCCTCGGCGACCGCCTGGGCGCGCGCCCGGTCGGCCTCGGCCTGCGCCTCGGATTGCGCCCGGCTC
>JBFWQR010000035.1:0-51968 GCA_050249335.1 Lautropia sp.
ACGACGCGTTCGTCGAAGTTGCGGATCGCCTGGATCGGGGCGGTGAACAGCGACGCCTGCGGCACCGAGATGCCCGGCGTGAAACCGCCGCCCTCGATGAGGTCGGAGAAGATCAGCTTCTCGACGTCACCGGGAAAGCCGTTGATTCCGACGAAATCCCCCCTGCGGACCGTGCTGGCAACGTCTTCGGTTGCGAGCGGCAGGGTGTTGGTCAGCGGCTCGCGGGAGACGAGCAGCCCGACGTCCGGCGAGAACGTCGAGCGGTTGTAGGACGGGTGCCGCAGTGCCTCGATGATGTTCACTTCGCGGCCGGTCGCGGCCTGATAGGCACCGACGCCGGTGGTGACGGCGTTTACCCTCGCGATTTCGACCGATCCGTTCAGTATGGCATCGACGATGTGCGCATTGGTGCCCATCAAGCGGTCGGAAAGCGCGAAGGCGGTGCCCCGGAACCAGGCGCCGGTCGCGCCGTTGGACGCGCGCCACTTGAGATAGATGCCGTACGTCGCCAGGTCTTCGTTCGACAGGATCGGTGCCGGCGAGGGCGCAGGCACCGGAGCGGTGCCGCCGCCCGAACTGACGTCGGTGTTGCCGCCGCCGCCACCACCGCCGCAGGCGGACAGCAGCCCCGCCAGCGAGACGCTGCCGACCGGCATCACCATGCCCGCCCGCAGCAGCGCGCGGCGGGCGAGCCATTTCTTCTTCTGTTCCATGAGTTTCCTCTCTGCGTGTGCTTGTCTTGCGGCGAACCGGTGGTTTGCCTGAATCGATTGTTTGCACACGACAGAGCGCGATGAATCATGTCGATATCGCACAACGCGCGGATTGATGCATCCGCATTACTGCGGGTCAATCCGCGATCGCTCGGGGCCGGGACAGGGGCTGCGGCTGGCGCCGCGGCGGCGGTCAGCGGCGGCGGTCAGCGGCGGACGCCGGCGCGGCCCCAGGCGCGCACGATCAGCGCCAGCAACAGCACCGCGAGCGCGGCACTCCACAGCGAATACGGCACGCCGAGCATCGGCGCGTTGGCCTGGTCGCAGGCGGCGGTCGCCTTGAACACCGCCGGCAGCAGCTCGTCGAGACCGGTCCACATCACCCATCGGTCGGCCGCCGTGAACGCGCAACTCGAAGTCTGCGCGGCGACGAAATGCTGATGCAGCGCAGCAGCGAGACCGCCGAGCGCGGCGAGGGCGGCAAGCGCCAGCAGGCTGCGGGCCAGCGCGGCCGACTGCCGGACCGGCAGCGTCAGCAGCGCCAGCAGGCCGACCAGCAGGTAGGCGAGCCGCTGCACGATGCACCATGGGCACGGCTGGAGATCGAATACATGCTGGCTGACCAGCGCGGCCGCGACCCCGCCCCAGGCGGCCAGGGCGATCAGCGCGGCGGTACCGGCATGTGATATACTGCGTACTCTCATGGTGTTCCAGAATGTGCCGTCCGGCGCGTCAAGTTGTTGTTTTGCGACGGATTTGAGTTGATTTCGCCAGAATCTGTGGAACCTCGATGTTTTGCAGGTCCGGGTTGCGCATCTGTTCTACGCCTTCTTTCATTCTTAAGAAACGGGACTCGGGGATGAAAACTACTCGCAAGCCGAACTCTGCCATGACGGCTCACCATCACAGTGCCATCGTCACCGCTCGCCACGCTGCCCGTATGCGTGCCGGTCGCGTCGAATCCCGTCCGGAGGATTACGCCGACATCGCGGTCACCGAACAGGCCAAGCGTCTGCGTGAGGCGCGGCGGGCAATCGAAGAGCGTAACATGCTGCGGGAGCTGGGCCTCGGCTGATCGATCCCCATGTGGCGAGTCCGGGCCTCGGTCCTGGCTCGCCGAACTCGCGGTCACCGGCCCGCCTGTTTGCCGGCTCCCCACCTGCCGATTCCTTTCTTGCCGGCCTTGCCCGAGCCGGTGCCATCTGCGCCGGCCCTGTCTCTGCCGGTTTCGTCTCCGACGATTCATCTCCACGGGTTTCATCTCCGCCGAGCTTCCCCGCGCGGTCCGAGGCGACCGCAGTCGACGCGAGCCGGCTGCAGCCCGCACTGGTCCGGGTGGAGCGACTGATGCGGATCCTCATCGTCAAGATGTCGTCGATGGGCGACGTGGTCCACGCGCTGCCGCTCGCAACCGATCTGCGTGCAGCGCAGCCCGACGCCGAGATCAGCTGGATCGTCGAACACCCGTTCGCGGCCATTCCGCAACTCAACCCGGCGGTCGATCGGGTGATTCCGATCGCCTGGCGGCGCTGGCGCAGACGGCTCGCGGCGGCCGAGGTCCGCGCCGAGATGCGTGCCTTCTATGACGATCTGACCATCGAGCCGTTCGACCTGGTGCTCGATTGCCAGGGGCTGATCAAGAGCGCAGTGGTCGCGCGGCTGGCGCCAGCGGCGTTGCGGGTCGGTCCGGCCTGGGCGTTCGCGCGCGAGCCGCTGGCAGCACTCGCCTACGGCCGCCGTGCGATCGTGCCGCGCGACTGGCACGTGGTCCGGCGCAATCGTGCGATCGGTGCCGCCGCCTGCGGTTATTCGATCGATACGCCACCGCGCTTCGGGTTGCGGGTCGCGCCGCTGACGCCGGCCGAAGCCGGTTGGCTGCCGGCAGGTCCGATTGCGGTGCTGGTCACCGGTGCCAGCCGGCCGCAGAAGCTCTGGCCGGAGCCGCACTGGGTTGCGATCGCGCACCGGCTGCTGCATGCCGGCCTGACGCCGGTCTGGTTTTGGGGCAGCGGCGACGAGCGCGCGCGCGCCGAGCGGCTGGCGCAGTCGACGGACCGGGCGCTCCACAGCGCGCCCGTCTCCTCCGGGGCGACCTCCGGCACTTCTTCCCCGGCGGCGCCTGCCGATGCAGCACCAGGAGCAGCGTCAGTAGCAGCGCCAGGACCGGCGCCCGACGCAACGGCAGGCACAACGGCAGGCACAACGGCAGGCGCGATCCCGCCGTTCCTGTCGGTCGCCGATGCAGCCCGGGTGCTGGCCGGCGCCGCGATCGTGGTCGGCCTCGATACCGGCTTCACGCATCTGGCCGGCGCGCTCGGCCGTCCGACGATCGGGATCTTCTGCGATTTCGATGCGACTCAATGCTCGGTCACCGGCGACGGCTTCTGCGCGAGCTTCGGCGGCATCGGCCAGGTTCCGCAAGTCAGCGACGTGATCGGGGCGATCGATCGCGCGCTCGCGTCGTCCTGACAGACTTGCAGGCGCGCCGACTCGCCGGCGTGCCGGTCCAGGAATCCAGCCGAATCGACGATGCCATGACGATCCAACGAATTTCCGCGCTCCGCCTGTCCCGTACGCTGCTCGCGCGCGACTGGCGCGCCGGCGAACTGCGCCTGCTGCTGATCGCGCTGGCGGTCGCGGTCGCCGCGATCTCGACGGTCGGCTTCTTCACCGATCGGCTCGGCAACGCGCTGACGACGCAGGCGACGCAACTGCTCGGCGGCGACCTGGTGGTCAACGCCGATCGCGAGCCGCCGGCCGAATGGATGGCCGAGGTCAAGCGGCGCGGGCTCACGGCCGCGCAGACGGTCCACTTCCCGAGCATGGCGCTGGCGCCGACGGATCCGAAGCAACCCGATCGATTACCGGCGAGTCAGCTCGCCGCGGTCAAGGCGACCACGGCGAACTACCCGTTGCGTGGCGAGTTGACGGTGACCGCGCCGGCCGGCAGCGACGGACCCGACGAAAAGATCGCCCAGGGGCCCGCGCCCGGCACCGTGTGGGTGGACCCCGCGTTGCTGCCGGCGCTCGGCATCGCGCTCGGCGGCCAGGTCCAGCTCGGCGACCGCAGCTTCACCGTGGCCAGGTTGATCCGGATCGAGATCGATCGCGGCACCTCCTTCATCGAATTCGCGCCGCGGGTGATGATGGCGCTCGACGACCTGCCGTCGACGCGACTGATCCAGCCCGGCAGCCGCGTCAACCATCGGTTGCTGATCGCCGGCGACCGCAGCGCGATCGCCGGCTTCGAGTCGTGGCTGCGGCCGCAGCTGCGTGCTGGCCAGCGGATCGAGACGCTCGACAGCGGCCGCCCCGAGTTGCGCACGACCTTCGACCGTTCGCAGCGGTTCCTGTCGCTGGTCTCGCTGCTGTCGGCATTGATCGCGGCGGTCGCGATCGGCCTGGCAGCGCGCCGGTTCGCCGAGCGTCATCTCGACGGCTTCGCGGTGCTCAAATCGCTCGGCAGCCCGCAGCCGCTGCTGTCGTCGGCGCTGCTGCTCGAGCTGCTCTGGGTCGCGCTCGCCGGTGCGCTGATCGGCGCCGCATTCGGCTGGGTCGCACACTGGGCACTGATCGGTATCGCGTCGGCGATGATCGCGATCCCGCTGCCGCCGGCAACGGCATGGCCGGCGGTGCAGGCCGCCGCTGCCGGCGTGGTGCTGGTGCTCGGCTTCGCCGCGGTGCCGATACTGCGGCTGGCCGGCGTGCCGCCGCTGCGGGTGCTGCGCCGTGAGCTCGGCCCCCCGGCGGTGTCGGTGTGGGTGGCCGCACTGGCGGCGATCGCCGCGTTCGGGCTGCTGCTGCTCTGGTACGCCGGTGATCGGCTGATCGCGCTCTACGCGATGGGCGGCTTCTTCGGCGGCGCCGTCGTGTTCGGGCTGGTCGCGCTCGGCGGTGTCCGGCTGCTGTCACCGCTGCGTAACTGGGTCGGCGCCGGACCCGGCACCGCTGCGCTGCGGGTCGCGCTGGCGAGCTGGGCGCGCCGGCGCGGCGCATCGGTGGCGCAGACCGCGGCACTCGCGGTCGGGTTGATGGCGCTGATGCTGCTGACGGTCACGCGCAACGACCTGCTCGACAGCTGGCGCGCCGCCAGCCCGGTCGACGCGCCGAACCGCTTCGTCATCAACATCCAGCCCGACCAGCGCGACGCGTTCGCCGCGCTGACCCGCGAAGCCGGCTTGAGCGGCGTCGCGCTCGATCCGATGATCCGTGGCCGGCTGATCGCGATCAACGACAAACCGGTGGTCATCGACAGCTATCCGGACGAGCGGGCGCGGCGGCTGCTCAACCGCGAATTCAACGTCTCCTATGCCGAGCGGATCCCGTCGCACAACCAGCTCGACAGCGGCCGCTGGATCGATCCGAAGCGTGCCGAGGTTTCGGCCGAGCAGGGCATCATGCGCACGCTCGGCCTTGCCCTCGATGACAAGCTGACGTTCGAGATCGGCGGCGAGAAGACCGACGTCACTCTGGTCGGCACCCGCAAGCTCGCCTGGGACTCGATGAAGGTCAACTTCTTCATGATCGGCTCGCCGGCCGCGTTCGCCGATCGGCCGCAGAGCCTGATCACGTCGTTCCACCTGCCGCCGGGCCGGGTGGATTTCGAGCGCAAGCTGATCGACCGCATGCCGAACCTGACCATCATCGACACCACCGCGGTCGTCGCCCAGGTGCAGTCGATGATCGACCAGGTGGTTTCGGCGGTGCAGTTCCTGTTCCTATTCGCGCTCGCCGCCGGTGTCGTCGTGCTCTATGCGGCGCTCGCGAGCTCGCGCGACGAGCGGATCCGCGAGGCCGGGCTGATGCGGGCGCTCGGCGCGTCACGACGCCAGCTGTCGCGCGCCCAGGTGCTCGAACTGGCGCTGTCGGGCGTGCTCGCCGGCGTGCTGGCGGCCGCTGGCGCGATCACTGTCGGCTGGCTGCTCGCGAGTCAGGCGTTCCAGTTCGAGTACCGGCCGGGCTGGTGGCTGCTGCCGGCTGGCGCGCTGGTCGGCGGCCTGTTCTCGGCTGCAGCCGGGTGGTGGAGCCTGAAGGGCGTTGTCGATGCGCCGCCGATGGCGACGCTGCGGGGCGTCTGAGCCTGCGCTACGGCAGCAGGCAGCCGCGCATCTCGCGGCTGAACTTGCCGCCTCGCTTGGCGCAGTTGGCCACCGGATCGAGCGGGCTGGTCCAGCCCGATTTCTTCTTCTCGCCGGTGGCGGCCGCGCGTTGGCCGGTCAGGCGCTCGGCCGGGATCCGGTTCAGCTCGCGCGGCTGGTAGGCTTCCCGCGTGCCGGTGCATGGCCGGTCGGCATAGATGGTCTTGCCGTTGGCGTCACGGCACTTGAAGACCTCGGCGCGGACCGGGCTGGACGAAACGGCCGACAAGCCGAGCGTCGCCACGAACAGTAGCGCGGTCAGGCGTAGCGAGGCTGGCGGCATCTTCGGCTCGGGATCGGCGTCGGGATCGGCGTCGGGATCGGGATCGGGATCGGGGCCGGCGTCGGGATCGGGTCGGCGTCGGGATCGGCGTCGGGATCGGGGTCGAGGTCGGGATCGAGGTCGATCCGGAGCAATAGCCGAAAGGCCGGCCCGGTGTCGAGCGCCCGGCGGCCCGGCGGTCGCCGCGACCCGTCGGGCGCACCGGTTGCGGTCAGCCGCCGGCGGCGCCGATCCGGTTCAGGCCGCACCAGCGACCGATGAAAACCGGGAGTACTACGGCAGTCTGCATCATCGAGTCGATCGACACCCATTCGTCGACGCCGTGGATGCTGGCGCCGGTCGGGCCGTAGCGGGTCGCCGGGATGTCGCCGTAGAGGTTGCGAGTAGCCGGGGTGCGTGTGCAGCTTCGCCCCATCGATCGCGAAGCGATGGACCCGGACGCCGGGATCGTCGAACGCGCGTGTCACGACCATCGTTCAACAGCTGTCCCATTCTGCCCTCCTGTGGCGGCGAGTCGCACGCCGCCGATGACTCCTCACCGGCCCGGTCTCTGCTTCGGATCTTAGCGCCCGATCGTTGCATGATTCCGGGATTCGAAATATTAATTTCTCAATATGGAATATTCGAATTGCGTCGCAGCAGATTCTTTTTTTAATGCGGAAGATTATCTACCATTATATGAAATGATCATCTAATATCATGATTAATAAAGATTTTTTCAACGTGAATTTGTCACAGTCCGAGGTGTGCTGCGCAGCAAGACCGCCTAAGATGAGCTGGTCTCAAACGGCCGGCACCGGGCCGGCCGTCATCACCTGGAGTCTTGATCGATGTCTTCCCGCGAACTGGAAATTCAGAAGCTGCAAAAGGATTGGGCCGAGAATCCGCGCTGGCGCGGCATCCGCCGCGGCTATACCGCTGCCGACGTCGTGCGGCTGCGCGGCTCGATGACGATCGAGCACACGCTCGCCAAGCGTGGTGCCGAGAAGCTCTGGAGACTGGTCAACGAGGAGCCGTTCGTCAATACGCTGGGCGCGCTGACCGGCAACCAGGCGATGCAGCAGATCAAGGCCGGCCTGAAGGCGGTCTATCTGTCGGGCTGGCAGGTTGCCGGTGACGCCAACATGGCCGGCGAGATGTATCCGGACCAGTCGCTCTATCCGGTCAACTCGGTGCCGCAGGTGGTCCGCCGGATCAACAACACGTTCATCCGGGCCGACCAGATCCAGTGGTCCGAAGGCAAGGGTCCGCAGGACCGCGACTACATCGACTACTTCGCGCCGATCGTCGCCGACGCCGAGGCCGGTTTCGGCGGCGTGCTGAACGCGTTCGAACTGATGAAGGCGATGATCGACGCCGGCGCGGCCGGTGTCCACTTCGAGGATCAGCTCGCGTCGGTCAAGAAGTGCGGCCACATGGGCGGCAAAGTGCTGGTGCCGACCCGCGAAGCGGTCGCTAAGCTGGTCGCCGCGCGGCTCGCCGCCGACGTCTGCGGCGTGCCGACCGTGCTGCTCGCCCGGACCGATGCCGAAGCGGCCGACCTGGTCACCTCGGATGTCGACGACAACGACAAGCCGCACCTGACCGGCGAGCGGACCCTCGAAGGCTTCTATCGCTCCAAGCCCGGCATCGATCAGGCGATCTCGCGCGGCCTGGCCTACGCGCCGTACGCCGACATGATCTGGTGCGAGACCGGCAAGCCGGACCTCGAGTTCGCGCGCAAGTACGCCGAAGCGATCCACCGGCAGTTCCCCGGCAAGATGCTCGCGTACAACTGCTCGCCGAGCTTCAACTGGAAGAAGAATCTGGACGACGCGACCATCGCCAAGTTCCAGCGCGAGCTCGGCGCGATGGGCTACAAGTTCCAGTTCATCACGCTGGCCGGCTTCCATGCGCTGAACTACTCGATGTTCAACCTGGCGCACGGCTACGCCCGCGAGCAGATGAAGGCGTTCGTCGAACTGCAGCAGAACGAATTCGCCGCCGCCGACCGTGGCTTCACCGCGGTCAAGCATCAGCGCGAGGTCGGCACCGGCTACTTCGACGCGGTCACGACCACGATCGAAGGCGCCGACGCATCGACGACGGCGCTGAAGGGCTCGACCGAGGACGAGCAGTTCTTCGACGGCAAGGTCAAGCAGAAGGCGGCCTGACGAAAGCGGCTGGACGAAGGCGGCTCTCGACGGGGACGACCTCGCAGGAGCAGCCTGGCGAGATCGATCGCCAATGGCGAGGGCCTGGCAGGAGACGAGGGGGCAGCGCGAGCTGCCCCCTTTTTTCGCGTGCGACCGGTCGGGTGCTACCGGCAAGGGAAGGGCGCACACCCGCGCCGCGGCTCCGACGCCCACCCGATCCGCTGCAAAGCCGGCCGCAGTGCGGGGCCCGCATGGTGTCGCGTGGTTTCGCCTGGCGTCGTCTGTCTACATCGCTGCCGTCATCCCGCCGTCGACGACCAGTACATGGCCGTTGACGTAGCTGCCGGCCGGCGACGCGAGGAATACCGCAGCGCCGGCGATCTCGTGCGGCTCGCCCCAGCGGCCGAGCGGCGTACGCGACTCGAAGTGGGCGCGGATCGCCGGGTCGGCCAGCGCGGCCGCGTTATGCTCGGTCGCGAAGCCGCCCGGCGCGATCGCGTTGCTGGTGATGCCGTGCGGGCCGTACTCGGCCGCGAGCGCGCGCACGAGCCCGGTCAGCCCGTGCTTGGCGGCGGTGTAGAGCGTGTCGCCGCCGCGGCCCACCAGCCCGGCGATCGACGTGACGGCGATCAGCCGGCCGCCGCCGCCGGCGCGCATCAGCCGGGCCGCCCGCTGCGCCAGCAGCATCGCCGCGACCAGATCGGTTTCGAGCAATGCGCGCATCGCGGTCGGCTCGAACGTATCGAACGGCCGGCGATCGCGGACGCCGACGTTGCTGACCAGGATATCGAGCCGCTGATGGCGTCGTTCGATCGTGTCGAACGCGGCTGCCAGTGCGACCGGGTCGGCGACGTCGAACGGCAGCGGCTCGGCCGGCAGCGGCGTCGGCCCGATCCGCGCGATCGCGGCGGCGAGCCGGCCGGCATCGCGACCGTTCAACAGCACGCGGGCGCCGGCGCCGGCCAGCGCCCGCGCGATCTCGAAGCCGAGGCCGCGGCCGGCACCCGTGACCAGTGCGACCCGGCCAGCGAGCGAGAAGCGCGTCTGGTGTGCTTGCGTGGCGGATTCGGTCATCGGGAGTCGCTGCGCGCCGGTGCGGATCGCAATTATCCGGTCCGCGCCGGCATTCGCCAATCCCGCCCCGGCGCGGTTGCGGCACGGCCGTCGCCGTAGAATCCGCGGGCCGGCCCGGAGCGGGCGGCGAATCGATTCCGACGCCGGTCGCGCGACCGGCGCAACCAGCGTGGAGATTCCGGATGAAATTGTTCCACTCGGCGACCTCGCCGTTCGTTCGCAAATGCCTGGTGGTGGCTCATCACCTGGGCCTGTCCGACCGCATCGAGGCGCTGCCTTCCGCGGCGCACCCGGTCAACCGCGACCAGGGCATCGTCGCGAAGAACCCGCTCGGCAAGGTGCCGACGCTGATCACCGACGATGGCGAAGTGCTCTTCGACAGCCGTGTCATCTGCGAATACCTGAACGCGCTCGGCAAGGGCACGCTCTATCCGGCCGACGGCCCCGGCAAATGGACGCAGCTGACCGAGCATGCGCTCGCCGACGGCATCCTGGATGCCGCGATCCTGGCGCGCTACGAAGCGACGGTGCGGCCGGAGAACACCCGCTGGCCGGCGTGGACCGACGGGCAGATGGACAAGATCATCGTCGGCCTGGCGCGCTTCGAGCAGCAGGCCGATCGGCTCGCCGGTCGCTTCGATCTGGCGACGATCGCGCTCGGCTGCGCGCTCGGCTATCTCGACTTCCGCTTCGATGCGTTCGACTGGCGCAGCCGCAATCCGAAGCTCGCGGCCTGGTACGCGAAATTCAGCGAGCAGCCGGCGATGAAGGCGACGATGCCGGCCTGACCGGTCGGCCGTCGAACAGCTGATCTAGTTCGATTAGGCCGACCGACGGATCGCCAAGGCGCCACGAGCAGCGCACCATCGAGACTCGATGAATGCATCGCTCGAGGAGGCGCAAATGACATCGATCCACAGGCTGCGCGGTCAGGGCATGACCGAATATATCGTGATCGTCGCACTGATCGGCGTCGCCGCCATCGGCGCCTATTCGTTCCTCGGCCAATCGATCCGCGGCGCCACCGCGGGCCTCGCGCTCGAGATCGCCGGCGAAGATGCCAAGGCCGGTGTCGATGAAGCGAAGAAGGCGTCGGACGAAGCCATCAAGACGTCGCAGACCAAGGCGACGCTGAAGGAGTACAACGCCAGCAATCACTGATCGTCGGCATCGATCGCGGCCCGTACGGCAACCGGCGTCCCCGTGATGAACCCCGTTCGCCGGAACCCCGCGCGCCGGCGCCGTCGTGCAGCCGCCGCGATCGGTTCGGTCGCAGCGCTCGCCGCGCTTGCCGGCAGCCGGCAGCGCTGCTTCACGCGCCGGCAGCGCGGCCAGGCGCTGTTGCTCGGGCTGACGCTGCTGGTCCTGGTATCGCTGCTGCTGTTCTTCCAGTTCTCGGCCGGCCAGGCGAGCGCCGCCAAGCTGCGGATCGTCAACGCCACCGATGCGGCCGCCTACAGCACCGCGCTGTGGCGGGCGCGCGCGATGAACTACTACGCGTACTCGAACCGTGCGATCGTCGCCAACGAGGTCGCGATCGGCCAGGCGGCCACCATGGTGTCGTTCGCCCGGTTCCTCGAACGGTTCAGCGACAACGTCGAGGATGTCGCTCGTTACTTTCCGGTGGTCGGCCAGATCGCCGAGGCGGTCGAGCAGGTCGCGCACTGGGTCTCGGTGCTGACCCGCCACACCGCCGACGTCGAGGTCACTGCCCGCTCGTACTACATCGAAGCGCTGGCGGCGAGCCAGGAGCTGATGTTCGCGGCCACGCATCCGGTCGTGCTGTCGCGGATCGCCGCCGAAGTGGCGCGCGAAAACGACCGCCGGTTCTTCGCGTTCGTGCTGCCGCGCGCGCTCGACCCGGGCTCCAACGACATCACGCGCCGCTACGAAGGCGACGATCGCGAGCGGCTCAAGTCGATCGTGCTGCGTTCGCTCGACGGCTATTCGCAGAACCGGGATGCCGATCTCGCCGAGATTCCATGCCTGGCCCGGCTGGCCCGGCGCGGCGCCACCGAGATGATCCGTGACCATGATCCGGACACGCTCGAGCGCTGGCAGGCCTACGACACGTTGTCGGCGCATACGCGCCGGCTGTTCGGCTGCAGCCTGCGTGAGCGGCTGCCGCTCGGTTGGGGCGCCGCCGAGATCGCGGCCGAGCCGAAGCACGAGCTCGATGCGCTCGGCGACGAGCTGTCGCTGGTCGCCGGCGATACCGGCCCCGCGCCGCTGGCCCCGGCGGGCGCGTCGGCATCGAAGCGGGCGAACCCGCGCGCCTATGCGGAGGCGTCGGACGAGATCTGGGTCGCGTCGCGCTACCGCGGGATCGCGACGGTCCGCGAGCTCGACTACGACAGCGCCGCGTTGCAGCGCAACGACCGCTTTCCGCTGCTGCAGGTCGGTGTGGTCGGCTGGATCCAGTCGGCCGACGCGATCGGCACCGCGCAGGCGAGCGGCCACGGCACCGGTCGGGTGCTGCCGCGCGACCGCTTCAGCGATCGCCCCGGCGCGCCGATCGGCGCGGTCGCCGCCGCCGAGGTCTACTTCCGCCGGCCGCCGCAGGATCCGGATCGCATCGAGTACGCCAGTCTCTATGCGCCGTACTGGCAGGTGCGGCTCGCGCCGGTGCCCGCGGCGTGGCGGGCGGCTGCCGCCGGCTATTTCCAGTGAGTTGCCGCAGAGCCTCGAATGAAGGAGCCGCCAATGAACGGACCACCGATGAGCGGGCCATCGATGCACGGACCATCGATGAGCCAGCCGCCGGAGCCGATCGCTCGCCGGCCGGACGGCGAGCGGTTGCAGCGTGGGCAGGCGCTGGTCGAGACACTGGTCGTGCTGCTCGCGCTGGTCCCGCTGCTGCTCGCGATTCCGCTGCTCGCCAAATACCAGGACATTCGCCATGCAGCGGTGGCCGCGGCGCGAACGGCCGCCTACGAATGCAGCGTCCGGTTCGAGCAGTGCGGCGATCCGGCGGCACAGGCAACCATCGGCGATGGCCTGCGGCGCCGTCACTTCGCGCGTCATTCCCATGATCTTTTGTCGCGGGATGCGCCGTCCGATGACGCTGCGGCCGGTGAGCGCAACCGCTTCTGGGTCGATCGCCGCGGCGCGCCGCTGCTCGCGCGCTTTTCCGACGTCGCGCTGCAGATCACGGCGGCCGACTCGGACGCGCTCGCCGGTGCGCTGGTCGGCAGCCAGGCGGCACGCGCCGTCTCGGCGTTCGCCGATGCGGCCGGCCCTGGCGCCTTCGGGCTCGAGACCGCCGGCGGGCTGATCACGACGCGCGTCGCGGCACGCGTCTCGACCGGCCGCACGCTGGCTGGCTGGCTGCAGCGGCCGGAAGGTCTCGAGTTGACGCTGGCGGGCCGGTCGGCGCTGCTGGTCGACGCCTGGAACGCTTCGTCGGCGAACGGGCCGGAAGCGCGTTCGCATCGGGAGCGGGTCGCGCTCGGCTGGCGCCTGCCGTCGCTCGGCGATGCCGCCGGAATGCTCGGCGCGGCACTCGGTGCCGCGCCGCCGGGCGGGCTCGGTCCCATCGATGCCGATGGCGAGGTCGAGCCGCTGCTCGACGCGCTCTACGCGCCGATCCGTGAGCTGATCACCGGCCCGCTGCTGGCGCCGGTCGAGCCGCGCGGCCGGCTGTTCCGCTATCACGAGATCGATGTCGACCTGGTTCCGGAAGATCGGCTTGGCGGCAGCGCGGGGAGCGAACCGTGAGCGTTGCCGGGCCGGCGCTTCGATCCATCGCACGGTGCGGCGCCCGCGTCGGGCTGCCGGGCCTGCTGGCGGTCGCAGCCGTGCTCGAGCTCGCAGCCACGAAAGCAATTGCTGCCGGGCCGGTCGCGTCGTCCGCTGAGGAAATCCTGCTCGCCGATACGTCGATCGATGGCGGTCTGCTCGATGTCATCCGCTTCACCGATCCGCGGTCGGTCGGTGAGATACTCGACGCCACCGCGGCTGCATGGCGGTTGGAAGGCGGTCTGCCGCCGTTGCGTTCGGTGCGCGGTGGCTGGCAGTCGATCACCCGGCTGACTCGCGGCGGCGTCGAGACCGTCGAGGTCCGGCCGCAGGCCGACGGGATCGAAGGGCGCCGGATTCGCCTGCGGTCGGATGGCAGCGATGCAGCCGCGCGCTATCCGTCGCAGGCGGCGTTGGCATTGTTGCCGCCGGGTGCGCAGGCAACCGCTCCGGTTGCGCATCGCGATGGCAGCCGCGATCTCGCGACCGTGGTCGCCTGGTCTGCCGAATCGATCGGGCAACTCGCCCGGCAGCTGCGCAGCCGTCTCGTGCAGGCGGGGTTCGTCGCGGCGCCGATCGGCCTTGCCCCGGCAGTGCCGGCGGCGGCCACGGCGGCAGGTGCCGCGGCAGCAGGGGACACGGCAGAGGACACGGCAGCAGGGGCGTCGGCAGCAGGGGCCTCGGCGGCGCCTGCTGCTGGTGTCGCGCTGATCTACCTGAAGGGGCGCGAGGAAGTCGCCGCGACCGTCAGCAATCACGGCGATCGGCGCGCGATCGTCATTCATTGGGGAATCAGACGATGAACGGGACGATGCCTCGAGACCGCCGGCCTCCGGAACGGCTGGTCGGCACGGCGCGACGGCGCATTGCCGGGCAGGCGGCCTTCGAATATCTGTTGCTGGTCGCGTTGATCGGACTGGTTCTGGTCACCGGTGCCGACAGTCCGCTCGAGACACTGGTCCGTGCCGTGCAGGGCTACTACGGCCGCTTCACGTTCGCGCTGGCAATGCCATGATCGGCCGGATCCGTGGGTTCGTCGCAGAGCACCGCAACGCGGTGCTGTTCCTGGCGGCGCTGACATGCGGCGCAGTGGCCGTGCTGGCCGGCCATCGTTATCTGGCCGGGCAACTCGAAGCCGAGCGGGCACGGCTCGCGCCGAAGCCGCCGCGGCTGATCGACGTGGTCGTCGCGCGGCGCGATCTCGGCAAGGGCGAGGCGATCGGCGCCGACTCGATGGCACTGCGTAGGATTCCGCAGGAGTACGTCCCGAGCAGCGCGATCCAGCCGCCGCAGTTCGACGGCTATGTCGGCATGCGGCTCGCGCATCCGCTGAGAAGCGGTGAACCGCTGGTTGCGAGTGCGATCGTCGGCGGCGACAACCTGGCGTTCTCTAGCCGCGTCAAGCCTGGCATCCGGGCGCTGACGATCGCGGTCGACGAGATCAATTCGATCTCGGGCATGTTGCAGCCCGGCGACCGGATCGACCTGCTGTTTTCGGCACGGCCGCCCGATGGCGGCCGCGCGCAACCGCTCGAAGCAACGGTGCCGCTGTTCCAGAATCTGCTGGTACTGGCGACCGGCCGCCAGGTTCGTGCCGGTGTCGACGATCGCGGCGGCCAGCGTGCGTTCTCGTCGGTGACGGTCGAGGTCGAACCGGAGCATGCGCAGCGGCTGGTGGTCGCGCAGCGGGCCGGCAAGCTGACCGCGGTGCTGCGCAATCCCGACGATCATGCGCGCTTCGCCCGCCGGGCGATCGACATCCGGCAATTGCTCGATCTGCCGGCGCCGGCGATCGCTGCCGCCTGGCAGGGACCGCAGATCATCGTCGGCGGGGTCGGGCGGGTCGCGGCAGTGGCGTCGCCCGGGCCGGTATCGCCAGGGTCGGTGTCGCCGGGGCCGATATCGCCCGGGCCGGTGTCGCCGGGGCCAATGCCGTCGACCTCCAGGTCCGCCGCCGCGGTGTCCGCGAGCGACGCGGCGGGCCCGCAAGCCTTCATCGGCACGGTCTCGGAGCCGGCTCATGCCACCCGCCCGCGTTGACCTGCCCCCGCACCGGTACCCGAGTCCGGCGGCAGCGGCGATCGCCATGACGCTCGTCACCGTGGTCGTTGTCGCGGTGTTCATCGTGGCGGTCACGGCGTTCGCACGGCCGGTCGCTGCGCAGCCGATCCCCGTGCGGTCGATCCCTGCGCCGCCGATCGCCACGCAGCCGATCGCCACGCAGCCGATTGCGACGCAGCCGGTACCGCCGGCCGTTGCCGCGGTGCCGCTGGTGATCAATCTGGCCGTCGGCCAGGCGCACATCCTGGTCCAGCGCGACGTTCGCCGGATCGCGGTCGGCAACGGCCGTGTGGTCCAGGTCACCGCGCTCGATCAGCAGCAGATCCTGCTGCTGCCGGAGGCGGCCGGGCAGAGCACGCTGCACCTCTGGGGCAAGCGCGGTGAGCAGACCCGGTACCTGATCAACGTCACCGCGACCGACGCCCGGCAGGTCGCCGACGAGATCAATCAACTGGTCGGCGCCGAGGATCGCGTGCGGGCGCGTCCCGTCGGCGACAAGGTCGTGCTCGAAGGCAGCCAGCCCGGCGAGCCGGCGGCGCTGCGTGCCCGCGAAGTGCTGAAGCGCTATCCGGAGGCGATCGACCTGATCAGCCGCAGCGGCTTCGAGCAGATGATCCACCTGCAAGTGCGGATGATCGAGATCGGCCGCAATGCGCTCGAGCGGCTTGGCGTGCGCTGGCAATCGGGCAGCAGCGTCCCGTTCGCGATCGATGGGCCGGCCTTCGGGCTGATCGGCGACTTCAAGCGCAGCGATGCGTTGCAGCCGGGCGGCGCGGCCGAGGCCGCCGGCTTCGCGGTCCGGCCGCGGATCGCGCCGTTCGCGACCAGCGCGGCGCTGATCTCGTCGCTGACCTCGATGATCGACCTGCTGGTGCAGAGCGGCGAGGCGGCGGTACTCGCGGAACCACGGTTGTCGTGCCGATCCGGCGGCAGCGCACGCTTCGTCGCCGGTGGCGAGCTGCCGATTCCGGTGATCGGCGCCAACGGCTCGGCATCGGTCCAGTTCAAGGAGTACGGCATCCGTTTCGAGGTTTCGCCGACCGTCAATGCCGACGGCGTGATTTCGGCCAGCCTGCACACGGAGATCTCGTCGATCAATCCCGAGGTCACGGTGCGCGACGTTCCAGGCCTGCGCAAGCAAAGCGCCGCGACCGAAGTGAACCTGCGGGCCGGCGACACGCTGGTGATCGCCGGCATGGTCAGCAACGAGATCTCGAATTCGGTCGATCGGATTCCCGGGCTCGGCGACCTGCCGGTCCTCGGCCGCCTGTTCCGTTCGCAGCGCTTCCAGAATCGCGAGACCGAGTTGATCGTGCTGGTCACGCCGCAGCTGCAAGCCGGCGCCGAGGAGCCGGAAGGCGAGCGGGCGGCGGCGATGGCACGCCGTTTCGACGCCGTCCGCGACAACCTGCTCATGCTCGATTGAAGATGCTAGACGTGATCATCGAGGAAGACGGCCGGGCGCCGCGCAGCGTCCGGGTCGAGCGCTTTCCGTGCCGGATCGGCAAGGCGCGCGACAGCGAGGTCGCGCTGTCGAGCTGGCGGGTCGGCCGGTTGCATGCCGAGATCCGCCGGGTCGGCCGTACGCTGAAGCTGGTCGATCTCGGCACATTGGCGGGAACCACCGTCAACGGCGAGCGCATCGTCGAATTCGGCCCGCTGTCCGATCGTGACGAAATCGTCATCGGCGGCTTCCGGCTCCGGGTGCACGGCGACGCGCTGCGGGCAGCATTGCCGATCGGGCCGGCAAGCGCCGGGACGGCCGCCGACGACCCGACGTCTGCGCTGACGGCGCAGCCTGCGGCCGGCACCGGTGGCTCGCCGGACGCCGGCAATGACGAGCCCGGTCGATCCGGCAGCGGCGGCGGCAGCGCAGGTCAATACTCGGCACAGCAGGCGATCGATCGCATCCGCGCCGACAAGCTGGCCGCGCTGCCATGGCGCCGGCGGGTGCATCGCCGGCTGCTCGAGCAGATCGATCTGCGGCGCAGCAACCTGTCGCAGTTCTCGCCCGAGCAGTTGCGGGCCGAGGTCCGCGCGGCGGTCGAGGCGATCGTTGCCGATCTGGAACTGCTGCCGGCCGGGATCGATCGTGCGCAGCTCGTCATCGACGCGGTCGACGAAGCGGTCGGGCTCGGCCCGCTCGAACGGCTGATGGCGCAGCCGGACGTCACCGAGATCATGGTCAACAGCGCGGTCGACGTCTTCGTCGAACGCGCCGGCCGGCTCGAGCGCGCCGAGGCGCTGTTCTCCGACGACAGTGCGATCCGCAACGTCATCGAACGGATCGTCGCGCCGCTCGGCCGCCGGATCGACGAGGCGTCGCCGCTGGTCGATGCGCGGCTTGCCGACGGTTCGCGCGTCAACGCGATCATCCCGCCGGTCGCATTGAAGGGGCCGACGCTGACGATCCGCCGCTTCAATCGTACGGTGCTGTCGCCTGACAACCTGGTCGCGCTCGGCAGCGCATCGCCGGCGATGGTCGAGTTCTTCCGCGTCTGCGTCGGCGAACGGTTGAGCATGATCGTGTCCGGCGGTACCGGCTCGGGCAAGACCACGCTGCTCAACGTGCTGTCGAACCTGATCCCGGCCGCCGAACGGCTGATCACCATCGAGGATGCGGCCGAGCTGAAGCTGCATCATGAGCACCTGGTGTCGCTCGAAGCGCGGCCGGCCAACGCCGAAGGCCGCGGCGCGGTGACGATTCGCGATCTGGTCCGCAACGCGCTGCGGATGCGCCCCGACCGGATCATCGTCGGCGAGTGCCGCGGCGCCGAGGCGCTCGACATGCTGCAGGCGATGAACACCGGCCATGAAGGCTCGCTGACGACGATCCATGCCAACACCCCGCGCGATGTGCTGTCGCGGCTGGAGGTGCTGACGCTGATGGGCGGGATCGATCTGCCGGTCGCGGCGATCCGCGAGCAGATCGCCAGCGCGGTCGATCTGATCGTGCACCAGGCCCGATTTCGCGACGGCAGCCGCCGGATCACGTCGGTCACCGAAGTGACCGGTATCGAAGGCGGCCGGATCCAGATGCAGGAACTGTTCCGCTTCGACCAGACCAGCAGCGCCGGCGACGCGATCCGCGGCGATCATGTCGCTTGCGGCGCGGTGCCGTCGTTCCATGAGCGGCTCGCGGCCCGCGGCGTCGCGCTGGACCTGGCGATCTTCGCCGAGCGCCACGGTCAGCACGACCGTGGCGGTCGGCCCGAGCGCGGCGGCGGGGCCCGGTGATGTCGGCCGCTTCCGGTCCGCCTGACTGGGTTGCCGGGTTGCCCGCCGGCACCGGCTGGTTCGCCGTCGCTGCGCTCGCGGTCCTCGCCGGCGTGGTCTGCGCGGTGGTCGCGACAGCGCGCGGTGGCGCCGTCGCCGGCGAGCGTTATCGCCGCCGCTTCACCAGCGACGTCGGCCGCCGTCTCGACGACCTGCTGCTGTTCGTCGATGCGCAGCGGCTGTTCCAGGCGAATCTGGTGCTGGCGGCGGCGGTGCTCGGCGCGGCCCGCTGGCTTTCCGGCTCCTGGCTGCTGGCGGTCGCCGCGCTGCTCGCGCTCGGCGCGGTGCCGAATCTGCTGCTGGTGCGGCTCGCACGGCGCCGGCGGCAGCGCTTCGCCGCGCAACTGCCCGATGCGCTGATGCTGGTCGCCGGCGCGATCAGGGCCGGCGCCAGCCTGCCGCTGGCACTACGCCAGATGTCGCTCGAGATCCAGCCGCCGTGCGGTCAGGAGTTCGATCTGATGCTGCGCGAGCAGCGTCTCGGCGTGACGCTCGATCAGGCGCTGATCGGCCTCGAGCGGCGCATGGGCGGTGACGATCTGCGGCTGGTGGTGGCGGCGGTCCGGATCGCCGGCGACAGCGGCGGCAACCTCGCGGAGACGCTCGAACGGCTCGCCGACACGATCCGCCGCAAGCTGTCGATCGAGGGCAAGATCCGTGCATTGACCGCGCAGGGAAGGTTGCAGGGCTGGATCATGACCGCACTGCCGCTCGCGGTCGCTGCAGCGCTGTTCGCGCTCGAGCCGGTCACGATGGCGCCACTGATCCACAGCTGGCCGGGCTGGGTGGTCTGCGCGGTGATCGCGGTGCTGGAGCTCGCCGGATTGCTGTTCATCCGGCGGATCATGGATATCGACATCTGAGGGAATCGACCGATGGCCGTCGAATCTGCCGCCGTATTGGCACCGCCGTTCGATTCCTGGCTGCCCGTGCTCGGTTGCGGCATCGCGCTGACGCTGGGGTTCTGGCTGCTGTTCCGCTGGCTCGGCGCAATCGTCGACGCGGTTCCGCAGGAGGACCGCGCCTGGTTCGATCCGCCGCCGCTCTACTGGCGCCTGCTCGGCTTCGCCGGGCATGCAGTCGGCGTCTGGATCGGCCGTTGGCTGCCGCCGATGGCCCGCCGTCGCTGCGTCGACCGGTTGCGCCAGGCCGGTCTCGAGCATGCGCTGACGGTCGACCAGTTCGTCGCCGGACAGGCGATCGGCGCGGCGCTCGCGCTGGGGCTGCTGGCGGTGGTCACGGCCGGCCTCGAATCGCTGCCGCTCGCGGTCTGGCTCGGTACTGCCGTCGTCGGCGCGATGTTGCCGGCAAGCTGGCTGCGCGACCGGATCGACCGCCGTGCCCGTGCGATCGCCAAGGTACTGCCGTTCTACCTCGATGTGATCACGCTGGCGATCGAGGCGGGCGCCAACATGACCGGCGCGTTGCAGCACGCGGTCGACAAGGGGCCACAGGGTCCGATGGCCGAGGAACTGCATCGCGTGCTGCGTGACGTCCGTGCCGGCCGCACCCGGGCCGATGCGCTGCGCATGATGGCCGAGCGGCTGCGTATGCCGGCGATCTCGAACTGGATCGCCGCGGTGCTCGCCGCCGAGCGGCAGGGCTCGAGCCTCGGGCCGATCCTGCGGGCGCAGGCCGAGCAGCGCCGTACCGAACGCTTCCTGCGCGCCGAGGCGCAGGCGCTCAAGGCACCGGTCAAGATGCTGTTCCCGCTGATGACCTGCATCTTCCCGTGCACGTTCATCGTCGTGTTCTTTCCGATCGCGGTCCGGATCATCGAAGACGGGGTACTCGGATGACAGCCATCTCGAATCGTTCGGCAGTACCGCCGACATCGACATCGACATCGACATCGACATCGACATCGACATCGACACGGGCGGCGGCATTGATACGGGTACCGACATCGACAATGGCCCCGGCCCTCGAATTGATCGTGCACGTTGCCGCGACCGCGCGCGATCGCCTGCGCGGCCTGCTCGGATCACCGCCGCCCGGCGATCGCAGCGGCCTGCTGCTGGTCGGCGAACGGGCGGTCCATGGTCTCGGCATGCGGTACGCGGTCGACCTGCTGTTCCTCGACGAGCAGGGGGTCGTGGTCGCCTGCGCGGTGCTGCCGCCGTGGCGGTTGCGCTGGTGTGTCTCGGCGCGGCATGTCGTCGAATTGCGCGCCGGCGAGATCGCACGGCTCGGGCTGGCCGTCGGCCAGCGGCCACGATTGCGCGTGCCGGGCATCCTTGCGGCCGAGACCCGGCCGCTGCCATTGCCGCAGCCGGGCCGTACGCGGCAGGCCGGATGGCTCGGCCGGGTCGCGACCGCCGCGGTGCTGCTGGTGCTGCTGCTGGCGTTGCTCGACCCGGCCACGGCCCAGCGGACGAGCGCACCGGTCGCCTGGAGCAGTGTTGCGCCAGTCGCCGGGAGCAGCGCCGTCGTACTGCCCGATCCCGGATCCGCGCTCGGCACGCCGCAGCCGTCGCTGCTGCGGTCGCTGCAGCCGGAGACGGTTCGCCAAGCCGCGCGTGACGCCGAACGGCTCTACCAGCAGCGCGCCGACGGCGACGCGCTGATTGCCTATCGCTCGCTCGCGCATCTGGCCGCCGACCAGGCACCGATTGCCTGGCTGCGGATCGGCAACATCCATCAGCGGGCCGGTGCCGCGGGCGCCGCGATCGATGCCTACCGCCGCGCCGCCGAAGCCGAGCCGGCCAGCGGGCAGGTGCCGGTTCCCGAGCAGGTCGCCGCGCAGCGCAAGGCCTTGCTGAACCTGGTGGCACTGGCGCTCGATCAATCGGGCCGGGCACTGCAACGACTCGACGCACCGGTCGAACCGTGGCTCGCGATCGATCCGTCGCTGTCGGCCGGGGTGCCCGCCGAACCGATGCCTGCGATCGATCCGCAACTGCAGGCGTGGCAGCGCCGTCAGCTCCAGGAGCTCGAGCGGCAGCGTTCCCGGGCTCCGATACCCGAGCGTTCGGTCGCTCCGGCGGGCCGGGTGACACCTGCGTCCGCGCCGCCGCAGATCGAATACATCCGCGGCGACCCGGCGCGCCAGCCGCGGCGCCGGTCGGGGCGTTGATGCGCTGCCGTGGGTCGGCTCGCGGTGCCAGCGCGCTCGAGCTGCTGCTCGCGCTGCCGGTCGTGCTGCTGCTCGGGCTCGGTCTGGTGCAGTTCACGCTGGTTTACCAGGCCAAGCATGCGCTCGACTATGCATTGACGCAGGCGGCGCGCCAAGGCGCGGTCGACCATGCGTCGCGTGAGGCGATCATCGCGGGGCTCGCCAGCGGCCTGGCACCGTACCTGTCCGGCGCCAGCGACTGGCCGTCGTTGCTGGTGGCCGAGACGCGCGCTGCCGCGCATGTCGGCGACGGGATCGCCGCCGGCTGGATCCGGCTCGTGCAGCGATCGCCGACCGTGGAGAGCTTCGACGACTGGGCGCAACCGGCGCTCGACGCGTTCGGCGAGCCGATCGCCGGAGTCGTCGAGATCCCCAACGACAATCTCGACAACCGCCGGCTGACCATGCAGCCGGCATCGGGCGTCGACGGCCTGGCCGGCGACGAGCCGATCGGCCGCGCCTCCGGTCAGTCGCTCGCCGACGCCAATCTGCTGCGGCTCGAACTGACCTATGGTGTGCAGCTGATCGTCCCGGTGATCGGGCCGATCGTCCGGGCGACGCTCGCGGCCTGGGACGGTTGCGGCAGCGGCGGAGCCATCCGGCTCGGCCTCCTCGCGCTCGGCGAATCGTCGGCGCGCGCCGAGCCGCAGCCAGCATCCTGCGCGTTCTACCAGGCGACCGATGCCGGCTCCGGTGGCCGGATCCCGGTGCGGCTGTCAGCGACGATCCGGATGATGTCGACGGCACGACGGTCGGCGCTGACGGTCGCGCGCGTCGATGCAGCGTCGGGGCGCGTCACGATGCCGGGCGTCGGAGTCGGCAATGCGCGCGATCCTGCTGGCAACGGCAACGGCAACGGCAACGGCGATGGTGATCTTGCCGGCCGGGTCATGGGCGGTACGGGCCCTGCCGAAGATGCTGGCAGCGCTGGCGGCAGCGGCGGCACCGCGCCGCTCAGCAACGGCTTCCTGCAGATCGGCAGCAATCGGCCGTACTCGCAGCCCGGCCGTCATCCGGCGCTGTGTGCCGGATGATGATCGGATGCGTTCGGCTGAGTCCGGCGCCGAAATGATCTCCAACCGACCGTCGGCTCGATTCAGTATGAAGACCAGCCGCTCACCTGCCAGCCTACGCACGGCATCTCTCACCGTGCGCACCCCTTCAGAAATGGACTACCAAGAAATTACCTAGATACTTAGAATGCGTCCTCTTCTTGCTAGCGTCGATGCGTCGAGAGAGGGTCGAGTGAGAAGAAAGAGGTTCACATGGTGGATCGGCAGAAACCGGGTCTTGCGACCTTGGTGCGCGCCGGCCCGTTCCTCTTTACGGCTGGCTGCGACGGCCATCGCGACCGAGACACGGGAAAAGTCCGTCCCGAGCTTGCCGGCGCAGCCGAGGCCCAGTGCGAGAATGCATACGGCCGGATTCAGGACCTGCTCGCAGCCGCAGGTGTCGGGATGGAAGCCGTGGTGCGTCTAGACCACGTGACGAGCAGCCAGGACTGGCTGGCTCGCCGACAAACCGTTCGACAGAAGTATTTCGGTCGACCCGCCCCACTCGCCAGCACTGGCATCGCAGCGCGCATGGCCGGTATCAACATGTTGACCGCTTCTGCGATCGCCATGGCCGATCCACGCGACAAGGCGGTCCTTGTTTCCGGGCCGAAGTACGGCATGAACAACATATCGTCGGCTGTCCGCGGCGGGCCGCTTCTCTTCCTGTCGGGTCTGCGAGGTCACGTCGATCCTCGCACGGGGAAAACCGTGGAGGAGGAAACTCCCAATGCATTCGAAGCTCAGACGCGACTCTGTCATGGATTGCTGCAGGCCATCCTGGATGAGGCTGATATCGATGTTTCCAGGGTGCTACGAATAGATAACTACATTCGCGAGCGCAGATGCGCTGACAAGGCCGCCGCGCTGGTAGACGAGTGTCTGGGTGGTGCCGCCCGCGCGGTGACGACAATCGCATTGCCCCTCGGTGCAAGAGGCGAAGTCGAGTTGACAGCACTGGCGGCATTCGGCACGGGTCAGATCCGGCGCGTTGCCCCGGGCGTCGTCAGTGCATGCGGTTTTCACTTCATCGGACAGACGTTCGCGCCGGACACGGGCCGAGGCGATGCCGAGTCCGAATTGCTAGGCGCGCTGACCGTGCTGGAACGCAGGCTCGCTCAGGCGGGCAGTACGCTCGAGAGCCTTGTTCGGCTCGAGATCTATCTGGACGACATCTATTTCGCGATCCCGGCGCTGGATATCCTGAGTTCGCGGTTGCAGCCGAACCCGCCCGCGGTGTGCGTCATGGGTGCCGACCTTGGATGTGCGCAGGCGATGTTGGTCGCCATCGCGGTCTGACGTGCTGAACTTATCGCCCGAGAACCGCGTCAGGCAGTTGCATCTGCAAGTCGTTTGGCGGGATAAATAGCTGCATGAAGTAGACCGCGTCGTCGGAAAGAATGGTGGCAGTGATGGACTGCAGGAGTCCCGCCGCACCCGGACGGCAATCGATCATGCGTGCGGTTTCCGCTGCAATACGATGAAAGCGCAGTGTCTGGTGATGTGTCACAGTGGGAAGGTCGTGCATCTTCACCAGAAGCGCGCGAAGGTCGCGACTGCGGAACTCCTTGGTGCTCAGGTCCATGAATCTGGGAAAGCGAGCGGGATCGAAATAGAAGTGGTGGAGGATCTGGAACTCTCCGCCTACGTCGAAGATTCGCTCGACACGAAATAACACGCCATTAGCCGGTTGCAGTGCGTCGGTCCAAGCACCTGGCTTGCTGTACCGGCCCCGGTTGACAAGCAGCGCGTCCAACGGCATTGGCGTCGATTCGTGGTCGCGAAGGAAGCGGGCGTGCAGGAATGGCTCATCAAGATGATAGGTCGCCTTTGCAACAAACGTCCCGCGCCTGGGGGTTCGCACCAATCGGCCCTCGGCGACCAGTTCGCGCATCGTTCGCTGAATTGTTCCCAAGCTGAGTCCGGTTACGCGAGCAATCTCATGCTCCGTGGGGAGGCGGCCTTCCTCTGCCCAGAAACCGTCCATTAGGGCGGCCTCGAGCATCTCGCGGAGTCGGCGGTATTTCGGTCCTGAGCCGGAGAGCATGCCGCGATACCGGTCGAAGAACTCACTCGCAGGGCTTTTGCTTTTCATTGGGGGCGCAGTCTCGCAGATCGCACTGCCCGTGTCACGCACGCCAAGCTGCGCGCGGCCCTTGCGCGCAGCCGAATTTATATGTATAAATAGACAAGAGGAGCATTCGGATGGCCAAGATCCGTCACATCGCACTTGCCACGCAGGATCCGGAAAAGACCGCTGCCTTCTTCAAGGGCGGATTCGGCTTCAAGGAGATCCAGCGCTTTGGGGATTTCACAGGCAAGACGCCCGGCAAGTCCTACGGCATGTATCTAAGCGACGGAACGCTGTGTCTTGCCGTGATCAGGTTTGGCTGGTCGCAGGGCGGTAAGAGCCTCGACTTTGTCGGAATCCATCACTTCGGCGTCCAAGTCGAAAATCTCGAGGAATATACTACGCGCCTCGAGCAGCACGGTGCCGAGTTCCTCAACAAACGCCCGCCGGGCGCTGAAGCGACCTTCTACGAGGCGAAGTTTCTTACGCCCGACAAGGTTCTCATGGACATTGCCGAAGAACCCTGGTCGGGAAGCGAGCCGATTTGATCGAGCGCGGCCGCCCGCCCACCCGACAGCAAGATGCTCTACTAATCGAGCTTGACGCCCGTCGACTGAATTACCGTGGTCCAGCGTTCAGTCTCGGTACGAATGAACGCGCCAAACTCTTCGGGCGAAGTAACTTTCGGAATAGCACCATTTTCCAAGAGTATCTTGGTGACCTCCGGGGTTTCAACGGCCCGCACGAGCGCCGTGTGCAGTGTAGTGACCACATCCTTGGGTGTTCCCGCTGGGGCCAGGAAACCAAACCAAGAAGCCGCATCGTAGTTCTCGGCGCCGGCCTCGTGCAGCGTAGGCACGTCGGGCATTGAAGCGATCCGCTCACGCGTCGTGGCGCCGAGTGCATGCAGCTTGCCCGCATTGACGGCACCTCTCGCAACAGACGGCGCCAGAATCATCGCGGCAATCTGCCCCCCCATGAGGTCGGTGATAGCCGGAGCGGAACCCTTGTAGGGAATCGCAGTTAGCTTAATGCCAGCCTGCGACGCGAACAGCTCCATCATGACGTGGTTCAAGCTTCCCAGCCCGTAAGTGCCATAGTTGATCTTGTGCGGATTCGCCTTCGCAAAGGCAATGAAGTCGCGCAGTGTTGGCGTCGGAATCACGGCCGTATTCACGACGAGCAGCTGCGGCGTGACCGCAATCAAACCGAGCGGCTGCAGATCCTTCAACGGATCGTACGGTAGCTTGCGGTAAAGGCTTGGAAACATCGTCAGCTCTCCCACACCAGCGATCACGATAGTGTGGCCGTCCGGCGCTGAACGCGCTGCCGCCTCGACTCCGATCATCCCACCTGCACCGGCGCGATTATCGGCAACGACCTGCTGACCCAACAGTGCCCCCATTCTCTGGCCTACCGTGCGACCGACAAGATCGGTACCGCCTCCGGTTGGGAAAGGCACGATCAATCTGATCGGCTTGGTGGGAAAGCTCTGAGCCGATATGGAACCAGGTAGCAGCATCATACAGTGAAGTGCGGTCACCACTTTCAGCAATAGCTTCACCTTCATCGATTCCTCCATTGGTTTGACTCGACTACTCACCCGTTCTCAAGCCGCCTTGCCCTGCCATCTATGCAGGAATTGTTCCGGATCTACTGTGGATGGAGGGGGAGATGCGCCGGATCGCGATCCCAAATAGATGAAGGCAACAACGGAGTCGCTTTCGTTGATACCGAGTCCTGCCTTCACCGTTGCGTCGTAGGCAGCGTCGCCGGTTTTCCAGGCCGCACCCAGCCCAAGAGCATGTGCGGCAAGCAGGATGTTCTGTGCCGCCGCGCCTGCCGAAAGAAGCTGCTCCACCTGGGGAATTCTCGATTCGGCATTGAAGCGTGTCGCCACCACCATGATCGCGGGCGCCCTTAGCGCCTTGGCCGATTCCTGCTGAACTCGGACATCACTCGCATTCGGATCGCGCTTCCTCAACGCCCCTGCCATGAGTTCGCCGAACCTTGCGCGCGCAGGTCCCTGGATCAGGATGAACCGCCAGGGGCGCAGCCGCCCGTGATCAGGTGCCCGCATGGCTGCTTCCACCAGCATGCGCGTTGCAGCATCGTCCGGGGGCGGATCCGTGAGCGCGCCATGGGTGACGCGTGTCATGAGCGCTTCGATCGTATCCATTCGAATCGGGATTCAGATCGAGTAAACGTGCGCGACGTTCCCGCCGATGATGCGCTCCTGCTCATCCGGGGGCACGCCCTCGAAGATTTTGGGCAGGACATCCTGGGCCTCGATTCCGATCGAACGCCCATGCGGGTAATCGGAACCCCACATGATCTGGCTCACGCCGGCCAACTCGCGTACCTGGGGCGCGTACGGGTCGTTCACCATGCCGTGCCAGACTCGCGTCTTCATGTAGTCGACGGCATCCATCTTGAGCGGCGTCACGCCGCGGCTCTTCATGATGGTCTGAATCCGCGCAAGGCGGAAGTTATACAGAGGAACCCACGACACCTCGAATTCGCCCAGCACCAGCTTCAGTTTCGGAAAGCGGTCCAGGATGCCGCCAAAGATGAACTCGCCCGCGACGATGGGCAGCATCTCGAACATGAGGCTGATGTAGGTTCCGGGGAGCTTTCCGAGGTCTTTCGGCTCGAAGTGAATCGGATCCGGCACGCGCCCCGCGATGGCATGCAGCGTGATCGGCATGTCAAGGTCCTGCGCTGCTGCCCACAGGGGGTCATAAGCAGGATCTCGGTAGGGCGGATACTTGTCCTCAGGCAGGCCGAGCGTGATCATCGCGCCGCGCAAGCCCTTTTGTCGGATGCGCTTCACCTCGTTGACAGCCCAAGGGATATTGAACGTCGGAATTGCCCCGACGCCGATCAGGCGCTTGGGATCGTGCGAACAGAACTCAGCAGACCAGTCGTTAAACACCGAAGCCGCAGCCTCGACAACGGGAACATCAAGCGCGTGCATGATGTGCGACGTTGTGGTCGCGTGAAGGACCTCTGCGTCGAGCATGGCCATGTCCTGGAACCTCACGCGTGCGGCCGGATCGTGTCCCGCGGCCGACTGCAACGCCTGAATCTCGTTCGTCTCGACTGGCGAGTCCTTCAGTCGGTAAACGCGGTAGACCATATTGAAGAAGTTTCCCTTCTCGCCCTTGTACTCGCTCATGCGTCGGGGTGCGCGATCCCCGAATTTCGGGATGAGCGTCTTCTCCCAGAGGTCCCTCGGTTCCATGAGGTGCGAATCGGCCGAGATGACTCGCGCATAGTTGCGTTTGGCTGCTGCAGACATCGAATTCTCCGGTGTTGAAGGTGCGCTACCCGAAGCACGCGCCTTTGCTTCTGTGCGAGCAGAAAAGCCGGCGTGATCCGGTTGAACTCTTATTCCATGTGCAACATGGAGCGATGCGGCGCGCCGGCGAGAATCTCTACCTTTGCGCGCGGGATGCGCGATGCAATGAAGTGGGCGTACTCGGGCAGCGCGGCCTGGGCCGAGGATCCGACGGTGATCAGCGTCGGCGCGGTAGTCTCACCCAGGCGGGCTCTCATGTCGTAGCCGAGGCCGGCGCGCAGGTGCTCGTGCTGCGCGGCGATACCCACAGGCGTGGGGCTGCTCCAAGTCGCCATACGCTTCTCGACCTCCGCGCGCACGGTCAGCTCGCGCGTACTCAGGAACTCCGCGCCAAAGGCATCAACCCCCGGCCCGCAATCAGCAGCAGGGCGCGCCATTTCCGTGTGACTCACGGGTGGCCCGCGTCACACTGATAGTCACAAGAGGTATTTCCATATTTAAACATATAAATAAGGATTCGCAAACATGGCGGCGAGGTGCCTGGTGGCGATGATCTGACTACGCTTCAGTAATCAGTGCTGCCCGCTTGCGGCCGCGTGCGGGGCGTACCTGAAGCACCTTCTGTGCGGATCGCCGGTGCGAAGGCGGCACGCGCCGGACCGGGGACTGCAAGGAATCAGCCACGTGACGATCCGCAAGCTTCCAGAGAACCGGCTCAGACTTCGGCGGCGCGTGATGTGATGCGTGGGTGTGCTCGATCTGTACGCCCGCAGGCGCCCACGCGATCAGCCGATCGCGCGCGTCGACGAGAACAGCGCGCAGGTGCTGGCGCATGGACTGTGTCGCGCAATCGACATGTCGATGTACCTGGCTGGCAGCGATCGATCCGGAGAGTGTCTCCGGCGTGAAACTTGTGCCGGATGACGACCGCGCTGCTCAATCGAGCTTGAATCCCGAGGCCGCGATCGGCCTGGCCCACTTGTCGTAGTCGGCCTTCTGCTGCGCGGCGAGCTCGGCCGAGGTCGATCCGACCGGCTCGTAGCCCATCCGGCCGAGTTTCTCGGCGACGTCTTTCTGTCGCACCGCGCGCCCGATCGAGGTCTCGAGCCGTTTCAGCACGTCCGGTGCGACACCGGCCGGCGCGATCATCGCGAACCAGCCCGAGACCTCGACGTCGAGCCCCTGTTCCTTCAGCGTCGGCACCTCGGGTACCACCGGATCGCGCTTGCTGCCGGCGACGCCGATGATCCGCGCCTTGCCGCTGCGATGGAACTCGGCCGATTCCAGCACGACGTCGACCTTGTAGCCGACATGGCCGCCGAGCAGCGCGGTGTTGGCCGGCGCGCCGCCCTGGAACGGCACGTGGGTGAACGGGACGCCGGCGGCCTGCGACATCAGCCCCACCAGGAAGTGCGGTGCGCTGCCTTCGCCGGGGGTGCCGAAGGTGGTGCTTCTGGGATCGGCCTTGACCTTGGCGAGCATGTCGGCGATCGAGGTCGCGTTGCTGCCGGGGCCGCTGGTGACGCCGAACTGGAAGCGCGCCAGCAGGCTGACCGGCGTGAAATCCTTGAACGGATCGAACTCGAGCTTCTTGTAGACGTGCGGAAAGATCGCGAGCGGCGCGAACGGCAGGATCAACACGGTCTGGCCGTCGGGCTTGGCGTTCTTCACCAGGCCGATCGCGAGCCGGCCCGATGCGCCCGGGCGGTTTTCGACGATGATGTTGGAGAAGTCGCTGCGCGCCGATTCGGCGATGATCCGGGCGAGCAGGTCGGCCGAACCGCCGGGCGGAAAGCCGACCAGGATCCGCAACGGTTGCAGGTCGGCCGCCGCGGTCGGTGTCGGGATCACGGCGCCGAGCGCGATCGCCGCCGCCGCCAACCCGAGTGCGGCAGTGGTCGTGCGGCGATGGGCACGCGGTGTCCCGGTCAGTCGGTCGGCGGGCAGGGCGGGGTGTGCGACGGTCACGGCAGGTCTCCTCGTTGGCGCCGTCGACGGACGTTCTGGCGGCGTTCCGGTCGATTGTTGGCGAGCGCACAGGGCTCGCGCGCAGTCTACGCCGAAGCGTGTTGCCGAGGCCAGCGCCGTGCCGGTGCGTCGTGCCGGGGCCGGGTCATCCCGGCGTCGACGCCGGTCAAGCGGCGGTCAGGCGCCGAGCAGCCGGTCGCGGGCCGCCGCGAACGCGGCCACGGCGGCCGCGCGGTCCGGGTGACCGTCGCGCGTGACGACCCGGCGGCCGCCGACCCAGGTCTCGGCGATCGCGGACGTGCGCTGGCTGGCGAACACATGGGCGGCCAGCTGCGTGGCGCCGGCGAGCCCGCGCAGCGCGACATGCTCGGCGTCGAGCACGACGAAGTCGGCCAGCTGGCCGACCGCGAGCCCCGCGACCGGCCGGCCGTGGGCACGCGCGCCGCCAGCGACGGCCGCCAGCATCAGCGCGGTCGCGACGTCCGGCTGCGCCGGATCGGCGCCGACATTGCGGGCGCGCCGGGTCAGGCGCTGGCCGTATTCGAGCAGCAGCAGTTCCTCGGCGGCGTTGACGCAGACATGGCTGTCGCTGCCGATGCCCCAGGCGCCGCCGTGCCGGCGCCAACCGGCGAAGTCGAAGACGCCGTCGCCGAGATTGGCCTCGGTGGTCGGGCAGAGGCCGGCGACCGCGCCGCTGCGGGCCGCGCGCGCGGTCTCGTCGGCATCGAGATGGGTCGCGTGGACCAGGCACCAGCGCGCGTCGACCGGCGCATGGTCGAGCAGCCATTGCACCGGCCGCAGCCCCGACCAGGCGATGCAGTCGTCGACTTCACGGGTCTGCTCGGCGACATGAATGTGGATCGGCGCGGTCGGGTCGAGCGCGTCTAGGCCGGCCAGTACGTGCTGCAGCGCGGCCGGCGGCACGGCGCGCAGCGAGTGCGGCGCGAGCCCGAGCCGTACGCCGCCGGCCGCGCAGATCGGGGCGAGCCGTTCGAGCAGGCGCAGCAGTGCATCGGTCGAGTGCAGGAAGCGGCGCTGTTCGGCGCTCGCCGGCTGGCCGCCGAAGCCGCCGCTCTGATAGAGCACCGGCAGCAGCGTCAGGCCGATGCCGGCGTCGCGCGCCGCGGCGAGCAGCGCCTGCGCCAGCGTCGCCGGGTCGGCATAGGCGTGGCCGGCTGGGTCGTGGTGCAGGTAGTGGAACTCGCAGACGCTGGTGTAGCCGGATTCGAGCATCTCGATGTAGAGCCAGGTCGCGATCGCCTGCAGTTGCGCCGGCTCGAGCGCGAGCGCGAAGCGGTACATCGCCGTGCGCCAGCTCCAGAAATCGTCGTCGACACTGGCGCGGTGCTCGGTCAGCCCGGCGAACGCGCGCTGGAACGCATGCGAATGCAGGTTCGGCATCCCGGGCAGCACCGGTCCGGGCGCGACCGTCGCTGCGGCAGGCTGCGCGGCCTCACGCTCGACGCCGGTCAGTCGGCCGGCCGCGTCCCAGCGCAGCACCACGTCGTTCGCCCAGCCGTCCGGCAGCAGCGCCGCATGCGCGAACACCGGCCCGGCGACGAAGCTGCACAACGGCCGATCGTCGCGGTCGGCGCCGGCGCGCCGATCGCGTCCGCACCGATCGCGTCCGCGTCGACCGAATCCGCGCCGGCCGCGCCGGCGCCGACCATGCCTGCGCCGACCACACCCGCGCCGACCACGCCTGCCCCGATTGCGATCCGCCCCTGCCTGACCACCGCGCGCAGCGGCCTCTGGCCGAACCAGTAGGCGAGCTCGGCGCGATCGGCAACGTTCCAGAGCGCGAAATTGGCCGGCGTGCCGACCGCGAGCACGCCATGGCTGTCGGCGAGCCCGAGTGCACGCGCGGCGTGGCGGGTGATGCCGTCGATCGCCTCGGGGACGGTCAGGCGGAACAGCGTGCAGGCCATGTTGGCCATCAGCAGCAGCGACAGTGCCGGCGACGAGCCGGGGTTGTGGTCGGTCGCGACCGCCATCGGAATGCCGGCTTCGCGCAGCGCGGCGATCGGCGGCGGATGGTCGTCGCGCAGCGCGTAATAGGCACCGGGCAGCAGCACGGCGACGGTGCCGGCGCGGCGCATCGCGGCGATGCCGTCGGCCGACAGGTATTCGAGGTGATCGCACGACAGCGCGCCGTAGCGCGCGGCGAGCGCGGCACCGCCCATGTCGGACAGCTGCTCGGCGTGCAGCTTGACCGGCAGACCGAGTGCTTGCGCGGCGCGTAACACCCGTTCGGTCTCGGCGAGCGAAAAGGCGATCCGTTCGCAGAAGACGTCGACCGCGTCGACCAGCCCCTCGGCCGCGAGCGCCGGCAGCATTTCCTCGCAGACCCGCGCGATGTAGTCGCCGCTGCGGCCGGCGTACTCCGGCGGCAGCGCGTGGGCGCCGAGGAAGGTGGTGCGCACCGTGACGCCGTAGGCCTCACCCAGCCGCCGCGCGACCCGCAGCTGCTTGCGCTCGTGCTCGAGCGCGAGGCCGTAGCCGGACTTGATCTCGAGCGCACAGACGCCATCGGCGAGCAGTTGCTCGAGGCGCGGCGCCGACTGGGCGAACAGTGCATCCTCGTCGGCGGCGCGAGTGGCGAGCACGCTCGAGACGATGCCGCCGCCGGCGCGCGCGATCGCTTCGTAGCTGGCGCCGGCGAGCCGCTCGGCGAATTCGTTGGCGCGCTGGCCGCCGTAGACCAGATGGACGTGGCAATCGATCAGGCCCGGCGTCACCAGCGCGCCGCCGCCGTCGAAGTGCCGGCGCGGCCGTTGCGTAGCTCGCGGCGCGGGCGTTGCCGGTGTCGCGGGCGTCGCAGGTGCCGCGGCCGGTTCGGATGCTGCGAGAGCTGCCGGCGTGCCGATCCAGGCGATCCGGCCATCCTCGACGACGATCGCGAGGTCCGCGCCGTCGGCATCGCGCAAGCCGGTCCAGATGCCGTCGGCCGACGGGTAGCCGGCGACCGGCATCGGCGTCGGCATCGCCTGCCTCGCCGGCATCACGGCGCGCCTCATGCCGAGCGACTCGGCAGGATCGCGGCGATGCAGGCCGGCCACTCGGCGGTCAGCGCCCACTGCCGCATCGCTGCGATGTCGGGCGCGAGCCGGCGGTCGCGTTCGACGAACGCGACCGCCGCGCGGACCCGCCGCAGTTCGGCTTCGACCGCCGCCGAGCTCTGCGGTGCGGCCTGCGGATCGGCGCCGCGCCACAGTTCGATGCCCTGCGCCGCGGCCATCGCCTCGATGCCGACGATCACCGCGGTGTTGTCGACCATCTCGGCCAGCCGCCGCGCCGCGAAGGTCGCCATCGAGACGTGGTCCTCCTGGTTCGCCGAGGTCGGCAGCGAATCGACGCTGGCCGGATGCGCCAGCGACTTGTTCTCGGAGGCGAGCGCGGCGGCCGTGACCTGGGCGATCATGAACCCGGAGTTGACGCCGCCGTCGCGCACCAGGAACGGCGGCAGGCCGGACAGGCCGCTGTCGAGCAGCAGCGCCATCCGGCGCTCGCTGATCGCGCCGATCTCGGCGACCGCCAGCGCGATGATGTCGGCTGCGAAGGCGACCGGTTCGGCGTGGAAGTTGCCGCCGGAGATCACCTCGCCGGTCTCGGCGAACACCAGCGGGTTGTCGGACGCGGCATTGGCCTCGATCGCGAGCACCCGGCCGGCATGGTTCAGGTTGTCGAGGCAGGCACCGATCACTTGCGGCACGCAGCGGATCGAGTAGGGGTCCTGGACCCGGCCGCAGTCGGCGTGCGAATCGACGATCGCGCTGCCGGCGAGCAGTGTCCGCAGCGCCGCGGCGACGGCGATCTGGCCGGGCTGGCCGCGGGCGGCATGGATCCGCGGGTCGAGCGGCATGACCGAGCCCTTGATCGCTTCGAGCGTCAGTGCGCCGGCGACCAGGCCGGCGGCCAGCGTGCGCTCGGCGCCGAACAGGCCGGCGAGCGCCAGCGCGGTCGAGACCTGAGTACCGTTGAGCAGCGCCAGTCCTTCCTTGGGTCCGAGCACGAACGGCGTGCAGCCGATCCGGGCCAGCGCGGCAGTCGCGTCGATCACGCTGCCGTCGGCGCAGCGGACTTCGCCTTCGCCGATCAGCACGCCGGCCAGATGGGCGAGCGGTGCCAGATCGCCCGAGGCGCCGACCGAGCCCTTGGCCGGGATCACCGGCAGCAGCTCCGCGTTGGCCAGCGCCAGCAATGCGTCGATCAGCGCCGGACGGACGCCGGAGTGGCCGCTGGCGAGGCTGATCGCCTTGGTCGCGAGCACCAGCCGGACCACCGCGGCGGGCAGCGGCGGACCAATGCCGACGCTGTGCGACAGCACCAGGTTGCGCTGCAGGTCGGCCAGCCGCTCGGACGCGATGGTGGTCTGCGCCAGCTTGCCGAAGCCGGTATTGATACCGTAGACGACGTCGCCGTGCGCGACGATCGCGGCGACCGTCGCCTGCGCGGCGGCGATCCGGTCGGCGGCGGTGGCGGCGAGCGCGAGGGGCACGCCGCCGGCGTGAATCGCGCGTAGGTCCGCGAGCGAGACGCGGCCGGGGGCGAGGGTCAGCATGACGCAAGCATACCGCGCGACCTGGCCCTGCGCTTCAAAGCCGCCCGGCACACTCCTGTTCGCCGAGCTCGCGGGTCAGCGCGATGCCGCCGTCGCGCGCCAGCTGGCTCTGGCCCTCGAACGAGCAGACGTAGCGCAGGAACTCGGCGACGTGCAGCGGGATGCCATCCTTCGGCGACTTGTTGACGTAGACGTACAGCCGGCGCGACAACGGGTAGCGGCCGGCGGTGACATGGTCGGAAGTCGGCAGATACGGCTCGGCGCCGGGCCGCTCGGCGACCGCCAGCACACGGGTGCGCAGCGTCGCGAACAGCCGGCTGGCGAACGCGATGCCGGCATCGTCGGCGCCGGCGGACTGGACTACCGAGCTCGAGACCGGCTCCGACTGCAGCGCCAGCGTGAAGTCGCCGCCGCCGAGCACCTGGGCGCGGAACACGGTGTAGATGCCCTGGCTGCGGCGTGGGCCGTAGCGGTTGATCGGCTGGCCGGCAAGTGGACCGGTGATGCCGAGGTCGCCCCAGGTTGCCGGCGCCGCGACGCCGCGCTTCGGCTCGATGCCGAAGATCGCGTCGAGCTGCGGCAGCGTGATCGTCTTGAGCGGGTTGCCCTTGTTGACGTAGATCGCGATCGCGTCGAGCGCGACGGTCAGCCGCGTCGGTTCGTAGCCCCAGCGTTCCTTGAACGATGCGATCTCGCGCGCGGTCATCTCGCGGGCCATCGGCGCCAGGTCGGATTCGCCGGCGATGAACGGCCGAATCGCTGCTGCCGAGCCACCGCCGGTGATCCGCAGCTGGATCCGCGTCTGGATCCGCTCGAATTCCTCGGACCAGCGGTTGAACAGGTTGGTCAGCGTCGACGAGCCGACGGTCCGAACTTCGCCGTACAGGTTCGTTCCCGGCCGATAGCGCGGCAGCTCGAGGTCGATCGCGTAGACGCCGTCCTCGCTGAACAGCGCCGAAGTGGCAAGCGCGCGCGCCTGCGGATCGCCGCCAGCGATCGCCGCCGCCGCGGCCGCTCCGGCCGCTGGAGCCGCTGGAACCACCGCAGCCGCCGGAGCCGCCGGAGCCGCTGAAACCGCCGCGGCCGTCGGAGCCACCGCGGCCGGCGCGCCATCGCGGCGACGGGCGAAGCGCTCGCCGGGCGGCAGTTTCGGCGCCGGCACGAGCGTACCCGGCACCGGATCGCCGGCGTTGCTGCGCGGCGTCGAGCGGCCGGCCGCGCGGTCGCGCAGCCCGTCGCGGGCCCGCTCGCCGGCGTTGCCGGTACCGCCGCTACCACCGAAGACGCCGCACCCGGCCAGCAGCACGCCGGCGAGCAGCATGCCGGCGAGCCGCGCGCCGGCGATCGGAGCGGCCGCGTGCCGGCCGGCGCCGGCCCGATCCGCCATGGGGGACGCCACGGGCCGCCGCATCAGGCCGCCTTCGGCCGCCGGCCGGTCGCCAGCCGGTAGATCAGCGCCAGCACGAATGCGAGCACCAGCAGCGCGGCGGCGCGCCAGAACACCTGGTCGATCAGCGCCGCGGTCTGGTTCGACGCCTTGCCGAGCGACGCATCGACCGCGCCCTCGAGCGCGTGCGCGAGCTGCGGCGAGTCGAGCGAGGTCTTCAGGTCGCCCATCAGCCGCTGCGCGCGGTCGATGGTCTCGGAGACGGCGACCGCGGTGCGCGCGTAGTCGCCGATGTCGAACGGCTTCTCGTTCGGATCGCGCGGCTGGTCGCGGCCCGGCTTCAGGAACACCGTGTCGATCGTCTCGATGGTCTGGCGCAGCGCGCCGCTGGTCTGCTCGAGCCGCGCCAGCAGCGCCTCGACCGAGCCGGTCAGCGATAGCGCGCTGTCGGTCAGCGACTTGGCGCTGTCGGTCAGCACGATGCTGTCGCGGACCAGCTCGCGGCTCTTCCCGAGCGTGTGGTCGACCATCGACCCGTGCCGGGTGATCATCTGGTCGACCGCTTCGCGCTCGCGCCGGACATCCTCAGGGACCCGCGCGACGGTCCGGCTGACGCGGTCGAGGCTGTTGGTGACCGACGGCAGCAGTTCGGTGAGCCGGCCGAGCTCCGGACCCGACAGCGTTTCCGAGACGGTGTCGCGGACCTGCCAATTCAGCAGGAACGGCATCCGCTTGCCGAGGAACAGCGCGCGTTCGGCGAGCACCCGGACCTCGTCGACCGCCTTGGTCGCTTCGCTGACCGGCGCCAGGAAGCCGCCGCCTTCGGCGACCTCGGCGACGATCGACTTGCTGCGCGACGCCGCGAAGTCGTCGAAGCGGACGTACGAGACCAGGTCGACGTGGCGGTTCTTCCGGTGCCAGTCGAGGATCAGTGCGTCGAGCTGCTCGAGCTGCGAGGGCCGCATCACCCGGGCCGCGATCTTCCAGATCTCCTCGCGCGCCTGCCGCGACGCGGCCACCAGGAAGCGGCCGCGCGGGCCGAACCAGCGCTCGGCGAGGTCGTCGTCGATCCACTTGCGGGCCTGCAGGCTGACGACCAGCGTCAGATCGAGCAGCTGAGTGAACGGGTCGGGGTTGGTGACGATGTCGTAGATCGCCGAGATCTGCACCAGCTTGATCCGGTGCGAGAGCCGGCGCTGCTCGGTGTTCGGATTGTTCTTCTCGATCGCATCGGCCGCGGATACGATGTAGGTCATGTAGCGATCGGCGAAGCCGTTGGTCAGCTGCACCAGCGTCGCTTGCGAGATCGTCGCCTGGTTTTCGTCGTTGTCGACACCGCCGGCCGGCGTGCTCGCTGCCGCGCGCGGCTGGGCCATGGCCGGTGGCGGCGCCAGCAGGGCCGGCAGAACCAGCGCAGCGAGTAGCGCCGACGCCGCGCCGAGCAGCGCCGGCATCCCGAGCAGCGCCGGCGCCCCGAGCAGGGCTGGCGTCCCGGGCAGGGCCGGCACCGCGGCCGGGCGGGAGTGACGAGTGCGGGGCGGCGGGCGCATCACCCGCCGGCGAGATCAGTTGCGGGCCGGCGGCCGGTCGGCGATCGAGACCATATTGACGCCGGCCGGATCGGCCGGCTGCTGCGCCGGGGCGGCCTTCGAGATACCACTGCTGATCGACGCGTCGTACGGATGCCGGTCGAACGGGTAGAGCGCCCGGATGCGCTGGACATAAGCGAGAGTCTCCGAATAAGGCGGGACGCCGCTATGTTTGTCGACCGCGCCTTCGCCGGCATTGTAGGCCGCCAGCGTCAACGTGACATCGCCACGGAAGTAGCTGAGCAGCCAGCGCAGGTAGGCCATGCCGCCACGGATGTTCTCGACCGGGTCGAGGATGTTCTTGACGGCGAAGCGCTCGGCCGTCTCCGGGATCAGCTGCATCAGCCCGAACGCATTCTTCGGCGACTTGGCGTTCGGGTCGAAGCCGGATTCGGTCGCCATCACCGCGAGCACCAGCCGCGGATCGAGCTTGAATGCGCGTGCCTCGGCGATCACGGTGTTGATGAACTTGGTGCGCTCGGCGCTCAGCACCGGATTGCGCAGCACCACCGGTGAATCGAACTTGGGCGCCATCGCCGACAGTTCGGCGGTGGTCGCCGGCCGCTCGGCCGTGCCGCGCTCGACCAGCGTGCCTTTCAGGCACATCGGCAGCAATTCTTGCTGGCCCGGATAGCGTTTGGCGAGATCGGCCCCGGCGGCGCTGCCGAAGCGGGCGGCGCGGCGGAACAGTGTGCCGGCGGCCGCGGCGCTCTTCTCGACGCCGTTGCCTTCGGCGAACATCCAGCCCATCCGGATCAACGCGTCGGGGTAGCCGCTGCGGCCGGCCTCGCAGTAGAGATCGAACGCCCGCGCCAGGTTCTTCGGCATGCCGAGGCCGGTTTCGTGCATCTGGCCCTTCTGGACCAGGTCGCGCAGCGTCTCGATCGAGTTCGATTCGGTGCCGGCCGCGGTGGCCAGCTGGCGCGTCGCCGGCGCACGCTCGGCCGGAGCCTGGTCGCCTGCCGCCCGATCGTAGCCGATGCGGCCATCGCGCGGATCGCGCGGGCCGGTAGCCGATCCCTGCGCCTGGGGCTGTTGCGGCAGCGGCACCCGGACGTCGCCGGCGCGGCGCTCGTACGGTGCGTTCAGCCGGTCGGAGACGCCGGTGTTGAAGCGGTCGCCGAAGGTGTTGCGGCCGGCGTTGTTCGAAGACCAGTTGTTGACCGGCGGCGGCAGCGCGCCGCCGACATTCGAGTTGTAGCCGTGGGCGCCGCCCGGCAGGCCGTTGGGAACGCCGACCGGGGCACCGATCGGGCCGCCGATCTGGGCCAGCGCGGTGGCCGGCGCGAGCAGCGTGGCAGCGAGCAGCGCCGTTGCCAGCGCTACGCTCCGACCGACGAATCGCTCACGTTCAGTCACACTATTCCTCTTGGCCGGGCGACGTTCCGGTCATCGCCGACCGGATTATCGCATTCCCAGCTTGTTCAGCAGATCATATAGGGTCGGGCGGCTGATGCCGAGCATTTCCGACGCCCGTGCGATATTGCCGTTGACTCGCTTGAGCGCCCGCTGCACCACTTCGCGCTCGGCGCCTTCGCGGGCTTCGCGCAGGCTGGCCAGTTTGGTGGTCGTGCCCGACGTCAATCCGAGGTCGGATGCCCGCACGCTCGGTCCTTCGGCCGTGATCACCGCCTGCTTGACCGCGTTGCTCAGTTCGGCGACGTTGCCGGGCCAGCCGTGGTCGCGGATCGCGTCGATCGCTTCGTCGGACAGCCGCAGCCGATGGCGGCCGAGCGAGGTCTGGAAGCGTTGCAGGAACCAGTCGGCGAGTTCGACGCAGTCGTCGCCGCGGTTGCGCAGCGCCGGCAGGCACAGATGGACTTCGGCGACGCGGTCGTAGAGGTCGCGACGGAACTGCCCTTCGGCGATCCGCAGCCCGAGGTCGGCGGTCGCGATCCCGATGATGCGCGGCAGCACCGGTCGTTCGCGCCAGACCGCCTCGGTCTCGACCAGCCGGCGCAGCATCGCCGCCTGGGTCTCCGGGCTCAGTTCATCGATCGATTCGAGCACGACCACCGGGCCGGCGAAGCCGAGGCCGCCGATCGTCGAGATGCCGCCGCGGACGCGGTCGAACAGGTCGTCGAGGTCGCTGATCCGGGTGCTGGCGCTGCAGGCGAGGATCGGCGGCATCGGCGGGCTGTGGTGGCCGTCGAGGGAGGTGCTGACGAGGCTGCTGCTCGAATGGCCGCCGCTGCGGCGCGATTGCGCCAGCATCCGCGCCAGCGTCTTGCGGCCGGTACCGGGTTCACCTTGCAGCAGCACCCGGGTCGGATGGCCGATCAGGCGCTCGCAGCGGCGCGCGATCCGGCGCATCGTCGGATCGCCGGTCAGAATGCCCGGGACGATTTCGGTCAGGCGGCGGCGGCCGCCGGTGACGGCCGGGCGGCGCTGCAGCCGGGCGACCCGGGTGGCGCGGGCGATCGCATACGGCAGCGCGTCCATCTCGCCGGGGTAGGTCAGGAAGTCGAAGATGCCGTGCCCGAGCAACTCCTGGACCATCATCTCGTCCGCCGCACCGACCGCGACGATCCGCGAGCCTGGCGCCGCGTCGGCGAGGCGCTGGAACGCCTCGGCCGGCGTCGGCGCCTGGTGCGGGCCTGATTCGGTGCCGACGTCGAGCACGATCACTTCCGGTTCGACCGTTCGCAGCGCTTCGATCGCGGCGTCGATCCCCCGGAAGCTGGTCGGCTCCTGGCGGGCGAGTGAGTGGCCCAGGCCGAGTGTCCGGCCCGGGGTGAGTTCGACGATCATGACGCGCATGGTGGTGATCGCAGGCGCAAAAGAAGGTATGGCTCCCATGACTGCTATTCCAGCAGGGGTGGGGCTGGATCAGAAGGACATTCCGCACGCTCCGCACCGATTCGACGGCGGATGCCGCCCGATCGATGGTCGGAGTCGAGCAGCCGCCGGGCGCGATCCCGGAGTAGGCGCAGCGATCGAATTCGGCCCGGCCAGCCACCGGGTCGAACCGCAAGCGTATTCCAATTGAGTGACAATGACCCGGTCTCCCGTCATCGGACACCGCCGGCGTTCGGGAATTCCTCAGGTTTCGCCGTAATTCCGCAGGTTTCACCGCAATCGACGCCGCCAGGCCGCCAGCCACCCGGTCATGAACCCGCCGATCGATCCCGTCGCCGAGGCCTTGGGCCGCGCCAGCCCGGCTGGTGGGGGCGGTCAGATCGGTCAGGGCGGTGAGGGCGGTCAGATGGGTCCGGGCGGTCAGATGGGTCCGGGCGGCCAGGGTGGTCAGGGCGGCCCTTCTGGCAGGGGCGATCCTGGTGGCCGGGGCGATCCTGGCGGACCGGGCAGCCCGGGCGAGCGGGCGAGTCGGCCCGAGGTGCCGGCGGCCGGCGCCGACGACGCGCTCGACCGTGCCCGCGTCTGGCTGACCAGCCACGGTGCCGACATGCTGCCGTGGACCCGCGCCGCCGCCGAGTCCGGCGCCGAGCACGGTGGCGGAATCGACGCGATTCTCGCCGATCAGCACGCCGATACGCTCGCGCGGCTGGTCGGGCTGCTGATCTGCAGTCAGCCGATGCCCGACGACGAAGCGCTGCACGCGATGTTCGACGCAGCGACCGCCGACGCGCTCGGGGGTCTGCTGGAGAATTCGTACCGGCTGCTGTCGCTGTCGCTCATCCCGGCCGATGCGTCGCTGCAGGCCGGGCGCGACCAGGCCGAGACGCTGCGCCGGATGACGCTGGCGATGGCGCGCGACGTGCGGGTCGTGATGGTCCGGCTGGCGTCGGCATTGCAGACGCTGCGCCGGCTGAGCGTGACCAGCCCAGACGGTGCGGCGCCGGCGCGCGCGGCGGCAGCCGAAGCGCTGACGGTGCTGGCGCCGCTGGCCAATCGGCTCGGCCTGTACCGGATCAAATGGGAGATGGAAGACCTGGCTTTTCGCGCCGCACAACCCGATGTCTACCGGTCGCTGGCGCGGCAGCTGGAGTCGAAGCGGCGCGAGCGCGAATCGTTCATCGCCGCCGCTATCGCCGAGCTCGCCGGCCTGCTGGCGGCACGCGGCATCGTCGCGCAGGTCACCGGCCGGCCGAAGCACCTGTTCAGCATCCACAACAAACTCCAGGCCAAGCGGCTGACGCTCGACGGTCTGCACGACCTGCGCGGCCTGCGGGTGCTGGTCGACAGCGTCGCCGCCTGCTATGCGACGCTCGACGTCGTGCAGGGTCGCTGGGAGCCGATGACCGAGGAGTTCGACGACTATATCGTCCGGCCGAAGGCCAACGGCTACCAGTCGCTGCACGCGGTCGTCATCGCCGATGACGGCCTGCCGCTCGAGGTCCAGATCCGGACCCGCGCGATGCACGAAGCCGCGGAATACGGCGTCGCCGCGCACTGGCGCTACAAGGAGCGGACCGGCGGCGGCAGCGCCGGCGGCGGGGGAGCCGGTGCCGCCGGCGGCGACCAGGCCGACCGGATCGCCTGGCTGCGGCAACTGCTGGCCTGGCAGCAGGAGGTCGGGCAGCGGTTGCCGCGTCAGGCGGGCGGAGCGGCCGGGGCCGGCGCTACCGGCGCGGCGGCCGGCGATGCCACCGCCGGTATCGCCACCGCCGGTGTCGCCGCCGCCGGTGTCGCCGCCGCCAGTGCCGCCACTGTCGATGCCGCCGCTACCGCTGGTGCCGCCACCGACGACGCTTCGCGGATCTATGCGATGACGCCGCAGGGCCGCGTGATCGAGCTGCCGGCCGGCGCGACGCCGGTCGATTTCGCCTACCACGTCCATTCGACGCTCGGCCACCGCTGCCGCGGCGCGCGCGTCGACGGCAGGCTGGTGCCGCTGCAGACGCCGCTCGCCAACGGCCAGGTGGTCGACATCATCACCGCGCGCACCGGTGCCGGCGCCGAGCCCGGGCCGTCGCGCGACTGGCTGAACCCGGCGCTCGGCTACGTCCGCAGCCAGCGCGCACGTGCCAAGGTCCGGCAGTGGTTCAATGCGCAGCAGCGCGACCTGGAGCTGGCTGCCGGCCGCGAGCGCGTCGAGAAGGCGCTGGCGCGCGAAGGCCGCACCGCGCTGTCGCTCGACGAGCTGGCCGCGCGGCTCGGGCGCGCGTCGCCGGCGGCGCTGTTCGCCGACGTTGCCCGCGAGCTGATCGGCGCGCGCGCGCTCGAGGACGCGATCCGCGCCGCCGGAGCGCCGGCAGCCGGGTCGGCGGCGCTGTCGCGCGGTGCCGCCGACCCGCCGCCGCTGCCGGTCGGCGAGCCGCACGCCATGCCGGCGGCCCGCGCCGGCGGCAATGCGGTGCTGGTGGTCGGCGTCGACTTCCTGCTGACGCAGCTGGCCCGCTGCTGCCACCCGGCGCCGCCCGATCCGATCGTCGGCTTCGTGACCCGCGGCAAGGGGGTCACCGTGCATCGGGCTGGCTGCAGCGCATTCGCCGCGCTGGCGGCGCGTTCGCCGGAGCGGGTGCTGCCGGCGTCGTGGGGCGACTGGCGCGCGCCGGCGCCGACGCGCCGCGGCGGCCAGCCGTCCGAGCGCCGCTATCCGGTGGCGCTGCAGATCCAGGCCGGGGATCGTTCCGGGCTGCTGCGCGACATCACCGAGATCTTCGCGCGCGAGCGCGCCAACGTGCTGTCGGTGCGCAGCCTGACGCGCGGCGAGCGCGCCCGCTTCCACTTCATCGTCGAAGTCCCGAACGTCGAGGTGCTCGAACGGTTGGTGATGATCATTCGCCGCGTCGCCGGCGTCGAATCCTGCGTGCGGGTCTGAGCCGGGGCCTGTTCACGCTGCGGACGCCACCGCGATCGGTGCCAAGCGTCCGAACGAGCGTCAGCGCTTCGGCCGGAACGCCCGGCAGATCGCCGGATCGGTCTCGACGTACGGCGCGCCGATCAGGTCGAGGCAGTACGGCACCGCCGCGAAGATGCCGGCAACCTGCGGGCTGCCCTCGGCATCGCGCAGGCCCTCGAGCGTTTCACGGATCGACTTGGGCTGGCCCGGCAGGTTGACGATCAGCGCGCTGCCCCGGATCACCGCGACCTGGCGCGACAGGATCGCGGTCGGCACGAAGTTGAGGCTGATCGCCCGCATCTGCTCGCCGAAACCGGGCATTACCTTGTCCGCAACCGCGAGCGTCGCCTCGGGCGTCACGTCGCGGCGCGCCGGGCCAGTGCCGCCGGTGGTCAGTACCAGGTGGCAGCCGACATCGTCGACCAGCGCGCGCAAGGTCGCCTCGATGCCGGGCTGGTCGTCCGGGATCAGCCGGTCTTCATGGGTCCATGGCGATTTCAGCGCCCGGGTCAGCCATTCGATCAGCGCCGGCAGGCCTTTGTCCTGGTAGACGCCGGTCGACGCGCGGTCGCTGATGGAGACCAGGCCGACGCGCAGCGGCCGGTTCGGGTCGGCGGCCACGTCAGGCGCCGTGGTGGTCGATGGCATCGATGGCGTCGTCATCGGCGGCAAGCTCCTCTGCGGCAGTCTCGGCGATCAGCCGGTGCAGCTGCTGGTACAGCAGCCGCTGCGCGCGCGGCGGCCGCTCGGCCGACTGCTCGCGGCGCGCCCGCGCCAGCGCATCGGTGAGCCCGGCGCCGGCGGCTACCGGATACTGCGCAACGAAATCGGTCAGCGACAAGCTGCCGTCGAGCAGCCCGTCGCGCCAGCGCTCGGCGGCATGCATCGCCTGGACGCTGCGGCGGTGGCGCTGGTCGTCGACCGCGAGCGCGGCTTCGATCGCCGTCGCGTCGGTCTCGCGCATCAGCCGGCCGATGTACTGGAGCTGGCGCCGCCGGCCTTCGTGACTGCGGATGCGGCGCGCCTCGGCGACCGCATCGCCGAGCGGCTCGGGCAGCGGCAGCGCATCGAGCTGCGCCTGCGGCAGACCGACCAGCCGCTCGCCGAGCGACTGCAGCGCGAGCATCTGTTTCTTGCGCCGCGTCTTGCTGAGCGGCGCAGCCGTCGGGTCGTGGTCGGGCGACGATCGCATGGCTGCTATGATACTTGGCCCGCCGTGCCGCCTGGGGCTTCCCACATGACCACCGTCTCGACCGCCGCGTCGTCGGACCAGCTGTTCGACTATCGTCAGCAGGATTTCGAGTCCATCACCCAGGACGTGATCCGCGATGCCCGCGCCGCCGGCGCGACCGCGGTCGCCGTCTCCGTTTCGGAATCGTCCGGGCTCGCGATCACGGTGCGCAAGCGCAAGGTCGAGACCATCGAGCAGACCCGGGACAAGGGTCTCGGCGTCACGGTCCACGTCGGCAGTCGCCGCGGCCATGCCAGCACCAGCGATTTCTCGCCGGCGGCGCTGGCGCGAACCGTGCAGGCCGCCTACGACATCGCCCGGATCACCGGCGAGGATCCGTTCGCCGGCCTGCCGGATCTCGACCGTCTCGCGCTCGGCAAGCTCGACACCAGCCGCCTGGGCCTGTACCAGCCGTGGCGGATCACGGTCGACGACGCGATCGCGCTGGCTCAGCGTATCGAGGGCGCGGCGTTCGACACCAGCCCGGTGATCGCCAACAGCGACGGCGCCAGCGTGTCGATCGAGCACGGCCATTTCGTCGCAGCCAATTCGCTCGGCTTCTCGGGTGGCTATCCGTACAGCCGGCATTCGATCAGCTGCTCGCCGATCGCCAAGCGCGGCGCCGAGATGCAGCGCGACGACTGGTATTCGTCGAGCCGTTCGGCTGCCGGCCTCGCCGACCCCGAGGCGGTCGGCCGCTACGCCGCGCAGCGCGCGCTGGCCCGGCTCGGCGCACGCAAGCTGTCGAGCCGCAAGGTGCCGGTGCTGTTCGAAGCCCCGCTCGCGCTCGGCCTGCTCGGCAGCTTCGTGCAGGCGGTCAGCGGCTCGGCGCTGTATCGCAAGGCGTCGTTCCTGGTGGATTCGCTCGGCAAGGCGGTGTTTCCCGGGCATGTCTCGATCCACGAGGATCCGTTCATTCCCGGCGCGATGGCGACCAGCCCGTTCGACGAGGAAGGCGTTGCCACGGCCGCGCGCGACGTTGTCCGCGCAGGGGTCGTGCAGGGCTACTTCCTGTCGAGCTACAGCGCCCGCAAGCTCGGGATGCAGACCACCGGCAACGCCGGCGGCTCGCACAACCTGTCGCTGACCAGCAGCAAGACCCGCCGCGGCGACGACTTCGTTGCGATGCTGAAGAAGCTCGGCACGGGGCTCCTGGTGACCGACGTGATGGGGCAGGGCGTCAACTACGTGACCGGCGACTATTCGCGCGGTGCGAGCGGCTTCTGGGTCGAACGCGGCCAGATCCAGTATCCGGTCGAGGAGATCACCATCGCCGGCAACCTCGCCGACATGTACCGGGCGATCGTCGCGGTCGGCGCCGACCGGATCGTACGCGGCGGCCGCGCGACCGGCTCGATCCTGCTCGAGCAGATGTCCGTTGCCGGATAAATGAGTCAACCCCCCGAGCGCCTGCGGCGCTCCCCCCTTGAAAGGGGGGCGCCGCCAGCGGCCCGGCAAAGCCGGTTCCGCGGCGACTGCCTGGTCGGGCGAGGCGTATCGCGGCGAAGCGCAATGGAGCGGCGTTCGCGAGCAAGGCGGCTTGGTGATCCTAGTGAGTAAGGCGTTCGTCAAGGACGACGGCGACGACGCCGAAGAGGACGGCGAAGTCGCCGAGCCGCAGACGCCCGGCGGCAAGAACTACATCACCGCGCGCGGCTATCATGCGCTGCGCGAAGAGTTGAGCCGGCTGCTCGACGTCGACCGGCCCGAGGTGGTCCGCACCGTCTCCTGGGCCGCCGGCAACGGCGACCGCTCGGAGAACGGCGACTACATCTACGGCAAGAAGCGGCTGCGCGAGATCGACCGGCGGATCCGCTTCCTGACGCGGCGGCTCGACAAGGCCGAAGTCGTCGATCCGTCGGTGCACCGCGGCAGCGACCAGATCTACTTCGGCGCGCAGGTCCGCTATCGCGAGCCGGACGGCACGGTCCGCGACGTGCAGATCGTCGGCATCGACGAGCTCGATCCGCTGAATGGCCGGATCAGCTGGATCTCGCCGGTGGCGCGGGCGCTGATCAAGGCGCGCGAAGGCGACACCGTGCCGCTGGTGACGCCGCAGGGGCGGATCGAGATCGAGATCGAGTCGGTCGAGTATCCGTGATCGTCGCGGTGCATTTTTTCTTCGCCTGCATCCCAGAATTATTTGCTCGCCCTCGCTGGCACGGCGCCCCTAGAATCGGGCCGTCATGGCACAGACCTGCGACGTCCTGGTGGTCGGTGGCGGCATCGTGGGGAGTGCCGTTGCGTTCGGGCTAGCCCGCTGCGGCCTTTCCGTCACGGTGCTGGACGAGGGCGATGTGGCGTTTCGCACGTCGCGCGGCAGCTTCGGGCTCGTATGGGTTCAGAGCAAGGGCGCGGGCGTTCCGGAGTATCAACGCTGGTCGCGCGAGTCCGCGGACGACTGGACCGACTTCGCGCGCGAGGTCACCGAGCTCTCCGGCGTTGATACCGGGCATCGCCGTCCGGGCGGCGTCTCGATCGCGCTCGACGAGCAGGAATGGCTCGCGCGCCGCGCGCATTGCGAGCGGATCCGCGCCGAAGCAGGCCCTCTCGGCTTCGAATACCAGATGCTCGATCGCGGCGAGATGGCCAGGCTCGTGCCGGGCCTCGGCCCGACCGTGGCCGGCGGCTGTTATACGCGCTACGACGGCGACGCCAATCCGCTGTCGCTGCTGCGCGCGCTGCACGGCGCGATGCAGGCCGTCGGCGTGCGCTACGCTCCGAACGCGCGTGCCGACTTCACGCAGGTGGCGCCGCACGCCTTCACGGTGCAGGCGGGCGGCGAAGCCTATAGCGCACCGAGGGTGGTGATCGCCGCCGGCGTGGCCAACAAGGCACTCGGCGCGCGCATCGGGCTCGATGTCGAAGTACGACCGCAACGCGGCCAGATCGTGGTCACCGAGCGTGTGCGCCCGCTGTGGACGATGCCGACGTGGCTCATCCGGCAGACCCCCGAAGGCGGCATCATCATCGGCGACTCGCGCGAGGAGGTGGGCTTCGACGAAGGCACCGTCGCAAGCGTGATGCAGTCGATCGTGCGCCGCGCGCTGCTCTCGTTTCCTTTTCTCGGCCAGCTGCGCATCGTGCGCGCGTGGGGTGCGCTGCGCGTGATGTCGCCCGACGGCTTGCCGATCTACGATCAGTCCCGCGAGTATCCCGGCGCGTTCGCGGTGACCTGCCACAGCGGCGTGACGCTCGCCGCCGCGCACGCGCGCCGCCTCGCGCCGCAGATCGCCCGCGGCGCGATCGAAGGCCTGGAACGCTTCGCCACGGACCGATTCCATGTGGAAACCGCTGTCGCCTGACGCCGCTGCGCGCGTGTCACTGCGCGTCGACGGCCACGCCGTGACGGTACCCGCCTCCCTGTCCGTCGCGGCCGCGATGCTGGTGACCGGCGCGCAGGCATGCCGTACCACGCCGGTGCGCGGCATGCCGCGCGGTCCGTATTGCCACATGGGCGTGTGCTTCGACTGCCTGGTCACGATCGACGGCGTGCCGAATCGGCAAGGCTGCATGGTGAGCGTCGCGGACGGAATGCAGATCGAGTCGCAGCAGCGTGCGCGCGACGTGACATGGTGAGCGGCATGGTGAGCGACGCGCACGACCTCGTCGTGGTCGGTGCCGGTCCTGCCGGGATGGCGGCGGCCATCGCGGCGCGGGCGCACGGGATGCGCGTCCTGGTCCTCGACGAGCAGGAGGCGCCCGGCGGTCAGATCTATCGCGCCGTCGACTCGGTGGCGCGATTCCGCCGCGAGCGCCTCTCCGTGTTCGGTGCGGACTATGCCGACGGCCGGGCGTTGGTGGCGGCGTTCCGCAGCTGCGGCGCGGAATACCACCCGCGCAGCACCGTCTGGCGCATCGATCCCGAGGGCATCGTCTACTTCACGCGGCCCGGCGAATCGAGCATGGTTGCCGCACGCAACACGATCATCGCCACCGGTGCGCTCGAGCGGCCGATGCCGATCCCCGGGTGGACGCTGCCCGGCGTGACGACCTGCGGCGGCGGGCAGGTGCTGCTGAAGTCGGCCGATCTCGTGCCGGCAGGACGCATCCTGCTCGCCGGCAGCGGTCCGCTCCTCTACCTCTATGCGGCGCAACTGGTGCGCGCCGGCGTCAAGATCGCAGCCGTGCTCGTAACCACGTCCGCGCGCAACTACCGGCGCGCTGCGGCGCGCGTGGCCGAGGCGTTCGCGGGACGCGAGTACCTCATGAAGGGTCTTTCGCTGATGCGCGAGATCCGGCGCGGCGGCGTGCCGATCGTCAATGGCGTGCGCGACCTGCGCGCGCTGGGCGGCGCGCAGATCGAGGCGGTCGACTTCACGGTGCGCGGCGAATCGCGCTCTGAAGCCTGCGACGCCCTGCTGCTGCATCAGGGCGTGGTGCCGCATCTCAACCTGCCGTTGGCGACCGGTTGCGTGCCCGTATGGGATCCCTTGCAGCGCTGCTTCCGGCCGGTGACCTCGGAGGCCGGCGAGTCGACGGTCTCCGGCATCTACATCGCGGGCGACGGTGCCGGCATCGCCGGCGCGGTGGCGGCGGCGAACGGCGGCACGTTGGCGGCGCTGGCGGTCGCGCAGCGCCAGCAGCGCATCGACCCGACCCGGGCGCGAGCGGAGATGCAGCGCGTGCGTGCGAAGAACCGGCCGCACGTCGCGTTCCGGCCCTTCCTCGACACGCTCTACCGTCCCGAGCAGCACGACGTCGCGCCGGTGCACGACGACACGATCGTGTGCCGCTGCGAAGAGGTGACGGCAGGCGAGATTCGCCGTCTCGCCCGCGAAGGCTGCACCGGCCCCAACCAGATGAAGACCTTCGCGCGCTCCGGGATGGGGCCGTGTCAGGGTCGCCTGTGCGGGCTCACCGTGGCGGAGCTGATCGCCGAAACCCGCGGCGTGCCGGTATCCGAGGTCGGGTACTACCGGCTGCGCTCTCCGGTCAAGCCGATCACGGTCGCCGAGCTCGCCGCCATGGCGCCGGCGGTCGGGATGCCCGTTTTCTGAAGGGTTCGGGAGGACGACATGAGCTTTCGCAAGGCGTTGCAGGCGCTCGGGCTGGAGCTGCCGTCACCGGCGAGCCCCGCCGGCAACTATGTTCCGTACGTCGTGGTCGGCGCGCTGGTGTACGTCGCGGGGCAGGTACCGCGCCGCGACGGCAGGATCGCGATCGCCGGCAAGGTCGGGCGCGATCTCGACATCGCGCAGGGCCAGGAAGCCGCGCGCATCTGCGCGCTCAACGCGCTCGCGCAGCTCGACGCCGCGTGCGGCGGCGACATCGAGCGCGTCGTCCGTTGCATCCGCGTGACCGGCTACGTGAACAGCACGCCCGAGTTCGCGGACCATCCGGCCGTCGTGAACGGCGCCTCGGACCTGCTGGTGCAGGTGCTGGGGGAGCGCGGGCGGCATGCGCGCACGGCGGTCGGCGTCGCGGCGCTCCCGGGCAATTCGGCTTGCGAGGTCGAGACCCTGTTCGAGATCCGATGAGCTCCAGGGCAGGCAGGGTCTCAGTCGACCTTCGCGCCGGACTCCTTCACGATGCGACCCCATTCGATCTGCTCGCTCTTGGCGAAGTCCATCATCTTGTCGCGCGGGAGATCCATCATCACGAAGCCCTGATCGAACCAGCTCTTCTGCACCTCGGGCATCGCCTTGATCCTGGCGACCTCGCTGGCCACCTTGTTGAGGATCGGCTCCGGTGTGCCCGCCGGGGCCCACAGGGTCATCCAGCTCTTCATGTTGAACGGCACGCCCTGCTCGGCGATGGTGGGAACATCGGGGAGCTGCGGCAGGCGCGTGTCGGTGGTCACGCCGATCGCGCGAACCTTGCCGGCGCGGATCTGCGGCAGAACCACGCTGGTGACATCGGAGGCCAGCGAGATGCGCCCCGCCATCAGGTCGGTGAGCGCGGCCACGCCGCCCTTGTAGGGAACGTGGTGCAGCTTGATGCCGGCGATCGACGCGAAGTTGGACACCATCAGATGCTGGGTCGAACCGTTGCCGCTGGAACCGTAAAAGAAATCGTTCGGCTTGGCCTTGGCGGCCTCGACCAGCGACGGGATGCTCTTTATCGGCGAATCCACCGGCACCACGAACACCTGCGGCGTCCACGCGAACGTCGCGATGGGTGTCAGGTCCGTGAGCTTGTACGGCATGGTCGGCTGGAGCGCCGGGCCGATCGCGAGCGGGCCCGTGGAGCCGAAGACCAGCGTATAGCCGTCGGGCGGCTGCTTCGCGCCATAGTCGGTGCCGAGGATTGCGCCCGCGCCCGGCTTGTTCTCGACCACGAAAGCCTGGCCGAGACCGGTCGTGAGATGCTGCGCGACCAGGCGCGTCGCAGTGTCCGAGGAGTTGCCCGCGGCGAAAGGCACCACGATCCTGACCGGACGCGTGGGGTAGTCCTGCGCGGCAGCCGAGAACGTGGCGACCATGACACAAAACGGGAGAACGAGACGTGCACCGAGACGCATGATGGGTTCCCTCTCTAGTCGGACTGCTTGGCCAATACAGTGTCGAATTGATCGCAATAGACGCGAGCCGCTTCGCGGGCGATCGCGGCGATCGCCATTGGGACCCCGCTGGGCGCGTCGACCGGGTAGAGTGCACAGAAGGAAGACGCGGGCAGCGGCCGCTGCGTCGGCAGGATCACGAGCGAGCCCGCGTCGATCTCGCGGCGGACGAGCACCGTCGGCACCGGCGCGATGCCGAGGCCGGCGCCGACCATGTTGATGGTCGTGTACACGGAGTTGGACGCGTGAAAGCAGCGCCGCGACGCGTCGATCTCGCCGAAGTACGCGTCGACCACATTGTGCGCATTGCCGTCGGGCGGGTAGCCGATGATCGGGTAGTGCGCGAGCTGCTCGAGCGTCAGCGGAATGTCGGTCGGGATGTTGAGCTTCGGGCTCGCGATGAGCTGGTTCGCCACGCTGTAGATGTGCGTGCGCTGGACCTGGCGCGGCGGCGTCGACGGTTCGAGGCACAGGCAGATGTCGAACTGTCCCGCCGCGAGCCCTTCGACCAGCCGCTGCGAAAGATCGGTGACGATCGCGAGCGTGACCTGCGGAAACTGGTCGCGCAGCGTCTGCACGACATACGGGAAGATGGTCATCCCGATCGTCGCCACGACGCCGATGCGCACGTTGCCCTTGATCTCGGCGGGATCGAGCAGCTTCTGCCGCAGCTCGTAGTACGAGTTGACGATGCCCTCGGCGACCTTGATGAACTCCGTTCCATGGCGCGTCGGCACGAACCCCTTGTCGCCCTTCGAGAACAGCCGCACGCCGAGATCCTGCTCGATGGCCGAGATCCGGCTCGACACGGCCGCGTCCGTGATGCACAGCTTCTCGGCCGTGGCTTTCACGGTGCGCAGGCGCTCGAGCCAGAGCACGGTTTCGAGGAAGCGGATATTCACTAGCAGGCCGTTGAAAAAATGCTCATCGAACGCGCCAGGGTCGTGGATTTCGAAGAAACGGATCGCCCAAACTGGCCTGCGCAGCGATTGGAGCGGCCATTTCGGCCTGTTTGCAGGCCGTTTTG
>JBFWQR010000036.1:0-51826 GCA_050249335.1 Lautropia sp.
CTATCCGGCCGATCGCCCGGATCTGCTCGAGGCCTACGTGCTCGATGCGCTGCGCGCCGCCGGCAGCCCGGAGACCGGCCACCAGGGGGTTGCGCAATACGTCATGGAAGACCGGATCGGTCTCGTGACCCAGCCGGCGCTGGTGATCCGCGCGACCGCCGATCCGTATGCGGCGCCCGAGGCCGCAACGCTCTGCGCGCGGCTGCCACAGGCGCGCTGCGTCGACATCGACGGCGGCATGGTGCCGCTGCCGGACCAGCTGCCGGAGGCGTTCGCCGCGGCGGTGCTGGCGTTTCTCGACCAGTTGCCTGGCGCCGCCGCACGCCGCGCCGTGCCGACGCTATGACGATGCCATGACGACCAGGCCGATGCTGGTGCTGTTGCCGGGCCTGCTCTGCGACGATGCCGTCTTCGCCGACCAGCGAGTCGCGCTCGCGGCGCGCGATGTCGTCGTCGCCGACTACGGCGGCGCGGCGACCTTGCCGGCTATGGCCCGCGGCGTGCTCGACGCGCTGCCGGCCGGCCGGCTCGCGGTCTGCGGCCATTCGATGGGCGCCCGGGTCGCGCTCGAGATGCTGCGGGTCGCGCCGCAGCGGATCGATCGGCTGGCGTTGCTCGATTTCGGCGTCGATCCGTGTCCCGAGGGCGACGCCGGCCTCGCCGAACGGACGCAGCGGATGGCGCTGCTCGAGCTCGCCGAACGCGACGGCATGCAGGTCATGGGGGCGCGCTGGGCGCACGGCATGGTCCACCCCGACCGGCTTGGCACGCCGTTGTTCGAGCGGATCGTCGCGATGGTCGCGCGCAAGACGCCAGCGCTGTTCGCCGCACAGATCGCCGCGCTGCTGGCCCGGTCCGCGGCATTCGACGTGCTCGCCGCCGCGACCTGCCCGGTGCTGATCGGCTGCGGCCGGCAGGACGCCTGGAGTCCGCTCGAACGCCATCGCCAGCTGCATGCCCAGTTGCCGGGCACGCGCCTGGCGGTGTTCGAGGATGCCGGCCACATGGCGCCGATGGAGCAGCCCGACGCAGTGTCGGCTGCGCTGCGCGACTGGCTCGACGACGACGGCTGTCAGCGCGGCTGACGCCGCCCCCCGGGCCTCCGGCCGTGGCCGGTCGCGCGTCGGGCAGGGACGTTGCCGTCGAGCCGGCAGGAGGAAACCCGTGACGAAACCGACCCGACTGACTCCCGATCAGATCGACACCGAGCTCGCCGCGCTCACCGGCTGGCGGCTCGGCGAAGACCGCGACAGCATCGTGCGAACTTTCGAGTTCGACGGCTTCGCGGCGGCATTCGCGTTCATGACGCAGGTCGCGCTGGCCGCCGAGAAGCTCGATCATCATCCGGATTGGCGCAACGTCTACGCCACCGTCGAAATCGCGCTGTCGACCCACGACGCCGGCGGCGTCACCGCGCGCGACATCGCGCTCGCGCGGACCATCGACCGCATCGACGCCGCGACGGCAGCGTCGCGCCGGACCCGGCGCGGATCATGACGTAGAATCCGGGGCGCACACCCTGGCGTGCCGTGAGGACGGCCGGCGGGGTGCGCATTCGCTGGGGGTGTTGCCCGCGGCCGGTGGTGCGTTCGATGACGCTCCGCCGCCGGGTGGCGACTGAGAGAGTCCCTTCGAACCTGACTGAGGTAATCCTCGCGCAGGGAAGCACGCCGGGCACTGGCTTCGGGTCGATCGACCCGGAGCGCTCGCCGGGCCGGCCTGCCGGGGCGTCACATGCGCACGAGGGCCGATCCGAGATGAATTCGTCTGTTTCCACGCTGCCGGGTGGCAGCGCCGCCGCCATCACCAACACCGCGCTGTCGCCGCTGCCGGCGACCGACCGCGCGTTCGGCAGGGCCCAGCACGCCGCGCTGTGGCTGAGCCTCGGCGTCGGGCTGCTGGTGATGCAGGTGGGCTCGTACCTGGTACCGGCGCTCGGCGCGCGCCAGGCCGCCTGGGTAATCGTCGCCGGATCGATCCTCGGCGCCGGCCTGCTGGCCTGGACCGCGCGGCTCGGTTGCGACAGCGGCCTGTCGAGCGCCGGCCTGATGCATGCGACCTACGGCAGCACCTTCGCGCGGCTGCCGATCGTGCTCAACATCGTCCAGCTGATCGGCTGGACCACCTTCGAGATCGTCGTGATGCGCGACGGCACGGTCGCGATCGCGCGGCAGGCCGGCGGCTTCGCCGGCGCCGCCTGGCCGTTCGTCGTCACCCTGGCATGGGGCGCGGTGCTGCTGGCGCTGATGGCCGGTTCGATGGTGACGCTGGTGCGGCGCTTCGTCGGCCGCTTCGGCCTGCCGCTGGTGCTGCTGTCGCTCGCCTGGCTGACCTGGCAATTCCTGCTGCGGGCGCAGGGGCAGGGCGGCGCGGCGCTCTGGGAGCGGCCCGGCACCGGCGCGATGAGCTGGCTCGCCGCGCTCGATCTGGTGATCGCGATGCCGGTGTCGTGGCTGCCGCTGGTCGCCGACTTCTCGCGGCACGGCAAGGACGGCCGTGCGGCGCTGCAAGGGACCTGGCTCGGCTACGCGATCGCCAACATCTGGTGCTACGGCCTCGGCGTGCTGATCGCGCTGACGGCGCCGAGCGCCGATCTGGTTGCCGCGTTGCTGCTGGCGCAGGGCGGTCTGATCGCGCTCGGCCTGATCCTGATCGACGAGGTCGACAACGCCTACGGCGATCTCTATTCGGGCTCGGTCGCGAGCCACAGCCTGCGGCCCGGCTGGAGCGCGCGGCGCTGGGGCATGCTGCTGGCGGTCGTCTGCACCGCGCTGGCGCTGGTGCTGCCGATGCACAGCCTCGAGCCGTTCCTGCTGATGCTGAGCTCGGTGTTCGTGCCGCTCTATGGCGTGATCCTGGCCCGGCTCGGCGGTCGCAGCGACATCGCGGCCCGGGTCGGTGCCGCGCGGGTCGTCCCCGGCGCGGTCGCGATCTGGCTGCTCGGGGTTGCCTGCTATCACCTGTGCGCCAATTTCGCGCCGCACTGGGGCGCCGCGCTGCCGACGCTGGCGCTGACGTTCCTGCTGGCGCGCGCGACCCGCGGCCGGGGCTGACGGCTGCTCCGCTGACGACTGCTCCGGGCGATCGGGACGGCCGACGGCGCGCCGGGCGCCGCGGCTTGCGGCGTCAGGCCGTCCGCGGGCGTCACGGCCTGGGTAGTCGAGGCTCATTGACCGCAGCAGAGCTGGCCTGCTTTCGTACATGGCCGGTTTGCTTTTGTAAATGAGAATACCTATCATTACAAGACACAACACGATTTAAGCCCGCGCAACCGTCTCCTCGACCCAAGTTGCGCGATCACTTGTCCGTAGGGAGCAGACTCGATGCCGTCGTACATTCGCAGCCGCAAGCATGCGGCCGTCCCCGCCGTTCGCCCGGCCCTGACCGCAGCCACCGCGATCGCCTCACTGGCAGTCCCTGGTGCGTTGTACGCGCAACAGTCGTTGCCGGAGGTCCGGGTCAAGAGCGCGCAGGAGAACGAGTACAAGGCCGAGACCAGCGCCAATCCGAAGATCACCCGGCCGCTGTCGGAAACGCCGCAGACGATCACCGTGATCAAGAAGGAGATCCTGCAGGAGCAGGGTGCGACGACACTGTCGGAGGCGCTGCGCAACACCCCGGGCGTCACGATGCTGATGGGCGAGAACGGCAACTCCGCGTCCGGCGACTCGATCTTCATGCGCGGCTTCGACACGCAGGGCAGCATCTTCGTCGACGGCATGCGCGACCTCGGCACCTATTCGCGCGACACGTTCAACATCGAGCAGATCGACGTGGTCAAGGGGCCGGCCGGCGCCGACATCGGCCGCGGCTCGCCGACCGGCTACATCAATCTCGCGACCAAGGTGCCGGTCGCCGAGAACTTCGCGCTCGGCAGCCTCGGCATCGGCACCGGCGTCTGGGGCCGGCTGACCGCGGACCTGAACCGCTCGACGCCCGGCCTCGGCAACGGCACCGCGTTCCGGCTCAACGTGATGAAGCAGCATGGCGGCGTGCCCGGCCGCGACGAGGTCGAGAACAACGGCTGGGGCGTCGCGCCGGCGTTCTCGTTCGGGCTCGGCTCGCCGACCCGGATCCATCTGTACGCGCTGCATCTCGAGCGCGATCGCCTGCCGGACGGCGGCCTGCCGACGGTCGGCCTGCCGGGCTACTACAACGCCGGCCTCGCGGCCGCCGGCGTCACGCCGGCACGGGTCGACACCTCGAACTTCTACGGTTCGACCGGAGACAAGGACAACGTCAAGGTCGACATGTTCACGGCGCGGGTCGAGCACGACCTGCGGCCCGGCCTGACCCTGCGCAACAGCACCCGGTTCGGCTCGGCCCAGCAGGAGCAGCGGATCACCGGCGTGTTCAACGCCACGTTCACGAACCTGGCGGATCCGGCCAGCTGGACGGTGGCAGTGCTGCGGCACGGCAAGATCGTCCGCAACGACCTGCTGACCAACCAGACCAGCGTCAGCGCCGACTTCAAGACCGGCGCGATCCGCCACACCGCGGTCGGCGGTGTCGAATTCATCTACGAGAAGCAGGCGACCACCGGCTTGGCCTCGGTCGGGACTCAGACGCCGCAGAACCTGTACAACCCGAGCACCTCGATCGCGTTCATTCCGATCGGCCGCAACGGCGCCTATACCAAGGGCGATACCACCACCATCGGCGTGTACGCCGGCGATACGATCGATTTGACCGATCGCGTCCAGCTGAGCGCCGGCCTGCGCTTCGACAAGTACCGGACCGAGTTCTACAGCATCCCGGCGTTGACCGCGGCCAGCCAGGCTCCGACCACGCTGTCGAAGTCGGACATGCTGGCGACCTGGAAGCTCGGCGCGCTGTTCAAGGTGGCGCCGAACGGCAATGTCTACGGCGCCTACTCGTACTCCGAGAAGCCGCCCGGCAGCGACAACTTCACGCTGAGCGCGCCGACGCCGAACGCGACCACCGGCGCGGTCAACATCAATGCGCCGAACCTCGATCCGCAGGAAGCGACCAACGTCGAGATCGGCACCAAGTGGGACCTGCTCGGCAACCGGCTGGCGGTGACCGCGGCGCTGTTCCGTACCGTCAACAAGAACGATCTCGCGACCCAGGACCCGGTTACGGGCCAGGTCACCCAGTTCGGCAAGCGTCGGGTCCAGGGGCTGGAGCTCGGCGCGGTCGGACAGATCACGCCGTCGTGGCTGATCAGTGCCGGTCTCGCGCGGATGGATACCGAGGTCACGCAGTCCTTGAGCGCGACCCAGCAGGGCGCCGCGGTCAACTGGTCGCCGAAGCTCGCGATCACCGCCTGGACCACCTACAAGCTGCCGGTCGGCTTGACGGTCGGCGGCGGCCTGCGGCATGTCTCGACGCAGCAGCGGCAGATCAACAACGCCGTCACCGCGGTCACCAACATGCCGGAGATCGACAGCTACACCGTGTTCGACGCGATGGCGGCCTACAACATCAACAAGAACTTCTCGGTGCAGCTGAACGTTTACAACCTGGCCGACAAGTTCTACGTCGCGTCGATGAACAATGCCGGCAACCGCTACGTGCTCGGCACGCCGCGCAGCGTGCTGCTGTCGGCCAACGTCAAGTTCTGAGCGCCGCCAAGGGCCGGGCTGTGCCCGGCCCCGGCCTGACCATCGGCTCGCGCGACTCCGCCGCCAGGCCGTTCGCCGCCGCCAGGCCGTTCGCCGTTGCCGGGCGGGTTCGTCTGCGGAGCCTGTATAGTCTGCTGCCGGCACCGCCGAAGCGACACCGATGCTGCTGCATATCCCGGAAGTCCTGAGCAAGGAGCAGGTCCGCGCGCTGCGCGCGGAGATCGATCGCGAGCCGTGGATCGACGGCCGCGCGACGGTCGGGCCGCAGGGGGCGCAGGTCAAGCAGAACCGTCAGTTGCCGGACGACTCACCGGTCGCGATCCGGCTCGGCCGCCTGATCGTCGACGCGCTGGCGCGTCACCCGCTGTTCTTCTCGGCAGCGCTGCCGGTACGGACCACGCCGCCACTGTTCAACCGCTACGAAGGCGGTGAGCACTACGGGCTGCATATCGACGGCGCGATGCGGCTGGTCGCCGGCGCGGATCGGCCGCTGCGTACCGACGTCTCGTCGACGCTGTTCCTGACCGAACCGGACGACTATGACGGCGGCGACCTGGTAGTCGTCGACACCTACGGCATGCACGAGATCAAGCTGCCCGCCGGTGATCTGATCCTCTATCCGGCGACCAGCCTGCATCGGGTCGAGCCGGTGACGCGCGGCGCGCGTGTCTGCGCGTTCTTCTGGACCCAGAGCCTGATCGCCGACGCCACGCGCCGGACGATGCTGTTCGAACTCGACCAGAACATCCAGAAGCTGCGCCGGCGGATCGGCGACTGCGAGGAGGTGGTCGCGCTGACCGGCCACTATCACAACCTGGTGCGGCAGTGGGCCGCCAGCTGAGCGTGCCGATTCGACCGCAGGTTCGGGGCGCTCAGTAGACGTCGCGCCGATAGCGGCCGGCGGCGATCAGCCCGTCGAGCCGTTCGCGGCCGAGCCCGTCGGCCAGCACGCGGTCGACACCGCCGGCCATCCCTTCGAGACTGCCGCAGACGTAGATCGCGGCGCCGTCGTCGACCCATGCGACGACGTCGGCGATCGTCTCCGCCAGCCGGTGCTGGACATAGCGGCGCGCCGGCTGATCGCGCGAGTAGATGCGGTCGCAGCGAGTCAGCACGCCGCTCGCGAGCCAGCGGGTCAGATCGTCATCGTAGAACGCATCATGGCGTGCGCTGCGTTCGCCGAACAGCAGCCATGCCGGCGCCGGCGGCACACCGCCGGCGCCGGCCGCGCGCGCCTTCAGCAGACCACGCAGTCCGGCGATGCCGGTGCCGTTGCCGATCAGGATCAGCGGCCGCGCGGCATTGTCGCCGAGCCGGAAACCGGGGTGCGCACGGATCCGCGCGTCGAACGTATCGCCGAGCGCCGCGGTCTCGATCAGCCAGCCCGAGGCCGCGCCGGTCGAGCCGTCGTCACGCCGTGCCAGCCGCACCAGCAACTCGATGCGGCCATCGGCCGGGGTCGAGGCGATCGAGTATTCGCGTGGCCGGTCCGGATCGGTCGGCGGCACCAGCTGCAGCAGATCGCCGGCCTGCCAGTCGGGCAGCGGCGCGCCGCCGGCTGGTTCGAGTTCGAGGTGGCAGGCCGGCGCGCCGTCGCTGCCCGGGTTCAGCGGCCGCCGCGCCGCGAGCCGCCAGCGGCCGAAAATCGGCGCCGACCAGTCCGGCGCATCGCGAGTGCCTGCGATCCGTGCCAGGTGATGGCGCCAGTCGGCGAGCGCGGCCGCGTCGCTGTCGTCGACGTCGATCCGGTCGAACATCGGCCGCGCGCCTTGGCCGGCGAGCCAGCCGTCGAGCCAGCGGCCGAAGCCGCAGAAGTTGGCATAGGTGCGATCACCGAGCGCGAGCACGCCATAGTGCAGGCCGGCGAGTGCGGCGGCGCCGCCGTCCAGCGCGCGGCGGGTGAACGGCGCGGCCGGGTCCGGCGGATCGCCTTCGCCGTAGGTGCTGACGATGAACAGCGCACGCTCGGCGGCCACCAGATCAGCGGTGCCGAGCGTCGCCAGCGAGGCGATCCGCGCCGGCACGCCGGCGAGCTGCAATGCCTGCGCGGTCTGCCAGGCGAGCGCCTCGGCGGTGCCGGTCTGACTGGCGTGCGCGACCAGCAACGGCGCGCCCGCATCGCCGCCAGGCAGCAGCGCCGCGGCAGCGCGTGCCGCCGCCCGAGCCCGCTGCCGCTCGCGCCACCAGATGCCGCCGCACAGCGCGGCATACGGCAGCAGCACCAGCGCGAGCGCGGTAAGCCGGGCGTCGTCGAGCGGCGCGACCATCAGCACGGCCGGCCTGGCAGCCTTCCGGCACCGGTCATTGCAGCATTGCCGTCCACGCCGGGCTGACGCGCTCGGCGAAATCGCAGCCGTGCCGCAGCACGAAGCGTGCGGCCAGCGACTGCCGTTCGGCCCAGGCCAGACCGTCCTCGGCGCCGAGCACCATCAGCACCGTCGCGAGCGCGTCGGCGCGAACGCAGTCGCGATCGATCACCGTGACCGCGGCGATGTCGTTGGCTACCGGCCAGCCGGTGCGCGGATCGATCGTGTGGGCATAGCGCCGGCCATCATGCTCGAAGCGGCGCAGATAGTCGCCCGACGTCGCGATCGCGATGTCGTAGAGCGCAACCAGCGGTGGCTCCGCGACGTGCGGCCCGGCGGCGTGTGGCCCGGCGGACTGCGGGACCTCGACCTGATGGAGCGCGTCGCCGGGGCTGTCGAGTGCGACCCACCAGGGCTCGCCATCCGGCTTGACGCCGCTGCCGCGCAGCTCGCCGCCGATCTCGACCAGGCAGGAACCGATGCCGTCGCGCGCCAGCCGCCGTGCGACCTGGTCGACCGCGAATCCCTTGGCGATGCCGGAAAGGTCGAGCCGGACGCCGCCGGGCTGCAGCGCCGTGCCGTCGCCGGCGTCGAGTGCGAGTCGCTGCCAGCCGGTGCGCGCGCGCGCCGCGGCGACCTGCGCTTCGTCGGGCGGCCGGAACGTCGGGTCGCGGAATCGCGAGCCCGGCCCGAAGCCCCAGAGGTCGACCAATTCCCCGGCGGTCGCGTCGCAGGCTCCGTCGCTCGCCGCCGCGATCTGCTCGGCGATCAGCAGCACCTGGAACAGCGCCGCCGGCAGCGCGACGCGGCTGCCCGCCGGCGCGCGATTGAAGCGACAGAGGTCGGAGTCCGGCTCCCAGCTGCTCATCTGGGCGACCACCCGCGCCAGTTCCGTTTCGATCGCCGCGCGCAGCGGCGCGATCGGCCGGTCCGCGCTGGCGACCAGCGCGACCCGCCAGACCGTGCCCATGGTCTCGCCGTCGAGCCGGAACAGCCGCGGCCGCGCCGGCAGCGACGCCGGCGCGGCCGGCGCCAGCGGCACCAACACCTGTCGCACGGGTGGTGCTCGCTGCATGGGCGGTCGCGGCGCCTACTGCGGCAGCACCTCGACCGTCGCGGTGTAGTTGGCGCGGCGATTCGGTGCATCGATGGTGCCGCCGGCCGCGCCGCCGGCACCCGGGCCGCCGCCACTGCGGACCGGATAGCTGGCATTGATCCAGTACATGCCCGGCTCCGGCCACTTGACCTTGAAGCGGCCGTCCTCGCCGGTCACCACCTTGGTCTCGCCGAGCTGATCCCGATAGCGGATGCCGCCGGGGATCACCGTGACCGGGATGCCGGCAGCCGGCTTGCCGTCGATGGTCAGGCCGAAGGTTGCCTCGTCGCCGACCAGCAGATCGTTCGGATGGGTGACCGGCACCAGTTCGAGCCCGTTGCCGGTGGGTTTGAGCGCTGTCGTGGTCGGCTTGCCCGCCGTGACGAACACCTCGAGGCGCCCCTGGCTGCGGGTCACCTGGACGTTTTCAGCGCCGGCCGGGATCTCCTTGCGCAGCGTTTCGGCGGTGCCGCGCACGCGCTTGGTCTCGCCGTTGAGCCGATAGCTGGCGAACAGGCCGTCGTTCTCGATCGCGAACCGGTAGGTGCCCGGTTTGGTCAGCCTGACGTCGAACGTGCTGCGGTAGCGGCCGGTCGACCGATTCTCGGCGGTGATCGGCGAGCCGTCGGGCGAATACAGCTTCAGGTTGTCGAGCCGCATCGGCTGGTGCTCGAAATAGAACAGATCGTTCGACACCGCGGCGTCGACGGTGACCCAGACGTTGTCGCCGGACAGCACGGTGGCGGACGGCAGCATCCAGCCGCGATGCGCGTGTGCCGGCAGCGGCAGCGACGCCGCGAGACCGAGCGAGACGACAGTGGCGGCCCAGGCAAGCGAGCGAGCGTTCATGGACTTCTCCGGGAGTGGTTCAGGTTCGGATGACGATCGGCGATTCGCGCCGGTCAAGGCTTTAGTTCGAGCGCGACCCTGCCGAGTTCGTGCGCACCCTTGACGTTGGCCGACTGCGGCGACTTCGGCGGCCACTGGAACGGGATCCTGACCAGTTCGCGGCCGCCGACTTCGCGCGCCGCTTCGACGACCAGCTGGTATTCACCGGCCGGCAGTTTGTCGAGCGGCGACTTGGCGCTGCTGAAGGCGATCTGCTGCTCGCCGGGCGCGCGCGTCGGGCTGGACAGCCCGTCGGCCGGCATCTGCAGCTCCCGCCCGGTCTTGCGCCACCACTGCCGCATGTCCTTCAGCCACTTGGTGCCTTCGTTGTTCTTCAGCTTGATGTCGTACCAGACGGCGAGATTGCCGGCGACCTTCTGATCGGCGCCTTCGACCCAGATCGCGACGTAGGGGCGGTGATACTCGGCGACCGCGAGCCGCGGAATCTCGACGATCAGATTGAGGTCGGCGGCGGTTGCTGCGACCGGTGCAGCGATCAACGCCCCGGCGGCAAGCGTGTACTTCACGGACATGAACGGTTTCCTCGAGACTCAGTGGACGAACAGAATGGCGAGCACGGCGGGCAGCGCGACGCCGAATCCGACCACCGGCCAGGTGCTCGGGCGGTTGGCCGCATGCATCTTCAGGATGAACAGGCCGGTGATCGCGAACACCAGACACGCGACCGCGAACAGGTCGATGAACCAGCTCCACGCGACGCCGGTATGGCGGCCCTTGTGCAGATCGTTCAGGTACGAGATCCAGCCGCGGTCGGTGCGTTCGTAGGTCAGTTCCCCGTCCGGCAGGCCGATCCGCAGCCAGGCGTCGCCGCCGGGCCGCGGCAGCGCGACGTAGACCTCGTCGGTCGACCATTCGACCTCGCGGCCGCGCAGATCGACCGCGAGCTCGCCGGCGGCCCAGCGGATCACCGCTTCGGGCAGCGCCGGTGCCGGCTCGGCGGGCAGCGCCGCCTGGTCACCGCGCCCGGCGGCGGCCGGCGGCCTGGCGCCGCTCGCACGCGCGACCAGTTCGGCGCGGACCGGATCGGGCAATTGCAGCTCGCGGGTATCGATGCGCGGCTGCGCCTCGATCTGCGCGGCATGGTTCAGCGTGATGCCGGTGATGCTGAACAGCAGCAGGCCGACCAGGCAGACCGCCGAACTGATCCAGTGCCACTGGTGGAGCGTCTTCAGCCAATAGGCGCGGCTACGGGTATCCGCCTTTGCAGTCATCGGTACGGGCAACCGCCAGTCGAGTCAGCGGTAGTGTACATGCAAATGCGAATCAGTCTTGAATGGGGCGCCGGCGTGGGTGGATCGGTATCCCTTCAGGGCCGGTACCGCATTCCTTCAGGACGGGTCGGTACCCGTTCGAAACGCATCAGTAGCCCCGTGCCGGGTCGACGCTGGCCGGCGGGCGCTCACCGCGACGGACCCGGGCCAGATTGTCCAGCGTCTGGGTGACGATCATCGCGACGCTGGTGCGGCTCGCGATATGCGGCGTGACCAGGATCCGCGGCTCGCGCCAGAACGGGTGATCCGGCGGCAGCGGTTCGCTGGCGAACGCGTCGAGCGTCGCTGCGCCGACGCGGCCTTCGGCGATCGCCGCGAGCAGATCGGCTTCGACGAGATGCGCGCCGCGGCCCGCGTTGATCACATGCGCGCCGCGCGGCAGCGCATCGAACACCGGCTTCGACAGGAACCCTTCGGTCGCGGCGGTCAGCGGCAGCAGGCAGACCAGCGTGTCGCAGCCGGCGAGGAACTCATCGCGCTGCTCGTCGCCATGGTAGAGCGCGACGCCCGGCACCGCCGGCCGCGCGCCGCCGCGCGTCCAGCCGCAGACGTCGTAGCCGATCGCCAGCAGCGCGCGGGCGCAGGCGCTGCCGAGCCAGCCGAGGCCGGCGATACCGACCCGATGCCGCTGCGGCGGCACGATCGGCTGCTCCTGCCACTGTTGCTTCGCCGCGGCAGCGACCATCCGGTCGAAATGGCGTTGCCGGTGGATCACCGCCCAGCAGACGTAGGCGCTCATGCCAGCCGCCATGCCGGGATCGAGGACGCGGCAGATCGGCACGTCGACCGGCAGTCGTCCGCCGATCAGCAAATGATCGACACCGGCCGCGATCGACTGGACCAGCCGCAACTCCCGCATACGCGACAGCTCGTCGAACGGGGGATTCCAGCAGACCGCGACCTCCGCGGACTCGAACCCGGCTGCGTCGGGACCGGTCGCGACGACCGCGTCGGGTGCCTGCCGCAGGATTTCGGGCACGAGAAAGCCGAGGTCGAGCGAGCGGCTGAGCAGCGCGATTCGAGGCGCCGGGGCCCTGCCGGCGGCGACGTCGGCGGGCTCGGCGGCACCGGCCGGCGCTGCGGCCGTACGGGGCAGGGCGGCAAGAGGGGCGGCAGGCTCCCGGGCGGCAGCCTGGGGGTCGGCCGCACGGGAGGCGGCCGCATGAGGGGCGGATGCGGTCATCGGCAAGCTCGTCAGCGCCGGGGCCACCCGGCGAGACCGATGCTACCAACGGCGCCGCCGCCGCACTCGAAAGCACCGGCGCCGGGCACCGGTACGAGCGTGCCGTCCCTATGGCGGGTTCGCGCCGTCGGCCGGGCAACGGAAAAGGGCCGGTACTGCCGGCCCATCGATCGAACGGCGGATCGCTCCGCGAGCGAAGCTCAGCCGTCGACGCGGATATTCGAAGCCTGTTTGCCTTTCGGCCCTTGCACGACTTCGAACTGGACCTTTTGTCCTTCCTTCAGCGTCTTGAAACCTTGCGCCTGTACCGAACTGAAATGCGCGAAGAGGTCTTCACCCCCCTCGTCCGGTGTGATGAAGCCAAACCCCTTGGCGTCATTGAACCACTTGACCGTCCCCGTTGCCATCACTGAAAGCTTCCTGCATAACAAGGCCTTGCGTACGTTCACCAACCGAGGACCGCGGGCCGAAGATAACCTTGGTCGGGTGCCAAATTCTTTGTTACGCCCCCCGGCACGTCAAGCCTGAAGCGGCGTGCACCGCCGCAAAAGCAGCCTTTTTCGAATCCGTTGAGTGCCGTTTGGACGCGATTCGCCTCGCTTCGGCTCCGTCCCGGATCGTGAGAAGCTCGAAGGTAGCGCTAACAATCCCGTCGAGCGGGAATCGAGGGCGACCTGTCGGCCAGCGCTATCGAGATTGGTGAAAGTCGTGAAATCTGTAGCCGATCGGCTGCAAGTGCGCCTCCGGTGCGCGCCCCCGCCCCGATGCCGGCATCGCCGCCGAGGAGCGTACGCCGGAGCGTGACATTCGCCACACCCGCCGGGCACCGGATCGACGAGCTTCGCTACGGGCAGATGGCCGGTCATCCAGCAGCGCGCCGCTGTCGGTATGATTGATCGGTCGCCATCGGGCCACGGCGATTCGCGCGCTGCAGAGATTCCGGCCGGCGGCGGATCGGTCAGGTTTCGGCAACGAGCATGGATTCGGCCGGTGTTCCTGCGGGCGATGCGGTAGAGTTGAGACGGTGGATCACCACGAACAGAAGCGCGTTGCGGCAGCCGGCCAGGTCATGTTCCGCGAACCCGCCGGCGGTATCGATCGCGCGCAGCGTGCGTTGTGGACCGCTCGTCGCGCCGCTTGTGATCGCGCGCGCCGCCCTCAATTGCATCTCGAGGCGGCTCGTTTGCATTTGCGGCGCTCGGTCGACTCGCTAGAATGACCGTGACCATGACCAGCCCTCAAGATCCGTCGACCATCCTCGAGCGGCAGGAGGCGAAGACCAAGCCGCCGCCGATGTTCCAGGTGCTGCTGCTGAACGACGATTTCACGCCGATGGAGTTCGTCGTGATCGTGCTGCAGAAGTTCTTCGGAATGGGGCGCGAGAAGGCGACGCAGGTGATGCTCGCAGTGCACCGGGAAGGCCGGGGCGTCTGCGGACTGTATCCGAGAGATATTGCCTCGACGAAGGTCGAACAGGTCTGTAGTTTTTCACGCCAGCACCAGCATCCGCTTCAGTGCGTGATGGAGGAAGCATGATCGCTCAGGAATTGGAAGTCAGCCTGCACATGGCCTTCGTCGAGGCCAGGCAGCAGCGTCACGAGTTCATCACCGTCGAGCATCTGCTGCTGGCGCTGCTGGACAACCCGTCGGCGGCCGAAGTGCTGCGCGCCTGCGTCGCCAATGTCGACGAGCTGCGCAAGAGCCTGACCGGCTTCATCAAGGAGAACACGCCGGTCGTTCCGGGTACCGAGGAGATCGATACCCAGCCGACGCTCGGGTTCCAGCGCGTGATCCAGCGCGCGATCATGCACGTCCAGTCCACTTCCAACGGCAAGAAGGAAGTCACCGGCGCCAACGTGCTGGTCGCGATCTTCGGCGAGAAGGATTCGCACGCGGTCTATTACCTGCACCAGCAGGGCATCACCCGGCTCGACGTCGTCAACTACATCTCGCACGGCATTGCCAAGACGCCGCAGCCGAAGGAAGCCGCGAAGGAAGAGCAGCAGGAAGGCACCGAGGGCGAGCAGGGCCAGAACCAGCAGGGCGCGCTCGAGCAGTTCACGACCAACCTGAACGCGTCGGCCAAGGAAGGCCGGATCGATCCGCTGATCGGCCGCGAAAGCGAGGTCGAGCGGGTGATCCAGGTGCTGTGCCGCCGGCGCAAGAACAATCCGCTGCTGGTCGGCGAGGCCGGGGTCGGCAAGACCGCGATCGCCGAAGGCCTCGCGTGGCGGATCGTCCAGGGCGACGCGCCGGAGGTGCTGCAGGAAGCCACCGTCTATTCGCTCGACATGGGCGCGCTGCTCGCCGGCACCAAGTACCGCGGCGACTTCGAGCAGCGGCTGAAGGCCGTGCTGAAGCAGCTGCGCAGCAACAAGAACGCGATCCTGTTCATCGACGAGATCCATACGCTGATCGGCGCCGGCTCGGCCTCGGGCGGCACGCTGGACGCATCGAACCTGCTGAAGCCGGCGCTGTCGTCCGGGCAGCTGAAGTGCATCGGTGCGACCACTTTCAACGAGTACCGCGGCATCTTCGAGAAGGATCACGCGCTGTCGCGCCGGTTCCAGAAGATCGACGTCAACGAGCCGACCGTCGAGCAGACGGTGCAGATCCTGCGCGGACTCAAGACGCGCTTCGAGGAGCACCACGGCATCAAGTACACGGGGTCGGCGCTGACGGCCGCCGCCGAGCTGTCGGCCAAGTACATCAATGACCGGCATCTGCCGGACAAGGCGATCGACGTGATCGACGAGGCCGGCGCCGCGCAGCGGATCCTGCCGAAAGGCAAGGCCAAGAAGGTGGTCGGCAAGAACGAGATCGAGGAGATCGTCTCCAAGATCGCGCGGATCCCGCCGGCTTCGGTCTCCAGCGACGACCGCAGCAAGCTGCAGTACCTGGAGCGCGACCTGAAGAACGTCGTGTTCGGCCAGGATGCCGCGATCGATGCGCTCGCCGCGGCGATCAAGATGTCGCGCTCGGGCCTGGGCAAGCCGGACAAGCCGATCGGCTCGTTCCTGTTTTCCGGCCCGACCGGAGTCGGCAAGACCGAGGTGGCGCGCCAGCTCGCGTTCACGCTCGGCATCGAGCTGATCCGCTTCGACATGTCGGAATACATGGAGCGGCACGCGGTCTCGCGGCTGATCGGCGCGCCGCCGGGCTACGTCGGCTTCGACCAGGGCGGCCTGCTGACCGAGGCGATCACCAAGAAGCCGCATGCGGTGCTGCTGCTCGACGAGATCGAGAAGGCGCATCCGGACATCTTCAACATCCTGCTGCAGGTGATGGATCACGGCAGCCTGACCGACAACAACGGTCGCAAGGCGGACTTCCGCAACGTCATCATCATCATGACGACCAACGCCGGCGCGCAGGAGCTGCAGAAGCGTTCGATCGGTTTCTCGGAGAACAAGCAGGCCGGCGACGAGATGGCCGAGATCAAGCGGATGTTCACGCCCGAGTTCCGCAACCGGCTCGACGCGACCATCAGCTTCCGCTCGCTGGACGAGGAGATCATCCTGCGGGTGGTCGACAAGTTCCTGATGCAGCTCGAAGAGCAGCTGCACGAGAAGAAGGTCGAGGCGATCTTCTCGGACGCGCTGCGCAAGCACCTGGCCAAGGCCGGCTTCGATCCGCTGATGGGCGCGCGGCCGATGCAGCGGCTGATCCAGGACACGATCCGCAAGGCGCTGGCCGACGAGCTGCTGTTCGGCCGGCTGACCAACGGCGGCAAGGTAATGGTCGATGTCGACGAGGCCGGCGAGGTCACGCTGACCTACTCGGAATCGTCGGCGCCGCCGCCGGCCGACGAAGGCGAAGAGAAGGTCGAGACGATCGAATCCTGACGGCCGGCTCGATCCGGACGGCAACGGGCGCTTCGCGGCGCCCGTTGCCTTCTCGGGGTCGGCGCGGCCGGCCTGTGCCGGTGTGAAGTTCACGGTCCTGACCTACGGCACCGAGGGCGACAGCCGTCCTCTCGCGTTCCTGTGCCGCGCGCTGATCGATGCCGGTCACTCGGCGACGCTGCTCGCCGACCGCGCGACGCTCGGCGCGGCGCGGGTGCTCGGCGTTCCGGCGGTCGCGCTGCCGGGCGACATCCGCGGCGAGTCGTCGCCGGACCAGGCGATCGCCGGCGTCGTCCGCGCCGGCGGCCTCGGCGCGACCGCGAAGGCGCTGGCGCGGATCGCCAACGCCAATGCGGAAGGCTGGCTGCGCGCGGCGGTCGATGACGGCCGCGACAGCGATGCGGTCCTGGTGGGCGGTCTCGCCGCGTTCGTCGGCCTGTCGGCTGCCGAGGCGCTGCGCCGGCCGGTCATCGGCCTCGGCATGATCCCGATCACGCCGACCCGCGAATTCCCCTCGCCGTTCCTGCCGCCGCGCCGCTATCCGGTCTGGTTCAACCGCGTCAGCCAGGAACTGGTCAACCAGGCGCTCTGGCTCGCGTTCCGCTCGCGGACCAACCGCGTGCGGCGGACGGTCTGCGGGCTGTCGCCGCGCCGGCGGCTCTGGCGCGACCATCCGATGCTGTACGGCATCTCGCCGACGCTGTGCCCGTCGCCGCGCGACTGGCCGGCCCAGGTCGCCGTCTGCGGCCAATGGGTCCGGCCGCTCGGCGACTGGAAGCCGCCGGCCGGGCTGCAGGCGTTCCTCGACGCCGGCGAGCCGCCACTCTACGTCGGCTTCGGCAGCATGGTGGGATTCGATCCGGTCGCGATGCGCGAGTCCGTGATCGCGGCGGTCGGTGGCCGCCGCACCGTGTTCAATCCGGGCTGGAGCGGCATGGATCCGGGCGGACTGCCGTCGAATTTCCTCGCGGCCGGCGATACGCCGCACGACTGGCTGTTTCCCCGCGTCTCGGCCGCGGTGCATCACGGCGGCTCCGGCACCACGCATTCGGCCAGCCGCGCCGGGATTCCGTCGGTCGTGGTGCCGTTCGCCGGCGACCAGTTCTTCTGGGCCGAGCGACTCGTGCGCGCGGGGCTCTCGCCGGCACGGCTCGACGGCCGGCGCCTCGACGCATCGAACCTCGCCGCGGCGATCGCAGGCACCGAGCGCGCGGACCTGCGGGAGCGGGCGGCGGCGGCCGGCATGCGGATGCGTGGCGAGGACGGGCTCGCGATGGCGGTCGAGCGGATCGAGCGGCTGGCGCACGCGTCCCGGGGCGCGTAGGCGCCGGAAGGCTGGACACGGCGATGAGTGACGCGACTGCTCCGTACGCGACTGCTCCGCTGGGCGAGGGGCGATCGAACGGCCGCCGAGGTTGCCCGGAAGCGGGACGCGCGTCCGGACCGCCAGGAATGTCATTTGAACTTCCCGGGCATCGCCCAGTCGGTGCTGGGCTTGGTCGCCGGCCTGCTACCTCGAATGGGCGGGATCGGACGGCGGTCCGCGTACGGTTACGAGAGCGCCAGCGCGTGGTCTCCTTCCTGGCTGACATTGCGTTCGGAAGCGGCGGCACGTCGCAACAACGAGATGCGCGGCGCGGGTAGTTGAGCTGGCTAGGTCGGCCCCGGCAAGCCACCGTTCGTATCCGCCCGAGGCGGCAGGCTCGCTGCCTCGTCGCGGCTGCGCAGCTCGCGCGGCGCGCAGCCGAAGCGGTCGCGGAACGCGCGGCTGAAATGGGCGGCGTCGTTGAAGCCGCAGCCGAACGCGACCTCGCTGATGCTGCGTCGCGCCTGCGCCGGGTCGCACAGGTCACGATGCGCGGCATCGAGCCGTTCGGCGCGGATCCAGTCCGACAGCGAACAGGCTTCGCCGTCCCAGACCCGGTGCAGCGTGCTCGGCGAAACCCGCAGCATCCGGGCCAGTTCGCCGACGTCGAAGCCCGGATCGCGCAGCCGCGCCCGGACCGCCGCGCGGATCCGCTCGCGGTGGTAGGTGGTCAGCTGCGACAGCGCCGGGCGTCTGGCCGCCGGCAGCGCCGAGAGGCCGGCGACCAGGATCTGCACGACGCTGTTGGCGACCGCGTCGGCCGACTCGGGCGCCAGCGTGCCGAGGTCGGCCGCGAGCGTCGAGATCATGCTGATCATCAGGTGCCCGGCGCCGCGTTCGCCGCCGACGCGCGTCGCGGTCAGCCGCTCGGTCTCGCGGACCATCGTGCGCAGCACCGGGCCGGGCAGCATCAGCACGTGCTGTTGGAAGTTCGCATCGAACGTCAGCGTGTACGGCCGCGTGCTGTCGTAGAGCGCGAAGTCGCCGGGCGCGAGCAGCGCGTCGCGGCCATCCTGCGACACGACACCGCGGCCGCGGGTCTGGATGCTGACCAGGAAGTAGTCTTCCGAAGCACGCGCGATCCGGCCCGGGGTACGGCGCACGCGCTGTGCGGTCGCCGTGACCCGCGACAACTCCAGCATGGCGAGTCGGTCGGAGACGATCTCGCCGTCGATCGTACCCTGTTGCCCGAGCACCTCGCACTCGAGCTGCACGTAGGTATCGCAGACGAGATCGGTCCAGTAGGCGAGCCGCTGGCGCGGCGCGACGTCGGCGGTCGACACGATCTGCGGCATCGCCCAGTATAGGCACGCGCCGGCGGCGCCCGCAATCCGCGGCGCGGCACCGGGCCCCGGGTGCCGGGGCAACCGCGGCTTCCGTCGGGCAACGGCGGCGCGCCCGCCGCGGGAAGCCCAGCCATGAGCGTCCCGGACAAGACCGATGCGACGCTGAGTCAAGCGACGCCGGTTCCCGCCGCCTAGCATCGCGGCAGCGAGGCACCGTCGTGCCCGCAACGCGATCAGGAGGTCGTCATGCCCGTCACCCATCCGAAGTTCCGTGCTGCGGCGGTCCAGGCCGCGCCGGTGTTCCTCGATCTCGATGCGTCGATCGACAAGGCGATCGGACTGATCGCCGAGGCCGCCGGCAACGGTGCCGAACTGATCGCGTTTCCCGAGACCTGGCTGCCCGGCTATCCGTTCTTCATCTGGCTCGATTCGCCGGCGTGGGGCATGCAGTTCATCCAGCGTTATCACGACAATGCGCTGATCTACGGCAGCCCGGCTGCCGAGCGGATCGCGCAAGCTGCCCGGGATCACCGGATCATGATCGTGATGGGGCACGCGGAGAAGGCCGGCGGCAGTCTCTACATGGGCCAGTGGATCATCGATGCCGATGGCCGGACGGTCGCGACGCGTCGCAAACTGAAGCCGACGCATGTCGAGCGGACTGTCTTCGGCGAGGGCGACGGGTCGGACCTCGCGGTGCACGCGACCCGGCTCGGGCGCGTCGGCGCGCTGTGCTGCTGGGAGCACCTGCAGCCGCTGTCGAAGTATGCGATGTACGCGCAGGACGAGCAGGTCCATATCGCCGCCTGGCCGAGCTTTTCGCTCTACCGCGGCGGCGCCCATGCGCTCGGGCCCGAGGTCAACAACGCAGCGAGCCGGATCTATGCGGTCGAGGGCCAGTGCTTCGTGATCGCGCCGTGCGCGACGGTTTCCGGGGAAATGATCCGACAGCTCTGCGGCGATGATCCGATCAAGCGTCAGCTGCTGCTGGAAGGCGGCGGCTTCACGACGATCTACGCGCCCGACGGGCAACTGATGCACGAGCCGCTGCCGGAGGGGACCGAGGGCATCGTCTATGCCGACCTCGATCTCGGCATGATCGCGCTCGCCAAGGCCGCGGCTGATCCGGCCGGTCACTATGCCCGTCCCGACGTGACCCGGCTGCTGTTCGATCCGACCCCGGGCGATCGGGTCGTCCGGCGTGCGCGGCGCCCGCTCGAGGTCGAACGGGCCGACGAGGACGAGCCGCCGGTGGCCCGCCAGCCGCCGGAAACGCCGGCGCCGGCGCGGCAGGCCGCCTGAGCTGCCGAGCCGGCCGAGGCCCGCAGGGACCGGCGCACCGCGGTTCGAGGACCCGAACCGTCACGACCGGCGGCGGCCGATGTCCGGCCGCCGCCGGTGCCGTTCCGTCGACCGTTCGCAGCGGCGTCACGGTCAGGCCGCCACGGCATTCGCGGCATTACAACAGTCGGCGGCCGTCGATCCGCGGTCGAGCTCCATGCATCCCGAGGCCGCCGGCAGCAGCGGCCGTACGCGCCATCATCATGGACAGCGATACCAGCAGGGATAGCGATGTCCAGTCAAACCATCGACGCGTTCGCCGCCGAGCGATTGTTGCGCGACCTCGAAGCCACCGCTTCGGCGACCGCGCGCCGCGTTGCCGCCGACGCCCGCGACCATCTATGGCTGCTCGAACGGATCGGTTCGGTCGACGTCACGCGTGACGTCGAGTTCCAGCGGCAGCTGTGCCGGCACGCCGGCATGCGCGGCAAGCTGCGGATGCGGCGCGACGAGCTGTTCGTGATCTTGCAGACCTTCCGTCACGAGGCGGTCCGGGCCTATCCGGATCTGCTGATGCGGATCAGCGAGCTGACCGGCCAGGTCGAGAAATCGGTCGCCTCGGAAATCCTCGCGCTGCTCGAACCCGATCAGCCGACCATCGACCGCGAGATCCGCGAGCTGCTGCCGCGCTACGGCTTCTATCCGCTGCCAGAATCGCCGCTGTTCGACGAATGCGTCGCCTACCACAAGGCGCTGCGCGCGGTGATGCTGCAGGTGGTCGATCTGCCGGAGTTCCGCCGCATCGAGGCACGCTTCGACGAGTCGATCGGCGGGCAGGGCGCATCGTTGTCACGGCTGCGCAAGTTCAATCTGCAACTGAGCGGCTCTTACCGCACCGTCGCGCTGATGCCCAACCTCGACGCGGTCAAGCGGGCGCTGCCGCGCAAGATCGACCTGATGCCGGCCCAGCTGCCCGCGAACGTGCCGCCGGTGACGACACGGCCCGGCGTGCGCCTGCACCTCTGCCGATAAGCGGTCCCCGCGCGGTTCGCGCGATTGCCGTTTCTTCGCTCGTGCGGTGAGTCGGTGCCGCATCGGGCGGCCCCGCGTCGCGCAGCCGCCCGATGCGGCATCGACTCAGGTCGGCAGGCGGCCGATCAGCAGGTACTCGAGCAGCGCCTTCTGGACGTGCAGCCGGTTCTCGGCCTCGTCCCACACCACCGACTGCGGGCCGTCGATCACGCCGGCGGTGACTTCCTCGCCGCGGTGGGCCGGCAGGCAGTGCATGAACAGCGCGTCGGGAGCGGCGCCGGCCATCATCGGCTCGTCGACGCAGAAATCGGCGAACGCGCGGGCGCGCTCGGCGTTCTCGGCCTCGAAGCCCATGCTGGTCCAGACGTCGGTGGTCACCAGCGCCGCACCGCGGCAGGCCTCGTTCGGATCGGCGAACCACTCGAAATGGCTGCGATCGGCGTCGCTGATCAGCGCCGGGTCGATCGGATAGCCGGGCGGCGTCGAGATGTGAACCTTGAAGTCCAGCAGCCGCGCCGCCTGGATCCAGGTGTAGCTCATGTTGTTGGCGTCGCCGACCCAGGCGACCGTGCGGCCCTGGATCTCGCCGCGCTGCTCGATGAACGTGAACACGTCGGCGAGCACCTGGCACGGGTGGAATTCGTTGGTCAGCCCGTTGATCACCGGCACCCGTGAATGCGACGCGAAGCGTTCGACGATGGTCTGCTCGAAGGTGCGGATCATCACGATGTCGCACATCCGCGAGATCACCTGCGCGGCGTCCTCGACCGGCTCGCCGCGGCCGAGCTGCGAATCGCGGGTGTTCAGGTAGATCGCGGTACCGCCGAGCTGCTGCATGCCGGCCTCGAACGACAGCCGCGTGCGGGTCGACGCCTTCTCGAAGATCATCACCAGCGTCCGGTCCGCCAGCGGATGGTAGGACTGGTAGCGCTTGAAACGGTCCTTGATGAAGCGGGTACGCGAAAAGACGTACTCGACCTCGTCGCGCGAGAAGTCGTCGAAGCGCAGGTAGTGCTTGATAGCCACCTCGTCAGGTCAGTTCGTCATCGGGCCGGTTGGTCATCGCGTCATCGGCCAGTTGCTCATCGGGCCGGTTCGTCCCGGGTCAGCTCGCCAGGAAGCGCCGGACCAGCGGCACCAGCTTCTCGACCAGCTCGTCGGCATCGCTGTCGGTGAAGATCAGCGGCGGCAGCAGCCGGATCACCGATTCGGCGGTGACGTTGAACACCAGGCCGGCGTCGAGGCCCTGACCGACCAGCGCACCGCACGGCCGGTCGAGCACGACGCCGATCATCAATCCCTTGCCGCGCAGCTCGACGAAGCCCGGCACGCCGTGCAACCCGGCGGTCAGCGCCTCGCGCAGCCGCGCGCCGGTCCGGCCGGCGCGTTCGACCAGGCCGTCCTCGGCCATCACGTCGATCGTCGTCTTGGCCGCGCGCATCGCCAGCGGATTGCCGCCGAAGGTCGTGCCGTGGTTGCCGGGCTTGAAGGCCTCGGCGGCGGCGCCGTGCGCGACCACCGCGCCGATCGGCACGCCCGAGCCGAGGCCCTTGGCGAGCGGCATCACGTCGGGGACGATGCCGGCCCACTGATGGGCGAACCACTTGCCGGTGCGGCCGGTGCCGCACTGGACTTCGTCGATCATCAGCAGCCAGCCGCGCTGGTCGCAGAGCCGACGCAGCGTCTGCAGGTATTCGATGTGCGCCGCGGTGATGCCGCCTTCGCCCTGGATCGCCTCGATGAACACCGCGACGATGTTCGGGTCGCCGGCGGCGGCGCGCTCGAGCGCGGCGACGTCGTTCATCGGGATCCGGACGAAACCCGGCACCAGCGGCTCGAAGCCCTTCTGGACCTTCTCGTTGCCGGTCGCCGACAGCGTCGCGATCGACCGGCCATGGAACGCCTTGTCGTAGACGACGATGTGCGGCTCGGCGACGCCGCGATTGTGACCGTGGAGCCGGGCGATCTTGATCGCCGCTTCGTTGGCCTCGAGCCCCGAGTTGCAGAAGAACACATTGGTCATGCCCGACAGCGCGACCAGCCGGCTGGCAACCTCGGTCTGCAGCGGCACTTCGAACAGGTTCGACGTATGGATGATCTTGTGGATCTGGTCGGTCAGCGCGGCGACCAGCTGCGGATGGTTGTGCCCGAGCGTATTGACCGCGATGCCGGCCAGGCAGTCGAGATAGCGCTTGCCGGCGGTATCGAACAGGCGCGCGCCGTCGCCGCGGACGAACGCGACCGGTTGCGGGGGATAGGTCGACATCAGCGGCGAAGACGCGGTCATGGCATGGGTACTCACGGGGTCGGAACGGTTCCGCCGCGCCGGGCGGGCCGGCGCTGTTGCAGTGGCCGCACGCGCCTGCCGTCCGTCGTCGACGGGGCGGTTCGATTGTAGGGGATCGGTATCATCGCGCAATGCAGCAGGACGAGCCGCCGTCGACGACTGCCGATGCGCCCGCTGCCGGGTCCGATCCGAGCAACGCTGCGCGCTTCGTCATCATCGGCCAGACCCTCGCTGGCGCCACCTTCCGGCCGAGCGACTGGGCCGAACGGCTGGCCGGGGTGATGGCGGCGTTTCGCCCGAAGAAGGGCAGTCAGCAGCATCTGACCTATTCGCCGTACGTGGTGCCGTCGTCGCACCGCGGCCAGCGCTGCGTCGTGGTCGACGCGCGGATTCGCGATCTCGAGCCGATGGCCTACAGCTTCCTGCTCAACTTCGCCCGGGACAACGAACTACGGACTGAAGCGCTGCCGGACGAGAAACTCGTGTAGTCTGGCAATAAACTCAGATAAGGCCATGAGATTCTTGGATATTTTTCCTCGATCGCTTGCCTGATTCCAGCCGTTCGCGGCTACAATCCCCCGGCAAGATCGAGATCGCCAGGGAGCGCGTTTGTCCCCACTGCCCAACGACGAGACGCCGTTCGACGCGCGTCCGGTCTACCGGATCGCCGTCTTCGGGCTCGGCAACCGGTTCCAGCGGCTGCTGGAGATCATCGTCCGCCATGCGCGGCACAACCGCTACCGCTTCCAGGTCGCCGAGCATCGCGGCCCCGGGGAATACGACATCGCGCTGGTCGACATGACCGTCAAGGGCGGCGTCGAGGTCGCCCGCACGCTGCGCAACGTGCCGCAGGCGCTACCGGTGATCGCGGTCGGCCGGCGGACCAATCACCGGCGCGGCAGTGACGATCTGCTGTTCGCCACTTTCAGTCTCGACGTGCTCGGCGTGCTCAACAAGGCGGCGGAGCTGCTGTCGCTGAAGGAGCGGTCGCGGCGTCTGTCGTCGCGGCTGGTCCAGGCCGAGCCCGGCCAGCGGCTGCCGATGATCGCCGGCCGCCCGCCGCGCGCGCTGGTCGTCGATCCGAGCCCGTCGGTGCGCAGCCAGGTCGCCGTCGCGCTGCGCCAGATCGGCGTCGATGCCGAGGGCGTCGGAACGCTGGCGCAGGCGAGCGACGTGCTGTCGATGCGCAGCTACGAACTGCTGATCCTCGAGCCGGTGCAGCCCGACGGCGACGGCCTGGCGCTGCTGCGCCGGTTCCGCCACGAGACCACGCTGCGGTTGCCGGTGATCGTGCTGAGTGCCAGTTCGCGGATCCGTGATCTGGCGCGGGCGGCCTGGGTCGGCTGCAACGGCTACCTGGGCAAACCGGTCGCGCTGAGCGTGCTGCACACTACCGTGCGCCGGGTGCTGCTGCGCTCGCTGAAGGCGCGGCTCGCCGCCGAGCAGGCGCAACTGGCTACCGCCGAATAAGCGCCGGCGGGTCGCGGCGCAGCGGCCGCCCCGGTATGCTCACGACCCATGGCATCGAGCGCGTCCGACCCGTCGCCCGTCGCGTTGTTACGCGACGGCGGATTCCGGGGGCTGTGGATCGCCGGCGCAGCGATGTTCTTCGTCCGCTGGATGGACGTGCTGGTGATCGGTGTGTTCACCTACCAGCAGACCAGCTCGGCGTTCCTGGTCGCCAGCATGATGATGCTGCGGCTGGTGCCGCTCTCCTTGTTCGGCGTGCTGTTCGGCGTGGTGGCGGCTCGGGTCGACCGCAAGACCGGTGTCGCCGTCATGGTGGGCGTGCTGCTGGCCAGTACCTCGGCGCTGCTCGCCCTGGCCCTGATCGGTCGTCTGGAGGTCTGGCATCTCGGCGTCACCAGTTTCGTCAATGGTGTCGCCTGGGCCAGCGACCATTCGTTCCGCCGCGCGCTGATCGGCGACATCGCGGGCCCGTCGAGAATGGGCCGGGCGATGGCTTGGGACGTCGGGGCGAGCAACGCGAGCCGGCTCGCCGGCCCCAGCGTCGGCGGTTTGCTGCTCGCGTACGCCGGCGTGACGGCGGTCTTTGCGCTGGCGGTCCTGCTCTACGTCGTCGGGCTGATCGCGGTGCTGCGTCTGCCGCGCGCGCCGGCGGCGCCACGCGGCGGGGCGAGATCGTCGCTGCGTCAGACGCTCGCCGCCGGCTTCGTGGCGGCCCGTGCGAGCCCGCGCCTGACCGGCACGCTGTGGATCACGATGCTCTACAACCTGTTCGGCTGGCCGGTGCTGAGCATGATTCCGGTGATCGGCAAGGACCGCCTGGGCCTGGCGGCCGGCGGCATCGGCGTGCTCGCGAGCATGGACGGCATCGGCTCGCTGATCGGCGCGATCGTCTGCGCATCGATCGCGCGCCCGGCGCGCTACGGGCAGCTCTATGTCAGCGGCGTCGTCTGCTCCATGGTTATGGTGCCGCTGTTCTCACTGAGCACGCACGTGCTGCTGACCGCTGCCGCGCTGTTCGCCGTCGGCGTCGGCCAGTCGGCATTCGCGGTGATGCAGTCGACGATCGTCTACGTGGCCGCGCCGCCGGACCGCCGGATGCAGGCGATGGGCCTGCTGACGATGTGCATCGGCATCGGACCGCTCGGCTTCATCACGCTCGGAGTGCTGGCCGAACGGATCGGCGCACCGTATGCGGCGGCGACCTGCGCCGTGACCGGCCTTGCCGTGCTGGCCGTGTCGTACCGGATCTGGGGCGCGTGCTGGCGGCAGGACGGCCGGTCGAATTGACACGGTCCGACCGGCTCCCGGGGCGGGTTCAAGACCCCTTGAGGTTGCCGGCCTCGATGATCCGGCGCCATTTCTCGTATTCGCGGGTCTGCAGGTCGAGCATCTGGCGGGCGCTGCCGGGCATCGTCTGCCAACCGTCCTTGCCGAAGAACTCCAGCGTCTCGGGCGCGCGCAGGATGTCGGTGACGACGGCGTTGAGCCGGTCGATGATGGCCTCCGGCGTGCCGCTGCGCAGATAGATCCCGTTCCAGGCCGTCAGCTGGTAGTCCTTGACGCCGGCCTCGGCCATCGTCGGGATCTCGGGCGCCACCGCCATGCGCGTCGCGCTGGTCTGGCCGAGCGCGCGGAGCTTGCCGCTGCGGATCAGCGGCAGCGCATTGAGCGTTTCGGAAAACGTGAAATCGATCTGGCCACCGATCAGGTCGGTCATCGCGGCGGGCGTCGACTTGTAGGCGACATTGACCGCGTCGAACGATTTCGCGACCTTGAGCAGTTCGGCCGCGCCGCGACTGGTCAGGCTCGCCGAGCCGAAGCTGAGCTTGCCCGGGTTCTGCCGGGCCGCGGCGACCAGATCGTCGATCGACCGGTAGGGGCCGTCGCCGCTCACCACCAGGACCAGTTGCCCCTGGACCAGGCCGGAGATCGGCGTGAAGTCCTTGATCGGGTCATACGGCAGATTGTCCTTCAGTTGCGGATTGCCGATCTGCGTCGTCATCGTCGCGAGCACCAGCGTGTAACCGTCGGCCGGCGCCGACTTGACCGACACCATGCCGATCACGCCGTCGCCCCCCGGCCGGTTGTCGACGACGACGGGCTGGCCGACGCGCTCGCCGAGCTGCTGTGCGATGAAGCGTGCCGTGTTGTCGCTGGCCGTCCCGGTGCCGAACGGCACGATCAGCCTGATCGGCCGGTCGGGATAGCCCGCCGGGGATTGCTGTGCCCGGGTCGCGACCGGCGCCGCGAGGAAAGCGGCCGCGACCAGCGCGGCCGCCACGCCCGTTACCCTGGTCCGCATGAAGTCGTGATATCGACGGATCGTCATCCCTGTCCCCCGCCGGTAATCCGGCCATATCGTTGAAATTCCAGCCCCCGGCGCGCTCCGCGCGACGTGCCGACCACCGGTCGCCCGGCGGTCCGACAGGGACTACTCGAGCTTCAGTCCGGTTACTCGAGCTTCAGTCCGGTCTCGCGGATCACCGAGCCCCAGCGCTCGTACTCGCGGTTGAAGTGCGCCCGGAACGCGTCCTGCGAGCTGCCGACCACCTCGAGCCCGAGGCCCTCCAGCTTCGCGACGATCTCCGGGTCGGCCAGCGCCTTGCTCATCGCGTCCAGGATCCTGTCCACGGCTTCCTGCGGCGTGCCCGGCCGGCCGAACAGGCCATGCCAGGAACTCACGGCGACGTCCTTCGAGTAGCCGAGCTCGGTGATCGTCGGTACGTCGGGCATCGAGCGCACCCGGCGTTCCTGCATGACCGCCATGATCCGCAGCTTGCCGGCCTTCTCGAACGCGAACGTCGAAGGCTGCGGATTGTCGAACATCGCGTCGGTCTCGCCGGCGACCACGCCCTGCAGCGCCGGCGCGCCGCCCTTGTAGTGCACGAAGGTGATCCTGGCGTCGACGTTTCGCGCCAGCAGCAGGCCGGCGAGATGCGAGGTCGTGCCGAGCCCGCCGGTCGCGAAGTTGACCTTGTCCGGCGCCTGCTTGACCGCGGCCACGATGTCCGCGACCGACCGGTAGGGGCGGGCGGTCGACGTGACGAAGGCGACCGGGACCGCGGTCATCTGCGTGAGCGGCAGCAGGTCGGTGCGCGGGTCGAAGCCGACCTTCTGTGCATGCGGCAGCACGGCGTAGGTGATCAACCCGAACAGCAGCGTGTAGCCGTCGGCCGGCGCCGTCACGAACGATTGGGCGGCGATCAATCCGCTGGCGCCGGGCTTGCTGTCGACGATGACCTGCTGGCCCAGCGTCTGGGACAGATGCGGCGCCAGGATCCGCGCCACCGTATCGACGACGCCGCCGGCGGCGATGCCGACGATCAGCCGGATCGGCCGCTCCGGATAGGCTGCCTGCGCGGCCGGCGGCGCCAGTGCCGATGCCAGCAGCGCGGCGGCGAGCGCCGCCGTGTGCGCCGCGGTGTGCGCCGCACCGAGCAAGCCGCGCCGAACTGTCTTCCCGTTCATCCGCTCCTCCATCTTCGTCCCCTCGTCTCGAACCGTTCGAACGTCCTGCCGGCGCTCGCGTCAGCCGAACAGCGACACCGGCACGCCGGCTACGTCGCTGTCCATCGCATAGAGCCCGCCGCCGATCGCGGTGATGTAGAGCGTGCGCAGATCGTCCCCGCCGAAACCGACGCAGGTCGGCTGGGCGATCGGCAGCCGCCACTTGCGCCGCAGCCGGCCATCCGGACCGAACTGGTTCAGGCAGCCCGCGGAAACGCCGGCGCTCCAGTAGCAGCCGTCGGCATCGGTCGCCGCGCCGTCCGGACGGCCGTCGGCCTCGCCCGGCTCGGCGAAGCGGCGGCGGTTCGCGATCGCGCCGGTGGCGGCGTCGTAGTCCCAGGCGTCGATGCGGCAGGCGCGGCTGTCCGAGTGATACAGCGTGCGGCCGTCCGGTGACCAGGCGAGGCCGTTGCAGACGACGTAGCCGTCGGCGAGCCGGCTGCAGCGCCCGTCCGGGTCATAGCGGTACAGCGCGCCGGTGGCACGCCGCGGCACATGCTCGCTCATCGAACCGAAGAAGAAGCGGCCGTCCGGCGAAACCTTGCCGTCGTTGAGCCGGTTGTCCGGCTGATCCGGCTCCGGATCCACCAGCGGCTCGACCGCGCCGCGGCCGAGATCGACGGCGAACAGGCCGGTCTTCAGCGCGACGATCGCGCCGCCGGTACGCCGCAGCGCATAGGAGCCGATCGGTTCGGGCATGCGCCAGGTCTGCTGCCGGCCGCTGCGTGGATCGAAGCGATGGAGCGCCGGCGCCCGCACGTCGATCCAGTAGAGCGCACGTTCCTCGGCCGACCAGACCGGATGCTCGCCCACCTGCGCGACCGTGTCGACGACCAGGCGCAGGCGGTCGCCGGCGTCGACGATCACGTCGGCCGTGAGCGGCACCCGTGGCGGCACGGTCAGCGCGCCGTGTACCACGGCACCAGGTCGGTCGGGTAGACGCGCTTGACGAAGTGCGCCGGACGCTTGAAGACGAACGGATGGCGGGCGGCACCGGCCTCGTCGAACTCGATGCCCAGGCCCGGCTTGTCGGAGACGATCATGTGGCCGTTCTCGAGCACCATCTCTTCGCGAACCACCTCGCCGCGCCACGGCACGTCCACCATCATCGTCTCGAGCAGCGCGAAGTTCGGCGTCGAAGCCGCCAGGTGCATCGTCATCGCGTTGCCGACCGGCCCCATCGGGTTGTGCGGTGCGAACGGCCTGAACGCCGCCTGCGCGATCGCCGCGATCTTCTTCATCTCGAGCAGGCCGCCGACATGACAGACGTCCGGCTGCCACCAGTCGATCGCATCGCGCCTGGCCGCTTCCAGGAACCGGTGCTTCTCGAAGTAGCGCTCGCCGGCCGCGACCGCCACCGGTATCGCGGCCCGCACCGATGCCAGCGCATCGATGTTGTCCGGCGGCACCGGCTCCTCGAAGAACAGCGGATCGTATTCGGCCATAGCGCTGCCCATCGTGATCGCGGTCGGTACGTCCAGCCGGCCGTGGCCTTCGATCAGGATATCGGCATGGTCGCCGGCGACTTCGCGGGCGGCCCTGATCTGGGCCAGCGTCTTCCGGCGAGCGGCGCGATCCATCTGCAGCCAGGCCTGGCCGAAGGGATCCCACTTGATGGCGCTGAAGCCGCGCTCGAACGGCGCCTCGGCGAAGCGCTTCACGTCGTCCCCGCTCTGCGGCTCGTAGGCCCAGTAGTTGGCGTAGCAGCGCACCTTGTCGCGCACCTTGCCGCCCAGCAGTTCATAGACCGGCACGCCGAGCGCCTTGCCCTTGATGTCCAGCAGCGCTCCCTCGATGCCGGACAGCGCGCTGCGGTTGATGACGCCGGTACGCCAGTAGCTGTCGCGGGTGATCGTGTCCGCATGAGCCTCGACCGCGAACGGGTCCTTGCCCTGCAGATAGTCCGCCATCGCCGTGACCGCGCCGACCACCGCCTGCTCGCGCCGCTCGACGGTCGCATCGCCGACGCCATGGATGCCGGCGTCGGTCTCGATCTTGACGATGACCCAGTTCATGCGGCCGCCGTCCACGACGAAGGTCCTGACGTTGCTGATCTTCACGCTGCGAGTTGGATTTAATAAAATCTGAAATCGATTATGGATGAGCTAGAATGAATTGACAACCCGATCAACCAGCGCACCCATGGATTACCTGCCCGCGCCGGACGGCGCGCTGAACAAGCCCACCTACGCCCGCATCCGCGACCAGCTGAGGCACGAGATCCTGAGCGGCCATTGGCCGGTGGGCCAGCACCTGTCGCTGGAGAAGTTGTCGCGGCACTATCAGACCAGCCTGAATCCGGTTCGCGAAGCGATGATGCAGCTGCATGGCGAGGGCATCCTGCTGCTGGAGCGCCATCGCGGCGCCACCGTCCGCGAGCTGGACGCGCGCACCGTGGCCCAGCTGATCGAAGTGCGCGCTGCGCTCGAGTCGATGATGGCCCGCCGCGCCTGCGAGCTGATCGATGCCGCCGGGCTGGCCCGCATCGAGGCCTGCAATGCCGAGTTCGACCGTGCCATCCGCCGCCGGGACGATGCCGCCGCCATCGCCACCAACCGCGCCTTCCATGAAACCCTGCACTCGATCGCCGGCAACGACGAAGCCCGTGCCATCATGGCCGGCCGTGCCGAGCTCGTGTTCACGTTGCGGCGCCGCTTCCCGAAGTCCACCGCGGTGCTGCGCCAGGCCCATGCCGATCATCTGGCGCTGATCGACGCGTTGAAGCGGCGCGACGGCGATGCGGCGGCCCGCGTCGCATCCGAGCACGTGCTGCGCGCACGGGACTACCTGGTGACGCGGCTGCAGGCGGAAGCGGCAGGCCAGCCCGCCACGCAGCCGGCACGGCGCGGGCGGCCGCCGGGCGCGCGCAATCACCGGGCGAACGAGCTGGCATGAGTGCACCACGCAGCGTCCTGCTGACCGGCGCCGCCGGCCGGCTCGGATCGGTGCTGCGCCGGTCGCTGGCCGGCCGCTTCCCGCTGCTGCGCGTGTCGGACGTGCGGCCACTCGGCGATCCGCGGCCGGGCGAGGAGACGGTCATCTGCGACCTGCGCCAGCCGGCCGCGGTCGCCAGCCTCGTGGCCGGCATCGACGCGATCGTCCACCTGGGCGGCATCCCGAACGAGCAGCCATGGCCGCTGATCGCGGACGTCAACATCCTGGGCAGCTATACGCTATGGGAGGCGGCGCGGCAGGCGGGCGTGGAGCGCATCGTCTTCGCCAGCTCCAACCATGCGGTGGGCTTTCACCGCCGCAGTCGCCGGCTCGACCATGACAGCCCGACCCGGCCGGACTCGCGCTACGGCCTGTCGAAGGTGTTCGGCGAAGGCGTCGCGCGGCTCTATGCCGACAAGCACGGTGTGCGCGGCTTCTGCATGCGCATCGGCTCCTGCACCGCGCAACCGGAAGATGCCCGGGCGCTGGCCACATGGCTCAGCCATGGCGACCTGGATCGCCTGGTGATGACCGGCCTCAACGCGGATTACCGCTTCGCCATCGTCTACGGCATCTCGGCCAACACCCGCGCCTGGTGGGACAACCGGCTGGCGCTGCGGCTGGGTTACGCACCCCGGGACGACGCCGAACGCTGGGCCCCGCAGATCGAGGCGAAGGTCAGCAGTGATCCGGTCGACGAGGCATTCCAGGGCGGACGCTTCTGCGCCAGTGAATTCGGCGGCAAGCTGGACGCGATCGACTAGGGGTAAGGAAGGGCGCGCTCCCGCGGCGGTCAAGGCCTGAAGCGGGGGAGCGAGCGGCGCGCGGCGGTCGGGAGAAGCGCAGCCGGGCTAGTGCCCGGCGAGCATCGCAGCGGCGCCCCGCGCCGCGCAGCCCCCCGGATCAGGCCTTGACCCGGCTGCGGTATTCGCCGGTGCGGGTATCGACCTCGACCTTGTCGCCGGTCTCGACGAACGCCGGCACCTGGATCACGAAACCGGTCGGCTTCAGCTTGGCCGGCTTCAGCACCTTGCCCGAGGTGTCGCCGCGGACGGCCGGCTCGGTGTACTCGACTTCACGGACCAGCGAGGTCGGCAGTTCGACCGAGATCGCGCGGCCTTCGTAGAACACCACCTCGCACGGCATGCCGTCGTCGAGGTAGTTCAGCGCGTCGCCCATGTTCTCGCCGTCGACCTCGAACTGGTTATAGTCCTTGTCCATGAAGACATAGGACGGGTCGGAGAAGTACGAATAAGCGACTTCGGTGCGTTCGAGCAGCTGGACCTCGAACTTGTCGTCGGCACGGGCGACGGTTTCGCTGGCCGAGCCCGACAGCAGGTTCTTCAGCTTGAGCTTGACGACGGCGGCGTTGCGGCCGGATTTGTTGTATTCGGCCTTGAGCACGACCATCGGGTCGGAGCCGACCATGATCACGTTGCCGACGCGCAGTTCCTGTGCGGTTTTCATGCAGGCTTGCCCTTGAGGTAACCCGACATTATAGCCTGTGCTCGGCAAATTCGACCAAGCGGCGCGCCAGGTCACTGGCGTTGCCGGGTGCGGCCAGCCAGCCGGCGGTGGTCGCATCGATCGCCGCGGCGATCGCGTCGAGCTGGTCGAGCAGCGCCGGCACCGGGGTCGTCGCGGCCAGGCCATTCCAGCCACGGTTCGCCTCGAGCCAGGCGGCCAGCGGCGGCGCCGGATCGAAGCGGTCGAGGAAGGCGTTGAGCTTGTCGTGATGGACCGCGTCGGCTTGCGGATACGCCTGCCAGAGGAACGGCCGGCCGGACCACAGCCCGCGCAGCCAGGAGTCCTCGCCGCGGACGAAATTCAGGTCGCAGCTCCAGAGCAGCGCGTCGTAGTCGCGCTGCGCGACGAACGGGATCCGGATCAGCGCCAGCCTTCCCCGTGACCGGCGCTGCAGCCGCTCGGCGAGCCCGGGCTGCGGCAGCACGTCGTGCGGCGCCAGCAGCCGCAGCCGGCAGCGGCTCGCGGCCAGCGCCGCGGCCAGCGCGTCGAGCGGCGCCGACGGATAGCAGAGCAGCGTCGCCAGATGCTCGCCGGGCGCACGGGCGACGCCGACGGCGGCCAGTTGCCGGCGCGCCGCGTCCGGGTCGGCGGCGAACGCCGCCCGCCGCGCTGCCAGATCGGCTTCGCGCAGCAGGCCGCCGGTGGCGGCGCTGAATCCCGGATAGAAGAAATGTTCGACGATACCGTCGGCGCCGGGCGACGGCAGTCCGTGGCAACCTTCGACCCAGGCTTCGGCGCTCAGGTGTTCGAGCTGGATCAGCAGCGGGCGCCGCCCCCCGCTGCCGCCGACTCGGGCCCGGGTCGCCGCCGGCAGCCGGGCATGGAAGCCGGTGACGATGACATCGGTGTCGGCCGCGAGTGCGGCGCCGGCGGTCTGGTCGACGGGATCGAGGGGAGCATCGCCGGCCAGCCGTTCGATCGCGACGCCGTCGAGGGTCCGGCCAGCCGCGGCGCCGGGCACCAGCCGCGCCAGCACCTCGACCCGGTCGATCGCCAGACGTACCACGGCGTCGTGCTCGGCCGCCAGCTGGCGCGCCAGCCGCCACAGCACCGCCGCGTCACCGAAGTTGTCGACGACCCGGCAGATCAGGGTCCAGCGGCGGGGTGCCGGTGAACCCGCTGCCATCATCGCGCCCCGAGAATGCCGGGCAGCCGCTTCAGCAGCTCGAGGTTGCCACTGCGCTCGAACGGTACCGGAAACGGCGTCTCGCCCCAGTTCGCGGTGCCGGTGAGCCGGTAGTCGAACTGCTCCCAACCGCGGGCCCGGAAGCGGTCGACGACGTCGAGCAGGCGGCCGATCGGGACCGTGAATTCGACCGGCACCGCGATCCGGCCGCGCGCCGGCAGATCGACCCGGCGATCGACGACGAAACCCTGCGCCAGCGCGACGCCGAACACCATCAGGTCCATCCGGATGTCGGTCAGCGGCACGACGACGTCGTTCGGGTTCTCGGTGTCGAGCACCGCGCGCAGCCGCAGCCGGTCCAGCCCGAAGTCGACCAACGCCAGGTCGGCGACGGCGATCTCCGGCGACCGCAGGTTCGCCGGCGGCAGCGCAGCACAGGCCGCCGGCAGCACCGCTGCGGCCGCCGCCAGCACGACCAGCGAACGGCGCCCGTCGCGGCGCTCGGGTCGGCGGTCGCGGGGCTCGAGCCAGGCTGTGACGCTCGCGGCGAGCGATCGGAGGGTTCGGTTCATCGGCGGCTCCGGTGGGTCGGGATCGGGCGGACTCGGAGACAACGCGCCGGTACGGCAGGCCGCCGACACCGGCACCGCGCGATGATGATCGAACCGGCGCGACTCCGTGGGCTGCCGCCCCGCCGGCGACACGGTCTGTAGCAGTTCGACAGCGGCGGCGTCCGTAGCGTATAGGCCCTAGCAGTTCGCCAGCCGGCCGGTCGCCAGGTCGAGCGTCTCGTCACGCTTGGCGAAGCAGAAGCGGACCCGCCGGGCCTCGCGCGGCTCGCTGGAGAATGCCGACATCGGGACGGCCGCGACACCGATCTTCTCGGTCAGCCATTGCGCGAACTCGAGCTCGGTGGCGGTGCTGATCGCCGAATAGTCGACCACCTGGAAATAGCTGCCTTCACAGGGCAGCAGCCGGAACCGGCTGCCGGCCAGCCCGGCACGGAAACGGTCGCGCTTGGCCTGGTAGAACGCCGCCAGCCCGAGATAGCTGGCCGGATCGGCGAGGTAGTCGGCGATGCCGACCTGGGCCGGGGAATTGACGGTGAACACCACGTACTGATGCACTTTGCGGAACTCGACAGTCAACGGCGCCGGCGCGACGCAATAGCCGACCTTCCAGCCGGTCACGTGCAGCGTCTTGCCGAACGAGGAGATCACGAACGCGCGCTCGGCCAGCAGCGGATGCGTCGACATCGAGCGATGCGGCACGCCGTCGAAGACCATGTGTTCGTAGACCTCGTCGGCGATCACGTACAGGCCGTGCCGTTCGACCAGCGCGGCGAGCGCAGCGACGTCGGCCGCGTCGAACACGGTCGCGCTCGGGTTGTGCGGCGTGTTGACGATGATCGCGCGGGTGCGCCGCGTGATGGCCGCGGCGACGCGATCCCAGGGCACCCGGAAATCGGCTGTCATCGGCACCGCGACCAGCTGCCCGCCGGCCATCGCGATGTTCGGCGCATAGCTGTCGTAGCACGGCTCGAGCACGATCACCTCGTCGCCGGGATGCACGATCGCCAGGATCGCGGTCAGGATCGCCTGGGTCCCGCCGGCGGTCACGGTGATCTCGCTGTCGGGGTCGTAGCGGCGGCCGTGGACCCGCTCGATCTTGTCGGCGATCGCCTGGCGCAGCGGCGCGACGCCGATCATCGGCGGATACTGGTTGCAGCCGTCCCGCATTGCGCGGGCGACCGCATCGATCAGTGCCGGATCGCAGTCGAAATCCGGGAACCCCTGGCCGAGGTTGACCGCCTGGTGCCGGGCGGCGAGTGCCGACATCACGGTGAAGATGGTGGTGCCGACCTTCGGCAAGCGGCTGATCAGCGGCGAATTGGGGACTTGCATCGGTGACGGCGTTGCGGGTTCGGCCGGTTACAGGTTCGGGCAGTTGCGGGTTCGGGCGGTTGCGCGTTCAGGCAGTTGCTGGTTCAGCCGCCATTGTCGAGCCAACAGTAGAAATCCGCGAGCGTGCCGATCGCGAGTTCGAAGCGGCGTGCCGCCGGCCGGCGCGCCGCCAGCAGCGCCCGGTCGCGTGACAGCAGCCAGTCGGTGCGTCGCGCCACCGCGAGATCGAGGAACTTGCGATCGTCCGGGTCGCGGCAGGCGAGCCGGCAGTCGGGTGGCTCGGCAGCGATCTGCACCAGGTCGTCGTAGCGGGTCAGCAGCGCGCGCTGCCGCCCCGGGTCGAGTCCGAACCGGCTGCGGCCGAGCACGTCGGCGAGCTCGGCGCGCATCGCCGGCGAGGCCAGCGACGTGACCTTCGCGCCGGCGAGCAGGTCGGCGAGCCGCCGGCTCGACGGATCGTCGAACACCAGCAGGTCGAGCCAGATGTTGGTGTCGACGACCGCCGTCAGCAGCGCTTGCCGCATCGGTCCCGGTTATTCGATGATGATCGGCTCGGGTACCAGCGCGATGCCGAACCGAGCCTGCACCGACGCCTGGATCCGGCGCGCCAGCGCAAGAATCTCGCGGCCGGTGGCGGTGCCGTGGTTGACCAGCACCAGCGCATGCTGCGCCGAGACGCCGGCATCGCCGTCGCGATGGCCCTTCCAGCCGGCCGCCTCGATCAGCCAGCCGGCCGAGAGCTTGGCCTGCCCGGCATCCCCGGCGACCGGGTAGACCGGCATGGCCGGATGGGCGTCGCGCAGCGCGTCGACGGTTGCGCGCCCGACGATCGGATTGTGGAAGAAGCTGCCGGCGTTGCCGACCAGCGCCGGGTCCGGCAGCTTGCGGCGGCGGATCGCCGCGATCGCATCGGCGACGGCACGCGGCGTGACCGCGGCGTCCCCGCTGCCGCGCAGCTCGTCGCCGATCTCGCCGTAGCCGGTGCGCAGCGCCGGCGTGCGCGACAGTCGCAATTGCACCGCGACGATCAGCCAGTCGCGGCCCGCGGCGGTCTTGAAGGCGCTGCTACGGTAGCCGAAAGCGCAGTCGGCGGCCACGAAGCGACGGCGGCGGCCGTCGGCGAGGTGGACCGCGTCGACCGCGACGATCCGCTCGCCGACCTCGACGCCGTAGGCGCCGATGTTCTGCCACGGCGCGGCGCCGACCAGGCCCGGGATCAGCGTCAGGTTCTCCAGCCCGAACCAGCCCTGCGCCAGGGTCCAGTCGACGACGTCGTTCCAGACTTCGCCGGCACCGAACTCGACGATCAGATCGCGGCCGTCGTCTTCGATCAGCCGCCGGCCGCGCAGCCGCATCCGGAGCACCGGCTCGTCGAGGTCGCGCGCGAACAGCACGTTGGAGCCGCCCCCCAGCACGAACGGCCGCATCGCCGTTGCGCGGGGCGCCGCAGCGAGCGCGGCGAGCGCGGCATCGAGCGCGGCCGCGTCGGCCAGATCGTAGACCTGCCTGGCGGTTGCCGGTACCCGGAACGTCGACAGCGGCGCCAGCGCGACGTCGCGGTACGGCGCGATCATCGGCGCCGGTCAGCTCGGCTCGTAGGCGAGCCGGACATAGATCGGCGCGAACGGCTCGGCCTGGGTGATCTGTACCAGGCTTTCGCGCGCCAGTTCCAGCATCGCGACGAAGGTGACGACCATGACCGCGGCACCGCGGGCGACGTCGAACAGGTCCTGGAACTCGGCGAAACGGCGCGTCTGCAGCCGCCGCAGGATGATCGACATGTGCTCGCGTACCGACAGTTCCTCGCGGCGGACCTGGTGATGCGCGACCAGCCGGGCCCGGCGCAGCACGTCGGCCCAGGCGGCCTTCAGGTCGATGGCCGTCACCTCGGGCAGCCGCACTTCGACGGTGTGGTCGAGGTAGGCGCCGGCCGGCGCGAAATCGCGGCCGGCGAGCGGCAGCGCGTCGATCCGCGCGGCACCGAGCTTGATCCGCTCGTATTCCAGCAGGCGACGGGCCAGCTCGGCGCGCGGATCCTCAACCTCTTCGTCGCTGTCGGCCTTCTTGACCGGCAGCAGCATCCGCGACTTGATGTCGATCAGCACCGCCGCCATCAGCAGGTACTCGGCGGCGAGCTCGAGGTTGCGGCTCCGGATCTCGTCGACGTAGGCGAGGTACTGGGCCGTCACCTGCGCCATCGGAATGTCGAGGATGTCGAAGTTCTGCTTGCGGATCAGGTAGAGCAGCAGGTCCAGCGGGCCTTCGAACGCGTCGAGCAGCACCTCGAGCGCGTCGGGCGGAATATAGAGGTCGCTCGGAATCCGCCGCAGCGGCTCGCCGTGGATCCGCGCGACGATCGGCGGCTCTGCGGCGGCGGCGGCGATCGGTCCGGCCGTGCCCGTCGGGGCGGTCGCGGCCGGTTCGATCGCGGGCTCGGCGGCGGTGCTGCTGGTCAAGACTGTGTCTGGTATGGATACGCCTGCTGCGGCACTCTCGATTCGAGCTCCTCGCGCCGCCGTTGCAGGTCGATCGGGGTGCGGTCCCACCAGATCGAGCGACCGCGGCGCTGCTCGGCTTCGAGCGTCGGCCGTTCGGCTTTCAGCTGCTTGATGAACTGCGTGACTTCCGATTCGTATTGGGCCATGTCAGCGAAAGCGGCGCGGCCAGGAGTCTGTCGGACTATGGGAAAAGGTTGCGTTCGCGCAGCGGACGATCCGTTTCCATGGTCCGACACCTTCTGGCGTTTCGGGTTCTGCTATTGTGGATCCGCTATTGTAATTGAGCCGCCTGCGCCGCTGCGCGGCGGCATCGGGAGGCTTGGCATGCAGTCTCGGAGGTTCCGGCGCGCAGTGTGGGCGCTTTCGTTCGGTGTTGCCGCTGTCGCGCTGGCGGGCTGCGACTACTTTGCCGAGAAGCGGCTGGTCCCCGGCGTCAATACCGAGGGCGACGTCCGGATGCTGATGGGCCAGCCCGACATGATCTGGGAGGAGCCAAACGGCGCCAAGAAGCTGGAGTATCCGCGCGGACCGCAGGGCGTCACCACCTACTTCGTCCATATCGCGCCGGACGGCAAATTCCAGAAGATCGAGCAGGTGCTGGTCGAATCGAACTTCGCCAAGATCAAGGTCGGCATGACCCGCGACGACGTCCGTCGCGAGCTCGGCAGGCAGACCGAGACGACCCCGTACGCGCTGTCGAACGAAGAGGTCTGGAGCTGGCGCTATGCCGGCGACAACGGCATGACGCTGTTCTTCAATGCCCACTTCGACCGGGCCACCGGCCTGGTCAAGCGGATCAGCCGGATCCAGGACTGGAAGACGATGGGGAACTGAGCTGCCCGGCTGCGGCCTCGGCGCCGAGGCTGCGCCAGACGTCGTCGAGCCGGCTGAACAGGTTGGTCGGCCCGAGCGCGGCAAGGAACTGGGTCCGGCGCATCAGCGACAGCGGCTGCTCGTTCGGCGCCACCAGGATCAGGCGTCCGCCCTGCTGCCGCAGCCGCCGTTTCAGTCCGCGCAGCGCGTCGAGCCCGGTCGAATCGAAGTGGATCACCTGGTGCAGCTCGAGCACTACGACGTCGGGCAGCGAGCCGGCCGCCTGCAAGGCCTCGAGCTTGCCGGTCGAGCCGAAGAACAGCGAGCCGAACACGCCCCAGGCGCCGACCCGGCGGCCATCGGGCAGTTGCGCGAGGTCCGGCGGCAGCGGCAGCGGCTCGAGCCGGGTCAGCGCCGAGATCCGGATGATGAACAGCAGGCTCGACAACAGCAGCCCGATCTGCACCGCCACCGTGAGGTCGAACACCACGGTCAGCAGGAACGTCGCGATCATCACGACCCGGTAGTTGTTGCTGAAGTAGCGCAGCCGCCGGAACGCGTGCCATTCGCCCATGTTGTAGGCGACGAACAGCAGGATCGCCGCCAGCACCGACATCGGGATGTGGACCGCGAGCGGTGCCAGCAGCAGCATGAAGCCGAGCAGCGCGAGCGAGTGGACCATGCCGGCGATCGGCGTGCGCGCGCCGGCGCGGATGTTGGTCACGGTCCGCGCGATCGTGCCGGTGACGGCGATGCCGCCGAACAGCGGGGCGACGCAGTTGGCGATACCCTGGCCGATCAACTCCTGGTTCGGATCGTGCCGGTCGCCGGTCATGCCGTCGGCGACGCGGGCGCATAGCAGCGATTCGATCGCGCCGAGGAACGCGATCGACAGCGTCGGCGCCATCAGGTTCTGCGCGGTCGACCAGTCGAAGGCCGGCAGCTGCACCGGCGGCAGCGTCTGCGGGATGCCGCCGAAACGCGAGCCGATCGTCTCGACCGGCAGCTCCAGCGTGATGACGAGCAGCGTCGCCAGCACCAGCACCGCGAGCGGGCCCGGTACCCGGCGCAGCCAACCGGAGAGCCGCCGGCCGATCCGTGCGGCGGACGTGGCCGGCGGCGCGGCCGGTCTGGCCATGCCCGGCTTCGGCCACAGGAACAGCAGCGCCAACGCCCCTGCGCCGAGACCGAGCGCCGGCAGGTTGATCGTGTCCAGATGCTGCTTGAGCGTCGCGATCTGCGAGAAGAAGTTGGCCGGCATCTGAGCGATCTCGAGGCCGAGGAAATCCTTCAGCTGCGACAGCGCGATCACGACCGCGATGCCGCTGGTGAAGCCGACGACGATCGGCAGGGGCACATAGCGGACCATCTGCCCGAGCCGCAGTGCGCCCATCGCGATCAGCAGCACGCCGGCCATCATGGTCGCGATCAGCAGATTGGCGATGCCGTAGCGCTCGGCGATCGCATAGAGCAGTGCGACGAATGCGCCGGCCGGGCCGCCGATCTGCACGCGCGAGCCGCCGAATGCAGCGACCAGGAAGCCGCCGACCACCGCGCTGATCAGGCCTTGCTCGGGCTTGACGCCGCTGGCGATGCCGAACGCCATCGCCAGCGGCAGTGCGACGCAGGCGACGGTCAGGCCTGCGCCCAGATCGGCGCCGAAATCGGCGGTCCGGTAGCGGCGCAGCGCGTCGAACAGGGCGGGGCGGAAACTCAGGTCGGTCAGGCGCATGGTCAGCGTACCGTCATGCCGGGCGTTGCACCGCGGTCGGGTTCGAGCAGGAAGACCCCGCCGCCGTCATCGGCGCCCGAAGCGCTGAGCACCATGCCTTCGGAAACACCGAACTTCATCTTGCGCGGCGCCAGGTTCGCGACCACCACGGTCAGTCGGCCGGTCAATGCGGCCGGATCGTAGTGCGCCGCGATCCCGGAAAATACCTGGCGGTGTCGCGCTTCGCCGACATCTAGCATCAGCCGCAGCAGCTTGGTCGACCCCTCGACCCGCTCGGCCGAGACGATCCGCGCGACCCGCAGCGCGATCCTGCCAAAGGCGGCGATGTCGATCGTGTCGGCCGCAGCGCCGGCCGCGACGTCGGCGGCGGGCGCGGCGGCGGGTGCACCGGTGGCGGCGGTCTTGGTGGCGGCAGCCGTGGCGGCGCCGGCATTCGCCGCCTTGGTCTTCGCCGCGCCGGTATCCCGGCCAGCCGCCGGCGCCTTCGAGTCCGCCGCCGTCGCGCCGGCATCCGGCTCCGCCGCGAACAGCGCGTCGATCTGCTTCGGGTCCACGCGCTGCAGCAGATGCTGGTACGGCTCGATCCGGTGGCCGGCCGGCAGCGGCTGGCCGATCCGCTGCCATTCGAGTGCCGGCATCTTCAGGAACGCCGCGACCCGCGCCGCGGTCGCCGGCAGCACCGGTGCCAGCAGTGTCACGAGGTCGGCGAAGCCGCGCAGCGCATCCGAGCAGACCCGGTGCAGCCGCTCGGCATCCTCCGGCCGGCGCGCCAGCTCCCACGGCTTCTCGGCGTCGACGAACTGGTTGACCCGGCCGGCGAATGCCATGATCTCGCGCAGCGCCTTGCCGAACTCACGCTCGTCGTAGCACCGGGCGACCGCGTCGGCGCCGGCCCAGCCCTCGGCGAACGCGGCGGCGGTCGCCGGGTCCGGCGCCGCGAGTACGCCGCCGAAGCGCTTCGTGATGAATCCGGCGGTCCGGCTCGCGATATTGACGAGCTTGCCGATCAGGTCGCTGTTGACCCGGGCGATGAAGTCGTCGGCGTTGAAGTCGACGTCCTCGACCCGCGCATTGAGCTTGGCCGCCAGGTAGTAGCGCAGCCATTCCGGGTTCATGCCGAGCTCGAGATAGCGCAGCGGCGACAGGCCGGTGCCGCGCGACTTCGACATCTTCTCGCCGTTCACGGTCAGGAAGCCGTGGACATAGACGTCGTCCGGCACCCGCAGCCCGGCGAACTTCAGCATCGCCGGCCAGAACAGCGTATGGAAATAGATGATGTCCTTGCCGATGAAATGGACCTGCCGGTGCCGGACGCCGCCGGTATCGCCGGGTTCGGCCTCGGGCCGGACCAGCGCCTCGAAGTCCAGCCCGCGGCGCGCGCATAGCGCCTTCAGCGACGCCAGGTAGCCGACCGGCGCGTCGAGCCAGACGTAGAAGTACTTGTCCGGAGCATCGGGGATCGGAATGCCGAAGTAGGGCGCGTCGCGCGAGATGTCCCAGTCGCTCAGCGTCTGCGCCGGCGCGCCGGAAGCGCCCCCGGCGCCATCGGCACCGTCGGCATGGTCGGCATGGTCGGCATGGTCGGCATGGTCGTCGCCGATCCATTCGCGGGCCTTGTTCGCGACTTCCGGCTGCAGCCGGCCGCGGCCGGTCCATTCGGACAGGAAGCGCCGGCAGCGCGGATCGGACAGCCGGAAGAAATAGTGCTCGGACTCCTTCAGCACCGGTCGCGCCCCGGTGATCGTCGAGTACGGATCGATCAGATCGGTCGGCGCGTAGACGCTGCTGCAGACCTCGCAGGCGTCGCCGTATTGGTCCTTCGCATGGCAGACCGGGCATTCGCCCTTGATATAGCGGTCCGGCAGGAACATCGCCTTGACCGGATCGAAGAACTGCTCGATCCGGCGGGTCGCGATCAGACCCTCGGCCTGGAGCCGCCGGTAGATCATCTGCGACAGCTCGACGTTCTCCGGCGAGTCGGTCGAATGCCAGTGGTCGAACTCGATCAGGTAGCCGTTCAGGTACCGCGGCCGCTCGGCGGCGATCCGCGCCACCAGCGCCTGCGGCGTGATGCCCTCGGCCTCGGCCTTCAGCATGATCGGCGCGCCGTGCGCATCGTCGGCGCAGACGAACAGCACCTCGTGGCCCTGCATCCGCTGGAACCGCACCCAGATGTCGGCCTGGATGTATTCCATGATGTGGCCGATGTGGAACGAGCCGTTGGCGTACGGCAGGGCGGTCGTCACGAACAGACGCTGTCGTGGCGTGCCGGTTGCGATGCTGGCGGTCATGATTCGGGCGGGTGGCTGCTGCTGCGGGGCGCAGCGGGTGCCCGCGAGTTTATCAAGTGCCGCATGCCGTCCGGGGCTCGTCGGACCGGCAGCCGGATTCGGATAGACTGGCAGTTCCCGCGCGATGCCGTTCGCGCATCCCGTCCGCGCGATACCGACCGCACCAGCGACCGCACCCACCGACCGAGTTTCACAGGCAGCCGATGACCCTGACCGTCCAGACCGTGTCCGACGCGCTCGCCGGCGTCGTCGACCCCAATACCGGCCGCGACCTGGTCGCCGGCAAGTCGGCGCGCAACATCCGCATCGACGGCGGCGACGTCGCGGTCGACGTCGAGCTCGGCTATCCGGCCAGGAGCCAGATCGACCCGATCCGCAAGCAGGTGATCGCCGCGCTGCGCGCGCTGCCCGGGGTCGCCAACGTATCGGCCAACGTGTTCCAGAAGATCCAGTCGCATGCGGTGCAGCGCGGGGTCAAGCTGCTGCCGAACGTTCGCAACATCATCGCGGTCGCCTCCGGCAAGGGGGGGGTCGGCAAGAGCACGACCGCGGTCAACCTGGCGCTGGCGCTGGCCGCCGAAGGCGCCAGCGTCGGCATGCTCGACGCCGACATCTACGGGCCGTCGCAGCCGACCATGCTCGGCATCTCGGGCCGGCCCGAGACCCGCGACGGCAAGTCGCTCGAGCCGATGGAAGGCCACGGCATCCAGGCGATCTCGATCGGTTTCCTGATCGATACCGATACGCCGATGGTCTGGCGCGGCCCGATGGTCACCCAGGCGCTGGAGCAGCTGCTGAACCAGACCAACTGGCGCGACCTCGACTACCTGGTCGTCGACCTGCCGCCCGGGACCGGCGACATCCACCTGACGCTGTCGCAGAAGATCCCGGTGACCGGCGCGGTGATCGTCACCACGCCGCAGGACATCGCGCTGCTCGACGCCCGCAAGGGCCTGAAGATGTTCGAGAAGGTCGGCATCCCGATCCTCGGCATCGTCGAGAACATGGCGATGCACACCTGCAGCCAGTGCGGCCACACCGAGCACATCTTCGGCGCCGGCGGCGGCGAACGGATGGCGGCCGAATACAAGGTCGAGTACCTCGGCGGCCTGCCGCTCGACATCCGGATCCGCGAGCAGGCCGACAGCGGCCGGCCGACCGTGGTCGCCGAGCCCGACGGCGCGATCGCAGCGACCTACCGGCAGATCGCGCGCCGGGTCGCGGTCCGGATCGCCGAGAAGGCGAAGGACCTGTCGTCGAAGTTCCCGACCATCGTCGTCCAGAACACCTGACCGGCGGGCGACCGCCCGGCCATGCCCCGGCCATGATGCAGCCCGATTTGCCGTCCGATCCGGCCTCGCCAGGAGCCGTCCTGCCGGCAATGCCGCCCGCCCCGCTGATCCACTGGCATTCCATGTTCATGGGCGTCGCGCTGCTGGCGGCGGCGCGCTCCAAGGACCAGAGGAAGCGCAACGGCGCCTGCATCGCCAGCGCCGACAACAAGATCCTCGGCGTCGGCTACAACGGCCTGCCGCGCGGCTGCAACGACGGCGATCCGGCCTACTGGGCCGACGATGACGACGATCCGCTGCGCTCGCGGCACAGCTACATCGTCCATGCCGAGGTCAACGCGATCCTGAACTGCGTCGTGCTGCCGCTGACCGGCAGCACCATCTACGCGACCCAGTTCCCATGCCCGCGCTGCGTCCAGTCGATCATCCAGGTCGGCATCCGCCGCGTCGTCTATCTCGAGAAGAAGTCGCATCAGGTGGCGCAGAACGGCGCGGCCGAGAAGATGCTGGCCGACGCCGGCGTTGCGGTGCTGTCGCTCGCCGAGCTCGAGGCATCGGCCGCGCAGTGGTGCGACCGGCTCGACGGCTTCATCCGTGAGACCGGCCCGGCCGTGCATCGGCTGCCGGCCGGCACGCCGGATCGCGGCGCCCGCTGAGCCGCGCCCGCTGACCCCCGCTCGGCGGCCTTCGGCACGATCGCCCGTCATGGCGTCCTCCTCGCGCGCGGCGTTCGCCGTGCTCGGCCTCGGCGTGCTGGTCGCCAGTTCGTCGTCGATCCTGGTTCGCGTCGCGCAGGATGCCGGCATCGCGTCGCTCGCGATCGCGGCGTGGCGGATGACGATCGCCGCGGTGCTGGTCTGGCCGTTCGCGCTGCGCTGGCGGCGTCCGGAGCTGGCCCGGCTCGGCCGCCGCGACGGTACGGTCGCCGCGCTCGCCGGCGCCTTCCTCGCCGGCCATTTCATCGCCTGGATCACCTCGCTCGAATACACCTCGGTCGCGTCGAGCGCCGCGCTGGTCACCACCAATCCGATCTGGGTCGGCCTCGCCACCGTGTTCCTGCTGCGCGAACCGCTGCCGCGGCTGTCGATCGTCGGGATCGCGATCAGCCTGGCCGGCTGCGCGCTGATCCTGTGGGCCGATGCGTCGGCCGCGCCGGCCGCCGGCGTCCGCGCCAGCGACCCGACCTTCGGCAACCTGCTCGCGCTGCTCGGCGCGCTCGGCGTCAGCGCCTACCTGCTGACCGGGCGGACGCTGGCGCGGCGGCTTTCGCTGCTCGGCTACATCAGCGTGGTCTACGGCGTCGCGGCGGTCTTGCTGCTGGCGGTCGCGTTCGCCGCCGGCGTGCCGATGTCGGGCTACGGCTCGGCCGGCTGGCTCGCGCTCGCCGGGCTCGCGATCGGGCCGCAGCTGATCGGCCATACCTCGTTCAACTGGGCGTTGCGGCGGCTGTCGCCGACCTTCGTCGCGCTGTCGATCCTCGGCGAGCCGGTCGGCTCGGCGCTGCTGGCCGGCGTGCTGCTCGGCGAGATCCCCGGCCCGCTGCAGTTGACGGCGTTCATGGTGCTGCTGGCCGGGATCGTCGTCGCCGCGCTCGGCGAACGGCCGCGTCCGGCGCAGTGAGCCGGCGTGCCGTTCGCCGGCCGCCCCGGCCTGCGGCGTAAAATCGCGCGGAACGCCGCCGATCGGCGGAATGCCGCCGCGGCCGCACCGCGTTCAAGCAGCGGCTGCAGGAGCTCGGCATCCAGCTCGAATCCGAGCAGGCGGTCAACCAGGCGTTCCAGCGCTTCAAGGACCTCGCCGACCGCAAGGCCGACATCTTCGACGAGGACATCCATGCGCTGGTTTCCGACCATGCGGCGCAGCCCGAGATCGGCGAGCGTTACCGGCTGGTCGCGATGTCGCAGCATTCGGCGATGGGCGAGCGGCCGGCCGCCTCCGTCGTGCTCGCGATCGACGACCACGAGGCGACCAGCGCCGCCGAAGGCAACGGTCCGGTCGACGCCACCTTCAAGGCGATCGAGGCCAAGGTCCGGTCCGGCGCCGAGCTGATGCTCTACAGCGTCAACGCGATCACCACCGGCACCGAGAGCCAGGGCGAGGTCACGGTGCGGCTGTCCAACGGCGGCCGGGTCGTCAACGGCGTCGGCGCCGACCCCGACATCGTCGTCGCGTCGGCGAAGGCCTATGTCCATGCGCTGAACAAGCTGGTGTCGAACGCCGAGCGGGTGCCGGCGCAGGGGGGCTGACGTTCCGGTGATCGAACGGGGTGGTTCGGATCGTTCCTTCAGTCCAGCTTGAGCCCGAGCTCCTTGACGACGATGCTCGCCTTGGCACTCTGATCGACGATCTCGCGCCGGAACTGTGCCGGATCGGAGCCGATGGTCTCGATTCCCAGAGCAGCCAGCTTCTCCTTGACATCGGCGCGCAGAAGCGCTTCCCGGACATCGCGCAGGATCCTGGCCTGGATTTCCGACGGCAATCCGGCCGGCGCGGACAGACCATGCCAGAGTCGGACTTCCGAGTTCCGATAGCCGAGCTCCACCAACGTCGGCACGTCCGGTAGCACCGGCGAGCGTGTGGCACCGGTAGTCGCCAGCGGGCGGATTCTCCCGGTCTTGATGTAAGGAAGATAGGCCAGGATCCCGTCGTAGACGAAGGGAATCTCGCCGCTGAGCATACCCTTGAAGCTGTCGGCCCCGCCCTTGTAAGGAACGAACACGAACTTGACGCCGGCGTCACGGCTGAAGCGCTCCACCCCGGCCTGGATGACGGGACCGGTGCCGCCCATCGCGATCTTGCCGGGCTGTTGGCCGGCGAGCGCCACCAGTTCCGCGATCGATTTCACCGCGGTCTGATCATTGGCGGCGACCAGCAGCGGCACTCCGGCGAGTTGGCTGATGTGGGTAAAGTCTCGCAGCGGGTCGTAGGGCAGCTTGCTGAACAGGTGCGGATTCATCGTCCAGGTGAAGTCGATGCCCTGGAGCAGGGTGTAGCCGTCAGGCGGCGCGCGCATGACCTCGACCGCCGCGATCACCGTGGCGCCTCCGGGGCGGTTGTCGACGGCCACCGGCTGGCCCCATTTCTGGCCGAGCTTCTCGCCGAGCGTGCGGGCAATAGTGTCGCCGACCGAGCCGGCAGGAAACGGCACGACCCAGCGAACTGCCTTCGCGGGCCAGGCGTCGGCGCCCGCCGCCGGATCGGCGGTGAGAGCGGTCATCGCGGCGGCCGCAGAGAAGCACCGGAGAATATCCCGTCTTGACATGTTCGTCTCCTGTCGATTGATCTGAGCGGAGGTGAGGGGCGCGCACCGCGCCCCGGTATTCGGGCCGGTCAGCCCGCGAGCGATTCGTGAACGGCGTCGCGGTCCCACGTGGCGGCCGTGACCCCTCTTTGTCTGAGCGCGGTGTGCTGGATCTTCTGAGTGCTCGTCTTGGGCAGTTCGGCGACGTACTCGATGAAGCGCGGCATCGCGTAACGCGCCAGCTTGCCTTCGCAGAAGCGCAGCAGGTCCGCATGCGGCAGCGCCTGACCGGGCCTCAGGACGACGGCGGCCATGACGTCTTCCTCGCCGTCCGCGGCCGATACGCCGAACACGGCGACCTCGAGCACGCTCGGATGCATGCCGATGACACCGGCAACCTCCCATGGCGAGATGTTTTCGCCCCGGCGGCGAATCGATTCCTTCGAGCGCCCGTGGAAATAGAAGTACCCGTCGGCATCGCGACTGCCGAGGTCTCCGGAGTGGAACCAGCCGCCGCGCCAGCTCTGCGCCGTGGCCTCGGGCAGGTTGTGGTAATGCACGCCGGTGGCCGCGGGGTGACGATAGACGATCTCGCCGACCTCGCTGGGCGGAAGATCGCGCATCTCCGCGTCGACGATGCGGAACTCGGCCCCGTCCAACGGCTTGCCGATCGAGCCGACCGGGCCGCCATCGTTCAGCAGGAACCCGGGGCTGTCGGTGGTGCCGTAGAACTCGATGATTCGGGTACCGAAGCGTTGTTCGAACGGCGCCCATGCCGACGGCGGGCAACCGACCGAAAGCACGCGGCGCAGCGGATGGTCGGCGTCGTTCGCGGCGGGCGGGCGCTTCAGCAGATAGGGCACCATCACGCCGAACACGTTCGCCGCGACGGCCTCGAACTGCCGGACGTCGGACCAGAACCGCGAGGCGCTGAAGCCTTCGGCCAGGGCGAATCGCGCTCCCAGGCGAATCGAGCCCAGCGCGAACACCAGCAGTCCACTGGCGTGAAAGAGCGGCATGCACGTGTACATGGTCTCGCCCGGCTCGACCGCGAGCCTGTGGACGACAGGGGCGAGCAGGGGCTCGTAGCCGCCGGCGACGATCCCCTTGGGCGGTCCGGTGGTGCCCGATGTGTAGATCAGCGTGACGGCACCGACCGGCGGATTCGGCCGGGCCTGCGGTTCCGCGTCCGGGCCGGCGAGCAGATCTGCGAACGCCGTTCCGATACCGCCGCGGCCCGAGGCGCGCAGCGCTACCAGGTGGCGTGGGCGCGGCACCCTGCGCAAGGCATCGCGGACGACGTCCTCGAGGTCGGCGTCGAACAACAGACTCTCGATGGCCGAGTCCTGCAGCATATGGTCCAACGGGGCCCCGCGCTGCCACTTGTTGATCAGCACGATCTCGGTGCCCAGGAACAGCGCGCCGAGATAGGCCCACAGGAAATCGGGGCTGTTGCCCGCCATGAGCCCGACGCGCATGTTGGGCCGGATCCCCAGTCCGGCGAAGCCGTTGGCGGCGCGATAGGCCAACGACAGGGCCGATCGCCAGCTGTAGCGCTCGTCGCCGAACATCAGCCAGGTCGAGTCGGGCCGCTCGACCGCGTGGCGCTTCAGCAATCGCTCGATCTCGCACCAGCTGCTCATTCGGTCTGCCTCAGGCGTTGCATGACCTGCGCGGAGCGCTGGTTGCTCATCAGCATCGCGATCTGCTCCTCGGTCTGTGCCCATCGGAACAGCTCGCCGGCCTCGAAGCGCCGCTCGTACTCGGCCAGCGCGAGCCGGGCGATGTTGTTCCGGTGGACTTCCGACGCGCCGCTCGCGAGCTCCATCGTCTTGCAGGAATTGATGTAGTCGGTCATCGGAAACTCTTCGTAGACGCCGTAGGCTCCCAGCAAGCGGAACAGGGATCCGCAGATCTCGCTGGCGGTGTCGGTGGCGAAGAGCTTGGCCTGCGACGCCGCCATCACCGCGTCGCGCTGCTGATCGTGCAGGTAGGTCGCACGCCAGCGAAGGAGGTCGGCGGCCTGCAGCCGCGTCATGGCGTCGGCGATCATGTGTTGAACGGCCTGCTGCTGTGCCAGCAGGCCCTTGCCGACGTCGCGGGCCAGTGCGAAGCTCATCGCCACGTCGAGCGCAGCCCTGGCGATGCCGAGCACGATGCTGGCGTTGCCGATCCGGGTGTAGTTCAAAGTGCCGTGCATTGCGGCCGACAGCCCTTTGCCGCGTTCTCCGAGAAAATCCTCGTCGCCGACGGGTACGCCGTCGAACAGCACCTGATTGCAGGGTACGCAGCGAAATCCGAAGGGCTGGTAGCGGCGTTCGATCACGATCAGGTCGCGGCCCTCGATCAGCAGAGCCTCATGTCCGTCTTCGCTGCCAGCGAAGACCAACCACAGCTGCGCAACCTCGGCGTTGTGGATATGAGTCTTGCGACCGGTGAGTCGCCAGCCACCCGGGGTGTGGCGGGTGACACGGGTTCCCATCTGCTTGAGAGAGGAGCCGCCAGTCAGGTCGGACAACGCGAATGCGGGAATCAGCGATCCGTCCATCAGCCGAGGCAGAAGACGCCTGCGTTGCGCTTCCGTGCCGAGATGCCGGATCGCGGAGGCGACTGCGACCGTCACATCGATCGCCCAGGCGACGTTGTGGTTCACCCGCGCCAGTTCGTCGAGCAGGATGCAGTATTCAGTGACCCCGCCGCCACGACCACCGTACTCGGGCGGAACCATGAACCCCATGTAGCCGGCCCGCGCGACTTCCTGGTATTCGTCGATCGGGAATCGAGCTTCGCGCGTATCGCGCATCAGATCCTTGCGGAAGTGCGCTTCCGCGAAGTCGCGCAGGTCCTTTTGCAGTTGCTTCTGGGTCTCCGTCAGATCCATGCCGCCTTTCCTTCAAACACTCTCGGCCGTGCCGGGCCCGAACTCTCCCGGGATGGCGGGGTCGCTGCCGTCCAGGAAACGGCTGCCCCAGAACATCAATGGCGCCCGCTCGCGTGCGTCGATCGCGATGCCATCCGGTTGAGCCAGCACGATCCGGTGGCTGCCGACATCGATGCCGCGGACGAGCCGGCACGTAATCTGTACGGCGGCGTCTCGCACGACGACAGCGCCGGCCAGCGATTCCTGAGCGCTTGCGGTCAGACTGTGACCGTCGGCCGCCGCATCGCGTCGTTCAAAGCGCCGTGCGATGTCGATCTGGTGGGCACAGAGAAAGCTCAATCCGAAGACCCGCTCTTTCTCGAGCAATCCCAGGCACTTGCTTCGACTGTCCAGGCAGATCAGCAGGGTGGGTGGATCCAGCGAGGCGGACGTGACCGAATTGACCGTCTCGCATCGGATGCGCTCGCCATCGGCGACCGTCAGTACCGCGACACCGGTGACGAAGCGCGCCATCGCGGCACTGAATCGCTCACGGGCTCCACGGTCCGCGGGTGTCGGGTCGAGATGGACGACATCGCGCAGCAGATGCACGAAGCACTCGGAGTCGAAGTCCTGACCGCTCGGCTGGTTCCGTCCCAGCGCGGCATTGAGCCGCGTCGCGGATTCCCGTACCTCTGTCACTGCGCGGACGTACCGTCCGATCGGGTCCAGCGGTGCGAGGCTGCGCAGCAGGCGCACCGCCTTGTCCGTCGGCTGGATCGTCAACTCCCGACGATTGCCGGCGGTGGGCGTCCGCGTGAGGTAGTCGTGGCGTTCCAGCCGCTCGATCAGGCGGGTGGCCGTGTTCACGTCGATACCGAGGAAGGTGGCGACGTCGCTCATCGACGCGGGGCGCTCGTAGATGCGGTAGAGCGTCATGTAAGCAGCGCTGTCGATCTGGTTGTCGCTCTGATCGAGCAGGAAGCGCGTCTGTTCGGCGCGCGCGAACCGGTAGATGCGCGACGCCGGCAGCCAGATCCGTCCGATCCACCCCACTGTCGTCCGAGACACGGCGGTCAAGCGGCTAGGCTCGATTTCCGGCTCGGCGAACAGCGCCGCCGACAGGTCCACCAGCCCGGGGGCGAGCCGATCGGCATCCTGCAGCGATGGGCTTTCCGGTCCCG
>JBFWQR010000037.1:0-50555 GCA_050249335.1 Lautropia sp.
GCATGCCCGGCGCCGCCCATGGTGTCACGTAGCCGGGCGCGATGATGCCGGCGTTGCCGGCGCTGGTGGCGAGCGCCGGGCCCGCCTGGCGCTAGTAAACCGTGACCTCGAAGCCTTGGCGGCGCAGATACCAGGCGGTCGTGACGCCGATCACGCCGGCGCCGATCACCGCGATTCGCTTCATCTTGCTCCCGGGCGGTTGCTTTCGCTGCCGGGATTGTGCCGCGAACCTGGCCGATCGGCGCGGTCCGGGCCGATCAGTTCGGTACGGGCCGATCGGCGACCCGGGTTGATTACCCCGGCCCAGGGTCGGCAGCTGCCGGCCGGGCCGGCAGCCGGTCAGAGCACCGCGAGCTCGCGATTGCCGAAGCGGCCCGGGAATTCGTCGCGGATCGCGATCTTGCGCTCGATCGACTTGAGGATCGCGGTCGAGAAACGGACGCCGGTGAATTTGCCGGCGTTGCGCAGGCCGCCCGGCGTGAAGACGTTGATCTCGAGGATCTTGTCGCCGACGATGTCGAGGCCGACCAGGAACATCCCGTCCTGCAGCAGCTTCGGCCGCACCAGCTCGGCGACCCGCAGCTCGGTTTCGCCGATCTCGGCGGCCTGCGCGCTGCCGCCGGCGTGGATGTTGCTGCGCACGTCGCCGGCGGCCGAGACGCGCCGGAACGCCGCATACTTGCCCTTGTGCATCAGCGGCACGCCGTTCATCAGGAACAGCCGGATATCGCCGGCCCGGGCCGCCGGCACGTAGGCCTGCGCGATCACGTAGCCGTCGCGGCTGACCGCGTCGATCATCTGGTTCAGGTTCGCGGCGGTCTCCGACCCGACCAGGAACACGCTCTGGCCGCCGCTGCCGCGCAGCGGCTTCAGCACGATCTTGCTGTTGTGCTTCTTGGCGAACTGCTTGATCGCGTCGCTGTCCTTCGCGATCAGTGTCGGCGCCCGCAACGCCGCCGGAAATGACTGGAAGTACAGCTTGTTGGTCGCGATCGCGAGCCCGTCCGGATCGTTGAGCACCAGCACGCCGCGCTCGGCCGCGATCCGGCCGAACTGGACGCCGACGCTCTCGGCCCACGGGCGGTCGATCGCATCGATCGACGGATCGTTGCGCAGCATCAGTACGTCGAGCTCGCGGATGTCGATCCAGCGCGCATCGGCGCGTTTGCCGTCGTGCATCGCCTTCCAGAACGCCATGTAGTTGGCGAACTTCTTCTTCGGCGCGAAGCGGGCATGGATCTGCATCGAGTCGTCGGGCATGAACGCGAAGTCGGTCGGCGCGACGTAACAGACCGAGTGGCCGCGGCGCAGCGCCTCGTTGGCCAGGATCGTGGTCGCGAAGTGCTCCTCTTCCCGGTCGAGATCGTTGACGAAGAAAGCGATCTTCATGGGGCCCCCGGCTCTGTCGGCGCCGTCGCCGGCGCATGGATGATTGGCTATCGTTCGAGCAGGTCGGCGACGCCGATGCCGGCCTGTGCGGCCGCGATCAGCTCGCCGCCGCGCTCGGAGCGCAGGAATGCCGGCCGCAGCAGCGGCGCGACCAGCATGCCGCGCGCATGCAGCTCCTCGAGCACCGGCACCTGATGCGCCGAGATCTTGCCGAACCAGAACGGTTCGAGCGAACCACCGCCGGCGAGCAGCTGCAGGATCTGCTGCAGGCCCTGCAGGTAGATCGCGTCCTTGCCGAGGCCGCCGCTGCGGAACACCCGCAGCGCGACACCGAATGCCTCGGCATCGGAGAGCCCGGCGTCGCGTTCCAGCAGCCGGACCGTCTCGACGAAGGTGCCGTGCTGCTGCATCGCGTGCACCGCGAGCACGCGCGCGGCGATCAACGCGAGCCGCCGGACGCCGACCGCGCCGGTCGCGAACTCGGCGAACACCGCCAGGCCTTCCTGGGTCCGCTCGTAGCCGGCCAGGCCGGCGCGGAAGATCCGCAGACCCTGCACGTTGCCGTTGCAGTAGGTCAGCAGATGCACACCGATCTCGTGCGCCAGCAGGCTCGGCAGCCGGCGCGCCGACATCGTGGTATGGCGCGAGACCAGCAGCCGCGAGCCCGACACCATCAGCCCGGGCGGCAGGTCGTCGCGGATCATCACCGTCGCGTCGAAGGCGGCGTGCGTGGCCCGGTAGGCGGCGATCATCGCCTCGGCGGCGAGCCGGATCGCGATGCAATCGACCTGCGGCGAGGGCGGCTGCGCCTGGCCGCGCTCGCGCGCCGCGTGGGTCGCCGCCAGCACCTTGCGCGCGGTCGCTAGCAGCGCGTCGTCGACCTCGCCGTACAGCAGCCGGCTGGCGGCGCGGAACGCCGGCGTGTTCCGCGACTGCAGCATGGTCAGCTGATGATCGAGCTCGAGCTGCTTTTCGCGGAACAGGTCCTCGAGCGTCGGATCCTCGATCCGTCCGATATTGATCGAGTAGAGCGCACGCTTCAGATCGCCAGGTGCGATCGCGAGCGGCCGGTACTTGAAGCGCGGCGCCGCGACGCCGTTGCTGGCGCGGAACTCGGCGAGCGCCTCGAGCGCGTTGATCGGCGTCAGGTCGAGCAGGAAGTCGTAGGCGCCGGCGATCTCGGTCAGCTGCCGGTCGACGGTGCGGGCGGCCTGCACGAATGCGCGGCGGCCGAGCCCGCGGTGATGCATCCGCGTCAGCGCCTGGTTGCGCTCGCCGGGATCGCTGCGCAGGAACGCCATCGCGCCGCGCAGCGCCGCGTCGATGACCGCCGCCTCCATCTGGTGGAACAGTGCCGGATACTGCCGCGTGCCGTCCGGCGAGCGGTGGATCGCCGGCACCGAGATCGCGATCCGCGCGATCCTCGGGTCGATCGGCCCGAGCTCGAACAGGTGGTCCGCGGCGGTGTCGTCGACGACCCGCACCTCCGGATGACGGTAGTCGATCTCGTTGCGCCGGAGCGCGTCCTTGATCGTCGTCACCACGTCGGTCTCGGGCGCGAGGTCGCGTGCCGCCAGGTCGAAGCGGAACTCCGGAAGCTGTGCCGACTCCGGGTGCGACGCCGGATCCGGCGGTGCATCGCGGAACTCGATCAGCAGGAAGCGCGGGAACTGCCGCCGCATCGCGGCCGCGACCGCGTCGACGACCCGCTCCGGCTCGTCGCGCCGGCCGTCCTCGCGGCTCCACAGCAGATGGATCGCGCCGGCCGCGGCGATCCGCCGCGCCAGGCTCGGCGTCGGCGCCTGTCCGGTCGGGACCCGATGGAACGCGCAGAGGAACGGCAGGTCGCGATCGACGTGGATCCGGTCGCCACCGGCGGCGACGACCCGCAGCGGCCGCGGTCCCGACAGTGCGGCGTTCAGACGAGGCAGCAACGTCGCCGGCAACTCCGGCCGTGTCGCGGCCGCCGGCGATGCTGCGGCCGGCGGTCCGGCGGTATGGGGCGTGGCGGCCAGATCCGGCATCGACCGGCGCTCAGGCGATCGCAGCCGGCGCGGCCAGCAGCGATGTCAGCGTCGGCACCAGCGCGGCATTCAGCTTGCGCAGCGTCGCGATCTCGCGCGAATACGGCACGCCGGTCCATTCGTCCATGAAGAACTTCTTGTATTCGATCGCGATGGCGCAGCCGGTCTGCGGAAAATTCGCGTGGACGAACCGCGCGAGCTCGCCGCGGCCCTGGAATGCGACGTCGCGCCGGACGTCGAGCCGGCGGCCGTGGAAGTCGAAACCGCGGATCGTGTCGGTGACGGCGTCGAGCATGCGATTCCAGCGACCGGGCGGAATGCTGGCGGTGCCGATGTTGACCTCGGGCGCCGCTTCCGGCGCGGTCGGTGCCGCGACCGCGCCGTCGCGGCGATGGTTGTAGCTGTGGACGTCGAGCAGCACGAAGCTGCCGTAGTCTTCGATCAGGCCCTGCAGCACGGTGCGCAGCATCGCATAGAAGCGATCGTGCTGCTGCAGCGAACGGGCCATCAGATCCGGTTCGAGCGGGCCGTGCCAGAGCTCGAGTCCCCAGGCCTGCTGCGGGGTCCGATAGACCGCGTCGTCGCGCGCGCGGTTCAGGTCGACCTCGAAACGCGAGCGATGCACGACGACCCGGCTCGGTACGTCGGCGATCATCGTGCCGGTATGCGGATCCTCCTCGCGCAACCGCTCGGCCGGCGTCAGGCGGATCCGCTCGGCGACTTCGGGCCGCAGCTGGTTGCCGTCGTGGATCGCGGTGGCGATGACCGGGCCGGCGCCGATCCGGACCGTCCACCAACCCGGATCCGCATCGCCGTCATACCAGGGATTCGCCAAACGGTGCTCCTTCCGGGCGTGGGGCCCGCCGCAGGGTGCCGGCAACCGCCATGCCTGCCTGCCTGCCGGCCCCGTGGTCGCCCGGTCACGGATAGAGGCCGCGCTCCTCGCGCGCCTGCAGCACCCGCTGGCAGGCGATCACATAGGCGGCGGTGCGCAGCGGGACCTGCAGCGCCGACGCGCGTTGCTGAATGTCGCGGAACGCGCCGAGCTGGATCGATTCGAGCCGCAGGTTGATCTCGTCCTCGGACCAGAAGAAGCTCGAGAAGTCCTGAACCCACTCGAAGTACGAGACGATCACGCCGCCGGCGTTGGCGATCACGTCGGGCACCACGGTGATGCCGCGCTCGGCGAACGCCTGATCGCCGGCGCGCGTGACCGGCCCGTTGGCGCCTTCGACGACCAGCCTCGCCTGGACCCGTTCGGCGCGCGCGCCGTCGACCTGGCCTTCGAGCGCGGCCGGGATCAGGATGTCGCACGGCACGCCCCAGAACGCCTCGTTGTCGATCGCCTCGGCGTCGCCGAAGCCGGCGATGCCGCCGTTGCCGCGGACATGCTCGATCAGCGCCGGGATATTGAGGCCGTGATCGTTGCGCAGCGAACCGCTGTGGTCCTGCACCGCGATCACCTTGGCATGTGCCTGCGCGAGCAGCTCGGCGGCGATGCTGCCGACGTTGCCGAAGCCCTGCACGGCGACCCGCGCGCCATCGAGCCCGAGGCCCAGCGACTTCGCCGCTTCGCGCGCGGTCAGATAGACGCCGCGGCCGGTCGCCTTGACCCGGCCGAGCGAACCGCCGAGCTCGACCGGCTTGCCGGTGACGACCCCGGTGATGGTGCCGCCCTGATTGGCCGAGTAGGTGTCCATCATCCAGGCCATGATCTGCCCGTTGGTGTTGACGTCCGGCGCCGGAATGTCCTTGGTCGGGCCGATGATGATGCCGATCTCGCTGGTATAGCGGCGGGTGATCTTCTCGAGCTCGTTGGCCGACAGCAGCTTCGGATCGACCCGGATGCCGCCCTTGGCACCACCATATGGAATGTTGACCGCGGCATTCTTGATCGTCATCCACGCCGCCAGGGCCAGTACTTCCTCGAGGGTGACGTCTGGGTGATAGCGAACGCCACCCTTACCGGGGCCACGCGATAGATTGTGCTGAACCCGATAGCCCTCGAAATGCGCGACACTGCCGTTGTCGAGTTCGATCGGAACATCGACGATCAACGCGCGCTTCGGATGCTTCAGCGTCTCCACCCAGCGCGCCAGCTTGCCGAGGTGCGGGGTCACCTGATCGACCTGCGCGAGATAGGTGTCCCACGGGCTACCCGGGGTCGGTTTCAGATAGGAGAGTGCAGTCATGAACGGTCGCTCCTCGAGGGCTGAGAGGAAGCCACCCTCACGCTCATTGCGTTCGCAGCCCCCGGAGGGGCTTCCCAGCGCCTTCGGGCGGCCAGGCGGCGCTGAGCTGTCGGCCGGGTGGCGCCAAGCCGTCGATCGTACCGCCAACGCCGGCTGGTGCCCCGCTGCAGGGCAACAGGCATGATTATTGCTGCGGCGCACGCATGATGTTGCAGACTGTCGTCGATCCCCTGGTCCGTTATCTCCATTCGGCCCGCCGCCTGCTGCGCCGCGGCGGCGATCCGTCCGTGGCCGATCCGGCCGATCACGCCGATCCGGCGGCGGCCGATGCGCCGACCAACGTCACTGCGCTGCGCAAGCCGGGCTCCGGCGGCAGCGGCCTGCTGCCGATCGTCCGAGACCTGCAGCGGCTGCTGCGTGAGCTCGACGGCGCGCGCAGCGAACAATACGATGCGTCATCGCAGTGGAGCCCGGAAGGGCTGCGGTCGCTGCTGCGCGAGAACTTCCCGACCGACGAGGTCATCGTCGTCTCGAACCGCGAGCCGTACATCCATCGCCGCGGCGGCGACGGCCGGATCGTCGCGCATCGGCCGGCGAGCGGGCTGGTGACCGCGGTCGAGCCGGTGATGCGTGCCTGCTCGGGCACCTGGATCGCGCATGGCAGCGGCGAAGCCGATCGCGACGTCGTCGATGCCGACGACCGGGTGCCGGTGCCGCCGCGCTCGCCGAGCTACACGCTGCGGCGCATCTGGCTGACCGAGCAGGAAGAGCAGGGCTACTACTACGGCTTCGCCAACGAGGGCCTCTGGCCGCTGTGCCACGTCGCGCACGTGCGGCCGGTGTTTCGCACCAGCGACTGGGACTGCTACCGCGAGATCAACCAGCGGTTCGCCGACGCCGTGGTCCGCGAAGCCAAGACCGCCGATCCGATCGTGCTGATCCAGGACTATCACTTCGCGCTGGTGCCGGCGATGATCCGCAAGCAGCTGCCCGACGCGACGCTGATCACGTTCTGGCACATTCCGTGGCCGAACTTCGAATCGTTCGGCATCTGCCCGTGGAAGGAAGCGCTACTGGAGGGCATGCTCGGCAGCGACATCCTCGGCTTCCACACCTCGTTCCATTGCAAGAACTTCATCGAGACGGTCGACCGCTTCCTCGAAGCGCGGATCGAGCACGAGACCGCGACGATCCGGATGGCCGGCAGCCTGACCCGGATCCACGCCTATCCGATCTCGGTGTCGTGGCCCGAGCCGGTCGGGCCGGCGGCGTTGCCCGAGATCCGCCGGCGGGTGCGCGCGGCCAACGACCTGCCCGACGATCATCGCGTCGCGATCGGCATCGACCGGCTCGACTACACCAAGGGCATCATCGAACGGATCCGCGCGGTCGAACGGCTGCTGGAACTGCATCCGGAGTGGATCGGCCGCTTCACGCTGATCCAGATCGGCGCGCCGACGCGCTCGGCGCTGCCGGAGTACCAGCGTTTCGAGAGCGAGGCGCGGGCTGCCACGGCAGCGGTCAATCAGCGTTTCGGCGGCGACGGACCGCCGCCGATCCGGCTGCTGATCGAGCATCATGACGTCGATTCGGTGCTCGAACACCTGCGTGCCGCCGACGTCTGCGTCGTGACCAGTCTGCACGACGGCATGAACCTGGTCAGCAAGGAATACGTCGCGGCGCACGACGACGAGCGCGGCGTGCTGATCCTGAGCCAGTTCGCCGGCGCCTCGCGCGAGCTGCTCGACGCATTGATCGTCAATCCTTACCACATCGACCAGGTCGCCGAGGCGATCCACGAAGCGCTGTCGATGCCGGAGGCCGAGCAGGAGCTGCGGATGCGCAGCCTGCGGCAGCTGGTTCGCGAGTTCAACGTCTACCGCTGGGCCGGGCGGATGCTGCTCGATGCCGGCCGGCTGCGCCGTCGCGTCAAGGTCGAATCGCGGCTGGCGCGCAGCGGCAGCGGCAGCAACGGGGACCCCGGCGACAACGCCAACAACGTCGTCGAACTGCGCCGGCCCGCGTGATCGATCTGCTGACACCCGCCGGCGAGCGGCTGCTCGAGGCTGCGCTGGCGGCCCGGCCGGTGCTGGTGCTGGATTTCGATGGCACGATCGCGCCGCTGGTCGATCGGCCCGACCAGGCCGCGCTGCACCCGGACGCGCTCGACCTGATCGCGCCGCTGCGCGCACGGCTGCCGGTGGCGATCGTCTCCGGCCGCGGCCTCGACGATCTGCGCGCGCGCTTTCCGCTCGATGGCGTGACCCTGGTCGGCAACCACGGCAACGAGTGGGCGCCCGGCGAAGCTCCGGCGGGCAGCGGCGACTTCGACGAAGCGAGGAGCCGCGCGATCTGCGCCGAATGGGCGCGGACGCTGGCCGGGCCGCTCGCGCACTTCGGCCCCGGCCTGCTGTTCGAGCCGAAGACCGTCTCACTGTCGATCCACTACCGGCTGGTCCGCGATCCGGCAGCGGCGCGGCAGCAGCTGCTCGAGCTGATCGGGCAGTTGTCGCCGGCACCCGAGCTGATCGAGGGCAAGCTGGTCTTCAATCTGCTGGCTCCGGGGCTCGCGACCAAGTTCGAGGCGATCGCCGCGCTGGTGCGCCGGCATGACGCCGGTACCGCGATCTTCGTCGGCGACGATGTCACCGACGAACGTGCGTTCGAGCGCGCGCCGCCGGAGTGGCTGACCGTACGGGTCTGGGACAACGAGGTTGCCGGCGGCAGCAGCGCACGGACCGCGGTCACGCGGGTCGAAGGCGTGCTGGCGTTGCTGGCCCGGATCGGGGCGGTAGTGAAGCACCGATGAAGCACCTGCGGTGAAGCACCTATAATCCCGCCACCGCGAACTTGCCCGCCGGCCCGCCCGTCGCGTCGCCGGTCGAATGCCGATGAGTTTCCATGAACGCCTGCCCGGTGGCGCCGCCCTGCGCGGACACCGCGCCCGCGCATTGCTCGCGCGCCTGTCGGCGGTCGAGCCATCGATCGACGCGGTCACGGCGGACTGGTTCTATCTGATCGACAGCGCGACGCCGATCGGCGGCGACGACCGGCTGCGGCTGCGCGCGCTGCTCGACGCGGTCGAGCACGAGGTCGAGCCCGAGGCACCGGCGATCTACGTGACGCCGCGGCTCGGCACGCTGTCGCCGTGGGGATCGAAGGCGACCGACATCGCCCGCAACTGCGGCTTCGACGGCGCACCGGGCGAAACGGACGCCGGCGGCCGTTGCGACATCCGTCGGATCGAGCGCGGCATCCGCTACCGGATCGGCCGCAGCGGCGGCTGGTTCGGGCTCGGTGCGCGCTCCCGGGCGCTCGACCCCGACACCGCGACGGCGCTCGCTGCGTGCCTGCACGACCGGATGACCGAGAGCTGGTTCACCGCCGCCCCCGATCCGGCCCGCGTCTTCGCGCCGCTCGCGAGCCCGCCGCTCGCGCATATCGCGCTCGCTGCGCGCGGCCGGGCCGCGCTGGTCGAGGCGAACGGCGCGCTCGGGCTGGCGTTGTCGGACGACGAGATCGACTATCTGGTCGAGGCCTACGGCGCGCTCGGGCGCGACCCGACCGATGTCGAGCTGATGATGTTCGCGCAGGCCAACTCCGAGCACTGCCGGCACAAGATCTTCAATGCCCGCTTCACGGTCGACGGTGTAGTGCAGCCGCAGTCGCTGTTCGGGCTGATCAAGGCGACCCACGCGGCCCATCCGGACGGCACCGTCGTCGCCTATGCCGACAATGCCGCGATCCTGACCGGCGGTTCACTCGACAGCTGGCATGCATCGCAGGGCGACGGTGCCAATGGCCGCTGGGGCTGGCAGCGGCGCGAGGTCCATCGGCTGCTGAAGGTGGAGACCCACAACCATCCGACCGCGATCGCGCCGCATCCGGGCGCCGCCACCGGGTCCGGCGGCGAGATCCGCGACGAGGGCGCGACCGGCCGCGCCGGCAAGCCGCGCTATGGCCTGACCGGCTTCACCGTCTCGCATCTGCGCTTGCCCGACTGGCCGCAGCCGTGGGAGCAGGACCCGGCCGGCGTCCCGCCGCGGGCGGTGCCGCCGGCGACGATCGCGAGCCCGCTCGCGATCATGACCGAGGGACCGCTCGGCGCCGCGGCGTTCAACAACGAATTCGGCCGGCCGAACCTGGTCGGCTACTTCCGGACCTTCGAGACGCCGCTCGTGCCGCGCGCCGACGGCATGCGCGCCGGTTGGGGCTATCACAAGCCGATCATGATCGCCGGCGGCGTCGGCTCGGTCGATGCCGGGCACCAGGGCAAGTCGGCGCTGCCGGACGGCACGCTGCTGGCGCAGCTCGGCGGCCCCGGCATGCGGATCGGCCTCGGCGGCGGCGCGGCATCGAGCCTCGGGGTCGGCGCCAACAGCGCCGAGCTCGACTTCGCGTCGGTCCAGCGCGCCAACCCGGAGATGCAGCGGCGCGCCCAGGAAGTCATCGACGCCTGCCGCGCGCTCGGCGATGCCAATCCGATCCTGTCGATCCACGACGTCGGCGCCGGCGGTCTGTCCAATGCGCTGCCCGAGCTCGCGCACGGCTCGGACCGCGGCGCCCGCTTCGCGCTCGACCGGATCCCGGTCGCCGAGAGCGGCATGTCGCCGGCCGAGATCTGGTGCAACGAGGCCCAGGAGCGCTATGTGCTCGCGGTCGCGCCGGAGCGGGTCGGGCTGCTCGAATACCTGGCCGCGCGCGAGCGCTGCCCGTTCCGCGTGCTCGGCCGCGCGGTCGCCGAGCCGGTGCTGGTCGTCGGCGACGAAGGCGCGCCGCCGGCGGTCGACATCACGATGGATCTGCTGTTCGGCAAGCCGCCGCGGATGGAGCGCATCGCCCGCATGCGGCCGGCGGCGACACCGGGCGGCGCGGCTGGTGCCGCCGCCGATCCGGCCGATCCCGGCGGCGATCCGATCGCTCCGGGCGGCGGCGATCCGGTCGATCTCGGCGGCACCGATCTGGCCGGTATCGCGCGCGCCGTGCTGCGCTTTCCGGCGGTCGCGAGCAAGTCGTTCCTGATCACGATCGGCGACCGGACCGTCGGCGGCCTGTCGTCGCGCGATCCGATGGTCGGGCCGTGGCAGGTGCCGGTCGCCGACTGCGCGGTCGGGCTGCTCGACTACCGCGGCCATGCCGGCGATGCGCTCGCGCTCGGCGAACGTCCGCCGGTCGCCACCCGCGACCCCGCCGCGGCGTCGCGGCTCGCGATCGGCGAGGCGCTCACCAACGTGCTGTCGGCGTGCCCGCCGTCGCTCGGCGCGATCAAGCTGTCGGCCAACTGGATGGCCAACTGCGGCACCCCCGAGAACGACGGCGACCTGTATGCCGCGGTCGCCGCCGCGTCGGCGGCCGCGATCGCGCTCGGCGTCGCGATCCCGGTCGGCAAGGATTCGCTGTCGATGCGCACGCGCTGGCGCGACGGCGCGACCGCGGTCGAGGTCGGTTCGCCGGTGTCGCTGGTCGTGACCGCGCACGCGCCGCTCGACGACGTCCGTGACGCGCTGACCCCGGAGCTGGCGGCGCGGGTCGACACCTGCCTGATCCTGGTCGACCTGGGCCGCGGCCGGAACCGGCTGGGCACCTCCGTGCTGGCGCAGATCAGCGGCCGCGACGGCGATGCCGTCCCCGACCTCGACGAGCCGGAACTGCTGGTGCGGCTGTTCACGGCCGTGCGCGCGGCGCGCGACCAGGGCCTGCTGCTCGCCTATCACGACCGTTCCGACGGCGGCCTGTTCGCGACGATCTGCGAGATGGCATTCGCCGGTCACTGCGGCGTCTCGATCAACCTCGACATGCTGACCATCGAGCCGCATGCGTCCGACTGGGGCGACTTCAAGATCCGGCCGGAGCAGGTCGCGGCACTGCGCGCCGGGCGCGTGCTGCGTGCGCTGTTCAGCGAGGAGCTCGGCGCGGTGCTGCAAGTCGCGCGGAACGACCGCGACCGGATGCTCGGCCTGCTGCGCACGCACGGCCTGTCGGTCCATTCGCACGTGATCGGCGCGCCGAACACGCGCGACACGATCGAGTTCCAGAGCGATGCCCGGACGGTCTTCGCGGCGCCGCGCGCCGAGCTGCAGCGGACCTGGGCCGAGACCAGCCACCGGATCGCACGGCTGCGCGACGACCCGGCCTGCGCCGACGAGGCGTTCGCCCACGAAGGCGCGGGCGCGGCCGAACCGGCGCCGCTGTCGGTCACGCTGACCTTCCAGCCGACGGCGCCGGCCGCCGGCGGACGCCGGCCGCGCGCCGCGATCCTGCGCGAGCAGGGGGTCAACAGCCAGCACGAGATGGCGGCGGCGTTCGATCTGGCCGGCTTCGACGCGTTCGACGTGCACATGAGCGACCTGGTTGCCGGCCGCCATCGGCTCGATGACTTCCAGGCGCTGGTCGCCTGCGGCGGCTTCTCGTACGGCGACGTGCTCGGCGCCGGCGCCGGCTGGGCGCGCAGTGTGCTGTTCAACGCCCGGCTGGCCGAGGCGTTCGCGCGTTTCTTCGAGCGGTCCGACACGCTGACGCTCGGCGTCTGCAACGGCTGTCAGATGCTGTCGCATCTGAAGGCGCTGATCCCGGGCGCGGGCGGCTGGCCGCGCTTCGTGCGCAACCGCTCGGAGCAGTACGAGGGCCGGTTCGCCGAGGTCGAGGTGCTCGAGGCGCCCGGTCCGTGGCTCGCCGGCATGGCCGGCTCGCGGCTGCCGATCGCGGTCGCGCACGGCGAAGGGCGGGCGCTGTTCGGCGGCGTCGATGCGGCGGCAGCGGACGGCACCCCGGCCGGCGTAGCGGCCGACCTGCTCGCGGCCGCGCGGCCGGTGCTGCGCTTCGTCGACGGCGCCGGCCGTCCGACCGAGTGCTATCCGCTCAATCCGAACGGCTCGCCCGGCGGCGTCACCGGCTTTGCCAGCGCCGACGGCCGCGCGCTGATCATGATGCCGCACCCCGAGCGCGTGTTCCGGCTCGCGCAGTGGTCGTGGCGGCCGGCGGCGCTGGCCGACCGCTCGCTCGATCACTCGCCGTGGATGCAGCTCTGGCATAACGCGCGGAGCGCGTTCGGGCGGACGGCGTAGCAGGCTCCGTGCGCTGCTCAACTTCGGCTGCGATCGCGGCCGCCCGATCGCGCAGCACCGCCAGCCAGCGTGTCCGCTCGGCGGCCGGCAGGGTCTCGGCGTCCAGCAGCAGCACGCTGCCGATCACGCCGCGATCGGGCAACAGGATCGGCGCGGCATAGCCGTCGATTCCCGGACGAAGCTCGCCGTGCGAGTAGGCATGGCCGGCGCGGCGGATCGCGGACAGAGTACGTCGGAACGCCGCGGCATCGGCACCGAGCCGCGCCGCTGCGATCGCCGAGGCGTTGACGGCGTACAGCGCGCGTAACCGGTGCGGCGCCAGCCAGGCCAGGATCGCCTTCGATCCCGCGCCCCGGAACAGCGGCATCGGCATGCCGCGGCCGCGCAGGATCGGAATCCGCCTGCGGCCGACCTGGATCGATTCGGCACCCACGTGCAGCACGCACAGGACACGGTCGCGGTAGAGGCTGCAGACCATGATCGCGCGGTTCGCGCACGACGGCTCGAGCGCCGCCAGCTGCGAGCGGCCCGCCAGCAGCAGCGGATCCGTCAGTTGCTGCAGCCGCTCGAACTCGATCATCCGGGGCCCGAGCGAGTACGCTCCCTTGCCGACTTGCGCGACCAGCCCGGCGTCGCACAGTTCCTGCAGGTGGCGATACGCGGTCGAGCGCGTCGCGCCGTGCAGTGCGACGACGTCCTCGACATGGATCGTGGGCCGGTCGACGCTGAACAGCTCGAGGACGTTCAGCAGTCGCGCGAGCGAGTTCCCACGCGGCGCTTTGATGGGTATCGCCTCCGCGGCCGATGTCAGAAGCCGAACAGCCGGGCCGGATTCTCCGCCAGGATCCGACGGCGCAGGGACTCGTCCGGAACCCAGTCGCCGAGCAGGTTGAACAGCTCGACCGAGCCGACCTTGTCGGCGAACGAGGCATGCGGATCATCGCTGCCCCAGAGCAGCCGGTCCGGGGCGGCCTCGAGCAGCGCATGCACCATCGGTCGCGCGTCGGTGAAGCCCTCGGTCTTGGACATCCGGTAGACCCCGGTCAGCTTGACATGGGCGTGACCGCTGCCGTGACGCAGCAGGTCGAGCAGGCGCACGAACCCGGGTTGCTGCGGTCCCCGGGCGGCGAGGAACATCCCCATGTGCGCCATCGTGAAGTCCACTTCCAGCCGCGCCATGCGATCGAGCAGCGCTTCGGTCAGCCAGCCGGGCAGCAGGAAGTCCAGTTGCCAGCCGATCTCCTTGCAGCGCGCCTCCATCCGGTCGATCCGCCCGAGCAGGCGATCGGCGAGCCCCTCCTCGAACGGGTGCACCGGCGACACGTTGATGCGCACGCCACGGACACCCAGCGCGTGCAGCCGGGCGAGCTCGGCATCCGCGACATCCTCGCCGATATCGACGATGCCGCGCGCGCGGAGCGTTCCCAATTCGCGCAGCGTTTCTTCCAGGCAGCTGTTGTCGCGCAGATAGGCGCTCGGCTGCACGACGACGAAGCGCTCGAGCCCGAGCCGCCGCGCGGTCTCCAGGTAGCTTTCGAGCGGCGCGTACGGCAGCGGGTAGCGCAGCTTCGGGTCGCGCGCCGGATACCGGTCGTGCGCGCCGAACACGTGGAAATGGCAGTCGCAGGCGCCGGCCGGGGCGCGAAACGATGGCTGGAGATGATCCTGTTTCATGGCTGTCGGGCTCCGGGTCGTGGATCGGGACGGCATCCGGTCCCCCGGCTGCCAGGTGCTGCGCAGCAGGTAGGGTTCATCACTCGACCTTGACGCCGGCCTTGGTGATGACCCCTCGCCAGAGCGGGATCTCGCGCGCGATCGCCTTGGCATAGTCCTCGGTCCGGACGTCGATGCCCTGCGCCCCCTGCGAAGCGAGGAACTGGCGCACCGACGGGTGCCGCACCGCGCTGGCGATCTCCTTCTGCAGCCGCTCGATCACCGGCCGCGGGGTTCCGGCTGGCGCGAGAAAGCCGAAGCGGAAGGCGGCGTCGAAGGCAGGATAGCCCGCCTCCGCGAAAGTCGGAACGTTCGGCAGCGCCTCGGCCCGCTGCTTCCCGGTCACGGCCAGCGCCTTCGCGGTGCCGGCGCGGATCTGCCCGATGCTCGCGCCCAGGCTCGGGATCGTCAGGTCGATCCGATCGGCCATCAGCTCGACGATCGCCGCGCCGACGCCCTTGAACGGCACGTGGACCATCTGGATCCCGGCCAGCGACTGGAAGTACTCGACCGACAGGTGACCGGACGAGCCCTGGCCGCCGGATCCGAAGTTGAGCGCTCCGGGCTTGGACTTCGCGAGCGCGACGAACTCGGCGACCGTGTCCACGCCGAGCTTCGGCCGCACGATCATCACCGCCGGTGCTTCGACCGCCAGCATCACCGGTGTGAAGTCCTTGTTCGGATCGAACGGCAGCTTCGAATAGAGGGCCGCAGCGATCATGAACGAGCTGTCGGTGAAGACCAGCGTATAGCCGTCGGCCGGCGCCTTCGCGACCACGGCAGTGCCGATCGTGCCGCCCGCGCCGCCGCGGTTCTCGACCACGACCGACTGACCGAGCTGTTCGGACAGCTGGCGCGCGATGGCGCGTGCCGCGACATCGGTCAGCGCGCCGGGTCCGAAGGGGACGATGATCTGCAGCGGCTTGCTCGGCCAGGCCTCCTGCGCGTGCACCGGCAAGCAGACCGCGAGCAGAGACCAGGCCAGCACGAGCAGCATCTTCATTGCGTGTCTCCAGTTGGATGAGCGGTACGACACGAGCATAGCAAATTCCGACAATGTCGGAATGCGTCAGGCTCGGCACGCGGCCGCCGACCCGGCCCGCATCGGCTCTAGAATCGCCCGTTTCGACGACGGAGCTCGCATGGGCCGGAAGGACAAGGACGATGCCGACGGCAAGGCGCCGAAGGTCCGCTACGACTGCTCGAAGTGCCCCGGCTACTGCTGCAGCTATCCGCGCATCGAGGTCAAGCCGAAGGACGTCAGGCGGCTGGCCGAGCATTTCGGCGTCACGCGCGAGGTGGCCGAGCGGCGCTTCACGCGGATCTACATGGACGATGGCAAGCCGGAGCGGATCCTGCGGCACCAGAAGGACACCGTCTACGAGACGATCTGCCGGTTCTTCGACACCGACCAGCGCCGCTGCACGATCTACGAGGCGCGGCCCCAGGTCTGTCGCGATTACCCGAACGGCCGGACCTGCGGTTACTACTCGTTCCTGAAGTTCGAGCGCAAGCACCAGGACGACAAGACGTTCATCCCGTCGGCGTGATCAGGAGCCCGTTCGCTCTGCGGACGTCGCGTCGGTGCGTCGCAGCGCGCGCCGCAGGAACCGCGCCGGGTCCACCGCCTCGGCGAGCTCGGGCTCGACCAACGGCGGTTCGCCGCTGACCGCAGCGGCGATCAGCTCCGCACCGAGCGGCGCCCATAGCGCGCCGCGCCCGCCCAGTCCGCAGAGCAGGTGCAGGCCGGGCCGGCGCGGCAGCGGCAGCCGGTCGTTGCGGGCATGGCGGTCGCGTTCGGCCGCGATCGCCGCTTCATCCGGCACCGCGCCGATCATCGGCAGGTTGTCGCGCAGCAGCAGTCGCAGGCCCGGTGCCGACCAGCGCCAGTCGCCATAGCCGGGCGGCGGGTCCGGCGGCTCGGCGGCGCGCGGATCCGTCCCGCGACCTGCGTCGCGGTCTTCGTCGGGGTCACTGTCGCGATCCGCGCGGCGATCGCGGTCGCGATCGTCACCGCCAGGACCGACGACGCATAGCGCGCCAGGCCGCTCGAGCCGGAAGCGATCGCCGCCGATGACCGGCCGGGCCGCCAGCGAGCCGGTGGCGGCGTGGTTCCGCTCCGGAGCCTGCTGGCCGGTCGCGGCCTCCGGCCGCGCGATGCCGATCCGGACGCGGGCCGAGCCGATCCGCAGCGGGCCGTGCGCGGCCGCAGCGAGGCCGGCTAGCGCGAAGGCGTCGGCCTGGTTCGCGAGCACGACGACCGGCGCCGTACCGACGATGCGGCCGTCGTGATCGAGCGCCTGCCAGTCGGCCCCGGCCCCGGCACCCTGCAGTCGCGCGACGCGGCAGCCGAACCGGCTCGTCACGCCGGGCCGGTCCGCGACGCGGCGCCACCAGGCGTGCGGGTCGAGGACCGCGCCGCCGGGCAGCCAGAGCCCGCTGGGACCGGCGACCCCGTGGCGCGCCGGCTCGGCGTGCAGGACCGGTTGCGCGACCGACGCCGGCAGCCCCGCCGCCCGGCGCACGGCCTCGGCGTATGGCATCGGCTCGAAGCGGCCGCAGCGCTGCAGCGCGTCGCCGAACCGCGCCTGCAGCCGCAGGACGACCAGCAGCGCGCGCAGCAGCAGCCGGGAGCGGCGGTCAGGGCCTGGCGAGAGCGCCGGATGCAGCGCGAGCCACGGTACGTCCCGGACCGCGCCACCGGCCGAGGTCGCGGCTTCCAGCACGGTGACCGACCAGCCGCGCCGCACCAGCGCGTCGGCGCAGGCGCAGCCGGCCAACCCGGCCCCGACGACGAGCGCGCGCCGGTCCGGCGATGCCGGCCGTGGCGCCTGCAGCGCCCGCAGCAGCGCGGCTCGCCGCCGGTCGACCGCCCCGTGGACGATGCTGAGCCAGGCCCGGCCGGGCGCGAGTTCGATCCGGTGCAGGCCGGTGACCGCCGGCGGCCAGTCGTCCCGCAGGGTGCGGGCCCAGGCGGCCCGTGCCGGCCCGAGCGCCCGCGCGATCCGCTCCGGGTCCGGCGCGGCGTCCGGCGGCTCGAGCAGGATCCAGTGGCCGGTCCCGGTCGCCTCGGCGAGGGCGGCAAGCAGCGCATCGAGCCCGGTGCAGACCACGGCGGTCGCGGACGGATCCGGCCGAGGGGCCGGATCGGCGGCTGGCACGGCGTCGTGCCGGCGAGACGAATTCGGACCGCCCATCGTGGCAAAGGCGAAAGCGGCCATCCCGTCGGGCGGCCGCCGGGGATGATCGACGGGCATTCGTGCTAGCTTACAAGCCAATGGCAGACTGGCTCAACAATCGGCGCGCGATCGTCACCGGCGGCGCGCGCGGCATCGGACTCGCGGTGGCGCAGTCGCTCGGGCTGCTCGGCGCCAAGGTGCTGATCGTCGACAACGGCTGTGCGGTCGACGGCGCGCCGGAGGATCCGGTGGTCACCGAGCTCGCGGCCGCCCGGGTTCCCGGCGCCGAGTCGCTGGTGATCGATGTCGGTGCGCCCGGCAGCGGCGCCGCGATCGTCGCCGAAGCGGTCAAGCAGCTCGGCGGCGTCGATCTGATCGTCCATGCGGCCGGCATCGTGACGCCGCGGAGCGCGCCGCTCACCGGACGCGCCGCGTTCGATCATGTCGCCGCAGTCGACTTCCATGGCGCGATCGAGCTGTTCGACGCGGCGATTCCGGTGATGCAGGCCGAGATCGCCGCCGGCCGGGTGCCGGGCGCGATCGTCACGCTGATTTCACCCGAGGCGGTATACGGCGATGCCGAACTCTGGGCCGAGGCCGCCAGCAAGGCGGCGCTGCTGTCGTTGACGCGATCGACCGCGCACCGGCTGGCAGCGTCCGGCATCGGCGTCAACGCGGTCATCCCGATGGCCGGCACCCGGCAGGTCGACGGATCGCTCGGCTACAGCGCCGAGCGCCAGCGCCACCATCAGCTGATCCGTCCGCTGGCGCCGAGCCTGGTCGCCAACCTGATCGCCTGGCTCTGCACGCCGCTCGCGGCCGGCATCAACGGCCAGATCTTCATGGCGCGGGGCCGCGAGATCCTGCTGTTCTCGCAGGCGCGGCCGGCCGACAGCTTCTTCCAGTCGCAATTGCTCGAACCCGACGAGCTGGCCCAGTCGATCAAGGAAATCCGACGTGATCTCACCGACGACTGGACCGCGATCGACGCCTTCGGCAACGATCCGGTACCCTGACGCATGGCCGACCGATCGCCCGCAACCCCGCAGCCCGCCGAGCAGGCGGCGCGCCATATTCGGCTGACTTCCCATCCGGGTGCACCGCAGGCCGGCGCGATTCCGCCGATCGTCTGGGGCGCCAACAGCGCCGCCGAGCGCGGCCCGATCGTCGGCACGACCGCCAACCGTTCGCACCGCAACGTCATCGGCACCCATTCCGGGTCCTATGGCATCTATCGGGCGCTGGCGGTCGCGGCCGGCTCGCTGAAGAAAGCGCATCGGGCCGACCTGACCAACACCACGCCGACCGACTCGATCGGCCCGTATCCGTCGTGGTTCGACCCCGAGCGGATCGTCTCGCTCGACCCGTTCGGCGCGATCGTCGCCGAGGTCTTCGCCGACCGGATCGCCGCCGGCGTCGACATCCGGCCGACCATCGCGGTCACCAAGGCCCATATCGAACTGCCCGAAATCAAAGCGGCGATCCAGTCCGGCCGGCTGAAGGTCGACGGCAAGGTCCTGCTGGCCAACGGTTCGGCGGTGGTCACCAAGGCCGCGATCGAGCCGGTCTGGTGGCTGCCCGGCGTCGCGCGCCGGTTCGGCTGCAGCGAGGCGGCGCTGCGGCGCAGCCTGTTCGAGGAGACCGGCGGCATGTACCCGGAGCTCGTGACCCGCAGCGATCTCGAAGTGTTCCTGCCGCCGATCGGCGGCCAGACGCTGTACATCCTCGGCGATCCGCAGCAGCTCGCCGATCCGTCGGTCACGCTGACCTGCCGGGTCCATGACGAATGCAACGGCTCCGACGTGTTCGGCTCCGACATCTGCACCTGCCGGCCGTACCTGACCCATGCGATCGAGGAGTGCATCCATGGTGCGCAGCAGGGCGGCGTCGGCCTGATCGTCTACTGCCGCAAGGAGGGCCGGGCGCTCGGCGAGGTCACCAAGTTCCTGGTCTACAACGCCCGCAAGCGCCAGGAGGGCGGCGATTCGGCCGACAAGTACTTCCTGCGCACCGAGTGCGTCGCCGGCGTCCAGGACATGCGCTTCCAGGAGCTGATGCCCGATACGCTGCACTGGCTCGGCATCCGCCGGATCCATCGGCTGGTATCGATGAGCAACGTGAAGTACGACGCGATCACGCGCAGCGGCATCCAGGTCGACGAGCGCGTCAGCATCCCGGACGAACTGATCCCGGCCGACGCCCGGGTCGAGATGGATGCCAAGGTCGCAGCCGGCTATTTCACGCCGGGCGAGGTCCCGGACGCCCAGCGACTGGCGCAGACCAAGGGGCGCGGGCTGGGGGAGTGACCGACTGCGACCGGCGGCCCGGGCGCCCAGCCGGTTGGTCACCCGATACGGATCACGAGCCTGCGGCCTGGCGGCGGAAGATCGCCGTGACATCCTCCTGCGACGGACCGGAGCCGGCCTCCAGCTGCACGCCGGTATTCTCCAGCACCTGGGCGAGCATCACGTAGACGCCGATGATCACCATCAGCTCCATGGTCTGCTCGGCACCCAGCGCCGCGACGGTGGCGGCGAACAGGTCGTCGTCGGCCTTGACCCGGCGCACCAGCTGTTCGGCCATGCGCAGTACGAGGAGCTCCTCTCCGGAGTAGAGCGTGGCGTCCGCATCGTGTGCGGTGCCGGCGATCTGCGCCTCGGACAAACCGATGGCAGCGGCGATCCGGTGATGCTGTCGAACCTCGTAGTGCGAGCCGCACAGATACCCGACCCGCAGCACGGCGAGTTCGCGAAGCCGGGGCGGCAGCTTGGACGCGTAGAGGATCGCGCCGGTGAGCTTCATCAACCCGGGCATGTAGCCGGGCGCGTGGGCCAGCATGCGAAACACGTTGCGCGGCGGACGCGCGTCGAGCAACGCCTGCACTTCGGCCGGAACCACCGCGGGATCGGGATAGCTCAGCCGCTGCGCTCCCGCGGCGGGGGAGGTCAATGCCATGGTCATCGTCGTGCCGAGTGTTGCCGGGTTGGATATGGCTATTTGGCCTGGATGTTTGCCGCCTTGACGATCTGCCCGAACTTCGCGACGTCGGACTCGATTCTGCGCTTGAAATCTTCGGGCGTCCCCGGCGCGACCACGCCGCCGGTATCGGCGATGCTCTTCTGTACTTCCGGCATGGCGACGATCTTGCGCAGCGCTGCGTTGAGCGTGCCAATGATCTCCGGCGACGTTCCCGCCGGTGCCAGCAGGCCGAACCACGATTCGATATCGAAGCCGGCCACGCCGCCCTCTGCCATGGTGGGCACGCCGGGCAGCGAAGCCGCGCGCCTGGTGGAGGTCACCGCGAGCGCGCGGACCTTGCCGGCCTGAACATGGGGCTGCAGCGGAAGGATATTGGTCACGTACATGTCGATGTGGTCGCCAATCAGATCGGTGATGCCGGGTGCATCGCCCTTGTACGGTACGAACAGCAGGTTGATTCCGGCCATCGACTTCAACAGCTCGACCGACAGCATCGGCGTCGAGAGACCCGACGCGCCGTAGCTCACTTTCCCGGGGTTGGCACGGGCATAGGCAATCAGCTCCGTCAGGTTCGTCACCGGCAGCCCGAGCCGCGCCACCAGCATGTTCTGCGAGGTCATGGTGACCATGATCGGCGCGAGATCGGTCAGCACGTTGAACGGCATGCTCTCGGCATTGACCACCTGAGACACCGCCAGCGCGTTGGTGTTGACCAGCAACGTATAGCCGTCGGGCTTGGCCTTGGCGACATAGTTCGATCCGGTGACACCCGAACCGCCGGCGTGGTTTTCGACGATCACCGGCTGGTTCAATACCCCGGCCAGCTTCTCGCCGATCAATCGCGCATGAAGATCACCGCCGCCGCCTGGTGGATACGGCACGATGAGGCGAATCGTCCGGTTGGGATACGAAGGCGGCGATTGAGCGCCGGCCACATCCGCAAAGCCTGCGGCCGCGACGATCGTGCCCAGGACGAGGGACTGCATCAACGCCAACATTCTCGAGACTTCTTTCATTGCGGAATGCCTTGCATCGGTAGAGCAGGAAAGTTCACAGGTTCGCGCCGTTGGCGCGGATCGTCTCGCGATACCACTCGAACGAACGCTTCGGCGTCCGCTGCTGGGTCGCATAGTCGACATGGACCAGGCCGAATCGCTCCCGGTAACCTTCGGCCCATTCGAAGTTGTCGAGCAGACTCCAGGCGAAGTAGCCGCGCACGTCGACACCGTCGGAGACGGCGCGGCGCAGCTCGCGCAGATAGCGGCGCAGGAAATCGATCCGTTGCGGATCGTCGACCCGGCCGTCGAGCGAGACCCAGTCGGTCAGGCTCATCCCGTTCTCGGTCACGTAGACCGGTAGCCGATAGCGCTCGTAGTACCAGCGCGGCCCCCAGTAGAGCGACTCGGGAAGCACGTCGAACACCCAGAACGCCGTGTGCGGGTTGCCCGGCGGCGGCGCGACGGCCTGCGGCTTGCCGTCGGGGCCGGCGCGCACGACGGTGCCCTGGTAGGTGTTCATCGCGAAGAAGTCGAGCGGCTGAGCGATGATCTTCAGGTCGGCCGGATCGTACCTTGGTACCTGGTCGCCGTACTCGGAAAGCTGCTGGGCCGGGTACTCGCCGCGGTAGACCGGCTCGAGCAGCCAGCCGGCCAGGCCGCCGAACGTCTGGCGGCGGGCGGCCTCCAGATCGGCCGGATCGGTCGACGCCGGGATGCCGGGCCAGAGCGCCGCGACGTAGCCGATCTCGATCGGCTGCCGTGCCTTCGCGCGCATGGCCTGGACCGCCTTGCCGTGCGCGAGCATCACGTGATGCGATATCGTCAGGATGTCCGCCCAGGGGCGCTTCTCGCCCGGCGCGTGCGTGCCGAGGTGATGGCCGAGGAAGATGAACACCTCGGGCTCGTTGTGCGTGAACCAGTGGCGGACGCGGTCGGAGTAGCGCGTGATCGCGGCCTCGGCGTAGTCGGCGAACCAGTCGGCGGACTCGCGCACCATCCAGCCGCCGCGGTTCTGCAGCGCCTGCGGCAGATCCCAGTGGAACAGCGTGATCCAGGGCGTGACGCCGGCCGCGAGCAGCTCGTCGATCAGGCGGTCGTAGAACGCGAAGCCGGCTTCGTTGCGACGACCGGTACCCTCCGGGAACAGCCGGGGCCAGGATAGCGAGAAGCGGTATGCGCCGAGCCCCAGCTGCTTCATCAGCGCCACATCTTCACGATAGCGCCGATAGTGGTCGCAGGCCACGTCGCCGGAATGCTTGTCCTTGATGGCGCCTTCACCACGCGCGAAGACATCCCAGACCGACTCGCCGCCACCGTCATGCACCGGGGACCCTTCGATCTGATAGGACGAGGTCCCCGAGCCCCAGACGAAACCGGCGGGGAATCGGCCGTACGACCCGTGCCCGGAGGCGGGGTGGGAGGCCGCACCGGAATGGGTCGAGGCGGTCGGGGGTCGAGGCGGAGTTTCGATCGACACGTGCTGCTTCCTTTGTTCCAGATCCGTGAGGCGAGGATAGAACGCCCCAGCCGAATGGCGTCCTCCATTGGAACCGGATTCGTGACCGTTTGGCGGGACTTCATCCGTCAGAAGTGACGGCGTGTTGCACAGTGTCCACGCGGCGGCTCGCTGCGCCTCGTCCGGGTGCTAGGGTGCCGACTATGACACGTCCAGCATGCAATCAAATCCGGCGTACCAAGCATTGATCAGGCATCGATCCGAAGACCCCGATCGATTGCGGCGGTGCACCATGGCATTCTGGACGGACCATCGTCGCGGCTTCGCCTGGAGTCTGACGCTCGCGCTGGTGGTGTTGACCGTCGCGCAAGCCGCGGTTCCGGTCGCGCTCAATCTGTGGAGCCAGCGGCTGTTCGATGCTCTCGAGCAACGCGACTTCGCGAACGTGCTGCAGGAGGCGGGCGTCGCCGTACTGATCATCCTGGCCAACGTGCTGGTGATGACGATCCATCTGCGGGCCAAGCGCCGCCTGCAGGTCGAGTGGCGGGGTGACCTGACCCGGCGCGTCCTCGACCAGTGGATGATCCGCGGGCGCGACTATCGCCTGCAGAGACAGGGCGGAGTCGACAATCCGGATGGCCGGATCGCCGAGGACATCCGGGTGGCCACCGAGACCGCGGTCGAGCTCGCGCATTCGCTGTTCTACTGTGTGCTGCTGCTGGTGAGCTTCGCGCAGATTCTGTGGGGGTTGTCCGGCACCGTCGAACTCGGGTTCGGTGGCTGGGAACTGGCGCTGCCGGGTTACCTGGTCTGGATCGCCCTCGGCTACGCCGGCGTGGGCGCCGCAGTGGCCACCTGGCTCGGCCAGCCGCTGACGCGGGTGGCCAATCTGCGCCACGTCAAGGAGGCCGACTTCCGGTTCGGCCTCGCGAGCGCGCGCGAAAGCGGCGCGACGATCGCGCTGCAATCCATCGATTCGGCACGCCCCAAGGTGGAACGGCAGTTCGACGGACTGATCGAGTCCTGGACGCGGCAGACGCGGGCGCTCGCCCATCTGATCATGTTTTCGTCGAGCTGGACGGTGCTTTCCCAGGCCGCTCCGATCCTGGTCGCCGCGCCGCGCTACATCGCCGGCACGATCACGCTCGGCGTGCTGATGCAGATTGCCCAGGCCTTCCAGCAGATGACTCAGGCGCTGGCATGGCCGATCGACAACATGCAACGACTGGCCGAGGCCCGCGCATCGTTCACGCGCGTGACGCAACTGTATGGGTGGCTGGTCGAGTCGCAGCCGGAGTCGCAGCCGGAGGCGGTGAATCGGCCGAGCGCGGAAGTCGAGCGGATCGAGATCGTCGACCGGATCGATAGGGTCGAGCGGATCGAGAGCGAGGTCGGCGGGATCGAGATCGATGACGAGGAGATCGGGGCCGATGTGCCGGCGCTCGAGCGCAGCGAGGTCGCCGTGATCGCAACCGCGATCCCCGCTTCCGTCGTGTCGCTCCGCCAGCGTCCCGTCAGGCTCCACTAGCTAGCAGGAGAGATCGTGAAAACGAACAGGCCCACCCGCACCTGGCCACGCGACTTCGTCTGGGGTGTTTCGACTTCGGCCTTCCAGGTCGAGGGAGCCGGCCGCGAGGATGGCCGCGGGCCCAGCATCTGGGACACGCGCTGCATGCTGCCGGGCAAGGTGCACAAGGGCGGTAGCGGCGAGGTGGCCTGCGATCACTACCACCGCTACCCCGAAGACATCGCGATCATGCGATCGCTCGGCGTCGATGCCTACCGGTTCTCGATCTCCTGGCCCCGTGTGCTTCCGGCAGGGCGCGGCAAGGTCAACGAAGCCGGGATGGCGTTCTACGACCGGCTGATCGATGCGCTGCTCGCCGCCGGCATCGAACCGTGGGCGTGCCTCTATCACTGGGACATGCCGCAGGCGCTCGAGAACCTCGGCGGCTGGACCGCGCGCGACAGCGCGGGCTGGTTCGCCGACTACTCCGCGTTGATGGCACAGCGGCTCGGCGACCGGGTCAAGCGCTGGATCACCTTCAACGAATTCTCGGTTTTCACGCTGTTCGGCTATGCGATGGATTGGTGCGCCCCGGGTCTGATGGATCGCACCGCGAATCTGCGTGCCATCCATCACGTGAACCTGGCGCATGGCCGGTGTGTCGACGTGCTGCGCGACAGCGTGCGCAACGCCTCGATCGGCGCGGTACACAATCGACAGGTGGTCCGGCCGGCGACTCCGAGCGACGCCGATCGCCAGGCCGCCGAGATGCTCGATGCCCACTGGAACCTCGCCTTTCCCGAGCCCCAGCTGCGCGCGACCTATCCGGCGCTGCTGGCCGAGGCCATCGAACCCTGGGTACAGGCCGGCGACATGGCGCAGATCTGCCGGCGCATCGACTGGCTGGGACTGAATCACTACGGGCCGATCTTCGCGAAGGCCGATCCGACCACCATCTGGGGCTTCGCCTGGGGCGATACGCCGGCCGACGCAGTCGTTCGCGAGGACATCGGTTGGGCGATCTTTCCGGACGCGTTTCGCGACGAGCTGATCGAGCTCTCGCGACGCTACAAGCTCCCGGTCTATGTCACCGAGAACGGCTGCGGCACCCTGGACCAGCCGGATGCGGCCGGCGTGGTCCACGACCCCAAGCGGGTGGCCTACCTGGAAACCTATACCGCGGCGATGCACGACGCCATCAGCGCCGGGGCCGACGTCCGGGGCTATTTCGTCTGGTCGCTGCTCGACAGCTTCGAGTGGGGGGCCGGCTACACCAACCCGTTCGGGCTCGTGCACGTGGACTTCGAAACCCTGAAGCGCACGCCGAAGACTTCGGCTCGGTGGTATGCGGACTTCATCAAGCAGGCGCGGGGTGCGCGAGCGAACGCCGGCGCAGCGGTGACGCCGCTTCCGCGGCGAGGCGTGGCGAGCCGGGGCGGGTGAGCGTCGCGTACTGACCGGAACCGGCTTCGGTGCTCAGGCCCGGGGCGGGGAGCGCAGCGCTTCGAGCATCGCGGCGATGGCGTGCTCCGCGGCGTGAACCGGCGTCGATCCGAAGCCGACCAGCAGCGTCGGCTGCGCCGATTCCGACGGTGCGCAGGTGGTCATCGGGGTCGGCGCGAGGCCGAACGCATGCAGGCGTGCGCGACTCGCGTCCGTGAGCGGATGATCGAGCGCGACGAGGAGGTGCAGACCCGCATCGGGCGCGTAGACGGCGGTCGACGGCGAAACCTTCGCGATTGCCTCGAGCAGCGCCTGGCGTCTGCGCCGGCAGACCTCGAGGGAACGCGCGAGATATCGGCCGATATGCCCGAACCGGATGAACTCGGCGAGCGCCGCCTGATCGCTCCAGCCCGGTTGCAGGGCGATCCGGGCGACCGCGCCTCGAAAGCGCTCGACCTGCTCCGGCGGAACCACGACGCAGCCCAGCCGAAGCCCTGGAAACAGGATGTCGGAGAAATCGATCGTATAGAGTACGCGGCCGTGGCGATCCTGGCTCGCCAGGGCCGGAGCCGGCGTGCCAGCGAAGCGAAAGTGGCTGTGCAGATCGCGTTCGACGATCCAGGCGCCGCTGCCGCGAGCCCATTTCAGCAGCCGTTCGCGCCGCCCGCCCGACAAGGCGACGCCCAGCGGAAACTGCGCCGACGGCATGACGAGCGCGAGACGCGCTTCCGGGGCGCTCGACAACGCCTGGTCGACGCGCATTCCGTTCTCGTCGACCGCCGCCGGAACCAGGCGTGCGCCGGCGCGCCGCAAAGCCTCGCGGCATTTCGGGTCTCCGGGATCCTCGACGATGACGGCCTCGCCCGCCGACAGAACCGCCTCGGTGATCAGTGCCATCGCGCCCTGGAGGCCGGCGGTCACGAATACCTGTTCGGGCGAGCAGACGATGCCGCGCTGGAGCGCGAGACGGATCGATAGCGTGCGGCGCAGCCGGTGGTGGCCCTGGAGGTCACCGGTTCGCAGGTCGTCGACCTTCAGATCGGCGTACTGACGGCGCACGATGCGCGCCCAGATCCGGCGCGGAAACAGTTCGAGAGGCAGCTGCGCCGCGGCGAGCAGGGGAGCGGGATTCGGCGGCGACGCGGGCGATCCGGGCGAGCCGGCGGCGTGCGACGGGTCGGCAGCCGGACGATCCGCGCGGCCGCCGCGCGGATGCGCGCGCGGCAGAACGAAGGTTCCCGCTTGTCCGCGGCCACCGATCAGGCCATCGGCGGACAGCAGATCGTAGGCGTAGGCGACCGTCGCGCGCGAAAGCGAGAGCTGGTCGGCCAGGCTGCGGGAGGACGGCAGGCGTGCGTCGGCGGTCAATCCGCCGCTCGCGATGATTTCCGCCAGCCGATCGTAGACCTGTCTGTAGAGCGGCTCGCCGCTGCGCCGATGCACACGAAGCACCGTCCGGGTCGCGGGCGGCGCATCCGGGCGAATGGCCTGAAATTTCGAGCGCGCCATGGCTTATCGACGTATCGAAATCGGGTGCTAGATTGCTGCGGGTGCTGGAGGATTGCCGTGCTGATCGGCCTGGCTGAACTTGTATCACGGATCCGTCCGGGCTGCGCGTTGGCGATCGCGAGTGATTTCAATGGCCACTATTCGGGCGCTGCGATGGCCGTCACGCGCGAGCTCGTCCGGCGTCGGATCACCGGGCTCAGAATCATCGCAGTACCGACGTGCGGCATTCAGGCGGATCTCCTGATCGGCGCCGGCTGCGTTGCCGAGATCGAATGCGGCGCGATGATCCATTCGGACTTCGGCGCGCCGCCGCGATTCCTGCGCGCGTTCGGGCAGGGCACGATTCGCGTCAGGGAATCGAGCTGTCCGGCGATCTTCCACGGCCTGACCGCCGCGAGCAAGGGTGCGCCGTTCATGTGCGTGCGCGGTCTGCTCGGTTCCGATCTGGTCGCGCTGCGCGACGACTGGGCCGTCATCACGAATCCCTTCGACCCGCAGGAACGCGTCGTCGTCGTGCCGGCCATTCATCCGGACGTCGCGCTGTTCCACGCGCCCTGTGCCGACCGGTTCGGCAACGTCTGGGTCGGGCGACGGCGCGAGATGATCCTGATGGCGCACGCGTCGCGGCAGACGCTGGTGACGGTGGACCGCCTCGTCGAGACCGATCTGATGCGCGATCCGGACAAGGCGACGGGAACGCTGTCGGCGTTCTACGTCGATGCGATCGCGGAGTCTCCGGGCGGCTCGTGGCCGCTTGCCGGCTCCAGCGGGTTCGCGGAGGACGCCGCGCATCTGGACGCGTACCTGGAAGCGGCGCGATCCGACGAAGGCTTCGAGGCCTATCTGGCTCGCCACGTCTACGGCCGATCGGAGATCGGCGCATGACGATCATGCGGGAGGAACGGCTGATCTGCGCGCTGGCCCGCGAGTTGCACGGGTGCCGGCACGTTGCGGTCGGCTCCGCCGCACCGGCACACGCCGCTGCCGCGTTGCTGGCGGCCTGCACGGCGTCGGATCGCGTCCGGGTCACGATTCTCGGGAGTCGGGACGACAATTTCTTCTCCGAAGGCGGGCGCGAGCTCTTCGACGCGGCGATGACCGGCCGAATCGATGGATTCGTGCTCGGGGGCGGGCAGATCGACGGCCACGGCAACGTGAACCTGCTCGGTGTCGGCAGCTACCCGAAGCTTGCCGTGCGCTGGCCCGGCAACTTCGGCGCACCGGTGATGTGCGCCGCCGCGCAGCGCGTCGTCCTGTTCCGGGAGGAGCATTCGCCGCGCGTCTTCGTGAAGCAGGTCGATTTCGTCAGCGTGCCGGGGACGAGCGCGCCGGGGGCGTGGCGGCGATCCGGTCCGCATGCGCTCGTGACCGGCGCCGGCGTGTTCGGCTTCGACGGTGCGCGGCGGCGTTTCGTGCTGCGCCATCTGCTGCCGGGCGAAACCGGCGATTCGATCAGGGCGAAGACCGGCTTCGAGTTCGATGTCGATCCGGCGATATCGTCGCTACCGCCGCCGACCGAGCGCGAGCTGCATTACCTGCGCGGCGAAATCGCCGCGCGGATCGCGCCGGTATATCCGGAGTTCGTGCGCCGCGTGTTCGGCGTATCCGCATCGTCGGCCGCCGCTACGGCCGGAACCGGGAGAACACAGTGAACGTCTCGCCGCAACCGCCAGCGATGCTCGCATCGCCGATCACCGGCGCGCGCGCCTGGCAGGCGGATTCGCTGACACCGGCGCAGTGGCGCGTCGGCATGTCGGAGGCCGTCCTCGAGGAGCTGGATGCGATCGCGTCATCGGTCCGGCAGCTGTCGACGCCGATCGAATCGCTCGATCTCGACCGCTTCGAGATGCCCTGCTGTCACGCGATGATGGCGCAGGTGAAAGCGATTCTCGACGACGGCGCCGGATTCGCCGTGCTGGATCGGCTGCCCGTCGAGCGCCTCGGCGAGGAGACCGCGATCGCGCTCTATTGGCTGCTGGCATCGCTGGTGGCACGGCCGGTCGCGCAGAACGTGCGCGGCACGCGGATCTATCGGGTGCAGGACACGGGACGTCGGGCTCTGCCGGGTTCCGGCGTAAGGCCCGACCAGACCAACGCCGAGCAGAATTTCCACAACGACAACGCCTACAGCCGCGTTCAGCCCGAGTACATCGGACTGCTCTGCGTCCGTCCGGCCGTCCACGGCGGCGAGAGCTCGCTGGTCAGCCTCGCGAGCGTGCACAACGTGCTGCTGCACGAGCATCCGGAGGCGCTCGCGCGCCTGTACCAGCCTTTCTGGATCGATCGGCAGCGCGAGCATCTTCCCGACGAACCGCTGCTGCTGCACGAGCCCGTCTTCTCGTTCGACGGGCGTCTGCGGGCACGGATGGGCATCCACACCATCCTGAACGGATACGCGCTTCGCGGCGAGCCGCTCGACGAGGAAGGCCGGACAGCGATCGAGGCATTGCGCGGCGTCTTCGCTCGCGACCGGCTGGTGTGCCGGTTCATGATGGCTCCGGGGCAGATCCAGTTCGTCAGCAATCTCGCGATCGGTCATCGGCGCACCGGCTTCACCGACGCCGAGGATCCGGCCCGCAGGCGGCTGATGGTCCGGATCTGGATGCGCGACGAGGGAGCGGCGTCGTATGACGGGTAGTGGCGCCGCGAGCACGCCGGGACTGGGCGACGTCGTCTGGCAGCCGGATCCCGCTCGAATCGCGCGCGCCAATCTGAGCCGGTTCGCCGACCGGCTGCATGACGAATGGGGCGTCCAGCTGTCCGGCTACGAGGCGGTGCACCGTTTCTCGGTCGAGCAGATGGGCCGCTTCTGGTCGTCGGCGTGGGACTTCTGCGGCATGATCGGCGAGAAGAACGCGTCGCTGGCAATCGACGCCGGCGCGGCGATGGACGCGGCGGTCTGGTTTCCGGATGCGCGTTTGAATTTCGCCGAGAACCTGTGCCGGGTCGACGACGATCGGGTGGTGGTCTCGGCGTGGACGGAGCAGGGGAGCGTCCGGCGCCTGACCGGCCGCGCGCTGCGCGACGAAGTATCGCGCGCGTCGCAGGCGATGTTGGCCGACGGCCTGCGCGCCGGGGATCGCGTCGCCGCCGTCATGCCGAACGGGCCGGAAGCGCTGATCGGCATGCTGGCGACGACCGGCATCGGCGCGATCTGGTCGATCTGCTCCCCGGAGCTCGGCGCACCGGCGACGGTCGACCGCTTCGCCCAGATCGAGCCGAAGTTGCTGCTGCTGACGGAGTCCGTCGTCCACGGCGGCAAGCGTTTCGACCTGGTCGACAAAGCGGCGCAGATCGCGGCCGGGCTGCCGGGCGCCGCGCGGGTCGTGATGCTGCGCACGACGGACCGGGAACCGGTCGGCGAGCGGGCCGGCCGCGCGATGACGGGCTGGTCCGAGTGGCTGGCGCCGTTCCATCCCGTCCCCCTGACCTTCGCGCGCTTCCCGTTCGCTCATCCCTGCTACATCCTGTTCACCTCGGGCACGACCGGCCCGCCGAAGTGCATCGTTCATGGCGCGGGCGGCACGCTGCTGAAGCACCTGGTCGATCAGCAGTTGCAGCACGACGTGAATGCCGGCGACGTGATCCTGCGGGTGACATCGACGGGCTGGATGATGTGGAACACGCTGGTGTCGGGTCTGGCTTGCGAGGCCAGGATCGTGCTCTACGACGGTTCCCCGCTGCATCCGTCGCCCCGGATCGTGTGGGATATCGCCGAAGCCGAAGCGGTGACGATGCTCGGCGTTTCGCCGGGGCTGCTGGAGCGTTGCGAGCGCGCCGGGCTTGCTCCGTTGCGCACGCATCGTCTCGATCGGCTGAAATGCCTCGTCGCCGGCGGCATGCCGATGGCGCCGGCGACGTTCGGCTACGTCTACCGGCACGTGGGGCCGGATCTCCATCTCGCGTCGCCGTCCGGCGGGACCGACGTCATCTCGTTCCTCGCCGGCGGCAATCCGATCGGGCCTTGTCGGGCGGGCGAGATCCAGGTGCCCGCGCTCGGCATCGATCTGCAGGTATTCGACGAAGCCGGCCGATCGGTGCGCGACACGCCGGGCGAGCTGGTCGTCGCGCGGCCGTTTCCGTCGATGCCGGTCGGATTCTGGGGCGACCAGCGTCGCGAACGCCTGCGGCGGACTTACTTCTCCCGCTATCCGGGCGTCTGGACTCACGGCGATTGGGCCGAGATCACGTCTTACGGCAGCGTGCGCATCCATGGGCGGTCGGACGCGACATTGAAGATTCGCGGCGTGCGCATCGGCACGGCGGAGATCTATCGTCCGCTCGCTTCGTTCGCGCAGGTCGTCGATGCCGCGGCGGTCCAGCTGCCGCACGGCGACGGCGGGATGATCCTGTTCGTGGAGCTGCGCAGCGATGCGACGCTGACGTCGTCGCTGATCGGCGAGATCGGAAAGGCGATCCGGGCGCAGGCCTCGCCGCGCCATGTGCCCGATCGGATCGTGCAGGCGCCGCAGCTTCCTCGCACGATGAACGGCAAGGTCTCGGAGATCGCGATCCGGGAAGCGTTCTCCGGCGACGCGGTCCGCAACCGCGGCGACCTCGTCAATCCGGCAGCGCTGGCGTTCTTCGTCGAGACTGGCCGGCGCCTGGCTGCTCCGGCCAGCGGGCGTCCGGCTACCGATCGATTGTGCAACTGAAGGAGGGAGCAAGATGTTCGGCTATCGAAACACCATCAGGGCCTTGCTGGGCCTGGCCGTTGCGCTCTGTACCGGCATCGCCGCGGCGCAATCGACCTTTCCGACCCATCCCGTGCGGATCATCGTGCCGTTCCCGCCCGGCGGCTCGGCCGACACGATGATGCGGACGATCGCAGCGCATTTGCGGACGGTCTGGGGGCAGACGGTCTATGTCGACAACAAGCCCGGCGGCGGTACCGTGATCGGCACCGACGCCGCCGCCAAGGCACCGGCGGACGGGCATACGCTGGGGCTGGTGATCACGTCGCATGTGATCAATCCGAGCACCCGCAAGGGGTTGCCGTACGATACGTTGAAGGACTTCACGGCGGTCACTCAGCTGGCGGTCATCTATCTGGCGGTGCTCGCGCGGCCGGATGTCCCGGTGCACGACGTGAAGGATCTCGTCGCGTATTCGAAGCAGCGTCCGGGCAAGGTGACATACGGGACGGCCGGGGCGGGAACGTCGGCCCACCTCTTCGGCGAGATGCTGAACCTGGCGTCGGGCTCCTCGCTGGTGCACATCGGCTACAAGGGGAGCATGGCTGCGCAGGCGGATCTGCTCGGCGGGCATCTGGATCTGCTGGTCGACGCGATGTCGTCGCAGATGTCCATGGTCGATGCCGGCCGGATCCGAATGGTCGCGCTGACGAGTCCGAAGCGGCATCCGAATTTCGCCAAGTTTCCGACGGTCGCCGAGACCGTGCCCGGCGTGAGCGTCGAGAGCTTTTTCGGTATCGTGGTGCCGAGCGCGACGCCGCCGGAGATCGTGCAGCAGCTGAACCGCGATCTGGTTGCGGCCCTGGAAGATCCCGGCGTGCGGCAGAAGATCGTCGACGTCGGCCTCGTGCCGGTCGGGTCGTCGTCGGAAGCATTCGAGGCGCTGATCCGCAGCGACATCGCGAAGTGGGCCGACGTGATCCAGAAGGCCAACATCAAGATCGACTGAGGCGGCGCCGGCCGGTTCGTGTTCGTCCATTCACGGAGAGGTGATGCCATGACCGCTGTGCAGGACACGTCGCTGGATGTTCTCTGGTACACGCGCTGTCCGGTGCCGACCGCGACCAGCATCGCGATCGAGACCGGCCTGCTCGATCGCCATTTCGAGCCGGACGGCATCGCGGTCCGATCGCTGAACGCATCCGACAGCCGGGCCACGCGTGAATCGCATTTCGATCACGGAACGCGGGGATTGTTCCGCCACGGCGGCAACACGCCGCCGATCTGGGCGAGATCCCGGGGCGTCGACACCGCCGTGATCGCGCTCAGCTGGGTCGACGAATACCAGGCGATCCTGGCGTTGCCCGAATCGGGGATTCGCACCATCAAGGACTTGCGCGGCAGGCGGCTGGGCGTGCCGGTTCGCGTCAACGATCGGATCGATTTCTTCCGCGCGATGTCGATGCGCGGCTATCTGACCGCGCTCGATCTGGGCGGCATCGCTCGAAGCGACGTCGAATTCGTCGAATTGCCGATCACCGAGCGGTACATCGGCGCCGAGCAGGGCGACCGTCGCGGCACGCTCTGGAGCGGCGCGCAGCGCAGCCGGCGCCAGCAGGCCGAGATGTTCGCACTGATCCGGGGCGACATCGACGCGTTCGTGACGTCGGGCGGTATGGGCGCGTACCTGGCGGCGATGCTCGGCGCGCACGAGGTGCTCGAGTTCGGTTCGCATCCCGACTCCGATGTGCGGATCAGCAACCAGGCGCCGGCGACGCTGACGGTCGACCGCTGGCTGCTCGAGCACGCGCCCCAGCTCGCCGTGCGGTTCCTGAAACAGGTGATGCTGGGTGCCGACTGGGCCGTGGACCATCCGGCGCAGGCGCGCCGCATCGTCGGGCGGGAAACCGGGGTGCTGGAGGACTGGGTCGAGCGGGCGTACGGTGCCAGGTTCCACACGCGCATGGCGCTGTCGCTCGACGACCGATCGATCCGCGCGCTCGTGAAGCAAAAGGACTTCCTGCTCGAGAACGGCTTCATCGCCGCCGATTTCGACGTCGCCGAGTGGATTCGGCCCGAGGCGCTCGCCCAGGCCGCGCGGGAACGGTGACGCGGGCCACCCGGGGCTTGCGGATGCTGCGGGTCCCGGGCGGCGTGTAGCGGCTCGATTGCCGCCCCGTCAGGGGCGCGTGCATCGTCTGGTTTCCCCGGCTGGACAGACGCCCGCCGTTGCGCTAACTTGTCCGACAAGTTGGCGCCGGAGGGATCCGATGCAGGCGCAGCAAGGGGGACGGGAGCGGCAGAGCGCGCTGGTGCGGGAGAACTTCGCCGCCAGGATCGTGCGCGGTCTCGAGAGCGAAATCCTGCGCGGCACGCTCAAGCCCGGCGACCGGCTGCCCAGCGAGCACCAGCTCGAGAGCCGGTTCGGTGTCAGCCGGGCCGTGGTGCGCGAAGCGATCACGAGCCTCAAGGCCGAAGGTCTGGTTGCCACCCGCCAGGGCGCGGGCGCATTCGTGCTGCAGCCGCGGCGCGCGCCGACGTTCCGCATCGCCCAGGCCGACCTCGCGACGCTAAAGGAGCTGATCCAGATGCTGGAGCTGCGCGCCACCGTCGAAGCGGAGGCGGCGGCGCTGGCCGCCGAGCGGTGTTCCCGGAGTCAGCTCGCCGGCCTGCGCGAAGCACTCGACCAGATGCAGCGCGACATCGGGCAGGGCGAGGACGCGGTCGATCCGGACTTCCAGTTCCACCTGCGCATCGCGCGGGCGACCGGCAACCGGCACTTCACCGGTTTCATCGACTACGTCGGCACGATGCTGATTCCGCGCACGCGCGTGAACGTCGTCGGCCGCGATCGCGCGAAACGCCGCAGCTACCTCGACGGCGTCAACCAAGAGCACGAACGGATCTACCGCGCGATCGCCGACCGGGACCCGGAAGGCGCGCGCGCGGCGATGCAGGCGCATCTGACGCGCAGCCGGGACCGGCTGCAGGCTGCCGCGGTGCGCCATGGCAAGACGACGCCGCGCGGCGGTGCGCCGCCGTCCTGATCCGTGAGGTTCCTGGCGACGCCGAACGAAGCAAGGAAAGGAGGAGACATGAAGTTCACGCGCACGATACTCGCGGGGTTCGTCCTCGCAGGCGGGCTTGGGCTGGCGGCGGGCAGCGCGGTCGCGCAGGCGCCCAAGCTCGGCTCGACGCTGATCGGCAAGCTCGAAGGCCCGACCATCGTCCTGGACGCCGCGACATTCCCGAACGCGTTCAAGGAGGCACCGCAGCTCGCCGCCGACGTCAAGGCGGGCAAGCTGCCGCCGGCCGAGCAGCGCCTGCCGGAACGGTCGCAGCTGTTCGTCGTGAAGCCGCTGCACGAGACCGGCAAGTACGGCGGCACCTGGCGCCGGGCGTTCACCGGGCCGGCCGACCACGAGAACGGCAACCGGATCAACTCGATGGACAAGATCCTGACGTTCGACTACACCGGCACGAAGATCATCCCGGCGCTGGCGCGCGACTGGAAGATGAGCGACGACGCCAAGACCACCACGATCTATCTGCGCAAGGGCGCGAAATGGTCGGACGGCCAGCCGCTGACCGCGGACGACTTCCTGTTCTGGTATCAGGACATCTACAGCAACAAGGACATCGTCCCGACGCCGTTCTTCGAGTTCCAGATCAACGGCAAGCCGGGCTCGATGCGCAAGATCGACGACTACACGGTCGCCTTCGAGTTCGAGGAGCCATACGCCTACTTCGTCTACCAGCTCGCCGGCAGCACCGGCATCGGCGCCGGGCTGGCCACGCGCGGCGCGTTCCAGAACTGGGGCGGTGCCTACGCCCCCGCGCACTACCTGAAGCAGTTCCTGCCCAAGTACTCGTCGCTCGAGGCCGCGAACGCGAAGGCGAAGCAGCTCGGCTTCGACAGCTGGGTCTCGCTGCTGCGCAACCGCTACAGCTGGGCGCTGAACCCCGAGCTGCCGGTGATGACGCCGTGGCGGACCGTGTCGCCGATCAACACGCCGACCTGGATCGTCGAGCGCAATCCGTACTTCTGGGCCGTCGACACCGCCGGCAACCAGCTCCCCTACATGGACCGGATCTCGTTCTCGCTCGCCGAGAACACCGAGGTCGCGAACCTGCGCGCGATCGCCGGCGAGTACGACATCCAGGAACGGCACATGCACCTGGCCAAGCTGCCGGTGTTCCTGGAGAACGCGAAGAAGGGGAACTACACGGTCCGCCTCGACCCGGCGCAGAACGGCTCGGACGGCGCGCTTCACGTCGGCAATTCCTTCGAAGGCGACCCGGAGATCATGAAGCTGCTCCGGAACAAGGATTTCCGCCATGCGCTGGCACTCGGCATCGACCGCGACCAGCTGAACGAGGCGCTCTGGCTCGGCGTCGGCGTGCCGGGGTCGGTCGCGCCGGCGCCGGATTCGATCTACAGCCCCGGCCCCGAGTGGGTCAAGAAGTGGGGCGTGTACGACGCGAAGCAGGCCAACGCGCTGCTGGACAAGGTCGGCCTCGACAAGAAGGACTCCGAAGGCTTCCGCCAGCGCACCGACGGCAAGGGGCGCCTGCGGCTCGAGATGATCACCGTCGGCGGCAGCTTCGTGCCGTACACGCAGATGGGAGAGATGATCAAGCAGCAGTGGCGCAGGATCGGCATCGACGTCGACGTCAAGGAGCTCGAGCGTAACCTCGCGTTCACCCGCGACCTCAACAACGAGAACCAGCTGATCACCTGGGGCAATGACGGTTCCGAGGTGCTGTACCTGTTCCCCCGCCACGCGCTGCCGGTCGACGCGGCCGAGAGCCACATGGGCGCCGCGTTCGCGAAGTGGTACGCGTCGGGCGGTACCGCGGGCAAGAAGCCGGACGATCCGGAGATGCTGCGGGCCTTCGACCTGTTCCGCAAGGCCTTCGGCGCGGACGAGAAGGGGCAGGTGGAGTACGCCAAGGAGCTGTGGCGGATCATCGTCGAGCAGACCTGGAGCATCGGCACGGTCGGCCAGTCGCCGGCGGTGATGGGGGTGCGCCTCGTCAAGAACAACGTCGGCAACGTCCCTGAGCGGCAGGTGAATGCGCAGCATGCCCGCACGCCGCACAGCTCGATGCCGATCACGTTCTATTTCAAATAGTGCTCGGCTACATCGTCAACCGTCTGCTGCTCGCCGTCCTGACGACCTGGGCGATCTCGATCCTGTCGTTCGCGATCATCCAGCTGCCGCCCGGCGACTACGTGACCTCGTACATCGCCTCGATGTCGGCGTCGGGCAGCGCGGTGTCCGCGGCCGAGGCCGAGGCGCTGCGGCAGCAGCTCGGGCTGGACCAGCCGATGACGGTCCAGTACCTGAAGTGGATGGGGCTGATCCTCCAGGGCAACTTCGGCATGGCGATGGAATGGGGGCGGCCGGTCGCCGACGTGATCGGCGACCGGCTGTGGCTCACGTTCGTGATCTCGCTGGCGGCGATCGTCTTCACCTACGGGCTGGCGCTGCCGATCGGCATCTATTCGGCGGTCTACCGCTATTCGTTCCTGGACTACCTGTTCACCTTCATCGGCTTCATCGGGCTCGCCATCCCCGGGTTCATGCTGGCGCTGATCGTCATGTACGTCGGCTTCGCCTGGTTCGGCGCCAACGTCGGCGGGCTGTTCTCAGCCGAATACGCGGATGCCCCGTGGAGCCTGGCGAAGGCGTGGGACCTGATCAAGCACCTGCCGATCCCGGCGATCGTGCTGGGGGTCGCCGGAACCGCGCAGCTGATCCGGATCATGCGCTCGAACCTGCTCGACGAGCTGCGCAAGCCGTACGTGATGACGGCGCGGGCGCGCGGGCTGCCCGAGCACCGGGTGATCATGCGCTACCCGGTCCGGGTGGCGCTCAATCCGCTGATCAGCACGATCGGCTATCTGCTGCCGTACGTGGTGTCGGGCAGCATCATCGTCTCGCTGGTGCTGAGCCTGCCCACCGTCGGCCCGCTGCTGCTGAAGGCGCTGATCGCGCAGGACATGTTCCTCGCCGGCACGATCGTGCTGCTGCTCGGGGTCCTGACCGTCATCGGCACCTTCATCTCGGACCTGCTGCTGATGTGGATCGACCCGCGCATCCGGCTGGGGCGGCAGTGATGGTGCGGGTCGCCGGCGAGCGCCCGCCCGGAAGCATCGCCGAAGGCGGCGAAGCCGGCAGCGTCGTTGCAGGCGGCGATGCGGGGCGCGCTGCCGAAGGCCGCGAGGCCGCGAGCGTCGCCGAGCAGCGCATCGCCGTCGCCACCCAGTGGCAGCTGATGTGGTGGCGCTTTCGCAAGCACAAGCTCGCGGTCGGCGGCACGATCGTCCTGGTCGGGTTCTACCTGCTGTCGCTGTTCGCCGATTTCTTCGCCTACGCCGATCCCGACGCGTCGGACGCCCACCGCTCGCTGATCGCGCCGCAGGAGATCCACTGGTTCGACGACGGTCGCTTCGCGCCCCACGTCTACGGGCTCAAGGGCACGCGCGACCCGATGACGTTCAAGCGGGTCTACGTTCCCGATCCGGAGCGCAAGGTCGCATTGACGCTGTTCGGCCGTGGCGAACCCTGGCATGTGTTCGGCATCATTCCAACCGACCGCCATCTGTTCGGCGTCGCGGACGGCAAGGCTGGCGACCTGCTGTTTCTGCTTGGCACCGACGTGCAGGGCCGCGACCTGTGGTCGCGGCTGATGTACGCGACGCGCACGTCGATGACGATCGGGCTCGTCAGCGTGGCGTTGTCGCTGGTGCTGGGCGTGGTGCTGGGCGGCATTTCCGGCTACTTCGGCGGCCTGGCCGACACGGTGATCCAGCGCATCATCGAGATCCTGCGCTCGATTCCGACGATACCGCTGTGGATGGGCCTGGCCGCGGCGCTGCCCGCCGACTGGAGCGTCGTGCAGGTCTATTTCGCGATCACGATCATCATCTCGCTGATCGGCTGGACCGAGCTCGCGCGCGTGGTGCGCGGGCGGTTCATCTCGCTCAAGGAAGAGGATTTCGTGATGGCCGCGGAGCTGGTGGGCTGCAGCAAGACACGGATCATCTTCCGCCACATGGTGCCTTCGTTCATCAGCCACATCATCGCGGCGACCACCCTGGCGATCCCGGCGATCATCATCAGCGAGACGTCGCTCTCCTTCCTCGGGCTCGGCCTGCGGCCGCCGGCGATCAGCTGGGGCGTGCTGCTGCAGGATGCGCAGAACATCCAGGCGCTGGTGATCTCCCCGTGGCTGCTGATCCCCGCGCTGCCGGTCATCGTCGCGGTGCTGGCGTTCAACTTCATGGGTGACGGTGTCCGGGACGCCGCGGATCCGTACCTGTGAGCGCGGTGAAGCCTCTGCTCTCGGTTCGCGACCTGCGGACTTACTTCTTCCAGGACGAGGGCACGACCAAGGCGGTCGACGGTGCGTCGTTCGACGTGCTGCCCGGCAAGACGCTCGGCATCGTCGGCGAGAGCGGCTGCGGCAAGAGCGTGACCGCGCAGTCGATCCTGCGCATCGTCGAGCAGCCGGGCCGGATCGTCGGCGGCGAGATCGTCCTCGAGCGTGCGGACGGTAACCGGCTCGACCTGGTGAAGCTCAAGCCCGGCAGCCGCGAGATCCGCGCGATCCGCGGCGGTGACATCGGCCTGGTGTTCCAGGAGCCGATGACATCGTTCTCGCCGGTGCATACGGTCGGCGCGCAGATCACCGAGGCGGTGCTGCTGCATAACCGCGTGAGCCGCAAGGAAGCGCGGCGGCGCGGGATCGAGGCGCTGCGCAGCGTCGGCATCCCGAACCCGGAGCGACGCATCGACGAGTACTCGTTCGAGCTGTCCGGCGGCTTGCGGCAGCGCGCGATGATCGCGGTCGCGCTGGCGAGCAACCCCCGCCTGCTGATCGCCGACGAGCCGACGACGGCGCTCGACGTGACGACCCAGGCACAGATCCTCGACCTGCTGCGCAAGCTCCAGCGCGGGCGCGGCATGGCGATCATGCTGATCACCCACAACCTCGGCGTCGTCGCCGAGATGGCGGACGATGTCGTCGTCATGTACCTCGGCCGCGTCGTCGAACAAGGCAATGTCGACGCGATCTTCCACGATCCGAAGCATCCGTACACCAAGGCGCTGCTGCAGTCGATTCCCCGCATCGACTCCCGCCCGCGGGTCAAGCTGCCGACGATCACCGGCACGATTCCGCACCCGGCGAACCGTCCACCCGGCTGCCCCTTCCACCCGCGCTGCGAGTCGTTCATGCCCGGACGCTGCGACGTCGCAGTACCCGAGTTGCGGCCGGCGGGGGAGGGCCGCCGGGTGAGCTGCCTGCTGTACCAATGAGGCACGCCGTGTCCGCTCCGGGTGCCACCAATGCCGCAGCCGGCAAGTCGCCGTTGCTCGAGGTGAAGCGCCTGCGAAAGTATTTCCCGATCCGCCGCGGCCTGTTGCAGAAGACGATCGGCCACGTGAAAGCGGTCGACGACGTATCGTTCGTGCTGCACCAGGGCGAAACGCTGTCGCTGGTCGGCGAGAGCGGCTGCGGCAAGACGACGACGTCGCGCTGCGTGCTGCGCGCGGTCACGCCTACCGACGGCGAGATCCTGCTGGCCAACGACGGCAAGGTCGTCGATGTCGCGCGATTGCCGAAGAGCGAGCTGCGCGCGCTGCGGCGCCAGATGCAGATGATCTTCCAGGATCCGTTCTCGTCGCTGAACCCGCGCATGACGCTGCTCGACATCGTTGGCGAGCCGCTGCTGGTTCACGGCATCGGCAACACCCAGGAACGGACCGACCGCGTCGTCGAGCTGCTGCGCCTCGTGGGGCTGCGCCCCGAATACATGCGGCGCTATCCGCACGCATTTTCCGGCGGCCAGCGCCAGCGCATCGGCATCGCACGCGCGCTGGCGCTCGATCCGCGCCTGATCGTCGCCGACGAGCCGGTTTCGGCGCTCGACGTCTCGGTGCAGGCGCAGATCCTGAACCTGCTGCTCGAGCTGCAGGGCCGGCTCGGACTGACCGTGCTGTTCGTCGCTCATGATCTCAGCGTCGTGAAGCACATCAGCGAGCGCGTGGCCGTGATGTACGTCGGCCGGATCGTGGAGACCGCACCGACGCAGCAGCTGTTCGCCTCGCCCCGGCATCCGTACACCGAGGCGCTGATGTCATCGGTCCCGATTCCCGATCCGCGCCTGCGTTCCGAGCGGATCGTCCTGCAGGGCGAGGTGGCGGATGCGGCGAATCCGCCGCCTGGGTGCCATTTCCATCCCCGCTGCCGGTATGCGCAGCCGATCTGCCGCGAGCAGGTCCCGGTTCAGGAAGAAGTGGCGCCGAACCACTTCGTGAGCTGCCATCGGGCCCGCGAGTTGTCGCTGCGCGGCGTCGCTGGGTCGGCCGTTTAGCCGGTACCGACATCGCTAGCCATCCCGAGTGTCTCCAAGCCGCGGATGCGGACTTCATCCAAAGGCTACGGTCCCTAGTCGGTGGCATCGAAGTCGACCGGGATGCCGCCCTGTCCGCGGACGATGAATGAGCGTCGGCAAGTCCGATCCGGGAGCGCGACGGCGATGATAGCATAATATGCTATCATCGCGGCGGTGAATGCGAAGCACCGTAAGACGCTTACTGCGATTTTTGCGCGCCCCACGCCTTCGACGATCGTGTTTTCGGATATCGAATCGCTGATCAAGGCACTTGGAGGGTCCGTTCACGAACGAGAAGGTCCCAGGGTGAAATTGGTGCTGCAAGGCATCGAGTGGCGTTGCCATCGGCCACATCCAGGCAAAGAGGCCAAGCGCTATCAAGTAGAGGAAGCCCGCGAGCTGCTGGAGCGGGCTGGAGTCACGCCGTGAATACGATGACCTACCAGGGCTACACCGCGCGAATCGAGTACGATGAACGCGACGATATCTTCGTCGGCCGTGTGCTGGGACTTCGCAGCCTCATCAGCTTTCATGGCAAGACGGTCGCGGAGCTTCGCCGCGAATTCGTCGCGTCAGTGAAGGATTACCTGGCGGACTGTGCGGAGGCGGGCGTTTCACCGGAGAAGCCCGCATCAGGGAAGCTGCTCATCCGAGTACCACCGGAGATTCATAGCAAGGCCCTGATCAAGGCTCAATCGTCGGGAAAGAGTCTGAATCAATGGGCGACCGAAGCCCTGGAGCGTGCGGTGAGCGCCGACCGCTGACCCTCATGGCTCGCGTCGGCGTGATCTCCGATACGCACGGTCTGCTGCGGCCGGAGACGCTGGCATTCCTGGCCGGCTGCGACCATATCGTCCACGGTGGCGACATCGGCGGCGCCGAGCTGCTCGCCCGGCTGTCCACGATCGCGCCGGTCACCTCCGTCCGCGGCAACAACGACTACGGCGCCTGGGCGGACGCGCTGCCCGAAACGGTGCGCTTCGATCTCTACGGCGTCCCCGTCTATGCGCTGCACGACCTCGCACGGCTCGACATCGAGCCGTCTGCCGCCGGCATCCGGGTGGTGATATCGGGGCACTCGCACAAGCCGATGGTCGAGCAGCGTGAAGGGGGTGTCATCTATGTCAACCCGGGCAGCGCCGGCCCGCGTCGCTTCCGGCTGCCCGTGGCGGTCGCGGAACTCGTCATCTCCCGCGGCCAGGTCTCGGCGCGCATCGTCGAGCTTCTGGCTCGCAGCGCGGCGTCGCGGTAAGGTCGATTTGGTCAGGGCCGATTGAGGTAAGCTCGAAGCCTCGAGATCAGCTCGTCGGCCGCAGCGGCGGCAGCCGAGTGCGGAGCGGTCCATGACGAACGAACAGGAACCGGACAACACCGCCGTGCGCGTCGCCTTGTGGCGGGCGCTTCATGTCGAGGCCGATGCGCCGCCGCATGTGCTGGAAGACACTGTCGGCCTGCAGCTCGCGGCCCCGGACGCCGACTGGCGCAACCGTCCGGACATGAGCCCGTTCACGCGCCCGTTCCGAGCCTCGATCCTCGCCCGGGCCCGCTTCATCGAGGATCTGGTCGCCGAACGGATCGCCGCTGGCGTCGGGCAGTACGTCATCCTCGGCGCCGGCCTGGACACCTTCGCCCAGCGCCGGCCGGAGTCCGCGTCCCGTCTGCGCGTGTTCGAGATCGACGAGCCCGGCACCCAGGCGTGGAAGCGCCGGCGTCTCGTCGAGCTCGGCTTCGGCGTCCCGCCGTTCCTGCAACTGGTGCCGGTCGATTTCGAGGCAGGCGACGCGTGGCTCGAGCGGTTGACGGCGTCGGGTTTCGACCCGGCACAGCCGGCCGTCGTCGCATCGACCGGCGTCAGCATGTACCTGACCCGGGACGCGATCAGCGCGACGCTGCGCCAGGTTGCGGCGCTGGCCTCGGGATCCACGCTCGCCATGTCGTTCATGCTGCCGATCGAGATGCAGGACCCGGAAATACGGCCCGGGGTCGAGCGGGCGGCGGCAGGTGCGCGGGCGAGCGGGACGCCCTTCATCAGCTTCTTCACGCCGGCGCAGATGCTGGCACTGGCGCGGGATGCCGGCTTCCGGGAGGTCCGGCATGTGTCGGCAGACGCGCTGGCCCGACGCTACTTCGCGGGCAGGGCGGACGGCTTGCGACCGCCGAGCAATTCGGAGGAGTTGCTGGTGGCGACGACCTGATCGGAAACGCTCAGGCTGCAGCCGCCTCCGGCGGGCCGTTCTCGGACCAGAGCACGATCTGGAAGGGGAACAGCTCGGCTCGCATGACCCCCTGTTCGACGGCGGGGTCGCCGTTCATGATGGCCTCGGCCTGCTCCGGCGTATCGGCAACGAGAACGGCGATTCCGAAGGTCTGCTCGTCCGCGGTGAGCGTTCGCCCGGCCATGAGCACGGTTCCGCGATCGGTGAGCCCGCTGAGGTAGGCGAAATGTTCACCGACCGCCTGAGCCTCACGCTCGGTGGGGCTGTCCGTGAGCATGCCCAGGCGGGTAGGGCGAACGCGATAGACGAATTGCGGCATAGTGGGCCTCGTGATGGTTGACAGCTCGATGCCTGGGCCGAAGCGATCTTCGATGCGTCGGCGCTGGAAGTGCTGCTCGGATCAGCCCGACGGCGCCCAGACCGACGGGGGTTGCTCGAAGATCGCCATGTGTCCTCCCGTGACGATCCGGACCGCCGCCCGTGGCAGACGTGTCCGAACGTCGCCGACCGGATCGTCCGGAAGCATCGGATCCTGATCGCCGATCAACGCGACCACCGGGATCGTCGTCGCCGTTCCCGGCAGCTCGTGACGTCGGTCCTGGATCGCCTGCCCGACGGCACCGAAGGTGTGCAGGTCCAGCGGCGGGCCGGACGGAAACGCCTGCACGTAGCGATCCCGAGCGGCCCGGGATTGCCGAGCCCAGTAGAGCTCGAAGCGCTCCGGGACGCCGGCGAACGCTGCCGCCCAATCGAGAAGGCCGCAGGATTCCGACGCCATCCGGGCAAGAACGTCGCGCCCCGCCTTCGATCCCACGCCGCGGACGCATACCTGCCGAGCGAGGCAGACGAAAGCGCGTTGAAGATCGAAGGTCGGGTTGATCAGCACCGCCGATCGGATCGCGGCCGGCTCCGACCGAAGCAGAAGAACCGCCAGGACCGCACCGACGGAATGGGCGACGATCGACACCGGTTGGCCGCCGGCCTCGGCAAGGCCGAGCAGCCGCGTTCTCGAAGCCTGATAGAGCCGCTCCAGTGGATCGGTCGCTCCGGCCGGACTGACTGGCTGGTCCCACCAGTCGATGCGCAGGGCGTCGCCGAACCAGCTTCGTTCCACGATCGCCGACAAGCCGGGGCCTCCATGGAGATAGAGACTGCAAGGCGTCGGCCCGGGCGCTCGAATCCCGGGGGCGGTTTCCGACCGGGCACCGATCTGCGTGGGTCTGTCGGACTGCATGGGTCTGTCGGACTGCATGGGCATGAGGCCGGATGCCGTCAGTCGACTGGATCGGAATGCGCTTCCGACGCGATCAGGTCGCACAGTTCCGTGCGGGAACCGATGCCCAGGTCACGATAGGCCGCGGCGAGATGATTGCGGACCGTTGCCGGCGACAGCTGCATCCGCCGGGCGATCTCCTTGCTCGTTCTTCCGCTCGAGTACAGTCGAACTGCCGTAGCACGCTGCCTCGGCAACAGCTCGATCCGGCGCTTGCTTCGAGCGTAGAGAATGATCAGGCCGATCGAGCGCCTGACGGTGACGACGATCTTCCTGCCTTCGATTCGTCCTCCGCTCGAGAAGGCTCGGCTCTCGACGACGGGCCTCGGCAGGCGAGGCGTGTCCAGCGCTGCCCACTCCTGGCTCAACAGGTCCAGGAAGCGTCGTTCCTGATGAAGCAGGTGCCCGCGGGGATCGGCGAGTGCGATGGCGTTGCCACTCATTGCCGTTTCACCGGCGACCGGCCTTGCCGATCCGCTGACAGCCTGGTTGATCTGGAAGGCTTCGGTGAAATGAGGCATCAATGCCTCGCATGCCCGGACTTCGTCGTCATCGTATGCGGCACCGGCCCGCGCCCGGTACAAGGAGGTCCACTGGAACCGGCTGAGCGGGCCGAGCGGGATCGCCATCGTCAGGAAATTCTCGCGCCCATGACGTCTCGCGTAATCGAGAACGGCGGCTTCCTTTCTTCGATCGAAGAAGGAGCGGGCGTGAATGCGATGGGCTCTCCAATACTCGGTACGGGCGAGCGCGGTGACCCGGTCTGCCAAGTCGAGCCCGGCGTCCATCCATTCCCGCGTCGCGGCCGGATCGATCCGGTATCCGAAGGCGTGCTGGACCGACGGTACCGGCTTGGCACCATTGACCGCAACACCGATGATCGCGCTGTCGAAGGCGAGTGCAGCGCCGATGCTCTTCAATGCTGCCTCGGTGAACTCGTCCGGGCGGCAGGTCCGGGCCAGTCGATAGAGCTCGCGCACCTGGCGCGCGATCACCGCAGCCTCCGGCGCCGAAGGCCGTGGTTGGCAGCGGGCCGCTCCGCGCGAGCCAGCGCCGCCAGTTCGCCACGACCGGAGACGCCCAGGTCGCGATAGGCAGCCGCGATCTGGTTGCCGACGGTCGAAGGCGACAGGCCGAGCCGTTGGGCAATGGCCGCCGGTGGCCAGCCTTCGGCGTATAACCTGGCGATCGTCCGGCGTCTGGCGGGCAGGCCGTCCAGCGTGCCCAAACGGCGCGCGCCGACCAGCAGCGCGCTGCCCGCGCTCTGCACCTGGAGGCCGATGCGCCGTCCTGAATATTGCCGTGCACCTTCGTGGCCGGCGAGTCCGATGATCTCGTCCGGCAACCGCCCCGTCGACATCCGGGGCCATTCCACGGCCATCAATGCCGAAAAGCCAGGCGCCTCGAGCTGGATGCTGCCGTCGAGTCCGGACAGCGCGAACGAGGCGGGCTGGCCACCGAAAGCCTGGGCGTCGACGCCACCGCCCGAAATCCGCGCGTTGACACAAAGCGCTTCGAATAGATGGGAGATCAGGTCCGCCGAAGCGGTCCGACCTGAACCTCGGGCCGTCGATGCCGCGGTAAGCCCTGCCAGGAGCTGCGATACCACGTCGAGAAAGGCAGCCGAAGGCATCAGTCTCGCCGATCGGTACAGCGCGAGCAGTCCATCTGTGGCGGGGGCCGGGGCCATGGGCGGCGATTGTCCGATCAACGGAGCCCGAGAGCGCACCGCTTCCGGCGGCGGCCGCTTCGGTCCGAAGCGTGGCGGAATGTACCCTTCGGATCGAATATACCAGTCATCGGAGCGGCAAAGAGCGCGGCGACGGGCCAGCGACGACAGCGGCCGGCCGCCACGACCGGACTAGTGCAATCGGGACTATTGCGTTCCGGGATCGTCGTTTCGTAATCTGCAGCAGCACGACTAGAAGCGCGTAACGGCGTGCGCAGCCGGGCAATCGCGCTGGTGCGTACGAATTTCCATCGTTTGCAGGAGGCGCCGCCTGCAGGAAGGGCAGACTTCATGCAAATGGATGAAGCGCGACCGCTCAGGCTTTCGATAGATTCCGAGTAACCGGAGCGGAGGGCCGGCTAGAAAGAATGGAGCTGACGACTGATCCTGCAGTGCATGTGAAAGCGATGTCCCGGGCGACCCATCGAGTCCCGAAGACACAATGATTCACGATGCGCAGTTCACCTCGCTGCTGACCCGCGCCTACGACGCCGCGGCGGACCCGACCGGATGGCCCGACTTCGTCACGGCGATGGGCGATGTATTCCGGTCCCGCTGCTCCGGGATGTTCATCCACGACTTCTCGGATGGCTCTTCACCGCAGACGACCGCCGATCGCTGGCTCACGGTCATGCAGGGATTGCCCGACAGCGCGCTGCAGTCCTACCAGGCGCACTACTCCCGGGTGAACCCCTGGCTGCGTGACCCCCGAATGCTTCCGATCGGCAAGCCGGTCACATCCGACGGACTGTATGCACCGGCGTTGCTGAAGAAGTCGGAGTTCTACGCCGACTGGCTGCGCCCCCTGGATCTGCAGCATTCCATGGGCGTCATGATCGATGTGCGAACCAACCGGGGATTGAGCATGACCTTTCTGCGACCCGAGCCGCTCGGGCCGTTCCGCCGCGACGAGCTCGCGATCTGGCAACGCTTCATCCCCCACCTGCAACGTGCCGTGGAACTCCACCAACGACTGGCCACCGCCGAATCGCGCGTCTCGGAGCTCGAAGAGACCTTGTCGCTGCTGCCGACCGGCGCGCTGACGCTGGACGAGCGCGGCAGAGTGAAGACGATCAGCGACAGCGCCCGGCGGCTGCTGCAGGGCGGCAACGGCCTGCATCTGGGCCGCGACGGCCGGCTGGCCGCGGCGACTGCCGCGCAGACCGCGCTACTCGAGAGCGAGATCCGGGCGGTGATGCGTCCGCTCGAAACGCTCGCAACCGGGGGCCGATCCGGCCCTGGAACCTTGCGCTTCCGGGGTACCTCCGGTTCCTTGCACGTGCGGATCACCGGCCTGCCACGCCGGCTCCGGGCCGATGCGGCCAACGAGGCCGTGGTGGCCGTATTCCTGGCCTCGGCCGATGTCCGGCCGAATGACCTCGCCGCGAGCCTGCGACAGCGGCTGCGGCTGACGCCGGCCGAGGCGCGCCTCGCCTGTGCGCTGGCGCTCGGCCAGAGCCTGTCGGAATACGCCGAAGCGCAGCGGCTGAGCATCAACACCGTGCGCACGCAACTGCGCAGCGCGACGCTGCGGGTCGGCGTGAGGCGGCAGGCGGAGCTGGTGCGGACGGTGCTGACGGAGGTGTTGCTGCCGGACAGGGCGCTGCCGGGGATGGCGGGGCAGGGGGGCGGGAAGCGTGGCAGGGACTGATTCGCACGTCGGCAGAGCAATCGATTCGGGAGAACCCCAATCGGGTTCAGCGCGAGTTAATGCAAATGTATGAAGACGGGCGATCGACGGTTGACTAAAGTCGTTCGAGCCGGCGCGACCGGTGACCTCTCCATAACCATCAGCAGTGAGGAGAACATGCGAAAGAACCGGCCGTCCGTTTCGTTGATCGCTGCATCGCTGCTGATGAGTGCTTGCGGAGACGGTGATTTCGGTACGACTGCTGCGATCGTGGGCACAGCGGTCGGAGTCGGCGCGGTCGCCGCCGCAGCGGGGGGCGGCGGGGGGAACGACTCGCAGCAGGTCTCTTCGAATCCGCCGGTTGCGTCGCCGCCACCTGCTGCTGTTAGACCGGTAACGCCGCCGCCGCCTCCTCCTCCTCCTCCTCCTCCAGTATCAGCACCACCACCGTTCGCCAGCGTGACGTCGCATACGGACTTGCAGGTGAGCGCGGATGCATCGAACCCGCTGCGATATACCCTACGTGCGAATCTTCAGTCATTCGATGCCGACAACGTAACTCCGGCGTCGATCACGTCGCTCAGAACAGCTCAAACTAACCTGCGAATTCCTGGTGGGAACTCGTCTCTGATCGGGTCCCAGCGCTACGCAGTGCGAGCGATCAACTGCACGCCACCGCCCGGCAGTTCTGCATCCTATGATGCACTGATGCTCTTCGATCGAAGCGGCAGCATGGCGGGGAACGACCCTAGTGAGCAAAGCTTGGCTGCAGGGCGGGCGTTCGCGGCAAGATTGGGTGCCAACGATAGGGCGCAGATCGCAGAGTTTTCTGGATCTGGTAGCAGCGCCGACAACGTCCGGTTTCTGACGCCAGCCTTCACCAACGACGCCGCCCAGTTGTCCGCTGCGATCGGCCGGGTTAGACCGGCTGATGGGGGGACTCCGCTGTGGGACGCGATGCTGCAATCGGTCAACCGCTTCACCGGCGGTACACAGCCGCGTGCGCTGCTAACGTTCTCGGACGGAGACGACACCGGAAGCCGGTCCACTCCAGCCGCTGTCCGGCAAGCAGCAATCAGCGCTGGCGTAGCGATCTACGCGATCAACCTGCGTAACGACAACACGGGACCGATCGACGACCTTGCTCATGCGACTGGTGGTGCCGTGTTCTCAACCGACGAGGCCCAGCAGCTCGTCCGATACTACCAAGTGCTTGGTCTGCTGCTGTCGCGCCAGGCCGTGTCATGCAGTCTCGACATCGAAGTCAGCATCGAGCCCGCCGCCGGCGTTGGAGAGATCGGCTACGGCCCGGCCATTACGGTCCGTCCGTCCCTCGAATTCGCCGTCGAGTCTAACGGCCGCACATCCACGACGACCTGGGAGCCGAGGCTGCCGCTCTATCCGGGGCGGAAGACAGGCATCTCGACGACAGGGCGATCGGTATTCGAGACCGACGTTGCGGAGCGATCGGACTGGATTACCTGCGTTCAGGCACCGGCCGGCAGTCTCCGCAACAGTTGCACCAGCGCGATCTCGGTCGCGGCCTGCAATGCCAACGGCAATTGCGTCAGCGAGATCGTCGATGGCGGGCAAACGATCGCCTCGCCGCCGTCTACCTACAAGTACGTTGCATGCCCCTGGCAACCTCCGCTGAATCGCTACCATCCGGTCGAGGTGTTCGGCACCTTTCCAGACCAGACTTATCAGCGGTGGCGCACCTCGGAGAGCCAGTTCCAATGCGTCAATGCTGACCGATTCTGACTCGTCCGGTTCGCTCGACAGGATGGGCGGCGCTATCTTGCCTGCCAGATGCCGGCGGGGACCAGAGGCTACTCGAATGCTCAAGTCGACCGCAGTGCCCGCCCAATCAGTCCGTTCCCGCTCCCCCTCATCCGCTGATCTGCCGAGGCCACGGCTGCTCGTCGCGACTTCGCTCGTCGCACTGACCCTGGCTGCCTGCGGTGAAGGAAACATGGCTGCCGTCGGTGCCGGTGTCGGGCTCGGGCTGGTCGCGATCGGGGTCGGTGCCGGGGGAGGCGGTGGCGGCGGTGGCGGCGGCAGCACGCAGATCAGCGGCACCGCGGCAGTCGGTGCGCCGCTCGCCAATGCGCCGGTGGAAGTCAAGTGCCGGGTCGGTGCCGGCACGGCGGTCAGCGATGCGGGCGGGCGCTTCGCGGTGCCGCTGCAGGGCGCGACCGGTCCGTGCCTGCTGCA
>JBFWQR010000038.1:0-50274 GCA_050249335.1 Lautropia sp.
AGACCACCTTCGTCGTCGACACGTCGGGCTCGATGGGCGGCGAGTCGATCGACCAGGCACGCAGCGCGCTGCTGTTCGGGCTCGAGCGCCTGGCGCCGGGCGACTGGTTCAACGTGATCCAGTTCAACAGCACCCATTCGAGCGTGTTCGAGCGGCCGCAGCCGGTCACGCCGCAGACGCTGGCACGGGCGCGCCGTTATGTCGCCGGCCTGAAGGCCGACGGCGGCACCGAGATGGGCGGCGCGATCCGCCAGGCGCTGTCGGCGCCGCTGCCGCCCGACCTGATCGGCCAGGTGGTGTTCATCACCGACGGCGCGGTCGACGCCGAGGACGAGCTGGTCTCGCTGATCCGGCAGCGGATCGGTGCACGGCGCCTCTTCACCGTCGGCATCGGCTCGGCACCGAACGGTTTCTTCATGCGCAAGGCGGCCGAGATCGGCGGCGGCACCTTCACCTACATCGGCCGCACCAGCGAGGTCGAGCTGCGGATGGCGCGGCTGTTCGACAAGCTGGCGCAACCACTGTCGACCGATCTCGCGGTCCGCTTCGACGGCGGCGTGCTGGCCGAGCCGCTCGACCTGCCGCGCGACCTCTATGCCGGCGAGCCGCTGGTGGTGTTCGCACGCTTCACCGAGTTGCCGCGCGCGGTCGAAGTCTCGGCAACGGCGGCGACGCCGGGTGTTCCCGGGCCGATGCGGTCCGAAGCAGCCGCTGCCGCGAGGCGCAGCGCCGAAGGTCACAGCGCCGAAGGTCACAGCGCCGAAGGTCACAGCGCCAAGGGTCGCGACGACGACGGCACGGCCGGCCGGCGCTGGCGGATCCCGGTCGCGATCGCGCCGGCCGCCGACAGCGGGCTGCATGTGCAATGGGCGCGCGCCCGGATCGACCGGCTCGGCGATGCGCTGCGCCAGGCGCGTTTCACCGCGCAGCCGCAGGACGCAACCCGCGACGCGATCCTGCAGCTGGCGCTGAGGCACCATCTGGTCAGCGACTTCACCAGCCTGGTCGCGGTCGACCGGACACCGGTGCGCCCGGCCGATGCGCCGCTCGCGCACGGCGACGTGCCGGCCAATCTGCCGGCCGGCTGGGATCATGCCAAGGTGTTCGGCCAGGCGACGCCGACCAGGCAGACCAGCGCCGGCGGCGCGGCGATGCTGGCGCAGACCGCGACACCGGCAGCGCTGCAACTGGCGATCGGGCTGGTGCTGCTCGCGGCCGGCTTTCTGCTGCTGCTGTCGCGGCGCTGGTCGGGCGTGCTCGGTGCCGGCCGGCTCGGCATCGGTCGCGCGGAGGGTCGCCGGTGAGTGCCATGCGCGATTCGGACTGGACCGACACCGCGGCCGTGCAGCAGCCGGAACACCGGACACCCCCGGCGCGCTCCCGGCAGCCGGCGCCGTCGCAATCGTCATTGCGGGCGCCATCGCAATCGTCGTTGCGGTCGCGGTCGCCGATGACGATCCTGCTGACGATCGCCCTGCTCGCCGGCGGCGGCTGGCTGGTCGGCAGCGCCGGCTGGATCCACGCCAAGGCGATCGTCGCGCAAACGCTGATCGAACAGGCCTGGGCTCGCAACGTCGCCGCCGGCCATGCGGTCGAACGGCCCTGGTCGTGGGCCGACACGACGCCGGTGGCTCGGCTCGAGTTCGTCCGGCAGCGCGCGTCGATGGTCGTGCTCGCCGGCGACTCGGGCCGGGTGCTGGCGTTCGGCCCCGGTCATCGCACCGGCACCGCGCTGCCAGGGGCTTCCGGCAACAGCGTCGTCGCCGCTCATCGCGACACCCACTTCAAGGTGCTGCAGCGGGTCGGCATCGGCGACCCGATCCGGGTCGAGGACGTCGCCGGCCGCGTCACCGTCTATCGCGTCGACCGGCTCGACATCGTCGACGAGCACGACACCGCGGTGCTGACCCAGGCCGGTGCCGATCGCCTGACGCTGGTGACCTGCTGGCCGTTCGACGCGCTGACGCCGCGCGGGCCCGATCGCTACGTCGTCGTCGCCAGCCGGCTGTCGCCGCCGATGGCCGCCGCGACGAACATTGCGCGCAGCGACTGAAGTCGATCGCGCGTCGAATTCGATTGAACCGATCGGCCGGGCCGCGCGACTCAGGAACAGCGGACGGCGTCGTCCACCGGCGCCATCCGCTACCTGCCTCTCTCTCTCGGTCTCTCTCCTTGGTCTCTCCTCGAGACTTGGCCCGGCGCGGACACCCGTCCGGCCGGGCCTTTTTCATCCGCGGCCGGCAGCCGCGGGCGCCGCCGGCTCGCTGTGTCCGGCGCCGCCGCATCGCGGCGCACCTCCGGATAGCCGGCCGGCGTCGCGTCGAGCGGCCAGCTTTCGATGAAACTCATCATCCGCAACCGTCCCTGGTGGACATGCTCGAGCATCAGGTTGTGCGCCCGGCCGGGTTCGCGCCGGACGATCGCATCGAACACGTACTCGTGCATCCGGACCGCCTCGGCGACGTAATCGAACACGGTCGCGACGTTGTCGCCCATCGTCGGCACCAGCGCGGCCGACGCCATCGGCACGCGGCCGATCCGGCGGATCAGCTCGTCGATCAACGTCACACCGGATTCGCCGATCAGCGCCCAGTGGAACGCGTCGTTGAGCCGCACCCAGGCGTCGACGTCGGCGACGTCGTGCGCCGGCTGCGCGACCAGTTGGCGGGTCTCGTCGAGATTGCGGCGCACCCGCTCGGCGGCCGCCTCGCCGATGCCGCGGCTCGCCAGCGCTTCGCAGGCGAACGCCTCGAGCCGGCCGCGGATCTCGATCGCATCGACGACCTCGCGGGTCGTGAAGCTGCGCACCTGGAAGCCGCGATGCGGCCGGTAGATCAGCAGCCCTTCCTGCGCGAGCGACTGCAGCGCCAGCCGCACCGGCGTCCGCGAGACGCCGAGCCGCTCGGCCAGCAGCTTCTCCTCGAGCCGGCTCGCCGGCGCGAAGCCGCCGCGCAGGATCAGCTCGCGCAGCTGACCGAGCACTTGCTGCAGATGGGTCGCGCCCGGCGGCGCAGCGGCCTGCGCACCGGACTGCGCACCCGGCGCCGCATCCGGCTGCGCGCGCGGTGCGGTCGCCGGTTGGTCGGCCGGCTCCCCGCCGGATCGCGGCCGCGCGATCATCCGACGAACCCGGCCGGCTGCCAGCGGGTCTGGCGACGCTGCCAGGCAGTCAACAGCAAATCGCAGCCGAGCACCAGCAGCGTCACCAGCATGATGCCGGCAAACACGCCGACGGTATCGGCGGTCTGGCGCGCCTGCTCGATCCGGTAGCCGAGCCCGCGATCGGCGACCAGGAACTCGCCGACGACGGTCGCCGACAACGCCCGCGGCACCGCGATCTTCAGCCCGGCGAACAGGAACGGCAGCATCGCCTGGCGGCGGATCCGGGTCGTCAGCTGCCATTCCGACGCACCGAGCACACGGCCCATGTCGAGCAGCCGGCGATCGATCGCGCGCAGCCCGGCCAGCGTCGAGATGAAGACGATGAAGAACACCATGAACGCGACGATCACGACCTTCGGCGTCATGCCGATGCCGAACCAGAGGATCAAGAGCGGCACCAGCGCGAACAACGGAATGCCCATCGCGACGATGATCGCCGGCTCGAGCGCCGCCTGCCAGCGCCGCGAACGGATCAGCAACAGCGGCACGGCGGCGCCGGCGAGCCAGCCGGCGCAGAAGCCGATCGCGGCGACCAGCAGCGTCGCGATCGCATGCGGCCAGACCGCACCGCTGGCGAAGTCGCCGGCGATCCAGCCGGCGACCGCGAGCGGCGCCGCGACGTAGGTGTCGCCGACCGCACGGTGCCCCCAGGCCCAGGCCAGCAGCAGCGCGGCCAGCACCAGCAGCCGGCCGCCGCCGACCAGGAACGCTTCGCGTCGATCCGTCGTCATGCTCGCCGCACCCTCCTGGCCCAGGGCCTAGCGCACCTGCGCGCGGATCGCGCGGTGCAGTTCGACGAAGCCGGGGTCGGTCAGGATCTCGTCGACGACCCGCGGCCGCGACAGCGCGACCCGATGCTCGGCGATCACCGCCGCCGGCGACTTCTTCAGCACCAGCACCCGGTCTCCGAGCGCGATCGCCTCGGCGATGTCGTGAGTGACGAACAGGATGGTCTTGCGCCGGCCCGACCAGAGCGCCTGCAGATCGGCCTGCAGCTGCGCCCGGGTCTCGGCATCGACCGCGCCGAATGGCTCGTCCATCAGGATGATCGGCGGATCGTAGACCAGCGTGCGGATCAGCGCCGCGCGCTTGCGCATGCCACCCGACAGCTCGTGCGGATAGTAGCGCTCGAAGCCGGCGAGGCCGACCGCGGCCATCATGTCGCCGGCCCGCTGCCGCGCCGCCGCGTCGATGCCGCCATGCAGCTCGAACGGGAACAGCACGTTCTCCTCGAGCGTGCGCCACGGCAGCAGATTGTCGTCCTGCGTCACGTAGCCGACCCGCCGCGCCAGCCCGGGTGCCAGCGCGCCGGCGCGCGCGGCGTCATAGACGGTCCGGCCGGCGAGCCGGATCTCGCCTTCGCTGGCCCGATCGACCTGGGCGATCAGGTTCAGGATGGTCGACTTGCCGGCCCCCGACGGCCCGAGCATCGTCACGAACGCGCCCTCTTCGAGCGTGAACGACAGATTCCGGACGATCCACGGCGCATCGGCGCGGCCGGGCGCCGGTGCGAACCGCTTGCCGACGTCGCGGACTTCGAGCAGCGTCATCGGTACCCTCCGGCGGCACCGGCACCAGCACCAGCACCAGCACCGGATACGGGTCCAGCGCCGGCGGCTCCGGCGGCGCTGCCGCCGATGCCGACATCGAGACGACCATCACCGCCTTCGCCCTCCGGCGACGCGCGCCAGCGCAGCAGCCGCCGCTCGAGCAGCGCCGCGAGCCCGCTGCTGACGGCGATCAGTACGGTGATCGCCAGCACGGTCGCGAAGATCTCCGGCGTGCTGAAGCTCATCGCACCGTACTGGATCAGATAGCCGAGACCGCGATTGGCCGACACCAGCTCCGAGATGATGACGCCGCCGATCGCGTACGGCGTCGCGATCCGGATGCCGGCGAACAGATGCGGCAGCACCGCCGGCCAGACCACCCGCCGCGCCAGCTGCGCCTCGCTGGCGCCGATCACCCGCGCCATCCGGATCAGCCGCGGATCGACCGACTGGACCCCGGCCATGGTGCTGAAGAAGACGATGAAGAACACCACCGACGCGGCCAGCGCGATCTTGGACGCGAGCCCGATGCCGAACCAGAGGATGAACAGCGGCGCCAGCGCGAGCTTGGGCAGCCCGTAACCGGCGACCAGGAACGGATCGAGGATCCGGATCGCGAGCGGCCAGCGCCGCAGCGCCAGCGGCAGCAACACGCCGGGCACCGCGCCGATCGCGAACCCGGCCAGCGCGGCCAGCAGCGTATAGCCGGCATGGCGCGGCAATTCGCCGCTGGCCAGCATCGCGAGCAACTGGCGCGCGGTGGCCAGCGGCGACGTCACCCAGTAGGCGCCGAAGCCCCAGCTGGCGGCCTGCCAGAGCGCCAGCACGGCCAGTGCCACCAGCAACGCGTCGAGCCAGCGCTGGGCTGGCAAGTGTCTCCATGCATGCATATCGGACGATTATGTGCCAAAATCGAGCACACATAACCGGACAATACGAACCGGTGCATGCATTCTGCAGCATGCAGACAAGGAGACAATCCGATGCGACACCCTGCACACCTCATCCGATCCGCCCGGCTGCTGCTTGCGGTGCTGGCTCCGGCGCTGGCACTGACGGCCTCGCTGCTGCCGGCACCGGCCGCGGCGCAGGGCACTCCGGCACGCGCGACCACGCTGGCGCTGCCGGCCACCGCGATCCATTTCACGCCGATCTATATCGCCGCCGACGCCGGCCTCTGGAGCAAGCGCGGGCTCGACGTCAAGCTGCCGCTGATCGCCGGCCCCGGCGCCACCAACGCGGTGATCGCCGGCAGCGCCGATTTCGCCAGCACCGCGGCGACCTCGGTGCTGCGCGCCGCCGCGCGCGGCCAGCCGATGCTGGTGATCGCGACCACCCATGCCGAGTTCCTGCTCGAGGTCGTACTGTCGGAGAAGGCGGCGCGCGAGCGCAAGATCGATCCGAAGGCCGACTTGGCGACGCGGGTGCGCGCGCTGAAGGGCGCGACGATCGCGATCGATGCACCGCTCGGCCTGCCGCACGGCATGCTGAAGTATCTCGGCGCCAAGGCCGGCGTCGACGTCGACAAGGAGCTGACGCTGACGCCGATGCAGCCGCCGAACATGGTCGCTTCGCTGAAGTCCGGCGCCATCGACGGCTTCGCGTTCAGCGAGCCGTTCGTCGCGACCGCGGTCGACCAGGGTGCCGTGGTGGTGATCCGCAATTCCCGCGACGACATGCCGGAGATCAATCCGTACGCGTCCAACGTGATCGTCACCCGCCCCGATTACTGCCAGAAGAACGAGTCGATCTGCCGAGATCTGGTCGCCGGGCTCGCCGAGGCGCTGAAGATGATGCAGGACGAACCGGCGAAGGCGCGCGAGATCCTGCGCGCGCGCTTCGCGCAGCTGCCGGCGCCGGTGCTCGAGCGCTCGTTCGAGCTGATCCGGAGCACCTCGCCGAAGGACCCGACCACCGACGAGCGCGCATTGCGCAACACCCAGCAGTTCGCGCTGACCGGCGGCACGCTGAAGCCGGACGAGAAGCGGGACGACCTGGCGAGCCTGTTCAGCAACCGCTTCGCCAAATGACTTCGCCGGCACCGCCGCTCGCGAGCTCGTCCGCGCCGCCGCTCGCCACCGCCGATCTCGCGCCGCCGCGGCTTTCCGAGGTCGTGCTGAAGACCTCGCGCTACGCCGAGATGAAGGAGTGGTACGAACAGGCGCTCGGCGTGCGCGCCTACTTCGAGCATGTGCCGCCGGACTGGGAACGGCGCCGGCACGGCCTGACCGAACGGCTGCCGCTCGAGCTGAAGCTGTGCTTCATCCGCGTCGCGCACACTTTCCCGTACAGCCAGACCGTGGCGATCTTCGACTACCCGGACCTGCAGCCGCCGGCCGCGACCGGCAGCGGCCTGCATCACATGCAGTTCCGCAACGCGACGCTGATCGATCTGCTGCTGCGCTACGAACGGCTGGCGGCGCTCGGCGTGCGGCCGTACAAGACCTTCAACCACGGGCCGGCGATGTCGTTCTACTACGACGACGTCGACGGCAACCTGGTCGAGTTCTCGGCGTCGAACTTCGACACTGAAGCCGGTTTCGTCGGGTTCATGCGATCGCCGGCGTTCGCCGCCAATCCGGTCGGCGTCGCGGTCGACGCCGATGCGCTGCTGGCCCGGCTGAAGGCCGGCGAATCGGCCGAGCAGCTCGGCCGGATCGGCTGAGCCCCACGCCGTGCGTCCGCAGGAATAGCCGATGGCGGCGATCAGGACCACGGTCGCGATCATCGGCGGCGGCCCGGTCGGGCTCGCGCTCGCCAACGAGCTGGGCTGGCGCGGCATCGGCTGCGTCGTGATCGAGCGCAACACCGAGCTGGTCGACTTCCCGACCTGCGAATCGGTCAATGCCCGCACGCTCGAGCACTTCCGCCGCTGGGGCATCGCCGACAGCGTCCGCAATGCCGGCTTCCCGCCCGACGTGCCGCGCAACGTCCGCTTCATGACGCGGATCCTCGGGCACGAGCTGCTGTGCTTCGAGCGGCCATCGAACCGCGACTTCCAGCAGCAGTTCGGTCACGTCACGCCGGAGGCCGGCATCTGGTGTCCGCGGATGCTGTTCGAGCCGGTGATGCGCGACCGGCTGCTGCGCTTCTCCAACGTGATCCACCTGCCAGGCTGCGAGGCGACCACGTTCGAGGCCGGCGCCGAAGGGGTCACCATCCAGGCGCGGATGCTCGCCGACGAGGCACCGCTGACCATCGAATGCAGCTACCTCGCCGGTTGCGATGGCGCCGCCAGCGAAACCCGCAAGCGGCTCGGCATCGCGATGCAGGGCAGCTTCGCCGAGGGCCACAACGTCACCGTCTATTTCGAGTCGGCCGCGCTGCGCGATGCGCTCGCCGGCAAGCCCGGCGTGATGATGGACATCGTCAACCCCGACGCGCGCGCCAATCTGTCGGCGGTCGACGGCGATGCGCGCTGGCGGCTGATCGAGCATGCGCGCGCCGACGAGCCGCTCGACCCCGAACGGCGGGTCCGCACCGCGCTCGGCCGCGATCTGCCGTTCACCGTGCTCGGCGCGCGCGCCTGGGCCGGCCACCGCGTCGTCGCCGAGCGGATGCGGGCCGGCCGGGTGTTCCTGGTCGGCGATGCCGCTCACCTGCTGTGGCCGCGCGGCGGCTTCGGCATGAACACCGGCATCGGCGACGCGGTCGACCTCGGCTGGAAGATCGCCGCGGTACAGGACGGCTGGGGCGGCCCGGTGCTGCTCGACAGCTATGCGATCGAGCGGCGCCCGGTCGCGGCGCGCAACGTCGAGGAAGCCGCCAGCAACCGCGCCGAGGACGCGTCGCTGCCGATCGCTCCCGAGATCGAAGACGACACCCCGGCCGGCGCGGCGGCGCGCAGCGCACTGGCCGCGGTAATCCGCGACAAGCGCGCCAAGGAATGGAACTCGCTCGGCATCCAGCTCGGCTACCGCTACGATCCGTCGCCGATCGTCGTCCCCGACGGCTCGACCCCGCCGCCGGACAGCCCGACCGACTACGTGCCCGGCACCTGGCCCGGCGCCCGCGCGCCGCATGCCTGGCTAGCGCCGGGCCGCTCGACGCTCGACCTGTTCGGCGACGGCTTCGTGCTGATGGTCGGCCACCCGGCGCCCGCGGTCGCGCCGCTCGAGCGCGCCGCCGAAGTCTGCCGGCTACCGCTGCGCGTCGAGCGGATCGCCGACCCGGCGATCGCGGCGGCGTACCCGGCGCCGCTGGTGCTGGTGCGGCCCGATGGACATGTCGCCTGGCGCGGCGCGGCGTTGCCAGCGGACTGCGCGGCGCTGGTCGACGCGGTGCGGGGTGCACTCACCTGACGACGAGCGCAGCTTCCAGGCCCGTCCGGCGGAAGTCGCCTCCGACGAACAGCAGAGGGCATCCATACTCCCGCGCCACGTCATCGAGCAGGACAGCCATCAACGCCGACGTGTCGACGGCGATCATTCCGGCAGACCCGATGCGTCGTAGAGAAAATCCTGGCTGCGTGCCGCGTCCGGACCGGCCGTTTCCTTGGCGGCGGGACCGGTCGAGCGCGCGATCCGATCGTCGCCTCTCAGCGAAGCCCGCGCGAGATGCGCTCGGCCGTTGCCATGAGCGCTCGGATCTCGATCTCGTGCACCCTGGGCCGCACGGCCCGCGCCCGGCCCGGTACGATGAAACCGATCGAGCCCACGAAGACCTGATCCGGGCCGATCAGCGGCGCGGCAACGGTATTGATGCCGCTGCGCGGGCCTTCCTCGAACGCCGATGCCCACCCCCGGATCCGCACCTGCGCGATCACGCGCCGCAGGCGCGCCGGATCCGTGATGGTCTGCGCTGAATAACGTCGCAGCGGCGCCCGGACGATTTCCTCCAGCAACGGTGGCGGTCCGAACGCCAGTGCGGTCTTGCCGTGCGCCGATGCGTGCAGGTCGTGCGGCTTGCCCCGCGCGATGTCCAGCCCGCCCTCCTCGGCGCTGGGCACGCTGTCGAGCAGCACCATCTTGTCGTTGACCAGCACGGCCGCCACGACGGTATGGCCGATCTCCTTGTGCAACGCCACCATCGCGGGCCGCGCGAATTCCATGAACCGGAAGCGCGGCGGGATCGCCTTGGTCAACGTGTAGAACGCGGTTCCGGGTTCGAACTTGCCGGTCTCCGTATCCTGGATGACGTATCCCAGTTCGCGCAGCGTATGGATGTGCCGGTGCAGGCGCCACTTGCTGATGCCGAGCGCCCGCGCGATTTCGCTGGCGCCCTGCTGGAACGGAGACGCCGCCAGCGCCTCCAGCACACGGAGCGTCAAGCCCACGGACTGGATGCCCTGCGTTGCGGACGAATTGCGCATGCTAGGATGAATTAGGTCACGGCGTTGCGGATAGCGCAACGATAGGTGTACTTCCTGAAAAGCGCAATGCCCCTATGGAGGAGACCATGTTCCTGAGGATTCACGGAACCCTTGCCGCCGTAGTCCTTGGCGGCGCCCTGGCGGCCGCGCCGGCCCTGGCCCAGCAGCCAGCCTACCCTTCCAGGCCCATCACCCTGGTCGTGCCTTACGGCCCAGGCGGTCCGGCCGATACCGCCGCGCGGCTGGTAGCCGAGATCGCCGGCCGCTCGCTCGGCCAGCCGGTGATCATCCAGAACCGGCCCGGCGCCGCCACCAAGGTGGCCGCGGCGCAATTCGTCCACGCGCCGAAGGACGGCCATACCCTGCTCGAGTGCACGAGCAGCACTTTCCTGACAGCCGCGCTGGCCCGCGACCCCGGATTTCGCGTGCAGGATTTCCTGCCGGTGTCGCTGATTGCCTCGAATCCCTTCGTGCTGAGCGTCACGAACGATCTGCCCGTCCGGAACGCCCCCGAACTGGTGGCCTACGCGAAAGCCAATCCCGGCAAGCTCAACCTCGGCAGCCTCGGCGCGGGTTCGGTCGAAGAGATCATGGGGCTATGGTTTGCCCACTCGACGGGCACGAGCGTTACGCCCATCGCCTACAAGGGCGGCCTGACGGCAGCGATCCAGGATCTCATCGCGGGCCGTGTGCACCTGATGTTCGATGCGATCGGCAATTCGACCCGGTACTACCGCGCAGACCGGCTCAAGATCCTGGGCGTGGCCACTGCCGAGCGGGTCGCTTCTCTGCCGGAGGTGCCGACACTGACGGAACAGGGGCTGCCGTTCGTGAACGGATCGTGGCTGGGCATCTGCGCGCCGGCCGGCATCCCGGCCGCCGTGGCGCAACGCATCTCGCAAGCGGTCTCCGCCGCGGTGCAGTCGAACGAGTACCAGACCAGGATCCGGGCGCTCGGCTTCCTGCCCATGCACTCCGAGTCGTCCGCCGACTTCCTGACGTTCACGGCGGAATACCTCAAGGAATGGGCAGAGATGACCAAGACGCTCGGCATCACGTTGGAGTAAAGCCATGAACGGTCTCCGATGCATCGCACTGTTCTGCGCCCTGGCGCTGCCGTTCGCCGCGCAGGCGCAATATCCGTCCCGCCCGGTGCGGATCGTGGTGGGCTTCCCGGCCGGCGGGCCGATCGACGTGCAGGCGCGCCTCATCGGCCAGAAGTTGTCGCAGCGCCTGGGCCAGCCGGTCATCGTCGACAACCGCCCCGGAGCCGACGCCATGATCGCGACGCAGGCCGTGTCGCGTGCCGAGCCTGACGGCCACACGCTGCTGCTGGCGTCGATCGGCTTCGCCACCGTACCGGCGCTGCACGCCGCTCTGCCCTACGATCCCGTCAAGAGTTTCGTACCCGTCATCTATGTCGCCTCGGGCGCCATGGTGCTGGTGGGCGGCCCATCGATGCCGGCTACCGACCTGGCCGGCCTGCTGACACTGGCGCGCGAGCGCCCCGGCATCATCACCTACGGATCAGTCGGCATCGGCAGCTCCAACCATCTGGGCATGGAACTGCTGGCCCGGCGTGCCGGCGCCAAGATGCACCATGTTCCGTACAAGGGCGCCGCGCCCGCCACCATCGACCTGCTCGCCGGCCGGCTCGACCTGATGCTCAATCCCATAAACAACGCTCTGCCGGAGATCCGCAACGGCCGGCTGCGGCCGTTCGCTGTCAGTACGCGACACCGAACGCCGGCGATACCGGACGTGCCGGCGATCGCCGAAACCGTGTCCGGCTACGATGTAGCGCTGTGGTCCGGCTTTTTCGCGCCTGCGGGCACGCCGGCCGACGTGGTCGCCGTGATCAACCGCGAGATCGGCGAAGTGCTGAAGGCGCCGGACCTGCAGCAGACCCTGCAGGCCCAGGGCTTCGAGGTAGCCGGCGGCACGAGTTCGGAATTCGGCGCGTTCGTCCGGAACGAGCTGCGGCGCTGGGCCGACCTCGTCGCCGAAGAAGGCATCAAGAAGGAATAACAGGAGAAGCCGATGTTGGAACGGATCGATCACGTCAGGACGCCGGACGGTCTGATGGAGACCTTCATCGCTACCCCCGGCGGGCCGGGCCCGTTTCCGGTGGTGGTGATGTACCAGAACGTGGGCGGGATGAGCCCGGTATTGCTGCATCTGGCACGCCGCGTGGCGGCCGAGGGCTATTACTGCGCGCTGCCCGACCTGTACTACCGCCTCGGCAAGGTCGTCATCGACCCCGAGAACAAGACGCCGCAGGTCACCGCGCTGCGCAAGCTGGTACTCGACAGTCTGAGCGACGCGGATGTGATGGCCGATACCGGCGTGCTGCTTCGCTTCCTCGAATCCGATCCGGCCGCAGCGCGTGGCCACGCCGGCTCCGTCGGTTTCTGCATGGGCGGGCGCTTCGTGATCCAGGCCGCCGCCGCCTTTCCCGACGTCTTCGCCGCCCACGGCTCGCTGTTCGGGACCCGCATGATGACCGATGCACCCGACTCGCCGCACAAGCTGCTGGAGCACCTGCGCGGCGAAGTCTATTTCGGCTTCGCCGAGCACGACTATGCGCTACCGCTTCCACAGGCGCACGAGTTCATCGCGCTGGCCGAGAAGCAATGCACGGCACGCTGGGAGGCCGACATCCACCCCGGTGCGCACCACGGGTTCTCCTTCCCCGGTAGGCCGGTCTACCAGAAGGCGGCGGCGGAGAAGTCCTGGGAGCGGATCTTTTCGATGTTCCAGCGGCAACTGAAGGGAGACGGCCAATGACCCGCGACGACCTGCTGGATTACCTCGAGCGGCAGATCGCGCTCAGCGAGCCGTTCAAGGATATCGTCGACGTCGTGCCCGGCATCTCCGTCGACGAATCGTACCGGCTCATGCTGGCAGTGGCGCAGCGCAAGTGCGCCAAAGGCGACCGATTGATCGGCTACAAGGCAGCCTACACGAGCAAGGCCATGCAGCAGGCCAACGGCATGGACGGGCCGGTCGCCGGCTGCCTGATGCAGTCGGGCCTGGCCGACGAGTCGGCACCGATCCTGCTCAAACGCGAGATCCACACCATCGTCGAGCCGGAGATCGCCGTGCTGCTCAAGAAGGACCTGACCGGCCCCGGGTTGACGTGGCTGGACGTCGCAGCCGCCACCGAAGGCGTGTTTCCGGCTATCGAATTCGCGGACTGGTCCATCGGCGGCAAGACGCGCAGCCGCCAGATGGGTATCGCCACGCACAAGTCGACCGGCGGCATCGTGGTCGGCGGGCCGATGTCGTCTCTGTCCGGGCTCGACCTGCGGACCGAAGGCGCGACGATCCGGCTGAACGGGCAGCCCAGGGGATCGGGCACGGGCGTCGAAGTGCTGGGTAACCCATTGGGCGTCGTGGCCAAGATCGCCAACCTGCTGTCGCGCTACGACGCCGGGCTCGAGGCCGGCATGGTCATCATGACCGGCTCGCTCGTTCAGGCGGTACCCGTATCGCCCGGAGACGCGATCCAGGTCGACTTCACGCGGCTGGGCAGCGTGAATGTCCGTTTCGCCTGAACCAGGAGAGGCAAGCATGGACCCCGACGATCCGCTGCTCGACTGGCTCGATGCGCAGTTGTCCGGCCATGCGCCATGGCGCGACATCATGGATCTGCGCCCGACGTTCAGCGACAGCGACGCCTATCGGCTGCGGACGGCGCTGGTGCGCAGGCGCTGCGCCGGCGGCGATCGCCTGGTCGGCTATAAAGTGGCGGGTTCCCACCTGGCCGTCCGCCAGGAAGAGCACGTCGAAGGACCGATCGTCGGCTGCATGATGGCATCCTGCGTCCAGGACGAACGGACGGAAGTGCCGTATTCGGCCGTGCGGATGGCAATCGAAGCGGAGATCGGCGTCCTGCTCAAGCGTGACCTGCGCGGCCCGGGATTGACGCTGCTGGACGCATGGGCCGCGGTGGCAGCGGTGTTTCCGGCATTCGAGATACTCGCCTTCAGCGACAGGCCGCGACCGAGCCACCGGGCACGGATCCTGGCGAGCAACTTCAGCGGGCGCTACGTGTTCGGCGGGCCGCTTCGCGCGCCGCACGGACTCGATCTGCGCGCCGAGGGCGTGTCGGTGTCCGTCAACGGACGCGCCGTGGCGTCCGGCACTGGCGCGGAGGTGCTGGGTAACCCGCTGGCCGCGCTGACGCTCGTGGCCAACACGATGGCGGACAGCGGCGAGGCGCTGCGGGCCGGAATGATCGTCATGACCGGGTCGCTGACGCCGAATGTGCCGGTCATGCCCGAAGACCGGATCGATGCCGGGTTCTCGCGGCTGGGGAGGATCGGGGTACGATTCGGCCGCCGGTCCTAGGCGGCCCTGGAGTTCGAGCGCGTCGATCGCACTGCCGTTGAGCAAGGCCCATTCGAGCGCGCGCTACGGCTGCGGCGCTCACCGTATCACGCAGACCTCTCTTGGCAGGCTCAATACGACTTGGGCAGTCCAAGCACCCGCTCGGCAATATACGACAGGATCATCTCCCGGCTCACCGGCGCGATGCGCGTGATCAGGACCTCGCGCAAGTAGCGCTCGACGTGGAATTCCTTGGAGTAGCCCATGCCGCCGTGCGTCAGAATCGCCTGCTCGCAGGCGCGGAAGCCCGCCTCGGCAGCGAAGTACTTGGCCGCATTCGCCTCGGCGCCGCACGCCTTGCCGCAGTCGTAAAGCCAGGCCGCCTTCATCATCAGCAGTTCGGCAGCCTCGAGCTCGACCCAGTTGCGCGCGAGCGGATGCTGGACGCCCTGGTTCTTGCCGATCGGACAGTCGAAGACCACCCGCTCGTTGGCGTACTCGGCTGCCTTACCGAGCGCGAGCTTGCCGATACCGATGGCCTCCGACGCCAGCAGTACGCGCTCGGGATTCATCCCGTGAAGGATGTACTTGAAGCCCTTGCCTTCTTCGCCGATGCGGTCTTCGACCGGGATCTCCAGACCATCGATGAAGAGCTCGTTGGAATCGACGCATTTGCGGCCCATCTTGTCGATCTTGCGGATATCCACCTTGCTGCGGTCCATGTCGGTATAGAACAGCGACAGGCCGCCCGACCGGTCGTCAGCAGCGAGATTCTCCGCGGCAGTCGTACGCGCGAGCAGCAGGATCTTCTCGGCGACCTGCGCCGTGCTGATCCAGACTTTCTGGCCCTGCACCACGTATCTGTCTCCTCGCCGTTCGGCGCGGGTCTTGAGCTTGGTGGTATTGAGGCCGGTGTTCGGTTCCGTGACGCCGAAGCAGGTCTTCACCTGCCCCTTCACCATCGGCGGGAGCATCCGCTTCTTCTGCTCGTCGTTGCCGAACACCACGACCGGCATCAGACCGAAGACGTTGACGTGGATACTGGATGCTGCGCTCATGCATCCGCCCGACTGGGCGACGGTCTGCATCATCACCGCGGCCTCCTGCACACCCAAGCCCGCACCGCCGTACTGCTCCGGGATGGCGAGGCCAAGCCAGCCCGCCTCGCCCATCGCCTGGTAGAAGGCGTGCGGGAAGACGCCATCGATGTCGCGCTCGCGCCAATACGACTCGGGAAAGTCGGCGCACACCCGATTCACCGCGTCTCGGATGGATTGTTGTTCCGGGGTGAGCTCGAAATGCATGACCTTCCTTCTGCGGTTAGCGACCCATCCAACGCGGAGCGCGCTTTTCGGCGAACGCACGCGGCCCTTCCTGCGCGTCCTCGCTCATGTAGACGCGCTCGAACAGATGATGGGCCGCGCGCAGCGCCGCCGAGGTCCTACTCGGCCTTGGCGCCGCTGCTGCGGACGATCGCACCCCATTTCGCGATTTCAGACTCGAGGAACGCCGCGAATTCCGCCGGCGAGTTCGCCACCACATCGGCACCAAGGCCGAGGAAGCGGCTGCGTACCTCCTCCGTTCGCAGGCCCTCGACGACGACGCGTTGCAGCATCTCGACGATGTCGGGAGGCGTTCCGGTGGGTGCCGCCAGGGCCGTCCATGCCGTCGCCTCGAATCCCGGCACACCGGATTCGGCGACCGTCGGAACGGTGGGAGCAGCATCGGATCGCCGGGCTCCGCTCACCGCAAGGACCTTGAACCTGCCGGAGTTCATGAGCGGCAGGATGCTTGTCGCCACCTCGAACATGATCGGGATCTGGCCGCCCATCAGATCGTTCAGCGCGAGCGGGCCCCCACGGTAGGGGACATGCACGAGTTTCAGGCCGGCGCTGCTGGCGAAGTACTCCATTGTGACGTGGTTGACGATACCGGCACCGCTCGAGCCGTAGCTGATGGCCCCGGGACGCGCCTTCGCGTAGCGGATCAGTTCGGCGACGCTGTCGGGCGGGAACGAGGGATGAGCGACCAGGAATAGCGGCATCGCATTGACGATCGTGATGGGCACGAGATCCCTGACCGGATCGTAGGACAGGTTTTCATAGAGGGCGGGATTCACGGCAAGCATGCCGCTCGCGGTCATGAGCAGCGTGTAGCCGTCGGCCGGCGCCTTCACCACCTGCATCGTCGAGATGATGCCGCTGGCACCGACCTTGTTCTCCACGACGAACCCCTGCTTCAACTGTTGCGACAGGATTCGTGCGACGGTCCTGGCACTGATGTCGAGTGCCGATCCGGAAGGCGTGCCGACAACGATTTTGACGGGCCGGTTCGGATAGCCCGGCTGAGCCCAGCTCGTGGCACTGCCGACCGTGGCCGCGCCCGTCGTGGCAAGGATCAGCGCTCGCCGTCCGATTTGCATAGTCTGTCTCCTGCTGTGGGGGCGTCACAGATATGGCGCCACTTTGATCGGGATTCGAAGCGAGATGACCTCGGCACCAGCATCGCAGGCCGTGAACACCGACGGGGTCTCGTCCGCGGAGGCGAAGATCGACTCCAGCAGTCCGATCTCGGCTCCGTCGCACGTGATCCGCCCCGACAGGACGACGTTGAAGACGCCGGAGGTGCCGCGACCGTCGAGCGCAACGCCCTTTCCGTGTGGCGGGATCAGGATGCGCTGCGCTGCCAGCCGATCCGGCTGGTCGGCAACTAGATCAATGCGCGTTGCCGAATCCAGTCCGCTCAGCGCCGCAGTCGATGCCGCATCGAAAGGGGTACAGAAGACCTGCCGCTTCGGCCCGGGGATCATTTCGCTGCGGCTCGCAGGCAGCATGTAGCCGCCCGTCTCGAAGACGGCACGAATGGTGAAATAGGACAGTCCGGCAGCCCCTGCGACGATCGGCCCGTATCCCGTATAGGCGCCGGCGTAGTGCAGCGCATATCGGTCCACGGCATGGGAGCCGAAGGTCCCGCTGCCCTCGACCACCAGCTGGAATTCGTTCTGGCGATGGAAGTGCGACGGCAGCGTCGAGTGCGGCCCTTGCTCGACCAGGAACATCAATGGCGAAAGGTCGGCGTCCTGGCCGGACTCCATCCATTCGCCTTTGTGATACGGCGTTCCGTCTTCCAGTTCGAGGCGTCGCCGACGCATCACGCCGCAGTCTCGCTTGCCGATGGCGATCATTTCCTGGCCTTCCGGTGGGAGCTAGACGATGCCGCGCTGCCGGAGGTCGGCCAGTTTCTCCGCGGAGACCTGCGCAAACCGTGACAGCACTTCGTCACTGTGGAAGCCCGGAACGGGCGCGGGGCCGTACGACGCCGGCGTGCGGGCGAACTTGATCGGGAAGCCCGGCGCCTCGGCCGCCATCCTCGCGCCGGCAAGCGGGTTCCAGAGCGGCTCGATCATGCCGCGTGAGCGGAGCTGGCTCCACCGCATGACCTCGTCGATCGTCCGTACCGAGCTGGCCGGCACACGGGCCTCCGCGAGTGCGTCGACGAGCTGCCGGCGGGTATGCCGCCGCGTCCAGCCGGTGATCCATTCGTCGATGGCAGCGTTGTTGGCAATTCGCCATCCCACGCGCATGTGATCGGTCCAGCCGGCCGGAATGTCCGCGCCGATGATCTGTACCAGGCCGGCCCACTGCTCATTCGTGGCGACCCCGATCGCCACCCAACCGTCGCTCGCCGGATAGACGTTGAACGGCGAGAACCGGATGGCGCGATTTGCCTGCCGTGACGAGACGCCGAGCCGGTCGTAGCAATCGATCGGCTCATCGAACAGCAGGGAGAACAGGCAGTCGGCCATGGCGACGTCGATCTGCTGTCCTTCGCCGGAGCGCTCGCGATGCAGCAGTGCGGCGACGATGCCGGTTGCAGCCATGGCACCGGCGATGGCGTCCGACAGGGGCGTCGCGGCCTTGACCGGTGGCGCGTCCTCTTGTCCCGTGAGGCTCACCAGCCCCACGGCCGCCTGCACCATGAGGTCATAGGCCTTGGCGTCCCGGTCGGGGCCGGTAGCCCCGTATCCCGTAAGCGAGCAGTAGACGATGCGCGGATTGGCCGCGGCCACGGTCTCGTAGTCGATGCCGAGGCGGCGGGTCACGCCGGCGCTGAAGTTCTCGACGATGACGTCCGCCTGGCGCGCCAGCCTGAGAAAGATCTCACGCCCTTCCTCGGACTTGAGGTTCAGCGTGATCGATTTCTTGCCGCGCGCGCGCTTGAGGTACGGCACGCCCATGTCCTGTTCGGTCTGCGCCTCGAACGAAACGCCCAGCGGTCCCGCGAACGGCGGCGCGAAAGCCGTCGGATCGCCGCCGTTCGGGTCGTCGATCTTGATGACCTCGGCGCCCATCCCGGCAAGGAAGAGCGTGCTCTGCGGACCCGAGAAGAACCGTGTGAGGTCTAGAACGACGATGCCGTCCAGGATCTTCTTCATGGGGGATGGCTTCTGTCAGGGATTCGTGACGGCGCTAGCCGGAGGAGGCAACGGTCCGGGAGAAGCCCTTCTCCGTCAGCCGTCGCTCGAGCAGCGCCAGCCGGTCGTTGCCCCAGAACTGTTCGCCGTCGAAGTCGAAGAACGGCACGCCGAACACGCGGTCGCCGATCGCTTCCTCGCGCGCGGCCTGCAGGTCGTCCGCGCCCGCTCCGGCGTGATACCGCAGGAACGCATCGTCGTTCATGCCCAGACTTGCGATGACGTCGGCCACGGCGCCAGGCTGGTCGATCTCGAGATCGCGGATGAAGAATCGGCGAAAGACTTCCCGACCGTATCCGCGCAGCAGGCCCTGCCGCTGCGCGAACAAGCCGCCGATCAGTGCCGGCTTGCTGTCGTACACCTTGATCGGCGGCTCGAACTGCAGGCCGCGCTGGCGTCCCCATCGCCGCACGTCGATCCACGAATACTGGTACTTGCGCTCGGAATACATGCTGCGCTCGCCCGCGCCGCGCTGGCGGCCCTCGAAAGGCAGCCAGCGCAACTCGATCTCGAATCGCTCGGGCAGATCGAGCCCGGGTTCGAAGGCCAGATAGGAATACGGACTCTTGAAATCCGTGTACATCTTGACGATCGGTCGCTTCTGATCCACGTCAATCGGCCTTTGCCCCGCTGCTGCGTACGATGGCTCCCCACTTGACGATTTCCGACTTCAGGAAGGCGCTGAACTCCGCGGGCGAGCTCGCGACGACATCCGAACCCAGCGTCTGGAAGCGCCTGCGGACTTCCTGCGTCTTCAGCCCTTTCACGGCGGCCTGGTTGAGCTTGTCGACAATGTCCGGCGGAGTACCGGCGGGAGCAGCGAGCGCCGTCCACGCGACCGCTTCGAATCCGGGCACACCGGACTCTGCGATCGTCGGAACGTTCGGCGCGACGTCGGTGCGCTTGGCCGTGCTGACTGCCAGAACCTTGAACTTTCCCTGGCTGACGAGCGGCAGGATGCTCGACGACGTGTCGAACATCAGCGGAATCTGGCCGCCCATGAGATCGCTCAGCGCCTGCGGGCTGCCGCGATACGGCACGTGGAAAAGCTTCAGGCCGGCGCTGCTGGCGAAGTACTCCATGGTGATATGGTTGGTGATGCCGGCACCGCTGGATCCGTAGCTCACCGCCCCCGGCCTCTGCTTCACGTAGTCGATCAGCTCGGCGACGCTGTTCGGCGGGAACGATGGATGCGCAATCAGAATCATCGGCAATGCGTTGATGATCGTGATCGGCTCGAAGTCCTTCACCGGGTCGTAGGGCAGTTTCGAATACAGCGTCGGGTTGACCGCGAAGATGCCGCTCGACCCCATCAACAGCGTGTAGCCGTCGGCCGGCGACCGGATGGCCTGCATCGCGGAAATGACACCGCTGCCCCCGGCCTTGTTCTCCACGACGAAGCTCTGTTCGAGCTCCTGGGACAGGATTTGCGCGACCGCTCTCGCGCTCACGTCCAGCGCCGAGCCCGGCGGTGTGCCGACCAGAATCTTGACCGGCCGGCTCGGGTAGGCGTCTTGCGCACGTGCTCCGACCGCCGTCAGCGTACCCAGGCCGACAATCGCCAGGATCGACATGCGCCGGGAAGTCCTGTTCATTCTCTTGTCTCCAGCGCCTGCTTTCGGCGCATGCTTATTGATGAAAGCTGCCCGCCCCTCAGGCGGCAGCAGGATCCCTGACGAGGATCCGGTCCCCGTGAAGCCGTTCGATCTCCTCGGCCGACAGCCCGAGCAGATCCGATAGCACTTCGGCGTTGTGCTCGCCGAGCAGGTCCGCCCGCAGATCGGCCGGCTGGTTCCAAGCCGAGAACCGCACCAGAGGCCCGGGAATGTCGAACTCCCCCAGCAGAGGGTCGCTCACGCGCCGCACGGTTCCCCGGCCGCGCAGATGAGGATGGTCCATGGCTTCGGCCACGGTCAGCACCGGAGCGCAGGGAACGCGGAACTCGTCGAGGCGCCGCAGCGCCGCGGCCCGCGAATCGAACGAACCGAGCCATTGCTCGATGATGGCTTTCAGGTCTTCGTTGTGATCCCTTCGCTTGACCGGCGTGGCGAAGCGGGGATCCTCGTCCAGACCCGGCATGCCGATCGCGCCGACGAACGAGTTCCACTGGTGCGGAAGCACGACGATCGTCACGTAGCCGTGATCCCCGCACCGGAAGATGCCGATCGGCCCGCCATCCGGATGCTGCGAGCCGGTTCGCACCGGCCGGCGGCTCTTGCGCAGGGACACCCGCGGCACGGCGGCCTCGTGCATCTGGAAGTACGTATCGATGATGGAAGCGTCGATGTGCTGACCCTCGCCGGTGCGCTCGCGATGGAGCAGCGCGAAGCCGATAGCCATGGCCGCCGCGATTCCCGTGGCGAAATCGCCGATCGCCATTCCAGGCAGGGACGGCGGTCCGTCGGCCTCGCCGATGAGATCGGCGATACCCGAATAGGCTTGGCCGATGTAGTCGTAGCCGGGCTTCTGCGCCAGCGGCCCATTCTGCCCACCCAGCGAAATCGAACACATGATGATGCCCGGATGGAGCGCCTTGAGATCATCGTAGCCAAGGCCCGTCCGGGTCATCGTTCCCGGCGAAAAATTCTCGACGACGACGTCGAACTCGGGAATCATCGCCTTGATCAGCGCCAGCCCTTGCGGGCTCTTGAAATCGATTGCGAGCGACCGCTTCGAGTGGTTGTGCTGGAAGTAGTACGTGCTCTGCGACGACGCGACGTCCCGCGGCTTGAGACCCGAGATACGGGTCCGGTCGCCAGCGGGTCCGAGCTCCACCTTGACGACGTCGGCGCCCAGTTCCGCCATGATCCTGGTGCTGGTCGGTCCGGCGACGAACTGGGTGAAGTCGAGAACCCGGTATCCGAGCAGCATCGGCAACTGTGCGGGTTTCATCTGCGCGCGTACTGCTTCTCGCCGAACAGCGTGTCCCAGCGCTCTCCTTCGGGCCGTCTCTTGTCCGGCGGCGGCACCTTCTCGGACAGCACCGAGATTCCGCGCTGCACGCCGGGCCGTGCCCGAAGCCGGTTGTACCAGCGCTGCAGGTTCGGGAATTCGTCGACTTTCTGCCCCTGCAGCTTGTGCGCACGCAGCCAGGGGTAGACCGCCATGTCGGCGATGGAATACTCGGGTCCGGCCAGGAACTCCGATTCACCCAGACGCCGATCCACGATCGAATACAGGCGCCCCGCTTCCGAGGTGTAGCGACGGATCGCGTAGTCGATTTTCTCCGGCGCGTAGTTCCGAAAGTGATGCGCCTGACCAAGCATTGGTCCGATTCCGGCCATCTGGAACATCAGCCACTGCACGACGGCGTAGCGGCTCCGGACCTCGCTCGGCATGAACCTGAATCCGTTCATCTCGGCCAGATACATCATGATGGCCCCCGATTCGAAAATCGAGATCGGCGCTCCGCCGGGGCCTTCCATGTCCACCAGGGCCGGAATCTTGCCGTTCGGATTGATGGCGAGGTAACCCGGCTCGAACTGCGCGCCTTTGCCGATGTGGACGGGAACCACCCGGTACGGCACTTCCAGCTCCTCGAGCAGGATGGACACCTTGTAGCCATTGGGCGTCGGCCAGAAGTACAGATCGAGCACCTCAGGCCCCCGCCTCGACTGTCTCCGTCCCGGGAGCGCGCGCCAGGCCCCTTGCCGCCAGCGTTTGGCGCAGCATCCCCATCCGGTCGAATCCCCAGAACGGCTCGCCGTCGAAGATGAAGTAGGGAACGCCGAAGCACTGATCTGCATCGGCCTCCTGCTGGCAGCGCTCGTACTCGGCCAGCCCTTCGCCGTGCAGATACTCCATGAATCCGTTACTCGGCATCCCCAGCTCGGCAACCAGCGCCGCCACGGCCTCCGGAAGATCGGCCTCGAACTCCCGCATGAAGAATCTGCGGTAGACCTCCAGGCTGTACTCGCGAAGCCGGCCGTGCTTGCGCGCGAAAAGGCCGCCGATCAGCGAGGGCTGGGTGTTGTAGATCTTCAGCGGCCCCTTGAACCAAAGCCCGCGCTCCCGGGACCAGCGCCTCGCATCCAGGTAGGAGTACTTCACCTTGAAGTCGGAATGGTCGCTGCGCGCGCCCTTGTCCTTCAGACGAAGCTGGAAAGGAATCCAGCGCACGTGGACACGAAACTCGCGAGCCAGATCGAGGCACGGCTCGAATGCCATGTAGGCATACGGACTCTTGTAGTCCGAATACATCTTCAGAGTCATCAAGTCTTCTTGCATCCGCAGCAAACTCCATGAAAGGCATGCTAGGTAGCCCCCCGCGATGCGTCCAATAGGGAAGCCGTATCCGGCCATATCGGAGACCTATGGAAGATCCGCGAAGCCCTGCCTGAGCCGACCGGGGGGCGCGTACCCTGGCTGTAGAATGAATCGCATGGAATTGCGGCAGTTGCGCTACTTCATTCGCATCGTCGATCTCGGAAGCTTGTCCCGCGCATCGACCGACCTGTACATTGCGCAGCCCGCGTTGAGCCAGCAACTGGCCAGCCTCGAATCGGAACTCGGCGTCCGGCTGCTCGCACGCAGCTCGCGCGGGGTCGCGCCCACGCAGGCGGGCTTGAGCTTCTACAAGCACGCACAGACCGTTCTGCGTCAGATGGACCGGCTGCGATCCGAGGTCAGCAGCGCAGCCGCCGGTTCGTCCGGCACCGTGTCGATCGGCATGCCGCCGAGCATCGCCAACGTCCTTGCCGTTCCACTGACTCGCGCGGCGCAGCTGCGATTCCCGCAGGTGCAGCTTCGGATCCGGGAAGCGTTGACGGGTCAGCTCGAGGAACTCGTCACGAACGGGCGCATCGAGATGTCGCTGCTGTTCGATCGCGGCACCGGCGCCGAAAGTGCAGCACGCAAGAGCCCGATGGCCCACCTGAACATAGAGCCGCTGCTGACGGAGGAGCTGGTATTGCTGACCGCCGGCTCGCAGCCATGGGGCGATCCGATCGCGCTCCGCGACGCCGCGTCGCACAAGTTCATCCTCTTCCCGGGCGCGACGAACGCCACTCGGCAGATCATCCAGGAAGTCTGGGACCAGGCCGGCTACGCGCTGAACATCTTTGCGGAACTGGACTCCACGACGACCATCAAGGCCATGGTGGCAAGCGGGCTGGGTGCCACCATCCTTTCGCCTTCAGCCCTGTCGACGACGCAATCCGAGGGTTTGACGGCACGCCGGATATCCGGCGTGGATCTCACCAGGCGCGTGTGCCTGTGCACGAACAGCGCCTTCACCGTCGGCGATGCGGCCGAGTGCATCTTCGGTCTCATCGTCGAAGTGGTTCAGAAGCTCGTGAGCGACGGCTCATGGCGCGGCGCGGCCTGAGGCTGCTCCGCGGTCCCGGCCCGGATGGCGCCCAGTCCTGGAGCATGACCTTGCCCATTGCACCGGACAGCCGCGCCTGCACGTCTTCGGGCGTGCCGGCCGGCGCCGAGAGGCCGAACCAGGCCTGTGCCCGATAGCCGGGCAGCACGTCCTCGATCGTCGGAACCTCGGGCGGCTGGCACCGGCTAGACCGATAGAATGAAACCCTACATCAGTCCCATCTCGAGCCGCGCCGCCTCGCTCATCCGCTCGCGGCTCCACGGCGGGTCCCAGACGAGCTCCACGTCGACCCGGTCGACGCCGCGGATGCCCTCGAGCTTGCGCCGCGCCTCGTCGGCGAGCAGCGTGCCCATGCCGCAGCCGGGCGCCGTCAGCGTCATCCGCATGTCGATCCGGAAGCGGCCGTTCGCCGACGGCGACACGTCGCAGCCGTACACCAGGCCCAGGTTGACGATGTCGATGGGGATCTCGGGGTCGTAGCAGGTCGCCAGCAGCTTCCAGGCGGCGGCCTCGACCGATTCGGCGGTGACGGCGGCGTCGGGCTCGTTGTCCGGGTTGTCCGGGTTGTCCGGGTTGCCGGCGCCGTCCGCGCCGCCCTCGCGCCGCGCAGCGTCGCCGTCGCCGTCGAGCCCGAGCGCGTCGGCGTGCCGGCCGTCGACCCGGTACAGATTGCCGTCGACCATCAGCGTGATCGTGCCGCCGAGCCGCTGGCTGACGTAGCCGACGCGGCCCGCCTCCAGCGTGACCGGCGTGCCCCACGGCACGGCGACGGCAGGGCAGTCGCGCTCGACGACCACCTCGACGATCTGTCCGTGTCTGTCGCCCATCATCGATTCTCCTTCATTCGGTCTTCGCGGTGCCGCTCGTGCCGGCCAGCGCGTTGTGCAGCGTGTGCCACGCGAGCGTCGCGCACTTTACGCGCGCCGGGTACTCGCGCACGCCGGAGAACACCGCGAGCTTGCCGAGGTCGCGCGCGGCGGGCTCCGCGTCGGTCAGCATCGCATGGAAGTCGCGGAACAGTGCCTCGACTTCATCGATCGGCCGGCCCTTGACCGCCTCGGTCATCAGCGATGCCGACGCGGTCGAGATCGCGCAGCCGTGGCCGACGAAACTGGCATCGGCGACGCGGCCGTCGACGACGCGCAGGTAAACCGTCAGCTGGTCGCCGCACAGCGGGTTGTGACCTTCGGCGACGCGGTCGGCGTCGGCCATCGGATGGAAGTTCCGCGGGCTGCGGTTGTGATCAAAGATCACTTCCTGGTAGAGCTCGCGCAGATCGCTCATCGCGCCCGCCCCGTGCCGAACAGCCGCTGCGCGTTGCCGATGCCGCCGACCAGCGCGTCGATGTCGTCGTCGTCGTTGTACAGCGCGAACGACGCGCGCGCGGTGCCGGCGATGCCGAAGCGCGTCATCACCGGCATCGCGCAGTGATGACCGGCGCGGATCGCGATGCCGTCGTCGTCGAGGATCGTGCCGAGGTCGTGCGGATGGATGCCGTCGACGGTGAAAGACACGATGGCCGACTTGTCGGGAGCGGTGCCGTACAGGCGCACACCAGGCAGCCGCTGCAGCGCGTCGGTAGCCTTGGCGAGCAGCGATTGCTCGCGGGCCGCGATGCGCGCGATCCCGATCTGCTGCAGGTAGTCGATCGCCGCTCCGAGCGCCACCGCGCCGGCGATGTTCGGCGTGCCGGCCTCGAACCGCGCCGGCGGTTCGGCCCAGGTGCTGCCCTCGAAGCTCACGGTGCGGATCATGTCGCCGCCGCCCTGCCACGGCGGCATCGCCGCGAGCAGCTCGCGGCGCGCGTACAGCGCGCCGATGCCGGTCGGCCCGTACAACTTGTGGCCGGAGAATGCGTAGAAGTCGCAGTCGAGCGCCTGCACGTCGACACGCAGGTGCGCGATCGCCTGCGCGCCGTCGAGCAGCACCCGGGCGCCGGCCGCATGCGCGCTGCGCACCATCGCGGCGACCGGGTTCACGGTGCCGAGCGCGTTCGACACGTGCGCGACCGCGACGAGCCGCGTGCGCGGGCCGAGCAGCGCTTCGTACGCGCCCGGCTCGAGCTCGCCGCGTTCGGTGATCGGCACGTGCCTGAGCACCGCGCCGGTCTGCGCGCAGACCAGCTGCCACGGCACGATGTTCGAGTGATGCTCCAGGCCGGTGACGAGAATCTCGTCGCCCGGGGCAAGCAGCGGCCGCGCCCAGCTCTGCGCGACGAGATTGATCGCCTCGGTGGTACCGCGAGTAAACACGATCTCGTCGGCATGCGCGGCGCCCAGCAGGCCGCGTACCCGCTCGCGGGCAGCATCGTAGAGGCCGGTGGCGTGCTGCGACAGCCAGTGCACGCCGCGATGGATGTTCGCGTTCGACTCGCGATAGAAGCGGCGTTCGGCCTCGATGACCGCCGCCGGCTTCTGCGTGGTCGCGGCATTGTCGAGATAGACGAGCCGCCTGCCACGCACCGGGCGCGCGAGGATCGGAAAATCGGCGGCGAGCGATTTCATCACGAGGCGTCCATCGCGAGGCGCCCATCACGAGGCGCCGACAGTGGGCCGCCCGGCAGTCGTGCACCGATCGCGGCCTCGGCCCGTGCGCGCAGCGACGGGAGGTCGATGCGCGCCAGCGCCTCGGCGGCGAACGCGCGGATCAGCAGGTTGCGTGCATCGGTTGCATCGAGTCCGCGCGAACGCAGGTAGAACAGGCTCTCCTCGTCGATCCGGCCGACGGTCGCGCCGTGCGTGCACTTCACGTCGTCGGCGTAGATCTCGAGCTCCGGGCGCGCATCGGCCTGCGCGTGCGGCGACAACAGCAGGCTGTCGGTGCGCTGCAGCGCATCGGTGCGCCCGGCGCCCGGCGCGACGACGATTCGCCCGCAGAACACGCCGTGCCCGATGCCGTCGACGATGCCGCGGTAGTGCTCCTCGCTGGTGCCGCGCGGCTGCGCATGGTCGATGCGGGTGTGATGATCGACGTGGCGGCGGCCGTCGACGTGGTACAGGCCGTTCAGCAGCGCGTGACAGCCCTCGCCGTCGAAGCGGGTGCGGATGTCGGTGCGCGCGAGCCGCGCGCCGAACGCGAGCGCATGTGACGTGAACGCCGCGCCGCGCGCCTGCACCGCATCGATCGCCGCGAGGTGCACCGCCTGCCCGGCTTCCTGCTGCAGCTTCAGATGGACGATGCGGGCGTCCGCCCCGGCGTCGATGCGGGTGACCGCGGTGGTCAGTGTCGCCGCATCGCCTTCGCCGACGTAGTGCTCGACGATGGTGGCGCGCGTGCCCGCACCGGCCTTGACGAGGTTGCGGACGTGATGCTCGCCCTCGCGCACGCCGCCGATGAACACCAGATGGATCGGCGCGTCGACGGCGATGCCCGGTGCGATGCGGATCAGCGCACCGTCGCCGGCCAGCGCCGCATTCAGCGCCGACGGTGCTTCGCCGTCTTCGGCGCTGCCGAACAGCGCCTCGACATCCGGCTCTCGCGCGGCGAGCGCTGCGGACAGCGCCGTGATCGTCGCGCCGGCCGGCAGCGCGCCGATCGCCGACAACGCCGGCGCGAATGCGCCATCGACGAATACCAGCCAGTGTCCGCCGCCGTCGCCGTCGTCGGCACGAGACCGCGGGCCGTCTGTCTGCCCGCGCAGCCGCGCGAGCAGCGCCTCGGGGCGCGGCGCCGCCGCCGGCGGCGCGAACGTCTGCGTCTCGAGCCCGGCGAGCGACGTGTGCCGCCACTGCTCGAGCCGGTTGGTCGGCCAGCCGGCTCGAGCGAAGCGTTCGATCGCGCGGCGCCGCAGCGCGGCCAGCCACGGCAGGCGCGCGCCCGGCAGGCGCTTGGCCAGCGCCGGGAATGCCGCCAGACGGGCAGCGGCACTCATGCCGTTCCCCGCCGGCCCTTGTCCGACGCCTGCACGCCGGGTATCCAGCCATAGCCGCGCGCCTCGAGCTCGTGCGCGAGCGCCGCGTCGCCGCTGTGCACGATGCGGCCCTGCGCGAGCACGTGGACCCGGTCCGGCACGATGTACTCGAGCAGCCGCGGGTAATGGGTGATGACGATCATCGAGCGTTCCGGGCCGCGCAGCCGGTTGACGCCGTCGGCGACGATTCGCAGCGCATCGATGTCCAGACCGGAATCGGTCTCGTCCAGGATCGCCAGCCGCGGCTCGAGCAGCGCCATCTGCAGCACTTCGTTGCGCTTCTTCTCTCCGCCCGAGAAGCCTTCGTTGACCGAGCGGTACAGGAATTCCTCGCGCATGCCGGCGGCCTTCATCTCGGCCTTCACGCGCGCGAGGAAGTCGATCGCGTCGAGCTCGGGCTCGCCGCGGTGGCGGCGGATCGCGTTGACGGCCGCCTTCAGGAAGTACGCGTTCGACACGCCGGGGATCTCGACCGGGTACTGGAACGCGAGGAACACGCCTTCTCGCGCACGCTGCTCGGCGGGCAGCGCGAGCAGGTCACGGCCGTCCCAGGTGACGCGTCCGCGCTCCACGGTGAAGCTGTCGCGCCCCGCGAGCACCTGCGCGAGCGTGCTCTTGCCCGAACCATTGGGGCCCATGATCGCGTGCACCTCGCCCGACGGCACCGTCAGGTCCAGGCCGCGCAGGATCGGCCTGCCGTCCACCGACGCATGCAGATCGACGATCTCGAGCATTCGTGCTTCTCCTTCGCGGGCGGGCCGATTCAACCGACGCTGCCCTCCAGACTGACGCCGAGCAGGTTCTGCGCTTCGACCGCGAACTCCATCGGCAATTCCTTGAACACCTCCTTGCAGAAGCCGCTGACGATCATCGACACCGCGTCCTCGGCCGACAGCCCGCGCTGCATCGCATAGAACAACTGATCCTCGCCGATCCGCGAGGTCGTCGCTTCATGCTCGATGCGCGCGTCGGGATGCCGCGCCTCGATCGTCGGAAAGGTGTGCGCAGCGCACTGCGTGCCGATCAGCAGCGAGTCGCACTGGGTGTAGTTGCGCGCGCCGGCGGCCTTGGGCGTCACGCGCACCAGGCCGCGGAAGGTGTTGCTGCCCCGGCCGGCCGAGATGCCCTTGGAAATGATCGTGCTGCGCGTGCCGCGTCCGATGTGAATCATCTTCGAGCCGGTGTCGGCCTGCTGACGGTGGTTGGTCAGCGCGACCGAGTAGAACTCGCCGACCGCGCCGTCGCCGCGCAGAATCACGCTCGGATACTTCCAGGTGATCGCCGAGCCGGTTTCGACCTGCGTCCACGAGATCCGCGAGCGGTCGCCGCGACAGTCGCCGCGCTTGGTGACGAAGTTGTAGATGCCGCCGCGGCCGTCCTTGTCGCCGGGATACCAGTTCTGCACCGTCGAGTACTTGATGTTCGCGCCTGCTAGCGCGACCAGCTCGACGACCGCCGCATGGAGCTGATTCTCGTCGCGCATCGGCGCCGTACAGCCCTCCAGGTAGCTGACCGTCGCGCCCTCGTCGGCGATGATCAGCGTGCGCTCGAACTGGCCGGTGTTGCGCGCGTTGATGCGGAAGTACGTCGACAGCTCCATCGGGCAGCGCACGCCCTTCGGGATGTAGACAAACGAGCCGTCGGAGAACACCGCCGAGTTCAGCGCCGCATAGAAATTGTCACCGGGCGGCACCACGGTACCCAGATACTTGCGCACGAGCTCGGGATGGTTCTTCACCGCTTCGGAGAACGAGCAGAAGATCACGCCGTGCGCGGCGAGCTGCTTGCCGAACGTCGTGGCGACCGAAACCGAGTCGAACACCGCGTCGACAGCGACGCCGGCCAGCCGCGCGCGCTCGTGCAGCGGCACGCCCAGCTTCTCGTAGGTGCGCAGCAACGCCGGATCGACGTCGTCCAGACTGCGCGGCCCGTCGCCGGTGCGCTTGGGCGCCGAGTAGTAGACGATGTCCTGGAAGTCGATCGGCGGATAGCTGACCTGCGCCCATTCGGGCAGCTTCATCGTGAGCCAGTGCCGGTACGCGGCCAGCCGCCATTCGAGCAGGAACGCCGGCTCGCCCTTGCGCGCCGAGATCGTCCGGATCACGTCCTCGGACAGCCCCTTCGGCACGCTGTCGGCCTCCACCTCGGTGACGAAGCCGGCCGGATAGCCGCGTTCCAGGAACGATTCGATGCGATCGTTGGCGGCGGCGCTCATGGTGTCGGATCTCCAGTCATCGCGCGCGGTCGGTCGGCGGTCGGCGGCTTCGCGCTGCCGGCCGCGAGCCGCGCGGGGCGGTGCACGGTGATCGGCGCCGACAACTGTACCGGCCGCAGCATGTCGGCCAGGCTCACCGCCTCCAGCGCGCGGCGCACCGCCTGGCTGACACGCCGCCAGTTCGCGCGGATCCGGCACGTCTCTTCGATCTCGCACAAGCCCGTTCGCGCGCTGCATTCGGTCAGCCCGAACGGCCGCTCCTCGAGCGCATCGACGATGTCGGCCAGCGTGATCCGCTCCGGCGGACGACCGAGCGCGTAGCCGCCGCGCCGGCCGCGCAGGCTGACCACCAGTTCGCGGCGCGCGAGGCCCTTGAGGATCTTGCTCACCGCGGCCACGCTCAGGCCCATCCGCCCGGCGAGATCGGCGGCGCTGAACACCTGATCGGGAGCCGCAGCCATGTGGCTCATCACCAGGGTGCCGTAATCGGTGAATCGGCTGACGCGAAGCATGCTGATCGATCGGAGATTCGCTGGATTCCAAAATACAGGACTATTTTAGTCCTGTATAAACCGAGGGGCAAGGAAGCCGTGTCGGCGGTGCGGTGGCTGCGCATCGATGACCCTGCGTACATTGCCGGAATCGGGCAGCGCGCGCGGCGCAAAGCGCATGCTTCCATGATTGCCTGGCGCATGGTACGGTGACACTGCTGCTGCGCCGGCCGCGAAACCGCTGCGATGACTCGCCGTCCCGTGTACTTCGATCTGCGCCGGATCGCGCTGCCGGTCGGCGCGGTCGCGTCGTTCCTGCATCGGGTCTCCGGTGTGCTGCTGGTGCTCGCGCTGCCGGTGCTGGCCGAGGTGTTCGGCCGCTCGCTCGCCGGGCCGACCGGTTTCGATGAAGCGGTCCGCCTGCTCGACGGCTGGTGGGCGAGGCTTGCCGCGATCGTGCTGGCCTGGGCGCTTGCGCACCATTTGCTCGCCGGCGTGCGCCACCTGGCGATGGATGCCGGCGTCGGCTGGCGTCTGCGTCATGCCCGTGCGAGCGCGGGGATCGCGATCGGAGGCGGGCTGGCCGCTGCCGCACTGGTCGCCTGGCTGATGCGCTGAGCAACCCGAACCGGACGCGGCAAGGAGCGCGATGATGGAACGGCTGCTCGGCGGGCTTCGCGCATGGACGCTGCAGCGATTGAGCGCGCTGTACCTGCTGGTCTTTCTGGCGGTGATCGCCGGGCGTGCGCTGATCGAGCCGCCGCTCGACCACGCGCGGTGGGCTCAGTGGTGGCGACCGCCCTGGGCAATGGCCGCCGCGCTGCTGTTCTTCGTCGCGTTGAGCGCGCACGCATGGGTCGGCGCGCGCGACGTGCTGCTCGACTACGTGAAGCCGCGGTGGCTGCAGGCGGCACTGCTGGCCGCGATCGCCGTGACGCTCGCGCTTACGGTGGTCCGTCTGGCGGCCGCGCTGTTGCGCATCGCCGGCTGAGAACCCCGATGGAATGACGATGCGATTCGACGTCTACCGCTTCGATCCCGACCGCGACGAACGGCCCCGGCTGCAGGTCTACGAGATCGCGTTGCGCCCGAACGACCGCATGGTCCTCGACGCGCTGCAGACGATAAAAGGCATCGACGACTCGCTGTCGTTTCGCCGCTCGTGCCGCGAGGGCGTCTGCGGCTCCGACGCGATGAACATCAACGGACGCAACCGCCTGGCCTGCGTCACGCCGCTGGCGGGCCTGCGCGAGCCGGTGACGTTGCGCCCATTGCCCGGGCAACCGGTGATCCGCGATCTGATCGTCGATCTCACGCAGTTTCTCGCGCACTACCATTCGATCCGCCCGTGGGTGATCGACGACGGCCCGATGCCGGAGCGCGAGCGCCTGCAGTCGGTCGACGATCGCGCCGCGCTGGACGGGCTGTACGAATGCATCCTGTGCGCGTGCTGCTCGACGGCCTGCCCGTCGTACTGGTGGAATCCCGACAAGTTCATCGGCCCGGCCGGTCTGCTGCAGGCATGGCGGTTCATCGTCGACAGCCGCGACCGGGACACGCAGCAACGGCTGGACTTCCTGGAGGGGCCGTACCGGCTGTATCGCTGCCGCACGATCATGAACTGCACCGAGGTCTGCCCCAAGGGGTTGAGCCCATCGCACGCGATCGAGCGGATTCGCCAGAAGATGCTCGATCGCTCGTCGTAGGCGGCATCGGCCCCGGTCCGGGTCGCGGGCTCCTCGATCCCGGCCGCGATCCTATTCGTGCGGCTCGCCGCCCAGGTCGATGATCATCTGCCGCACCTGCGCGAGCATCTCGTCGAGGTCGGCGCCGGCGCTGCCGCGCATCACCAGCGTCGTGCCATAGCGGTCGTTGCGGTGGAACGGATAGCTGCCGAGGTCGATGTGCGGATACCGCATCTGGATCTCGCCGAGCCGCCGCGCGACGTGGCTCTCGGGCAGGAATACGGTGACCGAGCGCGACTCGATCGTCTCGCCGCGCCGCAGTTTCCCTTCGAGCGAACCGAGCATCGCCTGCATCACCTGCGGAATGCCGGCCATCACGTAGACGTTGTCGATGTAGAAGCCGTGCGGGCCGAACGGGTTGCGGATCAGCCCGCCGCCCTCCGGCACGCGCGCCATCCGCATCCGCATCTCCATGACGTCGGGCGGCACCTCGCGCCGGTGCAGCACTTCGGCGATCTCCTCGTTGACCACCAGCTCCACGCCGAACGCCTTGGCGATGCATTCGGCGGTGATGTCGTCGTGGGTCGGACCGATGCCGCCGGTGGTGAACACATAGTCGTGGCGATGGCGCAGCGCGTTGACCGCCTCGACGATGTCGGCCTCGACGTCGGCGACCACCCGCGCCTCGCGGACCTGGATGCCGTATTCGTTCAGCTTCTTGGCCAGATAGGCGAGGTTGGTGTCCTGGGTGCGGCCGGACAGGATCTCGTTGCCGATGATCAGCACGGCGGCATGGACGCGGTTGGAGGCAGTCACGGGCAGGTTCCTCATGGCGGGCAGACCGCGATACTACCGGGACCGCAAGGACCGCTACTGCATACAACGTCCGCCCGCCAACCCGGATCTCGGCGTCGACCCGGTAACGGTGCAGCGCCGCCGGATCGATTCCGACCCCTGGTGCCGGCGACGACGATACCGCCGATGACTTCGGCGCTGCGCTCGCGCAGCCACCGCGCGGCCTGCGCGATCGATTCGGCCGGGGAGCAAGCCGGCGGCGCGATCTCGACCAGCGCATCGAAGCCGCAGGCGTCGCGCAGCGCAGGCGGCAGGTCGATCCGGCCCGCCAGCGCGATCACCGGCACGCCATGACGCCGCGCCTGCCGCGCCACCCAGCCGGGCATCTTGCCCGCGACGGTCTGCAAGTCGACGCAGCCTTCGGCCGTGATCACCAGGTCCGCCGCGCGCAGCGCGGCATCGAAGCCGAAATGGCGCCGGACGAACGCGAAACGGGAAACCAGCCGTGCGCCGCAGAACGCCGTGAAGCCGGCGCCGAGCCCGCCCGATGCGCCGGCGCCGCGGCGCTGTGCGACGTCGCATCCGGTAGCGCGCCGGATGCACGCGGCGAGCCGCGCCAGGCCGGCCTCGAGCCGTTCGACCTGCGCCGGTGTCGCGCCCTTCTGCGGACCGTAGCGACGGCTGACCCCGTCCGGACCGAGCAGCCGTGCGCACGGATTGACCACGACTTCGATCGAAGCCGCCGCGAGCCGCGGATCGCGTCCGGAAAGATCGATAGCCGCGAGATCCGCCAGCGCCCCGGCGCTCGCGACCGGGGCGCCGCCACGATCGCGGAAGGCGACGCCCAGCGCCCGCGCCATGCCGAGACCGCCGTCGTTGACGCCGCTGTCGCCGCAACCGATGACGATCCGTCGGATGCCGCGGTCGAGCGCAGCGTGGATCATCTGGCCGACGCCGCGGCTGTCGGTACGCGTCGGATCGCGACGGCCGGGCGGCACGCGCCAGAGGCCGGCGGCGTCGGCGATCTCGAGCACGGCGGTCCGTTGCCCGCCGGCGCCGATGAGGCCGAGCCGGACCTCGACTGGGTCACCGACTGGCCCGTCGACGACGATCCGCTCGATCGCGCCACCGCCGAACCGGACCAGCTCGTCGACGAACCCTTCGCCGCCGTCGGCCAGCGGCAACCGGATGATGCGCGCCGACGGCATCGCACGACCGACGCCATCGGCGATCGCGTCGGCCACCGCGCGCGGCGGCAGGCACTCCTTGAATCCCGACGGCGCGACCAGCACCGTCGGCGATCGCTCCGCCACGCCGGCGCACCGCTCCCCGACGCCGGCGAACAGCCGCGCAGCAGACGGCGGCATCGCAACCGTGGCCGGCGATCCGGTCATGGCCGCAGCCCGAGCAGCGGCCAGACGAACCAGGCGAAGCCGAGCGCGATGAAGAACATCGGCGGCAGCAGCAGCCATCCGAGCCGCCGGACATCCGCGGGATCGGCCAGCATCCCGAAGATCGGCATCGCCTTGGCGCCGGCCGGCGACAACTGGCAGAAGCCGCTCGCCATGGTCAGCATCAGTACCGGCGCGACCGGATCGGCGCCGAGCGCGACGATCGGCAGCGCCAGCGACGGCAGCAGCACCGTCACTCGCGCAGTGCGGGACGGCACCAGCAGATGCGACAACAGCGCGATCAGCACTGCCGCAGCGACCAGGAACCGGCGATCGCTCGCGGCGACAGCCGGCAGCAGTGCCGGCAGCCGCGCGGCGAGCCAGTCGACGAAGCCGCTCAGGGCGACCGCTTCGGCGATCGCGATCGCGCAGCCCACCAGCAGCAGCACCGACCAGTCGATGCCGCGCAGCGCAGCACGCACCGCGGCCGCGCGGTCAGAGGCCGTGCGCTCGCTCGCGGCGACCGTCTGCGCGGCCCACTCGAGCGCGACGCCGCGCGATCGTTCGCCCGGCGACAACGCGACCGTCAGGATCAGCCGCTCGGCGACCAGGCAGCTCGTGGCGGCGAAAGGCAGGCCGAACAGCAGCCAGTCGAACCACGACACGGTGCGACCGCCCTGCATCGCGATGAAATCGACCGCGACCAGATGCGCGCCGGCGCCGGTCAGTGCCGCACACGCCGACAGCAGGATCGTGGTCGGGAACAGCAGCGCCAGCGCGGCAGCGTGGCGCCGGCTCGGCATCGCGGCGGCCAGCGCCAGGAAGACCGGCAACAGCAACACCGCGCGACCGGTCGTCGACGGCACGACGAACGCGGTGGCCAGGATCAGCCAGACGAGGCGCCGGGTCAGCGCCGCGAAATGATCGACGCCGCGCATCGCCCGGCCGATCGCGCGGGCGGCGAGACCGCTCGAGCGCAGCAGGCCGGAAGCGATATAGGCGGCCAGCAGCAGCAGCGTCAGCCCGTTGACGAACGCACCGGGGAGCTGCTCCGGGGCGATCACGCCGGCCCCGGTCAGCGCAACGACGCCGCAGCAGGCCACCGCGGTCTCGCGACCGCGCAGCGCGATCCAGCCGGCGGTGCACAGCACGAGCACGATCAGCACGACGACCGGCGGATCGGCGAGCAGGCCCGGCAGCGCGGCCGGCGATGAATCGGGCAGCAGCGTCATCGATCGACCACGGCGTCAGCGACGAAGCGACGGCGGGCTCACAGCGCTGCGCACTGGTCTTCCTTCGACGCCGCGCGATTGCCGGCTCCGGTCGGTGCCGGCGCGTTCTGCTTGCACTGCAGATTGCCATCGGCGAGGTTGCGATCGATCGCGAGCGAACCGCGGTTCTCGTCGGCCTGGATGTTGCCGCCGACCTGGTTGTCGGCGAGCGTCGCGCCGCCGCGGTTGGCGAACAGCTGCAGATCGGCGCCGATCCGCGTGCCGACCACGTACAGCATGGCGGCACGCTCCTTCCATTGCACCGAGCCCTCGACCGTCGATGCGACGATCGTCGCGGCGCCGCCGCGATCGAGCTGCACCGAACCGCCGACGGTCGACGTCTCGAGCAGCACCGCGCCGGTCTGCTGCCCCTGGACGTTGCCGCCGACGATGATCCCGCGCGCGAACAGTTCGGCGCCGGTGCCGAGCTCGAGATTGCCGTCGATCCGTGTCCCGCGATCCAGCACGCAGGTGGCGCCATCGGGCACCGACAGGTTCTCGATGCGCCGCCCGGTGATCGCGATGCCGGCGCAGATGTTGCGCGAGTTCGCCGCCGGCAGCGTCGCGGGCGCCGCCGGCAGTGCCGGCGCATCGGTGAATGCGAGCGCCTTCGGCGCGGTGCCGCTGCCGGATCCGGCAGCCGCCGTAGCCGACGCGTCGTTGCCGCCCCCGCTACCGCAGGCGCTGATCAGCAGGCCGGCGACCAGGCAGGCCGCCCGCGCGACGCGCGGCAACATCGGTTGGTAGTCGGTCGGATGCATTCGAACCTCCTATCAGTCGTCGAATTCGATCTCGCGGGCATCGAGCGTCGTGCCGTCGGCCGAAAGCCAGCCCTCGACCTCGACCCGGACACCGACCCGCAGGTTGCGCACGTCGCCGTCGTCGAAGACGGCGCCGGCATAGGAGACGACGACGCCGCGCAGCCGGAAGGTCTGCGTCGCCGGGTCGATCGACTCGACCGTGCCTTCGAGCTCGATCCGGCGCGGCGCCGATGCCGGGGCACCGGAGCTGCCGGGCGTGCCGTCGTCTCGCAGCTCCACCTCGGTCGCGACCAGCACGCCGCCGCGCAACCGGCCTTCGACCTCGACGCGCGCGCCGAGCGCGATCCGGCCGCGCGCACCGTCGTCGAACTCGGCACGGGTCGCGTCGACCGGGATCCCGTCGACGCTGAAGCGCGTCGGGTCGGTGAACGCGGTCACCAGGCCCTCGACGTCGACGTCATCGCGATCGGCGAGCGATCGCGCCGGCCCGCCGGCCCGCTGCATCGACCAGGCGCCGTCGCGGTCGGGCGTCGTGCCGAGCCGCACGCGGATCGTCGCGCCGTCGGCGATGCCGGCATCGCGCGCGGCATCCGCGCCGAGCGCCGCGTAATCGATCAGCGCGGCGCCGATCCGGAAGCGGCGCGCGCTGCCGTCATGGTCACGGACCGTACCGTGCAGGCGGAACGGCCCGCCGGCTTGCGCCCGGTCGATCCGCGTCGCGGTATAGCGGCCGGCAGCGTTCGCTGTCGGATGCGGATAGCCGTGTACTTCGAGCAGCGTGCCGCTGGGCAGCGCCGCGAGTGCGGCGGCGCCGCCGGCAAGGCCGTCGCCGAATGCCGTCGTCGGCGTCAGGTCGACGGCCTGCCCGAGCACGACGATCTCCGACGTCCCGGCGCTGACCGCCTGCAACGGCCCGACGATGCCCGCGCCGTAGCGGATCACGCCGGCCGTGCCTTGCCGCGCGAACGCCGCGCCGGCCGGCGCCGGCGCGAGCGCCGAGCCCTCGATCTCGACGACCATGCCGAGCCGCAGATCGGCACGGCTGCGGGCCGCACCGTCGCCGTCGTAGACGGCGGCGCCGGTATCGTCGTAGCGGATCCGGTTGACGATCACCGACGAGAAGCCGGAGATCGGACCGACCGCGAACGAGCCGGTGCCGCCGGAATCGACGCCGGCGACATTACCGCCGCCGCCGCAACCGGCCAGCACGGCGGCGCCGGCTGCCGCGGCGAGCAGCGCGCCGCGCAGGCTGGCGGCGATCCACGATCGGCGGTCGCGGGTCGCGGTGCCGGCGGCGGCAGCGGGTCGGATCGGATGGTTCATTCGCGATGTCCGTTGTGGCCCGGGCGGCCGTCGTGGCCGCTGCGGCCGTCGTGGTCGGTGTAGCTGAACAGGCCGATCCGGACACGCCGGTCCTGGCGGCGGCCCGCCGCGCGATCGGCTTCGATCAGCGCCTCGAGCTCGGGCACCAGCGCCGCGCGCAGCGCGCGCCATTGCCGCGTGATCGCGTCGCGCAGGCGGTGGATCGATTCGTCGGACAACTCGTCGGCGAAGATCGCCTGCTCGAAGTGCTGGCTACCGTCGCCGAGCACGTTGCCGACCGCCGCATCGAGGTGATCCCCGACGTTGGCCGCGAGGAAGCCGAGCATCCGGTTCCGGTCGTCGCGCGGTACGAACGCGTCGGCCAGCAGTGTCACCGTGTCGCTGGCCTCGTCGTGGCGGGCCAGGCCGAGCCGGATCAGTTCGTCGAGCAGGCTGCGCGGATGGACGTCGCGCGTGATTCCGTTGGCCAGCGTCTCGAAGCTGCGCAGCCCGCCCTGGCGCGGCAGCGCGAGCGGTCGGCCCGAGCGATCGCGCCAGCGCCGGTCCGATTGCCAGCGCAGGAACAGCCGCGTCGCCGGCGACGGACGGGGCGGCTCGGGGGCCGCGTCGGTGCGGGTAAGCCGCGTGACTTCACGCCGATTCAAACCGGTCGCCGTGCTGATCCGGCTGACACGACGATGCGGCGGCAACCCGGCATGCGCGGCGCTCGCCGCGTCGACCAGCGCCTGCCGCAACGCCTCGTCGAGCCGCGCATACGGCACGCCGGTCGCGACCGCGAGCCGGGCGAGCGGACGAAGCACCGCGCGGGCGGCGGCGAACAGCGCGTCGGCGGCGAACGAGGCCGCCGGAGCGGGCGAGCGGGCTTCGGCCATGCGCGCATGCTAGCGGGGCCGGATCTAAATGTGCTAAATGCACATTTAGGAAAAGCGGTCTTTGTCCGGAGGTCCTTGATGCCACCCGCGCGGACTTCGTCCGCTCAGAATGCCGAATTCGCGATCACGCCGGCGGCGTCGTGTACAGCGTCCGCCCGCCGACCTTGATCTCCGCATCGACCCGGTAACGTCGCAGCGCCGCCGCATCGACCGTCATCCCCAGCCCCGGCGCATCCGGCGCCCGCACGGTGCCGTCGGCTGCCGGCGTCAGATGATTCGCGGTCAGCTCGACCGCCAGCGCCTTCGGCGCCGCCGGATACTCGCAGATCCGGTGCCCGGCGAGCCCGGCGTACGGTTGCAGCGATGCCGACAGCGCCAGATGCGACGTGAACGTATGGTTGACGTAGGTGATGCCGCGCGCGACCGCATGGTCGGCGACCGTCTTGGCCGGGCCGATGCCGCCGATCCGGCCGCAGTCGATCTGGACGTAGCCGACGTTGCCGTAGTCGATCAGATGCTTCGCCATCGAGACGTTGTGCGCACCCTCGCCGCCCGCCAGCCGGACCTTGCCGCTGCGCCTGGCCAGCGCCGCGTACGCCTCGAGCGCCGCGGCATGGAACGGCTCCTCGAGCCAGACCGCGCCGGCGGCTTCGAGCGCCGGCAGCCGCGCGGCGGCGCGTTCGACGTCCTCGCCGAAGATCTGGCCGACGTCGACCAGCAGGATGCCGTCGGGCCCGAGCGCTTCGCGCGCCGCCTGCAGATGATCGGCGTCCTGCTGCACACTGCCGCGGCCGATCGGCCCCCAGCCGTACTTGATCGCGCGAAAGCCGCGCCCGATCGCGGCACGGCCCCACTCCAGCGTCTGTTGCGGCGTCTCGCCGAACAGCATCGACGCATACGGCGTCTTCGGCTCCGAGCGCGCGTAGCCGAGCAGCTGCCAGACCGGCGCGCCGCGGGCCTTGCCGAGGATGTCCCAGAGCGCCATCTCGATACCCGACCAGGTGTGCGCAGCCTGCAGCAGATCCATGCTGTCGTAGGCGACGCGCGCCGCGATCGCATCGATGTCGGCCGGTGATTCGAGCCGCGCGCCGAGCACCGACGCCGCGACCGGCCGGCAGGCACCATGCGACATCGGGCAGACGAACGCCGCGATCGACGGCAGCGGCGCCGCCTCGCATTCGCCCCAGCCGATCTCGCCGCCGGCGGCGACCCGGACCAGCAGCGCATCCTGGCTGCCGTCGGCTTCGGTGGTGACTTCGGGCATCGACAGGTAGAAGAAGTCGACGGCGTCGATCTGCATCGGTCGGGGTCTCCTCGGTGGTGCACGTTCCCGGATTCGGTCCGATGATTGACATGCGCGGCCTGGTCCAGTTCGAGACGAGACCCGGCCTGGTCGAACCGGCACCCTCTGTGCCGGGTGGTCGATTCCGGGCGCCGGCGCCGCGCCGCTACGGCTCGCCGCCACGCCGGCACGTCCCTGGTCACCGTGCTATCTTGACCGCCCGCACGACCACTGCCCCCGCACGACCACCCCACACGACCACCGCCCCGGCGCCACCGCTCCGGCGCGGCACCAACCAATCGAGCCGCCATGACCACCAGCCCCCCTGCCCCATCGACTCCGCCAGCCGCCGCGACGCCGGTCTGGTTCATCACCGGCTGCTCGACCGGTCTCGGCCGCGCGCTGGCGCAGCGAGTGCTCGCCGGCGGCGGCCGCGCCGCGGTTTGCGCGCGCCGGCCGGCCGACATCGCCGAACTGGTCGCACCGCACGCCGACCGCGCGCTGGCGGTGACGCTCGACCTGCGGGACGGCGGGCAGATCGGCGCCGCGGTCGCCGCCGCCGAAGCGCGGTTCGGCCGGATCGACGTGCTGGTCAACAACGCCGGCTACGGCTACCAGACCACGATCGAGGAAGGCGACGATGCCGAGATCCGCAACCTGTTCGAGACCAATGTATTCGGCCTGTTCGCACTGACCCGCGCTGTGCTCAAGGGCATGCGCGAGCGGCGCAGCGGCTACATCATCAACATCACGTCGGTCGCCGGCTACCGCGGCCTGCCGGGATCGGGCTACTACGCCGCCAGCAAGCATGCGATCGAAGGCTGGTCCGACGCGCTGCACGCCGAAGCTGCGCCGCTCGGCATCCGCGTGACCTGCGTCGCGCCGGGGCCGTTCCGCACCGACTGGTCGGGCCGATCGCTGCGCCAGACGCCGAACCGGGTTGCCGGCTACGAACAGACCGCGGTGGCGCGGATGCAGCGCACCGGCACCTTGACCGGCAAGCAGGCCGGCGACCCCGACCGCGCCGCGGCGCTGATGATCGAGCTCGCCGCGCTGCCCGCGCCGCCGCGCTCGATCGTCCTCGGCGCGCAGGGCAACGAGGCGGTCGCGACCACGCTCGCCGCCCAGGCCGCGGAGATCGCGCAATGGCGCGAGCGCGGCAGCGCGACCGACTTTCCCGGCTGACCGCTGGCCCGGTGCCTGCGTGTCGGCTCGCTCGGAACGGGCATTCAGCGATGCAGGGCGGCACCGACGCCGCCGCTACCGCCGTGCGAACATCTGCCGCGCCTCGTTCGCGAAGTCGGTTGCGGCGCCGCCCCGGTAGACGTCGCGTCTCAGTATCACGTTGAAGCGCCGCTCGATCGCGAAGTCGCGCACCCTGAGCGCGACGAGGCTCCCGCATCCGAGCTCGCTGCCGACGGCGAGCCGCGACAGGCAACCGATCCCGACGCCGGCCTGGATCGATCGCTTGATGGCTTCGATGCTGTCGCACTCGAATGCGATCGACCCCGACCGGACCAGTTCGCCGTAGGGCTGGGTGAACGCGTGCCGGCCCATGGACGTGAGCGGCTGCAGGCACCAGCGCTCGCCTTCGAGCTGCGCAATGGTGATGCGGCGGGACGCGGCCCAGTGCTTCGGCGACGCGACAATGACCAGCCGGTCCTCCAGCCACGGCTCGACCAGCAGGTTCGGGCGCATCGACAGTGATTCGACGAACCCCAGGTCGAGCACGAGCTGCTCGACCTGATCGATCACGTCGGCCTCGCTCGCGATCGTGAGCCTGACGCGGATCTGCGGATGCCGCTTCAGGAAGCGGGCGACGATCCGCGACATCAGGTAGTTGCCGATCGTGCCGCTCGCGCCGATGCGCAGCAGGCGTGCCGGGTCCGGCCCCGTTGCGCCGTGAGTCTCGATCTCCTGCACCATCGTCAGCATGCTCTTGGCGTACGGCTGCAGCCGGCGCCCGTTCATGTTGACGATCAGCTTCTTCCTTTGGCGCTGGAACAGCGCGACGCCCAGCGACTGCTCGAGCCCCTTCAACGCAAGGCTGGCGGCCGACTGACTGAGTGAAACCTCGGCCGCAGCGGCGCTTACGCTGCCGAGCCGGGCAACGGCCTCGAAGACGGCGAGCTGTCGAAGCGTGACGCGCATCTATTGCCCAAACTCATATCTGAAATGGAATAAACCAACTTCCCGCCGACGAGGTGCTCGCCTATGTTAGCGAACGCGGCCGGCCGGGCCGCCCGCAGGCGGCGGCACCAGTCGCATCGGACAACAATGAGGAAATCGGTTGGAGACCAAAGCCTTAGCGCTGAAACGCGCACTGGCGGCCGGGTGCCCGCAGTTCGGGCTCGTATGCGCGATACCGTCGTTTCTTACGATCGAGGCGATCGCGTCCTCGGGTTTCGCGTTCTTTCTGCTCGACGCCGAGCATCAGCCGACCAATCCTTCGATCGTCCACACGCAGTTGCTGGCGCTGGCGAATAGCCCCACCGGTGCGATCGTCAAGCTGCCGGGGCTCGATGCCACTGCGATCCGGCAGTATCTGGATCTCGGCGCCGATGGCCTGATGGCTCCGAACATCGAGACCCGCGAGGACGCTCGGCAGCTGGTCAGCCTGACGCGCTACCCGCCTCGAGGCGTTCGGGGGATCGCCGGCACCGTGCGAGCGACACGTTTCACCCGCGACAAGTCCTATCCCCGGACGGCGGAAGACCATTTCGTCACCGTTGCACTGATCGAGAGCCGCAAGGGGCTGGACAATCTCGAGGCGATCGCATCGGTGGACGGGATCGACATCGTCTTCTTCGGCCCAGGCGACCTCGCCGCCGAGATGGGTCATACGGGCCAGGCGTCCCATCCGAACGTCGTGGCGGCGCTGGAAAGCGGCGTGGGTCGGGTGCAGGCTGCCGGGAAGATCGCCGGGCTGCTCGCGGCCGAAGCAGACATCGACCGATACCACGCCCACGGCGCACGCATGTTCATCGCCGGCGCCGAGCTGGGCTTGTTCGTCCAGGCCGCCGACGGCCTCGCGAGCCGGCTGTCGTCGAAGTACGCACTGGCTGCGGCCAGAGCCTGACTCACCGCCACGGCGATGAACGTCGGGCTGCGGCGGGAGATCGAGGCCGACTGCGCGCGCGTGCTTCAGCAGCAGGTCCATTGCCTGGACGAGCGTCGGTACGAGGAACTGGTCGACCTGTTCCTGCCCGACGGAGTCTGGCACCGAGGCGGCGAGACCTTCCGCGGTCGGACGGCGATCCTCGGCGCGATGCGGGCGCGGCCGACCGGCTGGATCGTCCGCCATGTCGTCTCCAACGTACTGATCACCACCGACGACGCGGCAAACGCGAGCGCCGTGCTGTACCTGACCGCATACCTGTTCGAAGGGGGACCGGCGGACGAGACGCCCAGCATTCCCGGTCCCCGCCGCCTGGTGATTGTTACCGCGCGGCTCGCCCGCGCCGCCGGCGGATGGCAGATCGCCGAGCAGCGCAACCGCCGGGAGTTCGAGTTCTCATGCGACCGGGCCTCCAACGGCCCGACCTGAAAGGAAAGATGCCGCGACCATGCTGAGCGCAGAAGACAATGAAAGGTTGACACGGATCGGCGAAGGCACGCCGATGGGCACGCTGCTCAGGCGCTTCTGGCTGCCGGTGCTGCTGGCGAGCGAGCTGCCCGAGCCGGATGGTCCGCCGGTGCGCGTCCGTGTGCTCGGCCGCTGCCTGGTGGCCTTTCGCGACTCGGCAGGACAGGTCGGCTTGGTCGATCCTCGCTGTCCGCATCGCGGCGCCGATCTCTTCTTCGGCCGCAACGAGGAAGGCGGCATCCGCTGCGTGTTCCACGGCTGGAAGTTCGACACCGATGGACGCTGCCTCGATGCCCCGACGATGCCGCCGGAGCGCTGCGCCCAGATCCTGCCCAGGATCAGGCTGAGCGCATTCCCGGTCCGGGAGGCGGGTGATCTGATCTGGGGCTACTTCGGCCCGCCAGGGTACGAGCCGGCGTTTCCGTTGCTCGAATTCACGCGCGTGCCCGCCGCCCATCGCTTCATGACCAAGCGGCTGCAGGAGTGCAACTGGGCGCAGATCATGGAAGGCAGCGTCGATACTGCGCACTTCTCGTTCCTGCACGCCCCGCTGACCCGGTCCGACGAGGAGGAACGCAGCGTCGTCGCAACGATGACCCGGGGCTACTCCACGTCGAGCCTGAACCAGGATCGGATTCGCTGGATGCGCAACGACGGTCGGCCGCAGTTCCAGATCCTGCAACACGAAGGGGGCCTGGTGCTCGGTGCGTCGCGCAAGGCCGACGGCGAGGACCTGTACTGGCGGATCACCCAGTACCTGCTTCCGACCCACGTGTTCGCACCCAGCACCGTCGCCGGCGAAACCTACCACGGGCTGAGCTACACGCCGATCGACGACCGGTCGTGCTGGGTCTACTCCTACTCCTGGAATCCCGACCGGCCGCTGACCGACGAGGAGCGGGCCAGCTACGCTGCCGGAGCGGCGCTGCACGCCAAGGTCGATGCGGCCTGGATCCCGCTCAGGAACCGGCACAACGACTATCAGATCGACCGCGTCCAGCAGAAGCACTCCACCTATACGGGCATCACCGGCATCGCCGAGCAGGACGCCTGCATCCAGGAGAGCCAGGGGCCGATCCTGGACCGTTCAAACGAGCATCTAGGACCGACGGATGCCGGCGTCGTCAGGTGGCGGCGGCTGATGTTCGACATGCTGCGGGACCTCGAGAACGGCACCGAGCCCGCTGCCGCCACCCATCCCGAGAGCTACTGCGTACGTTCCGGCGGGCATGTCGCGGATGCGTCCAAGTCCCTCCAGCAGGTGATGCTCGAGCGCTTCGGCGATCCGCTCGGCCGTACCGACCGAGGCGGCGTGCCGACGGCAGGCGAGCAGGCGGCAGCCGCCGTGCCGGCAAGCGGAGTCTCGCAGACATGAACCTCGCCGCGCCGCCTGTTCCGGGCTTCAGGTTCATGCACGTGATGCTGCGGGTGCTGGAGCTGGAGCGTGCGCTGGAGTTCTATGTCGGCGACCTGGGCATGCGCGAGATCCGCCGCCGCGAATCGCCGGAAGGGCGCTACACCAACGTGTTCGTCGGCTACGGGCCAGAGGAGACCGATACGGTCGTCGAGCTGACCTGGAACTGGGATCAGACTCAGCCGTACGAGGCCGGCTCCTCCTATGGCCACATCGCCCTCGGAACCCCCGACGTCTACCAGAGCTGCGCGCGGCTCTCGGCACGGGGCGTACGCGTGACGCGGCAGCCCGGGCCGGTGCAGTTCGGCAGCACCGTGATCGCCTTCATCGAAGACCCGGACGGCCACAAGATCGAGCTGATCCAGACCGGACCGGTCGCTGCAGACCTGAAGGAGAGCAAAGAGTGAGCACCATCGGACGACTCGTTTCAGGGGCCCGCCTGGCGGCGCTCGCGGTGGCGGCGGGCTGTGCGGCCGGCCCGGCGCTTGCAGATCCCGACTATCCCAGCCGCGCGATCCAGATCGTCGTGCCCTACGCGGCCGGCGGCGTCAACGACGTTCTCGCCCGGCTGATCGCGCGGGAGCTGAGCGAGAAGTTCGGCAAGCCGGTCGTCGTCGAGAACCGGCCCGGGGCCAACGGTATCGTCGGCGCGGATCTGGTCAAGCGCAGCGCGCCGGACGGCTATACCCTGCTGCAGGGGGCCACCGGGCCGAATGGCGCCAATGCCGCGTTGTACGACCGGCTGCCCTACGACCCGCTCAAGGACTTCGAGCCCGTCGCGCTGGTCGGTACCACGCCGATGGTCGTCTATATCAACGACAAAGTGCCGGCCAAGACACTGTCCGAGCTGGTCGCGCTGAGCAAGGCCAGGCCGGGCAGCCTGAGCTACGGCGTAGGGAGCAGTGTCCATCAACTCGCGATGGAGTTGCTGAAGACCCGCACTGGCGCCGACCTCACCTACGTATCGTATCGCGGCGGCACGCCGGCGCTCACCGACGTTATCGCCGGGCAGATCCAGGTGGGTATGGACGGCATCCAGACACCGCTGCCCGCGATCCGGCAAGGCCGCATACGGGGCATCGCGGTCAGCACTGCGACCCGTTCGGCCGCACTGCCCGAAACCCCGACCATGATCGAAAGCGGCGTCGGCAACTACGACATCGCCGCATGGTCGGCCTTGTTCGCGCCGGCGAAGACGCCGCCGGCGATCCTGGACAAGCTGCACACCGTGATCAACGAGGCGCTGAGAAAACCCGAGGTGCGCGAGAAACTCGCGGAGCTGGGTGTCGACGCAGGCAAGGAGAGCCGCGCCGCGTTCGCGGCGCGGCAGGTGCGGGACATCGCGGACTATAAGAAAGCGGCGGCTGATGCAAAGCTGCCTAAGCTGGACTGACCCCGCCCAACCGCGCGCATCCGCGCCCTGCCTGTCTCGGCGAAGATCGCCGAGACATCTCGTTGCGACGGGCTCCCCCTTCTTCTATCTCGAGCGCGAACTACTGGCTCGCGCCGATGAAGCCGATCGCGTTGATCTCGATCAGCATCCGCGGGTCGGCCAAGGCCTTGACTACAACGAAGGTGGCGCAGGGAAAGTCGCCGGTGAAAAATTCCCGTCGCGCGGCCTGCCACTCTTCGGCGGCCAGCTCGGTGACGAACACGTTGAGGTTCACCACGTCGGCCATGACGCCGCCGGCCGCCTCCATCAGGTCCTTGATCTTGCGCAGGGCGATCTGCGACTGCGCCGCCATGCCGTCGGGGATCGTGCCGTCCTCCCGGCGGCCCACCATGCCGCCGATGAACACCTGGTTGCCGACAACCTTGCAGTTGGACTTGATCCCGGGCTTAGGGGTCGGGACCTTCGGCGAGTGGACAGTCCGCATCTTCGCAACGCTCACGGCTTCACCTTTGGAGGGGATGGGTCGGTCCATTGAAGCACCTCGGGTTCGGACCCTACAATCGAGAAAATCGCAAGTATTGTTGATAGATAGCGATCAATGAACCTGCGCGCCGTCGAGACGTTCATCTGCGTGGCCGAGTGCTCCAGCTTCCGCCGCGCGGCGGAGCTGCTGCACCGGTCTCAATCGGCCGTCAGCGTGCACGTGCGTCAGCTCGAGGAGGATCTGGGCGTACCGCTGTTCGACCGCACCACGCGCCGGGTGGCGCTCACCGCGGAGGGCCGCACGCTGCTTGCGCGCACCAAGGTGGTGGTCAGCGAGCTGCGCGCCGTGGCCGATGAACTGCGCGAGACGTCCGGCGTGCGCGGGGGCATGATCAACGTCGGCGTCACGCCGTCGCTGGCCGCGCGGGTGCTACCCATGGCGCTGGCGGAATTCGGCCGCAGCTATCCGGACGTCACGGTGCGCGTGCAGGAAGCGGTGTCGCGCGGGTTGTACGAGGCGGTGCGCCAGCGCAAGACCGACTTCGCGCTCGGCCCCGCCGTTCCGGGGCTCAAGGACTTCGACTACCGGATCTTCGCGCGAGCGCCGCTGGTCGCGGTGGTGCCGCGCGACTACCCGGTGTGCGGCCGCGCCGGCCTGCCCTTCAAGGAACTGGTCCGCGGCCCCTTTCTCGCCGTTGCAGCCGGCGCCTACCTGCGGCGCTTGCTCGAGGACACGGCGCGCGCACGCGGCGTCGCTTTCACGCCCAAGTTCGAATTCGGATCCTTCGCCGCGGTGCTGGGGCAGGTGGCCGCGGGCGTCGGCGTGTCCATCCTGCCCGCCCTTGCCGTGGATGCACACGAGCGCGAGCGCCTTCACGTGCTGTCGCTGCGGTCGCCGGCACTCGGCTGGGACAACTGCGTACTCAAGCTCAAGGGCAAGCGGCTGTCGCCGCCAGCTACGCGGCTGGCCGACGTCGTTTCGCGCCTTGCAGGTGCTTCCGCCGCCTGACTATGCCTTTGCCCTTCGGGACGGCGAGTTCACGAAGCTCTCCCGACCTCGACCGCGTCAAGCTTGGAGACGAAGTGACACGCTGAAAAGTGCTTGTCTTCGATGCGCGTGGGAACCGGTTTGTCGGTGCGGCACATCTCCGGCGACCCCAGCTGCTCATATAGCCAGCAACGTGAATGGAACGGACAGCCTGCCGGCCGATGCTCGGCCGACGGCGGGTCACCACGCAGGACGATGCGCTTGCGCGCACGCGCCACCGCCGGATTCGGCTCGAACGCAGCCGATAGGAGCGCCCGGGTGTATGGATGGCACGGTTTACTGAAAACCGCGTCGGTCGGCCCGGCTTCCACGATGGTCCCCAGGTACATGACCAGGACCCGTGAGCTGATCCGACGGACTATGCCCAGATCGTGCGCAATGAACAGCATCGTGAGACCGAGCCGGTCACGCAGATCCATCAGTAGATTCAACACCTGGGCTTGTGCCGAAACATCCAGCGACGCCACGGGTTCATCGCAGACAACGAAGTCCGGATTGACCGCCAGCGCCTGCGCGATGCCGATGCGCTGGCGCTGCCCGCCCGACATTTCGTGCGGATAGCGATGGAAGTACTGCGGGCCCAGACCAACCAGACTCAGCAGCTCGAGTATTCGAGCTCGGCGCGCTTCGCCGGATGCGAGTCGGTGGATTGCAAGTGGCTCGGCGAGGATGCTCTTCACCGTCATCCGCGGATCCAGCGAAGCATACGGATCCTGCAGAATGAACTGCATGCGGCGGCGAAGCGCGCGCAGGTCACGCCCGCGTAGTCGTGTGATGTCGCTGCCGGCGAATCGGATGGTGCCCCCCGAGGTGGGCTGCAGCCGGAGGATTGCGCGGGCAAGCGAGGTCTTGCCACTGCCCGACTCGCCGACGAGGCCGACAGTTTCACCGGGTTCGACCTGGAGGCTGACTCCGGAAACGGCGTCCACGCTTCGCCGCCCCACTCCTGGCAGGCTCCCGCGCAGCCAAAAGCGGACGTGCAGATCCGCGACGTCCAGACGCGGCTCAGGCGCGCTCGACACGTTCAAGAGCGGATCCATCCGTCGGGTTCAGTACCCCAGCATCGGGCCAGGTGCTCGGGATCCGACCGGTACAGAAGTTGCGGCTCACGCGCCGTGCAGACATCCCTCGCGTAGCTGCATCGTGGCGCGTACCTGCAGCGATCTCCCACCCGCATCAGGTTCGGAGGGGCGCCCGGTATCGCGCGCAACCGCCCGTCCCCGGTCGGCTCGGCGGACGGCGATGCGGCCATCAAGTTCCAGGAGTACGGCATCCGGGGATGATCGAAGAACTCCTGGGCAGAGGCGCTCTCGACGATGTGCCCCGCATACATGACACTGATCCGGTCGCACATGTACGCCGCGACCCCCAGATCATGGGTGACGAGGATCAGCGCAGTCCCGAGGTCTTGCGCAAGATCTTTGAGCATCTCGAGGATCTGCGCCTGCGTCGTGAGGTCGAGCGCAGTGGTCGGCTCGTCGGCAATCAAAAGAACGGGTTCGCAGGAGATCGCCATCGCGATACCGACGCGCTGTCGCATGCCGCCGCTGAACTGGTGCGGATAGTCCCGTACTCGCACTTCGGGGTTCGGGATTCCGACTCGGCGAAGCAGTTCCACAGTGCGATTCTTCGCGGCTTCCCGACCCAGCCTCAGGTGCAACCGCAGCGCTTCCGCGATCTGCGCGCCCACGGTCATGAGCGGGTTGAGGCTGCTCAGCGCATCCTGCGGGATGAACCCGATCTTGCGGCCGCGGACCCGGCGCATCTGACTCATCGGTAGCGCCAACAGATCCTGCCCATTCAGTCTGACCGTGCCGGACACGGTCCTGCCCTGCCTCGGCGGGATCAGCCGGGTCAGCGAGAGCACCGTGGCGGTCTTGCCGCAGCCCGACTCGCCAACCAATCCAAGCGTCTCGCCTGCATCCAGATCGAAGTTGACTTCGTCTACGGCGTGCACGGTGCCGCCGCTGGTGAAGTATCGGGTCGACAGGTCGCGAACCTCGAGCAGTCTTGGGCTCATGTGTGCCCCCTCGGCGCTGCGCGCCGGTCCCCCCGGGGGGGACGCGAGCCCGGCTTCGGGCGGCCGTGCGCTCGGGCTCATGTGTGCCCCCTCGGCGCTGCGCGCCGGTCCCCCCGGGGGGATGCGAGCCCGGCAACGGGCGGCCGAGCGCTCGGGCTCATGGCTCGAGGGGGCCTCCG
>JBFWQR010000039.1:0-50135 GCA_050249335.1 Lautropia sp.
CGCAGCCGTGACACCCGCAGCGGTGACACTCGCAGCGACCGTCGCGGCGTCCGCCCGCGGCCCGGCGCCGGCCGGCGACTGCACGGCATCGGCGGCCGCGCGGCGTGTCACCGCACGCACGCGCAGACCGGCGGCGGTCAGCGCGGCAACGACATGCCGGCCGACGAAGCCGCCGGCGCCGGTGACGACCACCAGCGCCGGTCCGGCGGCCGGCGCCACGCCGCTGCGGCGGTCCGGCTCCGGGTTCCCGGTACCATCCATCGTTCGCATTCTATGTGGCCGGGAGGCAGGCCGACTTTCATGAAGCCGACGACCGAAACCGTTTCCGCCGCAGTGCCGTTCGACGGTACCCGCGGCCGTGCACCAGCGCGCAGCGCGCCAGCGATTGACGCCGGCTTGTTCAAGGCATACGACATCCGCGGCATCGTCGACCGCGCGTTGACCGAGGAGGCCGCCGCCGCGATCGGGCTCGTGCTCGGCGCGCGTGCGCGTACCGCCGGCATCGCGAGCATCGTCGTCGGCCGCGATGGACGGCTGTCGGGCCCGCGGCTCGCCGCCGCGCTCGCTGCCGGCATCTGCGCCGCCGGCGTCGACGTCATCGACATCGGCATGGTGCCGACGCCGCTGGTCTACTACGCGACGGTGCTGACCGGCTCCGGCTCGGGCGTCGCGGTCACCGGCAGCCACAATCCGCCCGAGTACAACGGGCTCAAGATGATGCTCGGCGGCAAGACGCTGTACGGCGACGACATCACCAGCATCCATCGCACGATCGCCGATCCGGCCGCCTATGCGCGGCTGTTCGCCGCCGCGCCCGGCAAGGTCGTGACGCGCGACGTCGTGCCGGACTACCTCGCCAGGGTCACCGGCGACATCCGGCTGGCACGGCCGGTCCGGATCGTCGTCGATGCCGGCAACGGCGTCGCCGGCGCGATCGCGCCGAAGCTGCTGCGCGCGATCGGCTGCGGCGAGCTGACCGAGCTGTTCTGCGACGTCGACGGCGCCTTCCCGAATCATCACCCCGATCCGGCGCATCCGGAGAATCTGCAAGACCTGATCCGCACCGTCTCCGATACCGGCGCGGAGCTCGGACTGGCGTTCGACGGCGATGGCGACCGGCTCGGCGTCGTGACCCGCTCGGGCCGGATCATCTTTCCGGACCGGCAGCTGATGCTGTATGCCGCCGACGTGCTCGCGCGCAATCCGGGGGCCCAGATCCTGTACGACGTCAAGTGCACGCGCAACCTGGCGCCGTGGATCCGCCGGCACGGCGGCGAGCCGCTGATGTGGCGCACCGGCCATTCGCTGATCAAGGCCAAGCTGAAGGAGAGCGGCGCCAAGCTCGCCGGCGAGATGAGCGGCCACGTCTTCTTCAACGATCGCTGGTACGGCTTCGACGACGGTCTCTACACCGCGGCGCGGCTGCTCGAGATCCTGTCGCGGTCCGACGATCCGGGCGCCGTGCTCGAAGCGCTGCCCGACTCGCCGACCACGCCGGAGCTGCATCTCGATCTCGCCGAAGGCGAGAATCATCGGATCATCGCGGCGTTGCAGAAGGACGCGCGCTTCGACGGTGCTTCCGAGGTGGTCACGATCGACGGCGTGCGTGTCGAGTATCCGGACGGCTTCGGCCTCGCGCGCGCATCGAACACCACGCCGGTCATCGTGCTGCGCTTCGAGGCCGATACCGACGCCGCGCTGCGGCGGATCCAGGCGAGCATCAAGCAGGCGATCCTGGCGGTGAAGCCCGACGCCCGGTTGCCGTACTGAGAGGGTGAGAGTCGATCAGCCGCACCCGCTCGTCACGCCAGGACGGCCCCGCTCGTCGTTGCAAATGCTCGCCATATCAGCGGATATGCCTGCGCTTTGCGCCTCGATCGGAGCCGTCTTGGCGCGCCGCTCGGGCGCGTCCGATTGACTCTCACCCTCTGAGCCCGGCGCGACCGGCGGGCCGATGACCGCGTCGAACGATTCGGCGTGGCCGCGCCGGCTCTACTCGGCCGCCTGGTGGCTGGCAGTTCCGTTCGCGCTCGGCTACCTGCTGTACCGCAGCGTCCGGCAGCCGGCGTACCGGCGGCATTGGGGCGAGCGCTTCGGCTTCGGCGCGGCGCCGCCGGCAGATTCGGCGGCCGCCGGACCGACGATCTGGATCCATGCGGTGTCGGTCGGCGAGACGGCCGCGGTCGCGCCGCTGCTGTGGCGGCTCGCCGCCGCGTATCCGGATGCCCGCTTCCTGTTGACCCATGCGACGCCGACCGGCCGCGACACCGGCCGCGAACGCTTCGCGCGGCTCGGCCCGCGACTGGCGCAGTGCTATCTGCCGTACGATCTCGGCGCCGCGGTCGCGCGCTTCTTCGCGACGCGGCGGCCGGCGCTCGGCCTGATCGTCGAGACCGAGGTCTGGCCGAACCTGATGGCGGCGGCACAGGCGAGCGGCGTGCCGGTCGCCTCGATCAACGCGCGGTTGTCGGAGCGCTCGCTGGCGCGGGGCCTGCGCTTCCGGCGGCTGATCGTGCCGGCGGTCGCGGCGTTCGCCGCGATCGTCGCACAGACCGCGACCCATGCGGCGCGGATCGCTCGACTCGGCCGTCGCGTCGACGCGGTCGCCGGCAACCTGAAGTTCGACCAGCCGGTGGTCGCCGCGCAGCGCGCGCAGGGCGAGGCCTGGCGCGCGCGCTTCGGGTCGCGGCCGATCGTCGTCGCCGCGAGCACGCGCGACGGCGAAGAGGAACTGCTGCTCGCGGCCTGGCGTGCGGCCCGGGGGGCGCTCGTCGCCCGGCCGCTGCTGATCGTCGTGCCGCGCCATCCGAACCGCTTCGACGAAGTCGCGGCGCTGCTTGGCAGCGCGTTCGACGCCGACGGCGGCGTGTTCGTCCGGCGCCGCGCGCTCGACGATCCCGCGGTCGATCCGGCCGCGATCGACTGCCTGCTCGGCGATTCGATGGGCGAGATGCAGGCGTGGTACGCCGCGGCCGACGTCGCGATCATCGGCGGTTCGCTGCTGCCGTTCGGCGCGCAGAACCTGATCGAAGCGAATGCGCTCGGCTGCCCGGTCGTGCTCGGGCCGTCGGTCTACAACTTCGAGGACGCGGCCGCCGAGGCGATCGCGGCCGGCGCGGCGCAGCCGGTCGCCGACGCGAGCGCTGCGATCGACGCGGCGCTCGCGATCGCCCGCGACCGCGAGCGCCGTGCCGTGATGTCCGCTGCCGCGCTGGCGTTCACCGCGGCGCACCGCGGCGCGGTCGACCGGACGATGGCGGCGCTGGCGCCGCTGCTGCTGCGCACGCTCGGGCCGCCGGCCGGCGACTGACCGCTCCGCCTTTGCTGCTGGCGGTGCGACGCTACGGCCGTCCCGACCGCCGGGGAACAGGCCCTAGCTAGCGTTCGTCGGACGCAAGCCCGTTCGCCCGGAGAACGGGCAACTCGTCCGAGTCGAGCACCCGCAGCAAGCGACTCCTCAGCGCGTTGCGCATCGCAGGCGCAGCGGCTGCGAGTGCCAGGGGTAGCGCCTCATCATCGCTGCCGGCAATGGCCTGTGCCGGGGTCAGCGCCTGGTGCCGGTCCTTGACGGCCTGCTCGCGCATGCCTTGGCGGTTGAGGCTCGGTTCGGGGTTTTCGAGCAGGTAGTCGAAATACGGCACGGCCTGCGCATGCCAGCCCTGCTGCCGCGCAGCTTCCTAGCGCGGCATCGTCGCCCGTCCGCCCTGGCGCGGTTCGCCGGGCGGGACCGGCTTGGTGACGCGGCCGCCGAAGTCGCGCGGCAGCACCGGTTGCGGGCTGCGGCTTCCGGGCGCCGCACCGCTGCTGCCCGGGCCGCTGCCGCCGGTACCGGCCCCGCCAGCCCCGGGCCGGCCTCCGGCCCCGGGTCGGCCGCCGCTGCCGGCATCGGGCCGGCCGGCGCCGCTGCCGGGCCGGCCGCTCTCGAGCACCGGGAAGTTGCGCTCGGCCGGCGGCGACAGCAGCGAATTGGCGGCGACGACGTCGGCACCCTCCAGCAGGCCGGCGGTCGCCTTCAGCCGCAGCGTATTGATCACCACGTCGTAGCGGGCGCGAGCGAGGTCGCGGTAGGCCTGGAACAGCTGCTGCTGGGCGTTCAGCACGTCGACGTTGATCCGCACGCCGACCTGGTAGCCGAGCAGGTTGGACTCGAGCGCGAGCCGGCTCGAGCTGACCGCGGCTTCGAGCGCGCGCGCCTGCTCGGTGCTGCTCTTCAGGCCGAGATACGCCTGGCGCGCCGCCTGGTCGGACTGGCGCCGCAGCGTTTCGAGATCGCTCTCGGCGCGGCTCAGCGCGGCGATCGTCTCGCGCTCGCGGGCGTCGAGCGCACCGCCGCTGTAGAGCGGCACCGACAGCTGCACACCGGCCGACAACGTGGAGGTGCGCTCGACCGGCGACGTGAGGGTGGTGGGGAGCTTGCCGTGGAGCAGCGCGGCCTGCGACACCAGATCGACGACCGGCCGCTTGGCGAAGCGCGCGCGATCGATCTCCTTGCGGGCAATGGCCACGGCAAGCTCGGACTGGCGCACCCCGAAGTTGTTGGCGCGCGCCTGGGTGATCCAGTAGTCGAGGTCGTTCGGCGCGGGCTGCGGCAGCGGCACGTCGAGCTTCAGCGTGTTGAGCGGCGCCCCGGCATCGAGCCCGGTCAACTGCGCCAGCGCGGCGCGGCGCACCGTCAGGTCGTTGCGCGCGGCGGCGAGCTGGGCGGCGTTCAGGTCGAGCCGCGCCTGCGCTTCCTGCTGGTCGGTCACGGTTGCGGTGCCGACCTCGAAATTGCGCTTGGCCGCCTCGAACTGCTCGTTGATCGCGCGGCGTTGGGCCTCCGAGACCTCGACCGCGTCCATCGCCGACAGCACGTCGAGATAGGCCGACGAGACCCGCGCGACCAGATCCTGCAGCGCCTGCGCCAGCTGCGCCTCGGCGATCTGCACGCCGATCTCGGCCTGGTCGACCAGCACCGCGTTGCCCGGGCGGTACAGCGGAAAGCTGAAGTTCAGGCCGCCGGTCTGGTTGTTGAAGCTGCGCACGGCCGTGGCGTCGGTATCGTAGCGGCCGACGGTGATGCCAGCGACGCCGGCCAGTGCCGGACGCAGACCGGCGCGCGCCTGCGGCAGCCGTTCGCGGACCGCCTCGAGCTGCTGGCGGGCGCTGTTGACCTGGGTGTCGTAGCGCTCGGCAGCGCTGAACGCTTCGGCGAGATCGAGCGCCCGCACCGGCGCCACCGTGGTAGCGACGGCGATCGCGCAGAGCAGCGGCCCGAGCCGCGGCAGCAGCGGATCGGACAAGCGACGGGGCAGGGCAGCGCGCACGGCGGTCATCGACGGCAACTCCGAATGGCGGTGGTTGAAACGAGGCAGCATGACGGCACCGCAGCGGCTGCAACCGCCACGGTGCCGCATCAGTAAGTGGCGAGCGACCGGTCGACCTGCCGGGCCCAGGCATCGATGCCGCCGTGCAGGTTGATCACGTCGGCAAAGCCGTGGTGTTCGAGGAACTGGGCGACCTGCAGGCTGCGCGCGCCATGGTGGCACAGGCAGACCACCGGCCGATCGCGATCGATCCGGTCGAGCGCGCCCGGGATCTGGCGCATCGGCACCAGCAGCGAATCGGGCAGCTTCACGAGCTCGGTCTCCCACGGCTCGCGCACGTCGAGGACCAGCGGGGCCGGGCGTTGCGGGTCGGCGCGCCAGGCCGCAAGCTCGGGCGCAGTGATCGTGCGCATGCGGCTCCGTCTGCTTGCTAGAAGCGGAACCGCTCGGGCGCCGGGAAGCCGGCGAGCCGCGGCGCGACCGTCTCGAACAGGTCGGTCGCGACCGGCGGCGCGCTGCCGTTGCGGTGATAGAGCCGCGCATGCATCGTCGGCGCGTCGCCGACGATCGCGATCAGCCGGCCGCCGGCGTTCAGCCGCGCCAGCCAGTGCGGCGGCACCTGCGCGACCGATCCCGACAGCACGATGACGTCCCAGCTGTAGCTGCCGGGCGGCTGCGACGCGTCGCCGGTCTGCAATTGCAGGTCGGTGATGCCGGCGCGGGCGAGGTTGGCGGCGGCGAACCGGGCCAGCGCCGGGTCGCGCTCCCATGACGAGATCCGGCGCGAGCGCTGCGCCAGCAGCGCCGTGCCGTAGCCCGAGCCGGTCCCGACCTCGAGCACGGCTTCGTGCTTGCGCAGCCCGATCGCCTGCAACATTCGCGCCTCGACCTTCGGCGACAGCATCGTCTGGCCGGTGGCGCGGCCGTCGATCGTCAGCGGGATCTCGACGTCGGCGAATGCCATGCCGCGGTAGGCGTCGGGGACGAAGTCCTCGCGCTTGACCAGCGCGAGCGCGCCAAGCACGTCCTGATCCAGCACATCCCAGGTGCGGATCTGCTGTTCGATCATGTTGAAGCGCGCTTGCTCGATATCCATGGCAGGGTGGCTACGGTCGGAGTCAGGGTATGGTCGGGATTCGGGATACGGTCGGAAGATTCAGAAGACAGTGGGCAGGTTCGGGATACGGTCGGAATTCAGGGCGCGCGGCGCAGCGACCGCAGCAGCAGGTCGAGATGATGCCTGACGAACCTGGCCGGCTCCACCCGGGCGACGGTGCAACAGGGCTCGATCGAATTGGCCCAGATCGATTTCATCACCAGCGGCGCCATCACGCTGTGCGCGACCAGGTCGACGTCGATGTCGCGGAACTCGCCGCGCTCGACGCCGCGGCGCAGGATCAGCGTGACCAGTTCATGGTTGCCGCTGACCACCTCGCTGTCGAAGAACCGCGCGACCTCGGGGAAATTGCCCGCTTCGCCGATGATCAGCTTGATGATGCCGGCGAGCCGCGTGCTGCCGAAGCGGGTCCACCAGGCATCGACGTATCCGGCCAGCAACACCTCGGCACTGCGGTCGTCATGCTCGATCTCGGCGCGGAACTCCTGCAGCAGCGGCACGATCGAGGCGCGCACGACCGCCTTGAACAGCTCTTCCTTGTTCGCGTAATAGAGGTACAGCGTACCCTTCGAGACGCCGGCACGTGCGGCGACGTCGTCCAGCCGGGCGGCGGCATAGCCGCGCTCGACGAACAGATCCAGCGCGGCATCGAGCAGTTCGCTCGGGCGGCTGTCCTTGCGCCGCTCCCAGCGGGGGCCGCGCGGCCGCCGCGCCGGTGGCGCCGACACCGCTGCCGCGGCGGACCCCGCCGGCGCTGCTTGCGCCGCGGGCATGGCGGGCAGGAGCGGTGCGGCCGCCGGGTCGGCATGCGGGGACGACGGCGACTGCCGCGGAGCAGTGGAACTCATCGCACGCTTGGCCGGCCGGCCGAGCCTCCTTCGGATATTACTGACTCATTAGTCATTAATATAACGCCGCACCGCCGTGGCGTCAATCCGACACGGCGAGCCGGCGCCGTGCCGCGCGCCACGCTTCGATGCGGCGGAACAACCAGCCGCGCGGCTGCTGAACCCCGGTGCGGACGTAGTCGAACAGCCCCGGTTCGATCAGGAACCGCTGCTGGGCCAGCCGCGCCTGCTCGCGTCCGACGAACAGCAGCCGGTCGCCGGGGCGCAGCTCGGTGGTTGGTTCGGGCAGGAGCTGCAGCTGGCCCTTGCGCACCAGCATGATCGCGGCGGCGGCGAGCCGTTGATCGCGGTCGGCCGGGTTCTGCAGCAGGTGGCGCAGCTGCAGCGCGCCGTGGTTGGCATGGAAGAACGCGCCGAACATCCCGGGTTGCAGCGGATCGCAGCGGAACTCCCAGTTGCGCGGCGCGGCGTTGCCGACGGTGGCCATGATCAGCTCGATGACCCGGCTCGCCTGAGTGCTGCCGCCGCCGCGGATCTGGGTGATGAAATCGCCGAGCAGCGGGGTCTTCAGGATCTGCAGGCACTCGCGGACGATCAGGTCCGACTGGACGAACCGCAGGTTGGCGTGGGCGGCATCGATCAGCACTCGGTCGGCGGCATCGTTCTGCCGGATCAGGACGAAGATGTCCGGGTTGATCCGCCGCGCCAGCGTCGTGACGCCGAGGTTGACGGTATCGTTGTCGGTGCCGGCGACCAGCACGCCGGCCCGGTCGATGCCGGCCGCGCGCAGCGCCGACTCGGTATTGTCGGCAGCGAGCACGCGCGCCTCGCGCGCCAGGCTCTCGTGCGGATCGATCGCGCGCCATTCGACCCGGGCCTCGTCGAGCACTTCGGTGATGGTCTGGCCGAAGCGGCCGTAGCCGACCATCACCCACGGCCCCTTCGGCACGTTGACCCGGCTCGGGCACGGCGTGCCGGGCGTCCCGGTCAGCCAGTCCTCGAGGCGCAGCACTTCCGGGGCGGCGAGATCGAGCGCGATGTTGGTCGCGAGCACCTTGAACGGATTGATGATGTGGACGCCGCCGAACGACGACAGGTTGCTGTAGGCGACCGGGTCCTTGACCCGTGCGATCACCAGCAGCTCGGGCCGCATCACCTTGGCGTCGATCGCGATCGTCTGGTTCGCGCTCTCGACGCCGGTCAGCGCGATCACGCCGCGGCAGTCGGGCCGCAGGATGCCGGCATCGGTCAGCACCTCGGGGTTGCGCGCGTCGGCTTCGAGCACGATCGGCGGCCAGGTGAACTCGGCGTTGGCGATCCGCGCGGCGCGGTCCGCGCGAGCATCGATCAGCACCAGCCGGAAGCCCATCCGGTCGAGCGCGTGCGCCAGCGCTCCGCCGCTCTGACCGCAACCGCAGATGATGAAGTACGGCTCGGTCAGTCCGCGCGCGCGGCGGCGGAACACCGCGCGCGCGACCGCGGCGCGGAAGGTCGGGTCGTTGGTCAGCGTGAAGATCGAACCGAGCGCGTAGGTCCAGCCGACCACCGACAGATAGATCGAGACGATCAGCCAGGCCCGCTGCGCGTTGGAGAACGGATACGGCAGCTCGCCGAAGCCGATCGTCGTCGCGGTGTAGCTCATCACGTAGAACGCGTGGAAGAAGCCGAGCCGCCACGGCCTGCCGTCCGGGTCGACGCCCGGCATCAGCGCGAGCCCCAGCACCGACACCGCGTAGACGATCACCAGCGTGATCAGCGGGCTGCGCAGCCGGCGCAGGACCATGTAGAGGATATCGCCCATCGACTACCCTCCGGTCGCGGCGCGGCGGACCTGGCTGCCGCCCGGGCGCGGTTCGCGGCCGGCCAGCGCTGGCATGATCACTGGAGCGGCCGGCACCGGAGCGGCCCGGTCAGCGACCTTGCCGCAGCGTTTCGCCGATCAGCAGACAGATCGAAACCAGATTGGCGAGCAGCGCACCGCCGGACATCGAGACCAGCACCGACATTACCGCGCCGTCCATCGCGCGGCCCTGGATCTGTACCGTCCACATCCAGATCGTCGCTGCGGCGATCAGCTGCAGCGACGCGACCAGGCTGGTTGCGAGGTGGGTCGCGCCGAGTTGAGTCCGGTCGCCGAACTTGATGATCAGCGCGATCAGGTTGACGACGATCGCGGCGAACAGTTCGGACGGGTGGTGCAACTCGACGCGGTCGAGCTCGCCGAGGAAGAACCCGAAGTTCAGCGTGCACGCGAGGATCGTGAAGAAACCGAAGACGACTTTCTCGAGGTTCACGCTGGGCTCCTGCAGCCGGCCGGTGCCCTGGCATGGTAGCGCCGCCAGCCGAAGGTCGCGCGCCGGCAACGGTTCGGCCGGGTGATCGCGGTCCGGAGCGGCGCTTTCGTCGCGTTCACGCCGAAGCGGCGGTTCGCGACGTCGCCTCCGGCGGCGACTGTTCGTAGCATCGATGCATTGACCTCCGGGAGCCGTTCACGGCGCCATGTTCACGATTCGTCGCTGCTCCGGGCTGCTGCGCTGGCTGCCGGCGCGTCTGCTGTCGGGCCGCGCCCTGACCGCCGGCGGCGCCGTGGCCGCCTGGCCGGGGCGCACGGCGGCCGGCGGCGGTGATCCGTTCGACGGCCTTGCCGCCGCGCTCGACTGCGGGGTCCGCGCCGAGCATGTCGCGCGGGTCGCGGCCGACCGCATCTTCGTGCTCGAGGGCGTGCAGCACGGCGTCGCCGAGCTGGCGGCGCTGGCCCGGCGCGAGCTGCGCGGCGGCACCGTTGCCGCCGTCATCGATTCGCTCGCGCTGGTCTCGATCGCCATGCAGCAGGCGCTCGGCCTGCGGCCGCATCTGCCCCAGCTGACCGCGACCGCACTGCTGCTGTCGGGCCGCGCGGTCGAGGTGCCGGCCGGCGAGGGCCGTTCGCTGGCGCTGGCACTCGCTGCCGCGGTCCGCGCGCTCGGCGGCGGCTGCGTCCATCTGGTCATGCGCGACGACGGCGCCGCCGGTGCCGATGCGACCCGGCTCGGCCCGTTCTTCGCGGCGCTCGGCATCCGGACCGCGTTGCTCACGGCGGATCACGACGATCGCAGCGGCGGTCAGGGCGATGCCGCCGAGGTGCTGTTCGCCGCTCCGGCCGCGCTGATCCGCGATGCGCTGCGCACCGCCGATCCGGTCCGCGCCGCCGATCCGACCCGCGCTGTCGCTGCCCTGGACGTCGCCGAACCGGTCACTTGCGGCTCGATCCGTCCGGCCCTACCCGAGTCGGCCTGCGCGCTGCTCGACGATCTCGACGCGACACTGATCGACGGCGCGTTGACGCGCTTCGCCGTCGGGCACCGCGAGACGACCGTACAGGCGTTCTTCCGCCGCTATCGCCGGCTCGGGGGCGTTTCGACGACGCTCGCGGAGGCGTGCGACGAACTGGCGCGCGTCTACCGGCTCGACGTGCACCATGTCGCGTCGATCTACCCGGACTTCCGCCGTTCGGCCGGGCTGGCCACGGTCGACGATGACGAAGCGTTGCTGGCGCGGGTTCGCGACCGGGCACTGGCACTGCGCGCGGTCCGCCGGCCGGTGCTGATCGTCGCCGACGACGAGGCGATCTGCGCTGCGGCGGTCGCGGCGAGCGGCGTGCCGGTAACGATCCGGACGCCCGCGGCGGTCGCCGATGCGCTCGCCGGTCGCGCTGCGCTGCAGGCGCGTCAGGCGGCGCTGGCCCGCGACGGCGGCCGGGCCGGAGCGATCACCGTCTGCAGCGACCGGGCCTCGCGCGACGTCGACATCATGCTCGATCCGATGGCGCGTGCAGCCGGCGGCCTCGCGGTGATCGTCGTCGGCCTGCCGGCGACGCGCCGGGCCGAGCGGCGGCTGGCGCAACTCTGCGCGCGCCAGGGCCACCCCGGCACCATCGAGATCCTGGTCGGCGGAGCGGGCGAGGGCCGTCTCGCCGGCGGCGAGCACGGCGGCCCCGACGGGGGGTCCGGCAACGGCCCCGCCGACAGCGGACCCGGCGGCGGCCGACGAACGGCTACACTGCCGTGGTGGCGGCTGCCGTCGCCGCTGCCCGGCTGGCTGCTGCAGGTGCGGCGCCGGTTCGCCGAGCGGCGCGCCGAACTGCGGCGCCGGCGGCATGCCCGCCAGCCGGCCACGGTGGCCGCCCGCAACGCTCACGGATCGTCATGGCCCGCAGTTCACGTTCCTCCGATCTCACTGCATCGACCGGCCGCTCCGGCGATCACCCGCGGACCGGCGCTGCCGGCGCTCGCCGGGTCCCGAATGCCTTGACCCTGGCCGGCGTCGACCCATCGGGCGGCGCCGGCGTGCTGGCCGACGTCAAGACCTTTTCGGCGCTCGGCGCCTTCGGCTGCGCGGTGATCTGCGCGCTGACCGCGCAGAATACCTGCGCGGTTACCGGCATCCACGGCGTACCGGCGGCGTTCATCCGGCAGCAGATCGACACGCTGCTCGCCGATGTCGCGATCGCCGCCGCCAAGATCGGCATGCTCGGCAGCGCCGACAGCACGCGCGCGGTCGCCGACGCGCTGGCCGGCCCGATCGCCGCCGGCGCGCTGCCGCATCGGGTGCTCGACCCGGTGATGGTCGCCAAGAGCGGCGACCGGCTGCTCGAGCCCGACGCGGTCGGCATGCTGATCGATGCGCTGCTGCCGCTCGCGACCGTCATCACGCCGAATCTGCCCGAAGCCGGCGTGCTGCTCGATGCGCGACCGCCCGATACCGTCGCCGAGATGCGCCGCGCCGCCGAGCGGCTGCGGCGGCTGCTCGCCGACGACGGCGGCCGCTGGGTGCTGGTCAAGGGCGGCCATCTGTCGGGCGATCCGATCGACCTGCTGCACGACGGCGACCGGATGATCGAGCTGCCGGCGCAGCGCATCGCGACCCGGAACAGTCACGGCACCGGCTGCACGCTGTCGGCCGCGATCGCGGCGCTGTTGCCGCAGCGCCCCGACGTGCCGGCCGCCGTCGCCGACGCCAAACGTTACCTGTCCGGCGCGATCGCCGCCGCCGATCTGTTGTCGGTCGGACGCGCCGGCCAGGGACATGGGCCAGTCCACCACTTTTATCACCTGTGGCGTAATTGAATACGCGTACCATGCGCCCGCATGGAATTTCTCTACGCACTGCCACTGCTGATCAAGGCGCTGATCCTCGGTATCGTCGAAGGCCTGACCGAATTCCTGCCGATCTCGAGCACCGGTCACCTGATCCTGACCGGTGCGCTGCTCGGCTGGACCGACGACAAGGCCAAGCTGTTCGACGTCGCGATCCAGACCGGCGCGATGTTCGCGATCATCTGCTACTACCGTCGCAAGATCGGCGCGACCATCGTCGGTATCGCCGATGATCCGGTCGCGCAGCGCTTCGCCCGCAACGTCGTCATCGCGTTCCTGCCGGCAGCACTGCTCGGCATGCTGTTCGCGGGAAAGATCAAGCAGTTCCTGTTCAAGCCGGTGCCGGTCGCGCTGGCGTTCATCGTCGGCGGCTTCATCATCTTCTGGGTCGAGAACCGCCAGCGCCGGCAGCGCACCCGGCCGCGGATCCACGACATCGACGATCTGACCGCCGGCGACGCGCTCAAGCTCGGCATCGCCCAGGCATGCTCGCTGATCCCCGGCACCAGCCGGTCCGGTGCGACCATCATCGGCGGCATGCTGTTCGGCCTGTCGCGCAAGACCGCCACCGAATTCTCGTTCTTCCTCGCGATCCCGACGCTGATCGGCGCCGGCGTCTACGATACCTGGAAGTACCGGGCACTGCTCGGCGTCGACGACATTCCGCTGTTCGCCGTCGGCCTCGTCACCGCATTCATCGCGGCGCTGATCTGCGTTCACTGGCTGATCCGCTTCGTCGCGAGCCACAGTTTCGTCGTGTTCGCCTGGTATCGGATCGTATTCGGCATGATCGTGTTGCTGACGGCGATGACCGGGGTCGTGGACTGGCACGGATGATCGCCGCGGGCAGAACTCAGTTGGCGTGAAACTGCAGCCGAGCGATCCGCGCATAGACTCCGTCATGCGCGAGCAGCTCGGCGTGGCTGCCGGCATCGACGATGCGGCCCGCCTCGAGCACGAGGATCCGGTCGGCCGAGAGCACGGTCGCGAGCCGATGCGCGATGATCAGCGTGGTGCGGTTGCTGCGGGCGGCGTCGAGCGCCTGCTGCACGACCCGTTCCGACTGGGCGTCGAGCGCGCTGGTCGCTTCGTCGAGCAGCAGGATCGGCCGGTTGGCGAGGATCGCGCGGGCGATCGCGATGCGCTGGCGCTGGCCGCCTGACAGTCGGACGCCGCGTTCGCCGAGATGGCTCTGGTAGCCGTCGGGCAGTGCGCGAATGAATTCGTCGGCGAACGCCTCGCGGGCGGCGGCAGCGACTGCCTGATCGCTGGCGTCCGGGACCGCATAACGGATGTTGTCGGCGGCGGTGCCGGAGAAGATCACCGGCTCCTGCGGCACGATCGCGATCCGGCTGCGCAGCGCTGCGAGCGGCAGACGATCGATCGGTTCGCCGTCGAGCAGGATCCGCCCCGATTCGAGCGGATAGAACCGTTGCAGCACCTGGAACACCGTCGTCTTGCCGGCGCCGGACGCGCCGACCAGCGCGACCGTGCTGCCGGGCGCGACATCGAACGATAGCCGATCGAGCGCGGCGGCATCGGGCCGCGACGGGTAGCGGAACACGACGTCGTCGAAGACGATGCCGAGCGCCCGCGGCGGCGACGGTGACGGTGTCGGCTGCCGTGACGATGGCGGCGATGACCCTGACGGCGACGCCGGCAGCGGCGTGCTCCCCGGGCTCTGCTCGGCGGTCCCGTCGCCTGCCGGTGGTTGCAGCAGTTCGAGCAGCCGCTCGCTGGCGCCGGCGGCGCGCAGCAGATCGCCCCAGACTTCGGCCAGCACGGCGGCCGATGACGCGATGATGCCGATCAGCAAGGCGATCTGGCCGAGCGTGCCCGCCGACAGACGACCGTCGAGGACCGCGGCGACGCCGGCATACAGGCCGTAGAGATTGGCGCCGAAGATGGCGGCGATCGCCAGTGCGGTCAGCAGCGACCGCGTCCGATTGCGGCGCATCGCGGCGGCGAAACCGCGCTCGCTGGCGCGGTCGAAGCGGGCGCTTTCGCGCGCTTCCTGCCCGAAGCTCTGCACCACCGGGATCGCGTTGAGGATTTCGGCGGCGACCGCGCTCGAGTCGGCGAGGCGGTCCTGGCTCGTGCGCGACTGCTGCCGCACGCGGCGGCCGAGCAGCATCAGCGGCAGCAGGAACAGCAGCAGGATTGCGACCACCGCGAGCACCAGCGTCGGCCGGATCCAGGCCAGGATCGCGATGCCGCCCAGGGCCATGATCGAGCTGCGCAGCCCCACCGAGAAGCTCGAGCCGACGACGGTCTGGACCAGCGTGGTATCGCCGGTCAGCCGTGACAGTACTTCGCCGGTCTGCAGCGTCTCGAAATAGGCCGGCGGCTGGCGCAGCACATTGGCGTAGACGGCCTTGCGCAGATCGGTGGTGATGCGTTCGCCCAGCCAGCTGACCATGTAGAAGCGGGCCGCGGTCAGGACTGCCATCAGCAGCGCCAGGCCGAACAGCAGCAGGAACTGGTCGCGAACGACGGTGAGCCGCTCCTGATCGCCGGCGGCGAGCCCGCCGTCGATCAGCAGGCGCAGGCCATACGGGACGACCAGCGTGGTCGCGGCGGCGCCGGCCAGGAACAGCAGGGCGAGCGCGACCTGCAGCCGGTAGCGCGCGATGAAGGGCAGCAGATGGATCAGCCCGCGCGGCGACGGCGGCTGGCCCGGCCTGGCCGACGATGCGCCCGGGGATGCGGCCGCCCGTTCGGCCGGATTCGCCGCCGAACGCGCGGCCGGCGCGGCGGGCACCGTCAGAGGCGCGGACGCAGGTCTTCCGGGCCGATGCTGTCGGAAACGACCCGCAGGTTGCTGCGGTTGCCGCTGCGGGTGCGACGATGCCAGGCGACGGTCAGCGCCAGGCCTTCGGTGAGGCTGCGACTGGCGCGCCAGCCGGTCGCGGCGAACGTCGTCTCGGCGTCCGCGCAGCGCTCCTGCTCGTTCGGCCGGTCGAGCTCGTCGGAGTAGACCGGCTGCAGCGCGGTGCCGACGTGACCGCGGATCAGTTCGGCGACGCGCCGGATGCTGGTCAGCCGGCCGGTACCGATGTCGACGCTGGCGAGCGAGTCGCGCGGCGCCAGCGCCACCGCGATCAGCGCTTCGGCGACGTCGGCGACGTAGATCCAATCGGCGCGGCGACGGCCGCTCGACAGCGTCGGCGCGATGCCGCGCAGGTAGTGGTCGACGACCGACGGCACCAGCCGATGCTCGTTCGGATCGTCGGGCCCATAGACCATGCCGATCCGGGCGTTGACGACATTGGCGCCATAGATTCGATTGAGCCCGCCGCTCAGCACTTCGAGCATCGCCTTGCTGATGCCGTACGGCGAACCGAGCTCCACCGCCTGCTGCCACGGGTTCGACGCCTCGAGCGAACCCGAGACCACCAGCCGCGCGTCGGGCACCGCGTCGAGCGCGCCGAGCATCAGCTTCATGCCGGCAGTCAGGTTGATGTCGAGCGAGCGCGACAGCGCGGCGACCGAGCGATCGCTGTTGGCGTAGCCGGCCAGATGGATGACGTGGGTCGGCTTCAACCGGCGCAGCGACGCGGTGCAGGCCTTGACGTCGGTGAAGTCGATCACGTGCGAGCGGGTCGGCGTGAACGGCGCGGTCGGGCTGCCGGGCCGGCGCAGCATGATCACCTGGGCGCCGCGTTCGTGCAGCAGCCCGAGCAGGTGACGGCCGATAAAGCCGGAAGCACCCGAAACGGCAAAACGGAGATCGCGGAGATCAGTCGGATCGAAGCGCTGCATACCCTGGATTCAGTCCTTCTGGATCCGTACTCGCCGGCTTCATGCCGGGGCTCTACAACATTCCCGGACGCCACCCACCGACGGCGCGAGGCTGGCCGGGGCGCTGAAGGAACCGCGATTATCCGGACAATCGCCGGCACCCGGCAACCAGAGCCCGTTTCCTCGACCAGGAATGCTGACGTTCGACAACAGTGCCGACGCACCGGAGCGGTAGAAAATCACGCCGATCCGGCCGCCGAGGCCGCCGTACGGACCCGATGTAACGGCCTATTGCAGATGCGGCGCGGCGCCGCGGACCCGGATCAGATCCGTGATCGGGTGGCCGAGACGTTGTCCGCGCGCTTCGAAGCGAGTCGCCGGCCGAGTGCCGGGCAACCAGCGCGGCGCCGCTGCCGCGCCGGCAGCCTCGGCGTTTCCGCTCGCGTCGCTGCCGGGGCGGGTGGCCGGACCCGGCGGTATCGGCACCACCGGCGGCGCCGGTGCGGCGGCGAGCACGTCGCCGAGACCGGGACGCGCGTCGACGATCGCGGCGACCTGTTCGGCATAGTCCGGCCAGTCGGTGGCGAAGTGCAGATAGCCGCCCGGGCGCAGCCGTTCGACCAGCTCCGTAACGAATTGTTGCTGCAGCAGGCGACGCTTGTGATGCCGGGCCTTCGGCCAGGGATCGGGGAAAAAGACGTGGATGCCAGTCAGGCTATTGGGCGCGATCATCGCATCGACGACCGCACTGGCGTCATGTTCGATGACGCGGATGTTGTCGAGCCCGCCCTGTTCGATGCGCTTGAGCAGCGCGCCGACCCCCGGCGTGTGGACATCGATCGCGAGGAAATCGAAAGCCGGCGCCGCAGCCGCGATCTCGGCGGTGGTATCGCCCATGCCGAAGCCGATCTCGAGGATCAGCGGCGCGGCGCGGCCGAACAGCGCGACCGGGTCGACCGGTTGCCCGGTGAAGGCGACGCCGAAGCGCGGCAGCAACCGCTGGTAGGCGTCGCGTTGCGCCGGCGAGAAATGCGATCGGCGCAGCACGTAGCTCCGGATCGCCCGCCTCGGCCGTTCGGCAGAGGGTCCGTCGGAAGCAGCCTGTCCGCCGGCCGCAGCGCGCGGGCCATCGCGATCGCCGCCGTTCAGCACGATCTCCATCAGGTGATTCTAGTGTCAGGCTTCGAGACTGATCGGTCACGATTCCCGCGAGCGCCCTCCGAGGGTGCGGGCTGCTCGTCGGGCACCGGCCGATGCAGCGGGAACACTTCGGTGCCGGCCGGCACGGACTCGACGTAGAGCGAGCGACTGGGGAAGGCAAACCGCGCGCCTGCGCCTTCGACCAGACTCTTGATTGCGTAGGTCAGCGCTTCCTTGGCCTTCAGCCATTCGTTCCAGTCCGTCGTGCGGGTGAAGCAATAGACCATCAGGTCGATCGAAGACTCGTTGAAGGCGCTGATGCGCACGGCAGGGGACCTCGACCACCAGCGCCCGGAAGTCCGCGAACATCTGAATGCTCCTGATGCGCTCCATGGCCGACGGGGAGTACGAATCGGCCGTGAAATTATCATAAGGCCGCGGCCGTTCTCGACAGCCTTCCAGCCGACCGGCGCGCCAGCACAGGAGCGTCCGCATGACGAGACCGCCGATTCCTCCCGCCGCGCATCTGCGGCTGAAACGTGCCTACCAGCCAGCCGACCCGGGCGACGGCACGCGAATCCTCGTCGACCGGCTCTGGCCGCGCGGGGTCAGCAAGTCGGCAGCGGCGCTCGACGATTGGATCAAGGACATCGCCCCCAGCACCGAGCTGCGACAGTGGTTCGGCCACGATCCGGCACGCTGGGAAGAGTTCCAGCGCCGCTATCGCGCCGAGCTTCGCCAGCACGGCGAGGCGCTCGACCGCATCCGCGCGCTGGCCAGGACGGCAACGGTGACCCTCGTTTACGGCGCTCGCGACGAGGCGCACAACGACGCGGTCGTGCTGCGGGACGTCCTGCTGCAGGAAACTGGGAGCCGGAGCGACGGCCGGTAGCTTACCCTCCGTCCTGCTGAGCCGCGTCCGCCGCCCGCGGGCGGGTCGCATCGGCATAGAGCATGCAGACCAGGCACAGCAGGGCCACGGCAATCCAATAGGGCACCTGCGCCTGGATCCGGTAGCCCCAGGCACCCAGCAACGGGCCGATCACCATGCCGAGCCCCTGGGCACCGCCGCTGAATCCGCCGATGCGGGCCTGATCGCCGGCCTGCTGCGCGCGCAGCGTCAGCAGGCTCAGGATGAAGGGCATGAAGACGCCCAGGCACAGGCCGAACAACGCCATGCCGGCGAGTTGGCGCACGAACGCCGGCGTGCCGATGAGCGATGCGAGGCCCAGCAGTCCGAACGCGCCGGCCGCGAGCACGATGCGTCGCTGCGCCGGCAGCTCTGGAATCGCCATCCGCGACAGCACCAGCTGCGCGGCGACCAGCGCAGCGGCCGCCGCCATCAACGCCGCGCCCGCATGCTGGGTGGCCTGCCGGGCGTCCAGATGGAACTGGTCCTGCATCCGAAAGCCGGTCACCTGCATCAGGATTCCGTAGACGGTGTAGAGCAGCACCAGGATGCCGAGCGGCTGCCACAGCGTGGACCAAGCGGTGCGATCACCGGCTTGCGCGGCTGACGCCTGCAGCGGCCGTCGTACCTGCGGTGGCCGCTGCGACTCGGGCTGCCGCCGCGACTCGGGCGGCTGCAGCGCCTCCGGCCACCGCTGCGTCTTCGGCGTGAACCCGGGCAGCAGCGACCAGGTGCCACCGGCCGCGATCAGCAGCAGCGATGCGACGATGTAGAACGGCATCAACAACCCGGCGCTCGAGGCCGCCGCGGCCAGGCCCGGGGCGACCACCATGCCGAGCGCGAAGCTCGCGCCCATGCCGGCCAGCGCCCGGGTACGACTGGCTCCTTCCGTCGTGCCGGCGATATACGATTGGGCCGTCGGCAGCAGCGCTGCCGCGAATGGCGACAGTAGCAGCCGGCTGGCGAGCAGCAATGCGAAGCATGCGCCCGGTTCGATGCGGCCATCCAGCCGCCATGCCATCGCGTAGCCGAACAACAGCGTGCATGCGCCGATCATCACCAGCGCCGCGGTGAGGATGGTCCGCGCGGTCCAGCGCTGCCCGAACAGGCCCCAGACCGGCCCGAACAGCACGAAGACCAGCGCCGCCGGCGCCACGACCCAGCCGAGCCGAGTCTCGCTCAAGCCGAGTCCTCGCCCGACCGCCGGCAGGATCGCGAACACGCAGGACATGCTGGTGGCCGCGGCGAACAGCGCGAAGCAGATGCTCGGCAGCGCGTAGCGCCTGGCCGGCGGTCGATCGTCGTGGCTGTCCGGCGTCGGAGCCGGGGCGGCTGCCGTGGGGGCGTTGCCGGGGGTCGTTCGCATCATGGGTCCGGTTGACGGCTCGCATTGCGAATCATTATCATCTTGACTGATCAAATGGTCAATATACCGATCAGTCAGACAGGATCACGGAACTCCGGCGACGGGATTTCTCGCCGTATAGGCCATCCAACCGACCCATGAAGGGAAACATGCGCATCCGGAACGAGAAGACCCGCCCCGGCACCCTGCGGGCATCGGAGATCACCTCCGCACTGGCGGCCTTGCTGCTCGCTGCCGGGCCGCAGGCGCAAGCGCAGATGCAGATGCAGATGCAGGCGCAAGCGCAGGGGCAGGCGGGAGCGCAGGGCGGCCCGGCCGAGACCGCCTCGCCGCCGGCCGCCGAGCTTCCGGCCGTCACGGTGACCGCGCGCAAGCGCGAGGAGCCGGTGCAGGCGGTCCCGATCAGCGTGACCGTAATCGATCCGCAGGCGACCGCCGTCGCGGCACCGGCGGACGGCAATGCGGGGCTGGCGCGCTCGACGCCCAATCTGTCGTTCGCCGACAGCGGTGGCCAGTTCGGCAACCTGTTCGTCATCCGCGGCGTCGGTTCGTTCGCGCCGCTGTCGTCGGACGACACGTCGGTCGTCATGTACCTGAACGAGGTGCCGCGCTCGGTCTACGGCGCGCCGCCGGCCCTGCTCGACGTCGAGCGGGTCGAAGTGATGCGCGGCCCGCAAGGCACGCTGTTCGGCCGCAATACCCAGGGCGGCGCGATCAACGTCATTTCCAATGCACCGGTCTTCGAGCGGACGTTCTCCGCGACGGCCGAGGCCGGAACGCACGGCCATGCGCTCGGTGAAGTCGTCGCCAATGCGCCGCTGTCGGACACGCTGGCCGGCCGCCTCGCGGTCCGGTACTCGAACCTGGACGGAACGGTGCCGAACATCCTCTCGGGCGACCGGGAAGGGCGCGTCCGGGTCGGCGCGGCCAGAGGCGCGCTGCTCTGGCTGCCCGGCGACGAGACGGCCATCACGCTGTCCGCGTTCCACGACCGCCGGCAGTCCGACGCGCCGCGCTTCGTCTGGCGCCAGAACCCGGCGTTCCCGCAGAGCGCGGTGGACCCGGCGAACGACATCCGCTGGCGCGACGACGGCGCTTCGTTGAAGGCGGAGCACGACTTCGGCCGCGTCCGCTTCACATCGCTGACCAGCTATCAGGACGCGCGCTCGTTCCAGCCCTTCGACCTGACCGAGGGGTTCCTCTATGCGGCGATGACAGGGCGGCCGCAGGCCGCGTTCGACGTCCCCTACGCGGACTACGCCGGCGCGCGTTTCCGCGAGAAGACCGCCCAGCAGGAGTTCCGGCTCTCGTCGCGGGTCGATGGCACGTTCACCTGGACGGCCGGCATCAACCTGTTCCGTTCGCGCTTCTCCAACGACACGCTGGCCGTGGCATCGCCGGCCGCCTTCAACTTCCAGACCCAGAACGGCACGCAGGACAACCGGATCGACACCGACAGCGCGGCCGCCTTCGGCGAAGGCACGCTGGCGCTGACGGACCGGCTGAAGGCGACGCTGGGCCTGCGCTATACGCACGAGCGCAAGGCGGCCGACTATCGGTTCACCGGCAACGGCAATCCGGCCACGGTGCCGTTCTCGCAGCACCGCCTGCGCCTCTCGGACCACTTCGCGACCGGCCGCGCCGGGCTTTCGTACCAATGGACGCCCGACCTGATGGCCTATGCCACCGTGTCGCGCGGCGCGGTCAGCGCCGGCTATCCGGTCGTGCAGACCAATGGCCCGCTGGGCAGGCCGGAAGTGCCTTACCCGACCTCGACGAGCCGGACCTACGAGGCCGGGTTCAAGTCGATGTGGCTGGACCGCCGCCTGAGCCTGAATGGCTCGGTCTTCTACAACGACGTCGAGCACGGGCACCTGATCGTCTTCGATCCGACCCAGCTGTTCTTCGGCACCGCGTCGCTCGACTACGAGAGCAGGGGAGTCGAACTGGAGGCCGCCGCCAGCCTGAGCCGGCACCTGAAGCTCACCGCCGGCATCGGCTACACGCACGCCGAACTGGTCGGTGTGCCGGCGGGCAGCGCGACCGGGGCGCGATCGGGCAATCGCGTGCCGAACATGCCGAACGTCAACGGCGCGCTCGGCCTGCGGTACGAAGCGCCGATGACGATCGGCGGCGCGCCAGGACGGCTGACGGCAGCGCTCGCCTGGCAGTACGTCGGCAAGCGGGCGGCCGACGTGAAGGAGAGCTTCGAGCTTCCGGGCTACGACGTCGTGAACGCCCGCATCGGATGGCAGCACGGTCGCTGGGAGCTCTATGGCTTCGCGTGGAATCTCTTCGACCAGCGCTATCTGGTCGCCGGACAGGCGTGGACGCCGGCGGTCAGCTCGGTGCGCACCGGCCAGCCGCGGGTCGTCGGCATCGGTGCCACCGTCCGGTTCTGACAGGGCGCCGTGGCATGAAGCGCGCGAACGGCGAACTCGCGGGCACGCGGACGGCGGGCGCTCGGACGACAGGCGCGCGGACGACAGGCACGCGGACGACAGGCACGCGGACGACGGGCGCGCCGACGACGGCCGGGCAGACAGCGGGCCGGCTGCCGGCCGCCGCGACGAGCGATGCTGCGGACAACGCGCCCGGCCGCAGCGGGCTCGTGCTGCTCGCCGTGGCGCTCGCCTACGTGTCGCTGGGTGTGATCCTCGGCTTCGTCCAGGGCGGCATCGCTCCGGTGCTGCGCAGCGAGGGAATCGATCTGTCCGCGATGCGCTGGGTCTATGCGCTCTATCTGCCGTTCGGCGTCGCGTTCCTGTGGGCGCCGGCCGTCGATTCGTGGCGCTGGCCGTGGTTCGGGCGGCGGACCGGCTGGATCATCCCGCTGCAGTGGATCGCGGTGCTGGCGATCGCGGTCGTTGCCTGCAACCCGCCGGGGGCCGTGGCCTGGGCGGTCCTGCTGGCCCTCGGGCTGGTCGCCACCGCCGCGGCGGCGACGATGGACGTTGCGCTGGATGCGCTGACCGTCGAATCGATCCCCGATCGACAGCGAGCCGCCGCTGCCGCCGCCAAGGTCGGGGGCATATCGCTCGGCTCGGTGCTCGGCGGCGGCGTGCTGGTGGCGCTCTATCCGCAGCTGGAATGGGGCGCGACGATGGCGATCATCGCCGGCATCATGGCGCTGTCCGGCGTGCCGGTGCTCGCGCTGGTCGGCCGGGACCGCGCGCTGTCCGGCCAGGCACCGCGACGACGGGCGCACCTGATGCAGGCGCTGCGCAAGCCCGGCATGACGCCGCGATTCGTCCGGCTGACGCTGCTCGTCTGCACGCTGCTGGCGATCTTCAATTTCAATCGGCTGCTGCTGGTCGACATGGGCGTCTCGCTGGAGCGGATCGGAACCGTGCTTGGCACGATCGCGCCGCTGGCGAATGTCGCGGCCAGCGGCCTCGCCGTGCTCGCGCTTCGCCGGCTGCCGCTGCGCCGGGCTGCCTGGCTGATGGCCGGGATCAGCGTGGCCGGCGCCGGTACCGTCTGGCTGGGCTTCGCGACCGGCGATTCCGCGCTGGCAATCGCGGGCAGCGTCCTGACGACCGCGGGCGCCGGCGCCCTCTACGTGGTGCTGGGCGGCCTGATCCTGGAGTGGGGTGCCGGCGAGCAGGCAGCCACCGATTATGCGCTGCTCTACGGGCTGGGGCGTTTCATCGGCACCGCGGCGTTGATGATCCTGCCGGGCCTGATTCAGACGATCGGCTGGTCCGCTTTCCAGGGGGCCGCGGCGATCGCCTTCGCCGCTTCGGCCTGGTACTTCCTGCGCCTGATCCCGAAGACCGCGGCACGGCCGTCCGCTGACCTATGATTAGCCTGTTGACCGTTTGGCCAGTCCGGTTCGGCCAACCCCGTTTCGGCGGGGCGAGCGCCCCGTCGGACCTGCCGGTCGAACGCCTGGTCGAAGGCTCGGTCGAAGGCTCGGTCGAGCCTGGTCGAAAGCCCGGTCGAAGGAGATTGCCCGTGTCCGAACTGCGCAAGGTCTATACCACCGTGGATGCCCGCGATCGCATCGTGGAGGCGGCCTTGACCGTCTTTGCCAATCGCGGCTTCGATGGTGCGACGACCCGGGAGATCGCCAAGGAAGCCGGCGTCTCCTCGGCCCTGATCCACCACCATTTCAAGGACAAGGAAAGTCTATGGAACCTGGTCGGCAGCCGGATCACCGAGGAGTTCGTCGAAGCCGCCAACGCCTCGATCGACCCGGCGCTGATCGGCACCAGCCACGGCGTGCGGCGAATGATGACCGCTTACATGCGCTACTGGCGCGAGCATCCGCGCGCGCTGCGCTTCCAGCTGTGGCGCGTGCTGGGCGCGCCGAAGCAGGAGCGCAAGACCCGCTCCGAGTCGCTGAACCGCATGTTCGTGCCGCTCATCCAGGCGGCCCAGAAAGCGGGGCAGCTGCGCCAGGACGTGCCGGCGGGGCTGCTGCTGGTCACTGCCGGCGGCTTGATCCAGTTCTTCCTGCATAGCGACGTCGAGACCAACGACGCGCTGGCGGCCACCGGCGCGCCGCCGCTTACGGACGAACGGGCGCTCGACTACCTCTGGGGCCTGATCGCCGAGAAAACGCCGCCCTCGGCACCGGCATCCCGCAAGCGCGGCACCGCCAGGAAATAGCGATGGCCAAGTTGAACGGCAACGATTTCGAGTTCTACGACGTTTCCGATTTCCCGATCGTCAGCATCCGCGGCAGCGAGCTGCCGGCCGGATACGCGCCGCAGTGGATCCGGGAGATGGAAGCGCTGGTGGCGAATGCCGAGCCGTTCGCCTTCGTGTTCCTCGACGGCGCCGAGCATCCGGCGCATGAAGACCAGAAGGCGCAGATGCAATGGCTGAAGGCGAACAAGAAAGCGCTGGCGCGAGTCTGCCGCGGCATCGCTGCCGTGGAGCCCGATCTGGCAAAGCGCATCCTGAAGCGCGCGCAGGCGGTGGCGATCTCGGCGGCGTTCGGCCTGCGCATGTCGATCGCACCGGATCCGGACGAGGCGAGAGCCCGGGCACGACGGCTTCTCTCCGGTCAGGAGATCCGGGATGACGAGGCGTGAGTGAGCAGCGTACGCGACGATGCGGCGGGCGCTCGCGGTGCCGGGGCGATCGGCTTCGACAGCAACCAGAATGCCAGGACGATGTACGAAATCAAATGATCGATTCAGCGGTTCATTCCGACAGGAATTTCAGGATTTTCAGGTCATCGTCCGGCTTCTACCATGCGTCCTTCCGTGACGGATCTCGTCCGATTCCGGTGGACCCATGGCTCGCATCGTCGGCGCGGCAAATCATTTCATGCGGCTGTGGCCGGGCGCGGGCCTGTCGGGATTGCTCGCTCTGGCCGCGACTTCCGTCGCCGCGCTTCACGGCGGCCCGCAACTACTGTACGCGCTGTTCTTCGGAATTTCGCTGCACCACCTGAGCAGCGATCCGCGAAGCAAGCCCGGCATCGAGTTCTGCTCGACCACCTTGCTCCGCTTCGGTGTCGGCTTCCTCGGCGCACGGATCACGGCGACGCAGATCGCCGGGCTCGGCTGGATCACGGCGCTGGTCGTCGTGCTCGGTGTCGTGACGACGATCGGGATCGCGCGCCTGCTCGCCCGGCGCCTTGGAATGACCGACGCGCAAGGTGTCCTGTCGGGCGGAGCCGTAGCGATCTGTGGCGCATCCGCTGCACTCGCGATTTCGGCCGTATTGCCTCGCGAGAAGCACGGCGACCGCTTCACGCTGATGGTGGTGGTCACGGTGACCGTTCTGTCGACGGCGGCCATGATCCTCTATCCGCTGATCGTCCGGGCCCTGGGCCTGCCGCCGGCGCTCGCCGGGCTGTTCCTCGGCGCCACGATCCATGACGTGGCGCAGGTCGTCGGCGCCGGCTACATGATCGATCACGAGACCGGGGACATCGCGACCGTCGTCAAGCTATTCCGGGTGGCGCTGCTGACCGTGGTCGTGATCGCGGTCTCCGCGGTCTTCGAGCGTGCCCGCGCGGCCGCCGGGGCCGATCACGCGCGTGCCGCGCCGAATCGTCCGCGGCTGGTGCCGTGGTTCCTGTGGCTGTTCGTCGCGATGGTCGCCGTCAACTCGCTCGGCCTGATTTCAACGCCGGTCCAGGGCTGGTTGAACGATCTCTCGCGTGCCTGCCTCGTGATCGCGATCGCCGCGCTCGGCGTCAAGACGTCGTTCATGCAACTGGCTCGGGCCGGCTGGCGTCCGATGTTCCTGATCGCCGCCGAGACGGTCTGGATCGCGTTGCTGGTTCTGGCTGCCGCGCTGCTGATGCGAGGGTGATCGCGTCACTCCGTGATCTCCCGGATGATGCGGCACGGATTGCCTGCCGCGAAGACCCGCTCCGGCAGGTCGCGGGTGACGACGCTGCCCGCGCCGATGACCGTTCGCGAGCCGATCCGCACGCCGGGCAGGATGATCGCGCCGCCGCCGACCCAGACGTCGGATCCGATGTCCACCGGCTTCGCGAATTCCTGTGCCCGGCGCAGTTCGGCGTTCATCGGGTGCATCGCCGTATAGATCTGCACCGCGGGGCCGAACAGCGTGAAGCTGCCGATACGGACCTCGCAGACGTCCAGCACGACGCAATTGAAGTTGAAGAACACGCGCTCGCCCAGGTCGATGTTGCTCCCGTAGTCGCAGTGGAACGGCGGTTGCATCCAGACCGTCTCGCCGCCGCGCCGGAACAGGTCACGGAGGATGCGCCGCCGCTCGTCGGCGTCCGCTTCCCGGGTCATATTGAGGCGTTGGCACAGGTCGCGCGCGCGCGTCCGGGCGGCAACGAGCTCGGCATCGAAGGGATCGTAGAGCTCGCCGGCCAGCATCTTCTCGCGTTCGGTCATCGCAGTTCGTCCGTCGTCGGTCCTGGTTCCCGGAGCAGTCCTGGTTCCCGGAGCAGGTTTCTGCATGGCGAGGATACTCGCATCACCGGCAGCCGAAGCGGCCGGGCACCTGCTCGACCCGGGCTCCTGCGCGCACCGCGCCGGCCCGTTCGGGCAACGCCCTGCGGCATGCGCCTTGCTCCATCCGGGCAGCCTTCCGCCACACGGTTCCGACAGGATCGGCGATGCCACCAATGAATGCCCATCGACCGATCGTCCTCGTCACCGGCGGCAGCGGCTTTTTGGGTCGGGCGATCGCGATCGCGTTGCGCGACCGCTTCCAGGTGATCAGTCTCGACGTCGCGCAGCCGCGCGACCCGCTGCCGGGCGTCGCGACGATCGAACTCGACCTGACCTCCGACGACAGCGTCCGCAAGGCGGTCGGCACGGCCGCGCGCAAGGGGCGGATCGCGTCGGTCGTGCATCTTGCGGCCTACTACGATACGACCGGAGAAGAAAATCCGAAATACGACACCGTCACGGTCCAGGGCACGCGCCGGCTGCTCGCCGCGCTGCAGACGGTCGACGTCGAGCAGTTCGTTTTCTCGAGCACGCTGCTCGTGCACGCGCCGAGTCCGGAGAAAGGCGTTCGGATCGACGAAGATGCGCCGCTCGATCCAGCCTGGGCGTATCCGAAATCCAAGGTCGAGACCGAGATACTGATCGCGCGCGAGCGCGGCGACATCCCCGCCGTCATCCTGCGCTTCGCCGGCGTCTATGACGAGGAATGCCGCGCGGCCTTCCTCGCGCAGCAGATCGCGCGAATCTTCGAGCGGCTGCCCACGGCCTACCTGTTCGCCGGCAATCTCGACGCCGGCCAGCCGTATCTGCACAAGGACGACCTGGTCGATGCGGTGGTCCGTACCATCGACCGCCGGGGCATGCTGCCGCCGGACGCGGTGTTCCTGATCGGCGAGGAGCAGACGCTTTCCTACCGGGAGCTGCAGCAGCGGATCGGGCAGCTGGTGCACGGCGAGCCGTGGCGAACCCTGTCGCTGCCCAAGGGGCTGACGAAAGCGGGCTCCTGGATCCAGACGAAAGTCCTCGATGAAGAGACCGACATCCGGCCCTGGATGATCGAGAATTCCGACGACCACTACGAGATCGACATCTCCCGTGCCCGGCGCCTGCTCGGATGGCAGCCGCTGCGGAAGCTCGCCGATACGCTGCCGGAGATGATTCGCCGGCTCGAGCAGGATCCGACCGACTGGTACGAACGCAACAAGCTCGAGCCGGCCACGGTCGCTGCTTCGAAGCCGGAGATCGATCAGGCGGCAGCGCGTCTCCGCGGGCCGCCGGAACGCGACCGGCAGACGGTCGAGCGCGAGCTCGCCGATCGTCATGCCAAGACGCGCTGGGCGCCGATGGTCAACGTCGCGCTCGGCGCATGGCTGATGACGTCGCCGATGATGTTCGGGTTGTTCGATCCAGTGGCCGCCGGGCCGCCGCCTGCGCTAGGGCACGAACTGGCCGACGCCCACGTCCGCAATTTCCGTCTCGGCCTCAGCGAGATCGTGTCGGGGCTGGCAGTGATCGCGCTGTCGCTGGCCGGGCTTTCGCGCCGCACGCCGTGGCTGCAGTGGATCACCGCGGCCCTCGGTCTGTGGGTCATGCTCGCGCCGCTGATTTTCTGGACCACCAGCGGCGCTGCCTATCACGGCGATACGCTGGTCGGCATGCTGATCGTCGCGTTCGCGGTGATGGTGCCGCCGACGCCGGGCATCAGTCCCCGGGCACTGCAGGCCGATGACGATCGTCCGCTCGGCTGGAGCTACTCGCCGTCGTCGTACACCCAGCGCATTCCGATCGTCGCGCTGGCGTTCCTGGGCCTGTTCGTGTCGCGCTACCTGGCCGCCTTCCAGATGGGCCACATCGATGGCCTGTGGGACCCGTTCTTCGGGCCTGGCGGCACGCCGGTCGACAATGGCAGCGAAGCGGTCGTCACGTCGTGGGTCTCGAAGGGCTTTCCGATCGCCGACGCCGGTCTCGGAGCCTTCGCCTATGCGCTCGACATTCTCGCCGGTGCCATCGGCGATCGGCGCCGCTGGCGCACGATGCCGTGGATGGTGTTCCTGTTCGGCCTGCTGGTCATCCCGCTCGGCGTCGTCAGCGTCTCGTTCATCATGATCCAGCCGCCGCTGATCGGAGCGCTCTGCACGCTGTGCATCATTCAGGCGGTCGTCACCGTCGCGCTGATCCCGTACTCGATCGACGAGGTGCTGGCAACGGTCCAGTACCTGAGCAGGGCAAGGCGCGCCGGCGAGCCGCTCTGGCGCACGTTCTGGAAGGGCGGGCCGGCGCTGTCGGAGGATCAGCGGCCCGAACCCGATCTCGACCGGCCGGTCCGCACGGTGCTGCGGGACTTCCTGGTCGGCGGCGTGACCTATCCCTGGACGCTGGTCGTCAGTGCGCTGCTCGGTGCGTTGCTGATGGCGACGCCGCTGATCGCCGGGACGGCGGCCCCGCTGTACTTCAGCGATCACGTCGCCGGCTGCCTGATCGTGATGATCGCGGTCACCTCGATGGCCGAAGTCGTCCGGCCCGTCCGCTGGCTCAACATCGCGGTTGGTGCCTGGGTCGTGGTCTCGCCGTTCCTGCTCGACGGCGCATCGGTACTCGGTGCCGCAGTCAGCGTGTCGATCGGCGTCCTGGTCGCCGGCCTCAGCCTGCCGTGCGGCACCCGCAGCGACGAACACTACGGCGGCTGGGATCGCGCGATCGTCTGATGCCGGACTTCGGCAGCCTTTCCCTCGTCGCGAACCTCGCCATCTTCGCGGCCAGCGCGGTCGTCGTGTGGATCGCCGGCGTCCGGATGGTCCGGCTCGTGGACCGGCTGGCCGAGCGGACTGGCATGGGCAAGGGCTTTGCCGGGGCACTGCTGCTCGGCGGCATCGTCTCGCTGACCGAAATCGCGACCGTTTCGTCGGCGGCGTCGACCGGCAGCCCGCTGCTCGCGCTGAACAACCTGTTCGGCAGCGAATCGATCAACCTGTTCCTGCTCGCGGCAGCCGATCCGGTCGCTGGACGCGAGGCGCTGACCTCCTTCGCGGCGCGGCCCGCGCTGCTGTTCCAGGGCGTGATGTGTATCGTGTTGCTGACGGTCGCCGCGATCGCGATGACGGTCGGAGATCGCCTCATCTTCGGGGTCGGAGCGTGGTCGACCGCGATCCTGTTGCTCGGCCTGCTCGGGCTCGGTCTGTCCGCCCGGTACGAAAGCCGGAAGGTCTGGACCACGCACGAACGACCGCGCTCGTGCGAGGACGACGACGGGCCGACCGACGACCCGGCACGGGCCGATCGGAAACCCGAACCGCGTGCTCCGCTGTATCCCCAGCTGATCGCCGTCGGCCTGGTCATTCTGGCGGCCGGCTTCCTGCTGTCGATGACCGGTGACGCGCTGGCCGAGCAGACCGGTCTCGGCACCAGTCTGGTCGGCTTCCTGCTGGTCGGCATTTCGACGTCGCTGCCGGAACTGAGCACCGTGACCACCGCGATCCGGATGAAGCAGCACGAGATGGCGATCGGTGACATCCTCGGTTCGAACGTCTTCAATCTGCTGCTGATCTTCTTGACCGATGTCGTGTACGACGGCGACGCGGTCCTGAACGAGGTCGGCCGCTTCGAAATCGTGGCTGCGCTGCTGGCGATCGCGATGACCGGCGTGCTGCTGCTCGGCCTGCTGGAACGGCGCGACCGGACCCTGCTGGGCATGGGCTACGACTCGGCCGCGATCATCGCGATCTTCCTCGGCGGCGTTGCGCTGCTGTTCGGTCTGCGCTAGCTAACCTCGGTGCTCGTACAGTCCCAGCTTGCGGTGAAGCGGGCTTTCGTCGGCAAGGAACAGGAAGGACGGCCGGTCCGGCAGCCTGTTGCGCAACGTGACCACGCTGAAACCCGGTGCACAGCAGGTGTCGGCCCCGGCCAGCGAAAAAGACCGGTCCTCGATGCGGATATCGGCCGCGCCTTCGATCAGGTGAAAGACGCAGGCCGGAGAACGTGCGGGAAGGCGAAGCTCCTGGCCTGGCCGTAGCATCAGCGCGTAGAAGCCCAGGATGTTCTGCGCATCCGCGCCTGTCTCGGGATTCACGTAGGTGACCAGCACGGTATCCAGCTGCGGCTGGGCTTCGGCCAGCGCATGCAGTGAAGCCCGCACCTCTGCCCACGGATAGCGCAGCACGGGATAGAGCTTTTCGGAGCGGGCGAACGCGGGGGTCGGCACGACCCCGCCATGCGCGTAGACGCGCTCGCCGCTCCGTTCGCGCACTGCCTGGCGCTGGCCGTCGACGGCATAGGAGGTCTCGAGGTAGTACACCAGTGGCACGTCCAGCACGTCCAGCCAGACCACTGGCTCGTCGCCTTCGTGGCCGTGGTCGTGCCAAAGCCCCGTCGGAGTGAGTATCAGGTCACCCCGGCTCATGGGGCACTTCTCGCCATCGACCGTGGTGTAGGCACCTTCGCCTTCGACGATCATGCGCACCGCGTTGGGCGTATGGCGATGCGAGGGCGCGTGCTCGCCCGGCAGCAGCAGCTGCATCCCCAGGTATATCGCCGCGCTGGCTTGCATGCTGTCCGAACCGTGGCCCGGATTGGCCAGGACGAGTACCCGGCGTTCCGCCTTCTCCACCGGAGTGAGCTCACCGGCGCGCATCAGCAATGGCCGCAGCGCCTGGTACGACCAGAACATCGGTTGCGTGACCGGGCGCGGCCGGCCCGGCGGCAGCAGGGCGCGCAGTCCCGGCCACAACGGCATCAGGTTGAGCTCGCGAAGCGCTTGCAAGTAGTCCGGAGGCAGATCTTCGAGGCGTCCCAGTTCACGCATGGGCGGGCTCCTGTTCTTCGCGCGCGGTGGCGAGGCAGTGGTCGACGTTCCAGCCGTACAACCATTCGAGCGCATCATAGAAGCGATCGGGCGTGCGCCCCCGCCACAGGTCGTTGCGCACCAGGCGTTCCACGCCCTCGGCGTGATAGAGGCGGCCCATCTCCCGGCCGGAGAGCACGATTCGCGCCGTACGGGAAACGCGGGAGCGCTGATAGACGGCCAAAGCCCGGTCCCAGTCGTTGCCGCACGCGCGCAAGGCCTCGCCGAGAGTGACCGCGTCTTCCAGCGCCATGCAGGCGCCCTGGGCCATGTACTGCGTCGTCGGGTGGGCAGCGTCTCCGAGGAGCGTCGCGCGGCCGAAGACCCAGGTGCCGATCGGGTCCCTGTCGGCGGTAGCCCAGCGGCGCCAGCTTCTGGGCAGTTCGATCAGCTGACGAGCTCTGGGGCAGATCCCCTGGAAGTAGCTCTGCACCTCCTCCCGGCTTCCTTCGGTGACGCCCCATTCCTCCTTCTGGCGGCTGTGGAACGTGACCACTACGTTGTACTGCTCGCCGCCACGCAGCGGGTAGTGCACCAGGTGGCACCCGGGGCCAACCCAGAGGCTGGCCGCATTCCACTTGAGGTCGTCAGGAAAGTCCTTCTTCTCGACGACGGCGCGGTACACCACATGACCGGTAACACGTGGCGGGTCGTTCACGTACTGGGCGCGCACGACCGAACGCACGCCGTCGGCGCCGATCAGCGCCTGGCCCGAGTAGTTCTTGCCGTCCGTGCAGTGCGCTGTCACGTCACTGCTGCCTTGCTCGACGCGCTCCACGCGCGTGGAGGTGTGGAACTCGATCTCGCCGGTTTCGCGTGCCTCTTCGAGCAGGGCATCATGAACGTCCTGGCGGTGGACCACGGCATAGGGATTGCCGAAGCGCTCGCGGAAGTGCTCGCCGGTCGGGATCCTGGCGACCGGGTATTCGTCCAGCGCATCGAACATCACCACGTGGTCGACGTAGACGGCCCGCCCGCGCGCCCGCTCCCCGACGCCCAAGGCGTCGAACGCCGCGAAAGCGTTCGGGCCCAACTGGATGCCGGCTCCGATCTCGCCGATCTCGCTCGCCTGCTCGAGCACCGTCACCCGGAAGCCGCGGCGCACCAGCGCCAGCGCGGCAGCCAGGCCGCCGATGCCGCCGCCGGCGACGAGAACGGGAAGATTCCGCCGTCCGCTCATCCCGCTGCCAGCGCGCGCACGTCGACGCGCATGCTTCCCACGCCGTCGAGTGCCATCGTGATGACGTCCCCTGGCTGCACCGGACCGACACCCTCCGGCGTCCCGGTGAAGAGCAGATCGCCCGGGTGAAGCGTGTAGAAAGCAGACGCGAACTCGATCAGATGCGGGATGTCGATGATCAGGTCACGAGTATTCGCCCGCTGCCGCTCGATACCGTTGACTTCGAGCCGAAAGCCCAATGTCGAGGGGTCCGCGATCTCATCGGCAGTCGTCAGCCAGGGCCCCAGCACCGCGTAGCTGTCGATCGACTTGCGCAGGCTGCGCTCCTCCGGACCTCGCGTCGTCATGTCGAGCCCCGCGCAATACCCCGCGACATGATCCAGCGCACGCGACGCGGGAATGCGACGGCCAGCCTTGCCGATCACGACGACGACTTCCGCTTCGTGATCATTGCGTCGTTCCGGATGCGCAATCGAGACTCCCTGCGCCGGACCGACGAGGGCGCTGGCCGCCTTCAGAAACAGCCCGACCCGCTGGATCTCGCCGATCTGCTGCTGGTGGTGGATCTGGGCATCCTGCCGCGCTTCATCCAGGTGCTTCCGGTAGTTGACCGGGGCAGCCACGATCTTCCCCGGGTTCGCCACCGGCGCAAGCAACTCGATGTCCGGCAGCGACAGCTGCGCCGCCGCGGGCAGAAGTGCATCGACGCGCCGGCGGACGTCGCCCAGATGAGCAATGAGCAGATCGTATCCGGGTACGGGGTACCGATATGCGGGAATCGCATCGAGGGCTGCCGTGACATCCCTGACGACATTCCCGGCGACCACGCCGAGCCTGTTGTTACCGAAGCGGCACAGATGCATCGGGACTTGGCTGAAGATTGTCTTGCGGAGAATCATCCGGATCCACCCGGATTTGCACAATTAATAGACACAAATACAATTCATAGGAGATTGCAATACTAGGCAGGTATCGATGAGTACGCTCGACATCCGCGACCTTGCTCTTCTCGACGCCCTTGCGCGCACCGGCAGCGTGTCACTCACCGCCGAAGCCATGGGCCTGAGCCAGCCGTCCGTCAGCATCCGTCTCGGGGGGCTGCGCAAGCACTTCAATGATCCGCTGTTCGTACGCACCACCAGCGGCATGCAGCCGACGCCACGTGCACAGGCGCTGGCGCCTGCAGTGCGGGCCGCGCTGGCGTTGTTCGAAGGCAGCGAGGGCGCCGAGCAGCCGTTCGACCCTGCTGTCTCCGACCGCCTGTTTCGAATCTGCATGACCAATACCGGCCAGATGGTGGTGCTCGCGCGTCTGCAGAACCGCATCAGCGCGCTGGCCCCGCGCGTGCGTATCGACGTGTGCGATCTCGACGCGAGCACGTCATCCCGCCTGGAGAACGGCGAAGTCGACCTTGCAATGGGATTCACGACTGACCTTCAGGCGGGCTTTTACCAGCAGAACCTGTTCACCGAGTACTACGTATGCCTGATGCGCCGGGATCATCCGCGCATCACCGGCAAGCTGACCCGGCGGCAGTTCCTGCAGGAGTCGCACGTCGCGGTGAAGACGAAAGGCACCGGCCACTGGATGATGGACAAGGCGATCGACGACGAAGGTATTTCACGGCGGATATCGATGCAGGTGCCTTCGTTTCTCGCGCTCGCCGAGATCGTGGGGCACACCGACATGCTCGCACTGGCGCCGATCCATCTGGCAAGGACCTTCTGCCGTGACGGTATGGTGCGCTATTCCAAGGTGCCGTTCCCGATCCCGTCGTACTCGGTACGCCAGTACTGGCATGAACGCTTTCATCGTGATCCCGGCAATCGGTGGTTGCGCGAGATCGCGTTCCAGGTGCTGGGCGAGCCTGCGACGGATTCGAAGCGCCGCCCGGCGGTATAGGCACTGCCAAATCGGCCTATTGCCGGTATTGGCTTGTGAAGGGTATCGGCCTGCTCTCAATATACGGTTCGCAAGCGCTTGCCGGCGGCACACGGCATCGCATCCGGATGTCTTGCCCAGGGAGCGCACTTGATCGTCACGCTGCCAAACATGGTGTCCAGGCCATCCCGCGTTCGGTTCCAGGAGCCGGACAAGATCGGCAGTGACATCGTCTCATACGCGACGACGTTCACCGACAAGGCCGCGGGCATGCCGCAGCTGATTCTCGTCGAGATCCCGGAACCCGGCAGCGTGTTGCCCCCGCACTATCACGCGTCGGATCAGTTCCAGCTGGTGCTCGAAGGGGGAGGGCGCCTCGCCAGCCACAGCATCGACCCGGTCTCGCTGCACTACACGAACAAGTACACCGGCTACGGGCCGATCGTGGCCGGGCCCCGGGGGCTCAGCTACTACGTGTTGAGGCCGAGTTTCGATCCGCTCGGTCTCGGGCAGTATCTGCACGATCCGAAACTGCGCGAAGTGGCCAGGCGCTATCCCGGAAAGCGCCGCTCGTTCGTCGAGAATGGAATCGAATTGCTGCCACCGGCAGCGCTGGGCCAGGTTCGCGGCTCCGTCAGCAAGCGGCTGTTCGGCGTCAGCGAGCCCGAACCGGATGCAGGCCTGTTCGCGGACCTGGTGACGCACGGCCCCGATACGGCGTTCGACTGCGCCGATCCGTCCACTGGCGGTGGCCAGGCCCTGTTCATTCTGGGCGGTTCGGCCAGCTACGGCGGGCAGACGCTGGAGGCGCCATCCGCGATCGTCGTGACGCGCGAAGAGCGCCCGATCCGCGTCGAGGCGGGCCGCGGCGGCCTGCAGATGCTGGTCATGCAGTATCCCCGATGGACATGATCCCGATCACGGGAAGGGATGGTTGGCGAACCGGATGACGCGGTGCCGCGCGACTCCGACGAATCGCGGTCAATGAATCGAGTGCGGCTGATCGAGCCGCCAACCTGAGGAGACATGCATCATGCGTCGTGTACTTGCCCTGCTGTCGCTCGCCCTGACTACGCTGGCCGCGCCTGTGCTTGCGCAGACCTATCCGACGAAGCCTGTCCGGCTCATCGTCTCGTTCGGGCCGGGCGGAAGCGCCGATACGACCGCCCGGCTCGTGGCCGAGCGGTTGACTGCCGCGCTCGGCCAGCCCGTCGTCGTGGAAAACCGCGCCGGGGCGTTGACCGTGATCGCGGCCGACCTGGTCGCGCAATCCGCGCCGGATGGCTACACGCTGTTCCTGATGCCCGGCACCCATGTGCTGAGCCCGAAGCTGGTCAAGGGCGTGACGTTCGATCCGATCAAGGACTTCACGGCCATTTCGATGATCGCGTATGCGCCGCTGGTCTTCTTCTCGGACCCGAAGCGGCCGTACTCGACGATGAAGGGCTTGATCAGCTATGCCGGCGCCAATCCGGGCAAGGTCTCGATCGGGACCACCGACGCGTACGGTCAGCTGGCGATCGCCTCGCTTCGCGCGGCGATGAAGGTCGACCTCGGCCAGGTCGGCTACAAGAACGCCAATTCGCTGTCCGCCGAAGTGACGGGCGGCCATGTCGATCTGGGCGCGTTGACCCCGCCCTCGGTGCACAGTCTCTGGCAGGCGAAGCGGGTGAACGTGCTCGCGGCGACGGGACACTCCAGGATCGCTTCGATGCCCGAAGTCCCGACGGTTGCGGAGTCGTTGGGAATGCCGGATTTCGACTTCCAGACCTGGTTCGCGCTGTCGGGACCGGCAGGTATTCCCGCGCCGATCGTCGATCGTCTGCAGGCGGAGATGAAGAAGATCCTGGCCGACCGGGAGACGCTCGCGAAGCTGGAGATGGTCGGGCTGGTACCGGCGGTCGACGTCCACGGCGAACGGCTGGTCGGTCTGCTCAAGAGGGACTCGGACCGCTACGGCAAGATGCTCGACCAGGTGGGGATCAAGCCGGAGTAGCCCGCGGCGCCAGCCATCCGGCACCCGTTGAACGTGCGACCGGCCGTGCCCGAATCCGCGCAGCGGCAACATCGGCTGGAGCAGGATCGCGAGGTCGATCTGCTGGTCGTCGGCGCCGGTGCAGGGGGGATGAGCGCTGCGCTGGTCGGGGCGCTCGAAGGGCTGGACGTGCTCTTGTGCGAAAGCACCGATCAGGTCGGTGGAACCGCGGCGACATCGGCAGGCACGATCTGGATTCCCGGCAACCATCAGAGCGAAGCCGCCGGCCATGCCGACACCGTCGATGCCGCGCGTCGGTATCTGCGGGCGCTGATCGGACCCGCGGCGAGCAACGCCGTCCTCGAGGCATTCCTGCAGAGCGGCGCCGAGGCGGTCGACTACCTCGGTGAACGTTCCGCCGTGCAGTTCCTGCCTTGCGGCAAGCATCCCGACTACCGCTCCGGCCTGCCCGGCGCGGGGGTCGCGGGCAGGGCGCTCGCACCGGTGCCGTTCGACGGCCGGCTGCTGGGCGGCGATTTCATTCGCCTACGGCCGCCGATCCGGGAATTCCTGCTGCTCGGCGGCATGATGGTCGGCAAGGAAGACATTCCGCGCCTGATCAAGCGCTACCGCCGAGCCTCGGACTTCCTGCATGCGGCAAGGCTCTTCGCGCGATACCGGTTCGACCGGTTGCGGTATCCGCGGGGGACTCGGCTGACGATGGGCAATGCGCTGGTCGCACGACTCTTCTACAGTCTGCGGCAGCGACGCGTGCCGATCCTCTTCGGTGCGCGCGTCCACGAGCTCATCGAAGACAGTGGCCGCGTGGCCGGCGCGCTGATCGGCAGCGAGGATGGCCGCTTTCGCATCGGTGCGCGGTGCGGCGTCGTGCTGGCCACCGGCGGGATCGGCCATCACGCGGCGTTGCGGGCGCGCCTGATGCCTCGGCCGACGCCGGTGCATTCGTTGTGCAGCGCGGGCAATGTCGGCGATGGCGTCGTCATGGCCGGGAAGGTCGGCGCAGCGCTGGTGGCCCATGCACCGACGGGCCTGTGGGCACCGGTGTCCGTGACGCATCGGGCCGACGGTTCGGAGGGACTGTATCCGCACCTCGTGCTCGATCGCGCAAAGCCGGGCGTGATCGCCGTGAACGCTGTCGGCGCACGCTTCGTCGACGAAGGCGTCTCGTACCATGACTTCGTCGAAGCGATGTTCGCATCGCACCGGCGGGTGCCGAGCATTCCCGCCTACCTGATCTGCGATTCGGTCTTTCTGCGGAAGTACGGCCTCGGTGCCGTCTTTCCCGGCGAGCGGAACGTCGCACGGTTCGAGCAGAGCGGCTACCTCTGCACGGCAGGCTCGCTGGAGGAACTCGCCTCGCGACTCGGGATCGACGCGCAGGGACTGCGCGACACGGTCCTGCGCTTCAACGCGATGGCCGAACGCGGCGAGGATCTCGACTTCGGTCGGGGAACAAGCGAAGTCTGCCGGTTCAACGGCGACCCGACGCATGCACCCAACCCATGTCTGGGCCCGCTGCGCCGGCCACCGTTCCATGCGGTCACCGTGTGGCCGGCCGAGATCGCGACCAGCAGCGGCATCGCCGCCAACGAACATGCTCAGGCGCTCGATGAAGAGAATCGTCCGATCCCCGGGTTGTACGTTTGCGGGAACGACATGGCCTCGGTGATGCAGGGCACCTACCCGGGGCCGGGCACCACGCTCGGGCCGGGCATCACGTTCGGCTATCGCGCCGCAAGACATGCGGCTCGCGCGCGGATGGATCACGCGCGGATGGAGGATCCCGGATCCGCCGATGCCGGGGTGGCTTCAGTCGGCGTAGCTCTTGGCACGGGGGAATTGCATGGCTAGTGTGACGGCCGACGTGATCGTCGTCGGTGGCGGAGGATCGGCGTTGGCGGCGGCAGCGGAAGCCGCGAAGCTCGGCCGCTCGGTGATCCTGCTCGAAAAGAATCCGAAGCTGGGCGGCAGTACGGCCTGGTCGATCGGGTCGTACTCGGCGACCAACACGCCGCATCAGCAACGGGCCGGGATCAAGGACTCGCCCGACGAGCATTTCGAGGACCTCGGAAAGTTCGCCGGCGAGCGTGTGTCGCGGGACAACCTGGCGTTGCGGCGGGTGCTGGTGGACAACGCCACGGACACGTTCGAATGGCTGAACGCGGCCGGCCTCGTCTTCCTGGGGCCGGCATTGGAGGAACCGCATCGCTATCCGCGCATGCACAACGTCGTGCCGAGCTCGAAGGCCTATCCGTATCACCTCGGGCGCCTGTGCCGCAGGCTCGGCGTGGACGTCCGGCTGGCCATGCCCGCGTCGCGCCTGATCGTCGAGCAGGGGCGCGTCGTCGGCGTCGCGGCGACGGATGCCGCCGGCTCCGAGCAGACGTTCCGCGCCAATCGCGGCGTGGTGCTCGCCACCGGTGACTTCAGCGGCGGACAGGCACTGAAGTCACGCTATGCATCTGCGCTGGTGGCCGCTTGCGAAGCCGTGAACGTCACCAACACCGGTGACGGGCATGCGATGGCGCTCGAGATCGGCGCCAGGGTCGTCAACGGCGATCTCATGCACGGCCCCATCATGCGCTTCGTGCCCCCCAAGCAGCCCTCGCTGATCGCGCGCATCCCGAGCTACACGGTACTTGCCAGGATCGCGAGCTGGGCGATGGATCATGCGCCCAAGGCGCTGATCCGCCCGGTCCTGATGAGCTTCGTCACCACCGCGCTCGGCCCGGACCCGGGTCTGTACCGGGCCGGAGCACGCCTGGTGAACCTGAACGGGCAGCGCTTCACCGACGAGCTGGAGAAGCCGGCGCTCGACCTGGTTTCGCAACCGGAGGGGTTGGGCTACATCGTGATGGACGACAGGGTCGCCCGGCAGTTCACGGAGTGGCCGAACTTCGTGTCGACTGCGCCCAACGTCGCGTATGCCTACTTGCCGGACTACAAGCGAACGCGTCCCGATCTCTATCACGAGGGGGGTGATGCGGCCGCGCTCGCACGCAAGATCGGTGCCGACGCGGCGACCTTGGTCCGCTCGATGGAGGCCGAGCCGGGCCGCCCGGCGTTGACCGTGCCGCCATTCGTCGCGATCGGCCCGGTGAAGAGCTACGTCGTCGTGACCGAGGGCGGCCTGGCGGTCAGCGAACGGCACGAGGTGCTGGGCAGCAACGAAGCGCCGATCCCCGGCTTGTTCGCGGCCGGCTCCACCGGCCAGGGCGGGCTGCTGCTGTACGGCCACGGGCATCATCTGGCCTGGGCTTTCGTCTCCGGCCGACGGGCGGGAAGGCATGCCGCGCTGACGCCACCGAACCATTGAAGCGCGTGTCCTGTCGATACACGTGGAGTGCACAAACGCGATGAACTCGCCGCGGCCCAAGCGTCTGTATCTTGCCCGACGCCACCCAGGACTGTCCCGGGAAGCTTTCAAGGTCCAATGGCGCGCCCACGGCCTGCTTGCGATGCACTTCATGGCGCGCCAGCAGTGGGAGAACGTCATGCGCTATGCCCATTGCGATGCGCTGGCTCCGGATGCGGCGGGCGGCTTCGATGGCGTGGGCATGGTCTGGTTCCGTGATCTCGCTGCACGCAGGCGTCATCTGCAGTTCGCGGAAGCCCGCGCCGCGTTGAAGGCCGACGAGGATCGCGTGTTTGCCGAACATCCCGATCGTTCAGGCCTGGTCTGCGACGAGCACGTACTGCTCGACGCCGGCACGGCGAGAATCGGGCTGATCCGCGTGCTGTCGCGACGTTCGGATCTCGCTTCCGAAGGCTTCGTTCGCGACTGGCGCGAAGAGCAGGAGAGGGCCCTGATCGGATCGATCGGTCCGGACCTGCTTCGATACGTCCAGAACACGCCGCTGCCGCCGGAGAACGGAATCTCGTGGGGGCTCGAATGCGACCTGATCGACGAGCTTTGGTTCGCTGACGTCGATGCGTTGCACGCGGCGATGAGGCGGAGCCCTGCCGTAGTCGCGTTGCACGATGACGACCGCTTCGACCACGCGCCTACGTTGATCGTCGTCGAGCAAGTGCTGCTCCACCCCCGTTGAGCCGCGCGGAGCTCGAGGCGCCCTGCAACTCCGATCGGCGAGGAAGCCCGGAACATGCTTTACGTTGTCGAGATGGACCTTCCCGATCAGTCTCTGCTGGAGGAGTGGCACCACTGGTATGCAGGGCACCTGCAGAAGCTGCTGTCGATCCCGGGCTTCCTGTCGGCGCAGCGATTCCAGTCGACCGCATCGACCGCGTCGCCCTATACCACCGTCTATACGGTGGCGAGCGCGCAGGTGATCACGGGCGCGATCTATCGTGAGAAGGCCGGCCCGGCGTCCAGCGGGAAATGGCGCAACCTGATGACCAATTGGAAGCGGAACCTGCTGGAGGGCATCGATCACGCGCCGGACGTGCCACTGGGGGGATGGCTCGCCATCATGGATCGGCATGCTCCCGCGGCACCGCCGGTTCCGCCCCATATGACCAGGCTGCGGCCCGTCGGTCTCGACTGCAGCATCATCGAGCGCGGAATCCTCGCCGGCGCAGGCCGGGTACCGCCTCCCGCCGTGCGCGAGGAAGCTGACTGGCTCTTGCGCGTATGCCGACCCTTGACCCCATACCTGACACCCGGACGTTGAGGCGTGCCTGGAATGAAAGGCGGCCGGCGCCGGTCGGCAGCGCGCTCCGTGCTATCAAGCTCCGGCGGAGAAGACAATCCACATCGCAACGAGGAGCACTAGGGCCATGCTGGTCGCTGCGTACGGCAGTAGAAGCCGGTAGACGTGGCGTTCTTGCCCGACACCCCCAGCAACCCCAGCTGCAATGGACATCCTGACTGGCGAGAAAAGGCCCAACGAGGAAGCTGCAACATGCTGAAGCGCGGCCACCGCCGGTACGCTCAAGCCGGCCTGAGCGGCCAGCGCAACTTGCGACGGCATGAACAGGCTATTCGGCGCGGTCCCGCTGTTGGAAAGCAAGCCGAATGCTGCTGACAGCAAAGGTGTAGTCAGCACGGCTCCCTCGCCCAGGTTAACGAATAGAGCATCTGCAAACGCCTGCGAAATGCCAACCGAGGCAAGAACTTCCGCCAGCATCGCGAACAGGACCACCGCTGCCACAGCGTGCTTGCCGGTCGACCAGGCTGAGGCCGCTTCCTGACGAAACGCGGCCGACCCATCCTTGCGCACGATTGCAGTCAAGATGCCACCGACCAGAAGCCAGCTTCCGGCATGAATAAACGGCGACCATGCGGGAAGATCTGCATAAGGTGAAACCTGCAACAGGGCCCCCAGCGTGTCTCGTACGGACGGCTGTAACCGCGACAGGACGAGCCCTGCGATCAGTGCGATATACGGCAGCGAGCGGCGAGCTGTAGCCCAGGCATGCGTTCGGTCCGGGCGGAAGTCCAGAAGGTATCGCAGGACGATCAGCGGCCCGTAGGTAGCCAGAAGCGCAGTCTCCGGACCGAGAACAACGCTTGCCACGCCGACCAGCAGGAGCCCGGCAACGCTCCAGGCGACTTCGCGCAGCTGCTCCGAAGCAGGGGCGCCGAACCCCGCGCGTTCGGCGATCCGCCAGAACAGCATCAGCCACACGCCCATCAACAGTGAAACCGGGGCCAGGCAGTACAGAGCCAACTGCTCCGCTGGAATGCGGGCGTACGCCGCGGCCAGCAGCGTCCCGCTTCCCATCGCACCCCACGGGATCATGCACTGGCTCAGCAGGGCAAAGATCATCAGGTAACGCGGCGGGATCCCCAGCGGCCGAAGCAGTACCACGGTTCCAAGCATTCCGACCCCGAATCCCGTGGCCGTTTCGGCAAATGGGCCTACCAGAAAGCTGGCGAAGAAGAGCAGCCGCCTGCCGGCCAAATTGCCTGGCAACGGCTGATTCACAGCCATGGTCGTGGAGCTCGACGTTGGAGGGCGAGCGGCGATCTGCCAGAACAGCAGGCCGCCCAAGATATACGGTGCCATCGTGGCTCCGATCCATAGGCCGCGCGCAAGTGCGGATGCGAGCCCCCCGAAGTGAACGGATGTGGGTCCGGAGAACAAGCCGATCGGAATCGCGAGCAGAAGACCTATCAGCGCGGCAACGGTGGTATTGACTCGTCCGCTCGCGATTCCAATGAGCACGGCCAGTGCGGGTAATGACCATAGAACCAGGTTCATGAAATCAGGAACAGCGACAATCGAGTTCGGAATGGCTCGTCAGTGTCTCAGCGGTAACAGGTCGCTCATGAGGTAGGAGGGCTGCGACGGGGAAACTCGATCCGCCGCTCAGCGAGCGGATGCGCAAGCTTCCCATCACCGTAGCAGCCGATGACCTCGGCCACGATGACTTGATAGCCGTCGAGCCAGCGTGCTTGCATTCGCTTGGCGATGAGGTGATCCGGAGACGTCATCAGAACGTGGAGCGCGTCGAGAGTCTCCCAGTAGTAGACAGTGGACACCACACCGGTCGTCGGATTCTCCCAGGCCTCCTCGCCGAGATAGCCGGGAATGGACTGGGCAACCGTTGCGATCGCCGCGTCCAAAGCATGAAACTCGTCATCGAACTGCTTCTTGGAGAAGGTGAATGTCGCTGTGTACATGGTGGTCCGGACGTTCGACTTCCGGCGATCGAGTGCGCCGGATCGGCGATCCTGCCCGGGCTCGGTCTCCGGATGACATGAATTCAAGGACGCTTGGCGATCAGTGCCCTGATTGCTGCTGCCGCTCCCAGCGTTGACATGATCGTGAGACAGGTAAACGCAAATGAAAATCCCCCGGCAGTTGCGAGACTGCCCGCCACCAGTGCTCCCACTCCTGTCCCCAAGTCAAAAGAGACATTCCATAGCACTGACACACGAGTAAGCCGAGCGGCGCCACCGACTCGGAAGGCATGTACAAGGGACGTGCTTTGCAGCCCGCCGTATGCCACTCCGAGCAATGTGCTTCCAAGGAAGAGAAGCGGCTGAGCGGCTGGGGAGTGGCCGTCCAGCAGGGAATAGCTCAACGTAGCCATGCCGAAGACGAGAACGATGCACAATCCGAAGATCATGCTCACGGTGCTGCGGCGATCACTGAGAACGCCGAATATCCATCGAGTCGGTGTTGCGAAACCGGTCATGCATAAGAGCGCAATTGCGGCCGATGTCGCATCAACTGCTATCTGGCTTGCAAAGGTCAGAAGGGCGCCGCCGCAACTGGTCACGATCAGCAAGACCGACAGTGTCGGTGCGATGAGACGAAGCGTCGAGACCTGAAGGGAGGGCGTGGAATCGATTGATGTCGATTCCGAAGCGGCACGCTGGCTTATGCTGCGACCCAGGGGGCGAACCAGAAGCAATCCCAGCAGCGGCAATGTTGCGATGAGCGTCATGGCCAAGCTGCCGAAATGCAGATCGAGAACCGGAGCGGACGATACGAACAGAAGCTGCGGCGAGGCGACTGCAAGACCGTAAGTCCCTACCGCAGCTCCTCGCCTTTCGACGGGAAAGAGTAGTGCGATGGCGGTCGCCCCGCCTACCGTCAGGATGCCGAAGCCCACTCCGCGGAAAGCGCTCGAGATCAAGATCGCGGCGACATTTGAAGACAAGACTTGAAGAGTGGCCGGAGCCCCGAGAGCGACCAGCCCGAGTGCCAATACCTTCGTCCACCCGAACTCTCGTATCGCTCTGTTCATTGCGAACTGAGCAATGACGGTGAATGCCATCAGTACAGTGGTAACGCTGCCGGCAGCGGCCTCGCTTGATCCTCTGGCGATCGCCCATTCCGGCGATAGAGGCAAGAGGATGCTGAAGCTCGCTATTCCCAAGATGACGACTGCCAGCAGTCGTGCGACACCTGGAATCCTGAGGATAGGGGTGTTGTCTTTGCTTGCGTCCGCTGAATGTGCCGTTGGTCCTGGCATTCAACCGCCTCCTAGCCTTGTGCGCGCTGACATCGGGGGCACCAAAACACGGTGCGGTTCGCCAAGATCGAGCTCGCAATCGGTGTCCTGCATCGATGGCATGGGCGGCCACTGCGTCGGTAGGCATACCAGCGCGAATCGGCCTCTTCGCTGGAGGCACGCTCGGCAAGCTTCGTCCAGCCTGTCGGCGGCTCCTTGAGGCGGCCTGCATCGGTCGTGACGACTATGCCCTCGCGTTTCCCATCCGCCAGCAGGATGACTGCGTCCGACCAGAGTTGCCGGAGTTTGCTGATGCTCACCCGCTGGCCGGGCGTCGCCGGATGGATGCGGTGCCGAAAGAGCAATTCGGCCCGATAGATGTTGCCAACCCCGGAAATGACGCTTTGATCCATGAGCAGCTCTCCGATCGCACGGCGGGAAGACCGGACGGCATGAATGAAAGCGGCCGGATCCGAATCTGCGAGCAGCGGGTCCGGACCGAGGCGGGCGCGCAAGGCATCGAATTCGGCAGCAGTCAGCACCTCGCATCTCGATGGACCATTGAGGTCCGCGACCGCTTGCTTCCCGACCAGCCGGAGGCGAACCGCCCCTCGCGGAGCCGGTACGGCAAAGCCGGCGGCCTCTCCGATCACCCTGGGTGGCGTCCCCTCGCCCGCGGCCGTGAGCAGGGGATTGCGCTGCGGGGCCAAAGGATGGTCCGCCGCGAGCGCGAAGCTCCAGACGCCGTAGAGGCCGAGATGGACATGGAGGATAGGCGGTGCTCGGGCACCCGGATCGAAGGAGACGAAAAGGTGCTTGCCGTGGGCGATTGCTCCGGTGCACATGCAGCCATCGATCAGTGCGGCTCCGCTGCTGAACCGCCCCTGAGGTGACGACGCGCGGATGACCTGGCCGTGCAAGAGTCCGGTGAGGGCTACGGCAATACCGTGGATGACGTGGCCCTCAGGCATCCCGGCCTCTTTCCGGTCGGATCACGCTGACGCTGTGGTCGCGTCTCGTCAGCATCGACTTCATGGTGTGAATGCCTTGCCCGCTTTCATTGCCGGCACCTGGCCCAGATAGTTCGTCAGCAGGAGGGGCGGCGTGGGAAGGCCCTGACGGGACAAGCGCTTCGTACAGGCCCATGTCCATCCACTTCTTGCGGGCCATGAGCTGCGTCAGGACGGACGTTTGAAGGTTCATGCCTGCTCCTCGTCGATCGCACGAGAGAATCCGGAGATCCGCTCAGGACGAGAGCTTCATCAGTGCCAGGCCACCGACGATCAGGGCAGCCGCAAGGATGCGGGCCGGGCTGGCAACCTCGCCCAGCACCAGAATGCCGACGACAAAGGCGCCCACGGCTCCGATACCTGTCCAGATCGTGTAGGCCGTTCCGAGGGGGAGGGATTTCATCGCAACCGACAGCAGCGCGAAGCTGGCGATCATGGCCGCGATGGTGATGGCGGAATAGCTCAAGCGGGTGAAGCCGTCAGAGAGCTTCATCGTATAAGCCCAGACGACTTCGAGCAGACCGGCGACGACCAAGAGTATCCAAGCCATTCGGCTCTCCTATGGCAAAGAGCCGGGTCGTCCCGGACGGAAAATAGGCCCGCAGGCTGGGGTCGTCCCCAACAAATGATAGTAGTTCAAACGTAGAGAGAGAAAACCCTAGTCCGCATCGAACCCAACAAGCTGTGTGTCGATGACCGCTCCCGGCATCATCCTTTGCAGGCCATCGGCCAGCTGCTCTCCGGCCTCATGGAGCGCCCCCAGTGGCATGGCCGGCAGGCTGGTTGCCGAGCTGTTCCGATTTGGCGCGTTGGGTGCGTGTTCTGTCGGGCGACAGCGCGCGCCATACCGTCGTGCGCCCAACGTCGAGGGCATCTGCGATATCGTTCAAAGACCGGTGCTCGCGTTCGGCGAGGTACCGTACTCTTGCGATCTGTTTGCGCGTCAGGGACGGGGCCGCCCGAGGCGCTTGCCACGGCGGCGGGCGGCGGCCACGCCGGCCTGCGTCCGCTCGCGGATCATGGAGCGCTCGAGCTCCGCGATCGCACCAAGGATGTGGAAGACGAGCCGGCCGACCGGCGTCGTCGTGTCTATGTTTTCGGAGAGCGAGCGGAACCCGACATTCCGGTCGCTGAGGTCATTGACGATATTGAGGAGGTGCCAGAGGGACCGGCCCAGGCGGTCGAGCTTCCATACGACCAGCACGTCGCCGTCCCGAAGGGAAGCCAGCGTCCGGTCGAGCACCGGACGTGGGGCTGGATTTCGGCAGACGTCCCCGGAACGTCCTGCCTACGAAAAAAAGGGCCTAGGCCCCTTATTCGCAAAGCTCCATGAACGTCATTGGCGCTCCATGGCCTTCGGTGGATGAGCGGGCGACGAGTCTCGAACTCGCGACCTCAGGCTTGGGAAGCCGGCGCTCTACCAACTGAGCTACACCCGCGTAGGCGGATTGTAGCGCCGACCGCGGTCCGGCGCGCGCCGCGTAAAATCGATCGATGAGCGTTGCCTACCTGTCGCACCCGAGTTCGGCCCTGCACGAGATGGGGCCCGGCCATCCCGAATGCCCTGACCGCGTCCGCGTGATCGGTGATCGGTTGATCGGCAGCGGCTTGATGGAATTGCTGACGCCGTACCAGGCGCCGGCGGTCGACACCGCACAGCTGCTCCGTGTGCACACCCCCGAGCACGTCGAGACCGTCGTCGCCCACGCGCCGGCGCGCGGGTATGCGCAGCTCGATCCGGACACGACGATGAACCCGGCAACGCTCGACGCAGCGCGCCACGCCGCCGGCGCGGTGGTCCGCGCAGCCGAGCTGGTCGTCGCCGGCACGCACCGGCGCGCGTTCTGCAACGTCCGGCCACCGGGCCACCATGCGACCCGCGAAGCGGCGATGGGCTTCTGTTTCTTCAACAATGTCGCGGTCGGCATCGCGCACGCGCGCGATGCGCTCGGCATCGAGCGGATCACGCTGATCGACTTCGACGTCCACCACGGCAACGGCAGCGAGCAGATCTTCGCCGGCGATGCACGGGTGCAGATGCTGTCCACGTTCCAGTCGCCGCTCTATCCGTACTGCGGCGAGCGGCCGCTCGGTCCGAACATCGTCAGCGTGCCGCTCGCTCCGTACACCGGTGGCGAGGCGCTACGCCGCGCGTTCGACGAGACGCTGCTGCCGGCGCTGACGCGGTTCGCGCCGCAGCTGATCTTCGTGTCGGCCGGCTTCGATGCGCACCGTGACGACGAACTGGCGAACCTGGCGTGGGACGATGCCGACTACGGCTGGCTCACCGAGCGGATCGTCGCCGCGGCCGAACGCAGCGCCGATGGCCGGATCGTCTCGGTGCTCGAAGGCGGCTATGCGCTGCCGGCGCTGGCCCGCAGCGTCGAATGCCATGTCCGGGCGCTGCTGATGGCATAGGGCGGTATCGTGCCCCACCGGTGTGGCGGGGTATCGCGCATCGGCAGCCGGTGGCAGTGGCCGATGCGGACGGCATGCCGTATGGCGCCCGAAGGACGGCCGGCGATGACCGGCCGGATCTCGATCCGATGTCGCCGTGTCGATTCGACGGCGTCGTCCGATTCAACGGGGTCGTCCGCCGTCCGATTCAACGGCGCCGTCTCGATTCAACGGCGCCGTGCCGGCGGTCCGCCCAGCGGTTCGAGCACGGCATCGACGACACCGGACTTCGTCATGCCCAGACGGAGCGCTGCGGCGCGCGATACGTCGCCGATCCGGTCGGGCTGCGTCGGGCCGCGATCGTTGACGCGCAGCACGACGCTGCGCCCGTTCGTTCGGTTGGTGACCTTGACCCGCGTGCCGAACGGCAACGTCTTGTGGGCCATCGTCAGCGCGTTCGGATCGAAGCGCTCGCCGCTCGCCGTCGGGCGGCCCGCGAACTTGGCGCCGTACCAGGCGATCTTGCCGCTGGATGGCTCGGCCTGGGCGACGGCGTCGCTCGGCATCAGCACTTGCAGGAACAGCGCCGCGCAGGCCGCGGTTGCGAAACGGCTCGGAAGAGCACGCATGAAGGAAACACGCATGACGGAAGGGCTCCGGAGGAAGTGGGGATCGAAGCCGGCTCGGCTCCCGTTCGGACGGGCCGGCCGTATCGGACGAGGATGCGCCGGTGCAGGGCATGCTCAGCGCCGGCGTCCCGCTGCGATCGTAGGCAGATGGCAGCGGCGCGGGTGTGTCGGAAGGTGACGCAGCGTCGCGCATCGTCACGCGTTCCGTCCGGAGGTCTGCTGCGGCGCGCCGAGCGCGGGCCGCTGCCAGCCGCCCGCGCCGCGCCGACCATTGCTACCGGATGCGCTTGTCGTGATGCTGCAACGGCTGCAGCCGCCAGGCGACGGCCAGGTGAACCGGCGGAAGGCGGGCGGCTCCGGATGCGTTTCCAGAGCCCTGCGACGCCGCGGGCGGGCCCGATCATTGCCGTTCGGTGGCCGGTGCGGCGTCGGCGACAGCGGTGCCGGGTGGCCGACCCGCGTTGCATCAGGTGAATTCAAAGGCGAAACTTATCGTTTGCATGATCGCGCCGGCAGGCAGGTGACCAGCTTCGCGCCGATCCATGCACCGAAACTCTGTGAAGGTACTTGTCGTCGACGATGATCCCGAGGTGGCCGCTGCGCTGGCCGAACAGGCCCGCCTGCTGAATCACGAGGTAACAGCGGTCACCGACGGCGAACAGGCTATCGCTGCTGCGCAGCGCGTCCATTTCGAGGCTGCGTTGCTGGATCTCGCGATGCCGGTGATGGACGGCTACGAGCTTGCTCGCCGCCTGATCGTGATGCGGCCGTCCGGGCTCTATCTGGTGGCGGTGACCGGCAGCGATTCCGACGCCGATCTGCTGCGCACCGCCACCGCCGGCTTTGTCGAACATCTGGTCAAACCGTGCCCGATGGCGGTGCTGCGCGGCGCGCTCGAACGGGCGGCATTGCGCAACGCCGGTTCCCGGCCGGCGCCTTCGGTGCTCTGACGGCTCTGCCGACTGCAGCGCCGAGCCGATCAGCGCTTCACTGCATCGGCGCTGCACCGTATCGGCGCTTCAGCCGCCGCTGTCCGGTGGGTCCCGCAATAGCGGCGGAACCGGTCCGGCCGACAGGGTCGAACCGGCGTGTATCGCCGGTATTGCAATGAAACCGCCGCCCGCGGCGGGCAGCAGCACCGCCGAGGGCGGCGGCAGTGTTGCCGAGGGCGGGAGCAGCGTTGTCGAAGCCGGCGGCAGCGCTGTCGAGGCCGGCGGCAGCGCTGTCGAGGCCGGCAGCAGTCCCTCCGACGCCGACACGCCGGATGTCGCGGATCCCGGGGCGGCGATTCCGGGCGCGGTGAATCCGGGCGCGGTGAATCCGGAGGGCGCGATCAGCAGCGGCGGGGCGAGCAGCAGAGCGGCAGCACGGCCGGTCTTGACCGCGAATGCGCTGCGCAAGCCACTCCACCAGTCGGACAGTTCGCGGCGATGCATGTACTGGCGGCAGTAGTACGCCTCATGCCGGTCGCCTTCTTCCGGTTCGTCGATCGAGCCTCTGTCGTTGTCGGCCATCCCAGATATCCGCTGCTCGCGCGCTGTTCGGACGGCAGGGTGCCGCGGTCCCGATCATCGTGACCAGCCCCGAGGTTTCCCGGTGTTGGCCGGGTCCGACGCAAGTTGTCGCGCGCCATTCGAGCGCTACACGAACTGTGTCGTCGAATCGATTGGCAGAACGCGGCGCGGCAGCCGCCGCCGGATGGACCCGGCCGCGCGGCCGCGTGACGCGTTGTTGCGCCCGCGGCACGCGAGCCGTCGGCTCAGCGCTTGAGCGAATCGCGGATCTCGCGCAGCAGAATGACGTCCTCGGGCGTGGGCGGCGGAGCAGCGGCGGGAGCATCGGCGACGACGGCGCGGCGGGCGCGGTTGAAGAGGCGGATC
>JBFWQR010000040.1:0-49713 GCA_050249335.1 Lautropia sp.
AAGGCGCCGGTTCCGGTCGATAGCCTGAGATATCGACCGGGTTCGGCAACGCCGAATCGCGTCTTCCTGGCTCGAACCCTCCGGGCGGCGGACGACAGGGCGCATCGCGGCGTTGCAAAATCGAGTCGATACCTCCGGGTATCGACTCGATTTCGCGCCTTGCGCTGCATCCCTGTCGTCCACCGCGCGACCCCTTCCCATACTCCGACAGGCTCCTAGGACTGCCGGATCAGGATCGCGCGGAAGTCGTTGACGTTGGTATAGGTCGGCCCGCTGACGACCAGGTCGCCGATCGCCTCGAAGAACGGCCGCGCGTCGTTCGCGTCGAGCATGGCTCTCGGGTCGAGGCCGGCAGCGCGGGCCCGGGCGAGCGTGTCCGGGGTCACGATCGCGCCGGCATTGTCGTCGACGCCGTCGATGCCGTCGGTGTCGGCCGCGAGCAGATGGATGCCGGGTTCGCCGCCGAGCGCCAGCGCCGCGCCGAGCAGGAATTCGCTGGCGCGGCCGCCGCGACCGTCCGGGTTGCGGACCGTGACCGTGGTCTCGCCGCCCGACAGCAGCACGCAGGGCGCGGCGAACGGCTGCGCGCGGCGCACCACCTGCCGTGCCAGCGCGGCCAGCACCTTGCCGACCTCGCGCGATTCGCCTTCGATCTCGTCGCCGAGGATATGCGCGGCGACGCCGGCGGCACGCGCCGCGCGGGCCGCGGCCTCGAGCGCCTGCTGCGGCGTCGCGATCATCTGCAGCGTCTGGCCGGCGAACACCGGATCACCGGGCTTCGGGGTCTCGAGCCGGCCGTCGGCCAGCGCCGCGCGGATCGGATCGGCGACAGCGATCCGGTAGCGATCGAGGATCGCCAGCGCGTCGGCGCAGGTGGTCGGATCGGGTACCGTCGGGCCGCTGCCGATCACCGCCGGATCGTCGCCGGGCACGTCGGAGATCGCCAGCGTCACGACCCGCGCCGGCGCGCAGCGCGCGGCGAGCCGGCCGCCCTTGATCGCCGACAGATGCTTGCGAACGCAGTTCATCTCGCCGATGTTGGCGCCGCTGCGCAGCAGCGCCTGGTTGATCGCCTGCTTGTCGGCGAACCCGAGGCCGTCGGCCGGCGCCGCCAGCAGCGCCGAAGCGCCGCCCGAGATCAGAAACAGCACCTGGTCGTCGCGGCCGGCGGTGTCGGCGAGCTCGAGCAGCCGGCGGGTCGCGAGCCGGCCGGCTTCATCGGGTACCGGATGCGCGGCCTCGACCAGCTCGAGCCGGGCGCTGCCGGCGGCGATCCGCGCCGCGTAGGGCGGCGGTACGTGGCCGTAGCGGGTGATCACCAGGCCTTCGAGCGGCGCATCGGCGGGCCAGGCGGCATCGAGCGCGGCCGCCATCGCGCCGCCGGCCTTGCCGGCGCCGAGCACGATGGTCCGCCCGCGCGGCGCCGGCGGCGGCAGGAACCGTTCCAGGTTGCCGGCCGGCAGCGCCCGGGCGACCGCGACATCGAACAGCGCCCGCAACCAGCCGCGCGGGTCGGCGCGGCAGTCGGGCAGGGCATCGGTAGCGGGAGGCGGCGGCAGGTTCGGCATGGCGGGCTGGCGGTTCGGTGGTGATTGTCGCGCGTCGCGGGCAATTCCGGATCGCGAAACTCCGCGACCGCCCGGTCGCTGGCCGCCCCCTGCCGCCGGTCGCGCCGGCGACGCGATTTCGGCAAAGTCGATCGGGCCGGACGGCCAGGCCGAACCAGAGCGGCCGCGGTCGGCTATAATCCTGAAATATGACTTTGTCAATCGGCGAGGCGCCGCTCGGCGCCGATAGCGGTACAGTCCCCGCTCAGACCTACGAAACCCAACCCGCGGCTGTCCAGCCGGTGCTGTTCACCGACTTCGGGCTCGACCCGTCGATCGTCCGGGCGGTCACCGAGCTCGGCTACAGCGTGCCGACGCCGATCCAGGCGCAGGCGATCCCGGTGGTGATGTCGGGCCGCGACGTGATGGGCGCGGCTCAGACCGGCACCGGCAAGACCGCCGGCTTCGCGCTGCCGATCATCCATGCGCTGCTGCCGTTGGCGAGCACCAGCACGTCGCCGGCGCGGCATCCGGTGCGGGCACTGATCATCGCGCCGACCCGCGAGCTGGCCGACCAGATCCACGAGAACGTCAAGGCCTACTCGAAGCATACGCCGCTGCGCTCGGCGGTGGTGTTCGGCGGCGTCGACATGAAGCCGCAGACGCTGGCGCTGCGCAACGGCGTCGAGATCCTGACCGCGACCCCGGGCCGGCTGCTCGACCATGTCGAACAGAAGGCGGTCAACCTGTCGCAGGTGCAGCTGCTGGTGCTCGACGAAGCCGACCGGATGCTCGACATGGGCTTCCTGCCGGACATCCAGCGGATCATCAACCTGCTGGCGCCGAAGCGGCAGAGCCTGATGTTCTCGGCGACGTTCTCCGACGAGATCCGCAAGCTCGCCAAGAGTTTCCTGTCGAACCCGCTGCTGATCGAAGTGGCGCGCCGCAACCAGCTCGCCGACAACGTCGAGCAGACGGTCTACCGCGTCGACTCCGACGAAGCGAAGCGGGCGGCGGTCGCGCAGCTGATCCGCGACCGCAACATCGAGCAGGTCATCGTCTTCTCCAACACCAAGATCGGCGCCGGCCGGCTGGCGCGGCAACTGCAGAAGGACGGCCTCAACGCCGAGGCGATCCACGGCGACAAGTCGCAGCAGGAACGGCTGCAGACGCTCGAAGCGTTCAAGCAGGGCACGATCCGGGTGCTGGTCGCGACCGACGTCGCGGCGCGCGGGCTCGACATCGTCGAGCTGCCGGCGGTGATCAACTTCGATCTGCCGTGGTCGCCGGAAGACTACGTGCACCGGATCGGCCGTACCGGCCGCGCCGGCGCGAGCGGGCTCGCGCTGTCGCTGATGGTCGAGAAGGACGGCCGCGCGCTCGCCGACATCGAGAAGCTGACCAAGCGCAAGCTGGCGGTCGAGACGCTCGCGGTCGCGGCCGCCGCGCGCAGCAGCGACGAGCCCTGGCGCGAGCGCGGCCGCGAGCGGCCGCGCGATGGCAATCGCCGCGACGGCAGTCGCCGCGACGGTGACCGGCGCGAGGACCGTGATCGCGGTGCCCGCCGCAGCGGCGCCGAGCGGTCGGCGCCGGTCGCGAAGGCCGATCCGCTGTTCTCCCGGCCGTACGAGCCGGCGACCGAAGTCGAACTGCCGGCCGCCGCACCGGCGGACCAGAGCCTGCATCGCACCGGCCTGCGGCGGCCCGCGCGCAAGGTCGCCGCGTTGCTCGGCGGCAAGCCGCTCTAAGGCTGCGCGGCAGCAGGACGGCGGCCCGCCTTGGGACCTGCCGCCGGGTCGCGTCGGCCAGTGTCCGTGTGTGTCGCATCCGGCCCGAAGCGCGCCGATCGCTGTAGACTGGACTCGGGTCGATCGACTGCACTGTGAGAATGTCCTGGGCGACGCGATCCCCTCGGACAGCACCGCACCGCATCTGTTCGCCGCCGCCGCTGTGCAGATCCATCTGGCGCGGCTGGCCGCGACGCTCGACGCCGAGGCGCTCGTGCCGGTGCACGTCGGGATCTGCCCGGCCTGCGGCGGCCGCCCCGCGACCTCTTCGGTGATGGGGGCGCAGGGCATCGAGAACGTCCGCTATGCCGCCTGCGCCGGCTGCGCCACGCAGGTGCGGGTCAAATGCCTGTGCTGCGGCTCGACGAAGGGCATCAGCTATCGTTCGGTCGGCACCGCCGATGCCACGGTCAAGGCCGAGGTCTGCAGCGACTGCAGCAGCTGGGTCAAGATCTTCTATCAGGTCCGGAACCCGAGTCTCGATCCGGTGGCCGACGACGTCGGCAGTCTCGGCCTCGATTTGCTGATGAAGGAAACGCCGTTCCGTCGCGGCGGTTTCAGCCCGTACCTCGTCGGTTATTGACCGGGCCGCGGCCGGTGCCGGCGCCGGCGCGCCCACCCGGTTGCAGCAGCAGATCGGGCAGCAGCCGCCGGCACAGCCGGTGCAGCCACCATTTGCGGGCTTCGCCGGACCGGTCCGGATGCCAGGCGAGCCAGAAGGTCTCGTCGGGCCGCGGCTCCGCCACCGGGCGCTCGATCAGCGCGCCGGCGGCGAGCTCGCCGGCGATGCAGTCGCGCGGCAGGAAGCCGTGGCCGAGGCCGGCGGCCTGGCAGGCGATCTTGGCGGCCATCGTCGGCACCGTGATCCGGTGCTGGCCGGCGGCGATGCCGATGGTCCGCTCCGACAGCGAGCGGGCGCCGTCGCCGACGACGATCGCCGGATGCGCCGCCAGGTCGGCGGCCGTGACCGGGCGCGCCAGGCGGGCCAGCGGATGGGTCGGCGCGACGCAGAACGCGAACGCCAGATTGCCGACCGCGACCGCCTTGTAGCCGCCGCCGGCAGGGCCGTCGCCGGCGGCGATCACGAGGTCGGCGCGGCCGTCGCGCAACGCCTCCCAGGTGCCGGTCAGCGTATCGCTGCCGACCCGCAGCCGGGTGCCGCAGCGCAGCGCCTCGAACGCACGGATGTCGTCGAGCAGCGCGGCGGTCGGGATCAGCGAATCATGGACCAGCCGCAGCTCGGCCTCGTAGCCGAGCGCGACCTGGCGCAGCCGTGATTCGAGATCGGCCGCCGCCGCGAGCAGGCCGCGGCCCTCGTTCAGCAAGGCCTTGCCGGCGGCGGTCAGCCGGACCCGCGGCCCGTTGCGGACGAACAGCGCGAGGCCGAGCTGCTCCTCGAGCCGTGCGACCGCATACGAGATCGTCGACGGCACCTTGTGCAGCCGCTCGGAGGCGGCGGCGAACGAGCCGTAGCGATCGATCGCGTCGACCAGCTCGATCGCCTCGAGCGAGAGCTTCAGCATCGATCCGGTGTCGTCATCGATATTCGAAAAATTCGATCATATGACTCGGAAAACACTCAACCGGGTCGCAGTCGAAAACGCCGAGAATGGTGCAACATATCGAGAATCCATAGGAAAACGTGCCGAAAGAATCGGCACAAAGTATGGTGAATCGAATCGATCGACGTCAAGGAGAAATCATGTTCGAAGTTCGCAAAGCCGAGCAGCGTGGAGTCGCCGAGCACGGCTGGCTGCATTCCCGCCATACGTTTTCGTTCGGCCACTATTTCGACCCGGCGCAGCAGGGCTTCTCCGATCTGCTGGTGATCAACGACGACCGGGTCGAGCCGGGACGCGGCTTCGGTACCCATCCGCACCGCGATATGGAGATCTTCTCCTACGTGCTCGACGGCGCGCTCGAGCACAAGGACTCGATGGGAACCGGTTCGGTGATCCGGCCCGGCGACGTGCAGATGATGAGCGCCGGTACCGGCGTGCGGCACAGCGAGTTCAACCCGTCGGCGCAGGAGCTGGTGCACTTCCTGCAGATCTGGATCGTGCCGAACGTCCGCGGCGTCGCGCCGCGCTATCAGCAGGTCGGCTTCGGCGAGGCGGAGAAGCGCGGCCGGCTGCGCCTGATCATCTCGCCGGACGGCGATGACGGGTCGCTGAAGGTCTATCAGGACGCCCGTGTCTACGCCGGCCTGTTCGACGGCAACGAACGCGCCGAGCTGGCGTTGCCGACCGGGCGCTACGCCTACGTCCATGTCGCGCGCGGCAGCGTCGAGATCGACGGCGAGCGGCTCGCCGCCGGCGACGGCGCGCGGGTGCGTGGCGAAACCCGGCTGCGGATCGGCGGCGGCCGGCAGGCCGAAGTGCTGGTGTTCGACCTGCGGCCGAACGAGCTGCCGGTCATGCAGGCGGCATGAAGCGGTCGGCCCAGCGGTCCACCGCATCGCCGAGCCAGCGGGCCGGATCCGACGTTGCCGACGCCGGCAGACCGAGCACCGCCAGCGCATCGGCGAGGATCGCGGTCGGCGGCGTCGCGCCGCTGTCGTCGATCGCGGTCGCGCCGTTCTGCTTCGACAGTTTCTCGCCGTCGCTGCCCGGCACCAGCGGCAGGTGCAGGTAGCGCGGCGTCGGCAGGCCGAGCGCGTGCTGCAGCCGGATCTGCCGGCCGGTCGAGGTCAGCAGGTCGGCGCCGCGGACGACATCGGTGACGCCGGCCTCGCCATCGTCGACGACGACCGCGAGCTGATACGCCCACAGACCGTCGGCGCGCCGGACGACAAAATCGCCGGCGTCGCGCACGGGATGCTGGCGCTGCGGGCCGAGCCGGCGATCGAGGAATGCGACGCCGTCTTCGTCGTCGCCGCCGTCGACGCGAAAGCGCCAGGCCCTGATGCTGCGGCCGGCGGCGATCCCGTGCCGGCAGGTGCCCGGGTAGACCGGTTCGCGGTGGCGTTGCAGTGCCGCCGGATCGAGCATCGCGATCGAGTCGGCGATCTCGCGACGCGTACAGGCGCAGCCGTAGATCCGGCCCGCGGCGCGCAGCCGTTCGAACGCGGCGCGGTAGGCCGTGTCGCGGCGCGACTGCCAGACCGGTTCGGCGTCCCACTGCAATCCGAGGAAGCGCAGCTGGCCGACGATCCGGTCGGCGGCACCGGCGACGGTACGCGGCGCGTCGACGTCCTCGATCCGGAGCAGCCAGACGCCGTCGTGGGCGCGCGCATCGAGCCAGCTCGCCAGCGCCGCGACCACCGATCCGGCATGCAGCGGGCCGGTCGGCGACGGCGCGAAGCGGCCGACATAGCGGCGAGGCGGGGATGTCATGCTGATAGGATGCCAATGCAGCTGCCGCGCCGCAACCGCATCGCCAGCCGCAATCGACGCCAGCCGCAATCGACACCGGGAATCAGGGATCCGAAGCATATGATCGAGCCGAGATCGGCGCCGCAGCGCCGTCCGCCCCGGCGGCGATGACCCGCATCGTCATCGCCGCCCATTCGGGCTACGGCCATACCCGCAAGGTCGCCGATGCGCTCGTCGCCGGCGCCGCCGGAATCGTTCGCGATGGCGCGACGCTGCTCGACGTCGCGACCATCGACGAGGCCGGCTGGGCACGGCTCGCCGCGGCCGATGCGATTGTGTTCGGTGCGCCGACCTACATGGGCGGCGCCTCGGCGCAATTCAAGGCGTTCGCCGATGCGAGCGCGCCGATCTGGCTGGCGCAGGGCTGGAAGGACAAGATCGCCGGCGGCTTCACCTGCTCGCTGAACATGAGCGGCGACAAGTCGGTCACGCTGCACTATTTCGTGACGCTGGCGATGCAGCACTCGATGATCTGGGTCGGCACCGGCCTGTTGCCGCCGCAGACGCCGGGTGCACCCGACGAGCTGAATCGGCTCGGCTCGTCGGTCGGCGTGATGGCGCAGGCCGGCAACGTCTCGCCCGAGCTCGAGCCGCCGGCCGGCGATCTCGAGACGGCGCGCGTCTACGGTCAGCGGATCGCGACGATCACGCGCCGGCTGCGCGGCTGACCCGCCGGTCGAGGCGGTTGCAACCGGTGAACGAATCGAACGGTTGTCAGGGAATCAGCAGCGCTCGGGGAATCAGCAGCGCTCAGGGGATCAGCAGCGCTCAGGGGATCAGCAGCGCCGCGACGAAGATGCCGATCATCAGGAACGTCAGCGCGATCTTGGCGACGGTGCCGATCACCATGCCGATCCAGGTCGCCACGCCGACGTTGCGGGCGCGGATCAGGTCGCGGTCGACCAGATACTGGCCGGCGAAGGCGCCGAGCAGCGGCATGAAGATCAGGCCCCACAGTCCGGTCACGATGCCGAGCACCGTGCCGATCAGCGCGCCGGCGATCGCTTCCTTGCTGGCGCCGGCGCGGCGTGCGCCGATCGCGCCGGCCGCGTATTCGACGATCCACGCCGCGACCGCCAGCACCGCGACCAGCGCCAGGCTGGCGCCGCCGACCTTGGCGAAGTCGTCGATCCAGGCGCCGACGACGATGCCGGCGAGCACCAGCACCGTTCCGGGCAGCGCCGGCAGGATCGTGCCGGCGACGCCGGCGACGATCAGCAGGATCACGACGAGCCACAGTGCGATGGTCATGGTGCCGGAGATCGGGGCGATCGCGGCGCGATCAAGCCGGCCGAGCCGAACTGCTCGGCGCTGATCCGAGCTCGGCGACGAACGCATCGAGCCGGTCGCGCTGGGCCGCGGTCGCGTAGAACAGCGCGCCGCGCGGCGACAGCAGTGGTTGCGCGGCCAACTCGTAAGCGAGCGACGCGCCGGCCATGCCGGCCCCGACGATGATCACGTCGGCGGGCCATGTCTGCGCTTTGCGCCCTGCTGGAGGGCCTTGTGTGAGTCACGCGGCGGCGTCCGTGGTGTAAAAGGCCCGGAGGCGTCGGCACAGGATACACTGGGCCGCATGTTCGGCAGCATGCTCGGCACCGCAGGGGTGTTGGCCACGATCACCGCGTGGCTCTCGGCGTTCGGTGTCCTGGTGGTCGGCTGGGTCGGCCTGGTCTGGCTGCTCAGTGCGATCCTGGTCGCGGTTGCGGCGCGGCATCGCGGCCAGTCGGCGCTGGCCTGGCTGCTGCTCGCGGTCGTGCTGACGCCGCTGCTCGCGGCGCTGCTGCTGTCGTTGTTCCCGGACCGCAGCGAGCAGCGGATCCGGCAGGCGGCGCGCCGCGGCCGCAACGGCTGGCGGTTGTGCCCTTCGTGCGGCGAAGCGGTGCGCAGCGAGGCCCGGCGCTGCCGTTACTGCCTGTTCGATCTGACGCGGCGGGTCGAAACCGCGCCGGCCGCGACCCCGGTGACCGCGCTGTCCGACCGCCGCGTCGAGCCGCGACTGCAATAGCCCGATAGCCTCCATGAGGAATCCGCGATGACCGAAGCGCGACTGGAATCGACGATCGACGACGATGCGAACGGCACGCCGGCGGCCGGCGCGCGGCGCCGGATGCTGAAAGCGTTCGCGGCCGCCTGGCCGGCCGTCCGGACCGTACCGGCGCTCGCCGGTATCACCGGTGCTGCTGCCGGCGTCGGTGGCGCTGCCGGCGTGGCCGCGCTCGCCGCGCCGGCGCTGTTGACGCCGCGCCGGCTGCTCGCCGCGACGCCGGCCTGCGGCGCCGACCGGCGCGCGGCCGCGACACCGCGGCAGACCGAGGGGCCGTATTTCACGGCGAACTCGCCGCGGCGCGACTCGCTGATCGAAGCCGGAACGACCGGCACGCGGTTGCTGCTCACCGGCCGGGTCGTCGACGCCGAATGCCGGCCGGTCGGCGGCGCGCTGCTCGATTTCTGGCAGGCCGACGCCGAGGGCGCCTACGACAACCAGGGCTTCCGGCTCCGCGGCCATCTGCTTGCCGATGCCGACGGGCGCTACCGGCTGACGACGATCGTGCCGGGCCTGTATCCGGGCCGCACCCGCCATATCCACGTCAAGGTGCTGCGGCCCGGGCAGGCGCGGGGGCTGACGACGCAGCTCTATTTCCCGGCCGACGCCGAGCGCAACCGGCGCGACGGCATCTACGATCCGGCGCTGCTGTTGCGAATCACAGGTCCTGCCGCCGGGCGTGCGGCCAGCGCGTCGGGCGCTGCCGGCGGGGCCGGCAGCGCTGGCGTCGCCGACGGCGCCGGCGCGGCGGTCGATCAGGCGGCGACGTTCGACTTCGTGCTCGCCGCCGGCTGAGCCGCCGCGCGCGGTGCCAGCAGCTCGTTCGCGACCAATGCGGCGAGGATCAGCGCGCCGCCCCAGAGCGTCGCCTCGGACGGCCGCTCGCCGGCGCCGAGCCAGGCCCACAGCGGGCCGAACACGACCTCGAGCAGCGACAGCAGCGCGGTCTCCTGCGGCGTCAGGAACCGGGCCGCGCGGATCATCAGGATGCACGGCAGCCCCAGCTGGAAGACGCCGAGCGCCGACAGCAGCAGGACGTCGCGGCCGGTGGCCTGCATCGGAAAGGCGAACGGCAGCATCGCCAGACATGAGATCAGGCCGCCGATCAGCACCGCCGGAACCAGGTCGACGCGCGTCTGCTGCCGCTTCATGTTGACCAGGTTGATCGCCGACGCGACCGGCACGCCGGCCGCGATCAGCATGCCCCACAGCGCGCTGTCGCCATCGCCGCCGGTGATGCCGTCCTGGACCATCCAGACGATGCCGAGGCCGGCGACGACGATCGCGAACCAGGTGCGCGCCGCGATCCGCTCGCCGAGCACCGCCCAGGCGAGCAGAGCGGTCAGCAGCGGCGCCAGCGCAATCAGCACCAGTGTCTTGGCGACGGTGGTCAGCGACAGCGCGATCATGAAGCAGGTGAACATCGCGGCCCACATCAGGCCCGACACCAGCCCGGGCCAGCCGGTCGCGGTGACGACGGCGAGCCAGCCGCCACGCCGCTGCGCGACCAGCCAGGCGACCACGAAGACCACGCAGGCGAGCGAGCGCCAGAACGTGATCTCGAACCCAGCCGCCTGCTGCAGCTGGCGAGTGACCACGCCGGCGGTGCTCCAGAGCAGCGCACAGCCGATCAGCGTCAGGATCGCGCGGCGATGCGCGCTTGCTGCGGAGGTCGCCGGAACGCTCGCTGCGGAGGCGGCCGAAACGCCCGCTGTGGAAGCGGCCGGAATTGCCGCGCTCGGCGAGCGGGGCGATACATTGGACTTCGGGGTCATCGGGGGCTGGCCGTTCGTGCGGCCGCAGTGCCGGCGCGGCGTCGCGCCGGGCCCGGCCGCGATTCTACGCGAACCGGCGCGGCCAGCCGCCGGGGCTCGTACAATCGCCGATGGTGCTGGCCGGCACCCCGGCCGACCGGCCCCGGCGCGGCGGCGTCCGTAGTGTAAGCAGGCCCTGGCAGCGATTCGCGCGTGAACAATCCCGGTTTCGTCCATCTGCGATTGCGCTCCGAGTTCTCGATCTCGGATTCGATCGTGCGCATCGACGACGCGGTCGCGGCCGCGGCTGCCGACGCGCAGCCGGCGCTGGCGCTGACCGACGCGTCGAACCTGTTCGGCTGGGTCCGCTTCTACAACGCGGCCAGCCAGAAGGGCGTGCAGCCGATCTGCGGCGTCGATTGCTGGATCCGCAATCGCGACGATCGCGAGCGGCCGTACCGGCTGCTGCTGCTCGCTGCGACTCAGGCCGGCTATCGCAACATCTGCCGGCTGATCTCGCGTGCCTGGCTCGAGAACGAATACCGCGGCCGTGCCGAGCTCGACCCCGGCTGGCTGGATGCCGAGCACTGCGACGGCCTGATCGCGCTGTCGGGCGCCGGCGGCGGCGAGGTCGGGCAGTGGCTGCTCGCCGGCAACCGCGGCCGCGCCGAGGCGGCGGCGGCGCAGTGGGCGGCGCGCTTTCCCGGCGCGTTCTATCTCGAGGTGCAGCGCGACGACGGCGCCGATGCCGAGCGCTGTACCCGCGAGACCGCGTGGCTCGCGGCGCGGCTTTCGCTGCCGATCGTCGCGACGCATCCGATCCAGTTCATCGGCGCCGGCGACTTCCGCGCGCACGAGGCGCGGGTCTGCATCGCCGACGGCGAGATCCTGGCCAATCCGCGCCGGGTCCGGCGCTTCACGCCGCAGCAGTACTTCAAGTCGCGCGCCGAGATGGCCGCGCTGTTCGCCGACCTGCCGGAGGCGCTCGCCAACAGCGTCGCGATCGCGCAGCGCTGCGCGCTGACGCTGACGCTCGGCCAGTCGCGGCTGCCGGCGTTCCCGACGCCGGGCGGCATCGGCGAGGAGGTCCACCTGCGCCAGCTCGCCGCCGACGGCCTGACCGCGCGGCTCGCCAAGGCGTTTCCCGATCCGGCGCTGCGCGCCGAGCGCGAGCCGGGCTACCGGGCGCGGCTCGCGAGCGAATGCGACACGATCGTCGCGATGGGGTTCCCCGGCTACTTCCTGATCGTCGCGGACTTCATCGGCTGGGCCAAGGCCAACGGCGTGCCGGTCGGCCCCGGCCGCGGCTCGGGCGCCGGCTCGCTGGTCGCGTTCGCGCTCGGCATCACCGACCTCGACCCGATCCCGTACGCGCTGCTGTTCGAGCGCTTCCTGAACGCCGAGCGGGTGTCGATGCCGGACTTCGACATCGATTTCTGCCAGGACAGCCGCGGCCGCGTCATCGAGTACGTCCGCGAGAAATACGGCGGCGACGCGGTCGCGCAGATCGCCACATTCGGCACGATGGCGAGCAAGGCGGTGATCCGCGATGCCGGCCGCGTGCTCGACATGCCGTACACCTTCTGCGACCAGCTGTCGAAGCTGATTCCGATCGTGCAGGCCAAGCCGCTCGCGCTCGACAAGGCGATCGCCGCCGAGCCGCTGCTGGCCGCGCGCGAGCGCGACGAGGAGGAGGTCCGCGAGCTGTTCGCGCTGGCGCGGCCGCTCGAGGACATCACCCGCAACGTCGGCATGCACGCCGGCGGCGTGCTGATCGCGCCCGGCAAGCTCACCGACTTCTGCCCGCTCTACAAGGCGCCGGGCACCGACTCGGTGATCAGCCAGTACGACAAGGACGACGTCGAGAAGGTCGGCCTGGTCAAGTTCGACTTTCTCGGCCTGCGCAACCTGACGATCATCGAGCTCGCGGTCCGCTACGTCAACGAGCGGCGCGCCGCCGAGCGCGCCGCCGCGGGCGGGCCGGTCGGCCAGGGCGGGCAGGGCGGTGCGCCGCCGCTCGACCTGGCCGCGCTCGCGTTCGACGACCCGGCCGCCTACCAGGTGCTGAAGGACGGCAACACCGTCGCGATCTTCCAGGTGGAGAGCGACGGCATGAAGAAGCTGCTTCGAAAGCTTTCGCCCGACCGCTTCGAGGACATCATCGCGGTGCTGGCGCTGTACCGCCCCGGGCCGCTCGGCTCGGGGATGGTCGACGACTTCATCCTGCGCAAGCGCGGCCAGCAGAAGATCGACTACTTCCACCCGGACCTGAAGGACTGTCTCGAGCCGACCTACGGCGTGATCGTCTACCAGGAGCAGGTGATGCAGATCGCGCAGATCATCGCCGGCTTCACGCTCGGCGGCGCCGACCTGCTGCGCCGCGCGATGGGCAAGAAGAAGGCGTCGGAGATGGCCAAGCAGCGCCAGATCTTCATCGACGGCGCCAAGGCCAAGGGCAACGATCCCGATCTCGCGACCCAGCTGTTCGACCTGATGGAGAAGTTCGCCGAGTACGGCTTCAACAAGTCGCACACGGCCGCCTACGCGGTGGTGACCTACCACACCGCCTGGCTGAAGGCGCACTATCCGGCCGAGTTCATGGCGGCGACGCTGTCGTCGGACATGGACGACACCGACAAGGTCCAGCAGTTCGTCCGCGACGCGCAGGCCAACGGCGTCAAGGTCTCGATCCCCGACATCAACCGCTCGAACTACCGCTTCGAGCCCGAGGACGCCACGACGATCCGCTACGGGCTCGGCGGCATCAAGGGCACTGGCCAGTCGGCGGTCGAGAACATCGTCGCGGTCCGCGCCGCCGGCGGCCCGTTCGTCGATCTCTACGATTTCTGCGACCGGATCGACCGCAAGCTCGTCAACCGGCGTGCGGTCGAGGCGCTGGTGCGCGCCGGCGCGTTCGACTCGATCGACACCGGCCGCGCCCGGCTGCTCGCCAACGTCCAGCGCGCGATGGACGCGGCCGAGCAGAACGAGCGCGCCCGCAGCGCCGGGCAGGGTGGCCTGTTCAGCGATCTCGACGGTGCGGTCGGCGGCGCTGGTACGGCGGCGCCGGTGCGCGAATGGCTGGCCGCGCCCGACTGGGACCAGCAGCGCCAGCTGCACGAGGAGAAGACGGCGCTCGGCTATTACCTGTCGGGCCATCTGTTCACCGCCTACGAAGGCGAGCTGCGCCGCTTCGTGCGCACCCGGCTGTCGGATCTCGGCCGGATCGCCGAGACCGGCTTCGGTGCAACGCCGGTGCTGGTCGCCGGCATCGTCGCGTCGATCTCCAGCGCGATGACGCGGCGCGGCCGGATGATGCGGGTGATTCTCGACGACAAGACCGCGGCCGAGGAGCTGGCGGTGTTCGCCGAGACCTACGAGCAGCACCGCCACCTGCTGAAGGAAGACGCGCTGGTCATCGTCCACGGCAAGGTCTCCAAGGACGAATACAGCGGCGGCTACCGGTTCGGCGCCGAACGGCTGCTCGACCTCGGCGCCGCCCGCGCCGAGCATGCCCGCGTGCTCAAGCTCAAGATGAACGGCCAGTCGAATGCGGCACGGCTGCGCTCGCTGCTCGACAAGTACAAGATCGACGGCGCCGCCGGCGCCGGCTGCCCGGTCGAGATCGAGTACTACAACGCCGCGGCCGCGGTCTCGATGCGGCTCGGCCCGGCCTGGGCCGTGAAGCCGGAAGACGCGCTGCTCGTCCAATTGAGAGACTGGCTGACCGACGACGGCGTCGTGCTCGACTATAGATGAGCGCTGCCGCTGCCGATCGCGCCAAGCCGAGCGATCGCGAACTGCTGCGCCGGCTGCTCGGCTACGTGCGCCCGCACTGGCGGCTGTTCGCGCTCGGTATCGTCGGCATGGTCCTGACCGCGGCGACCGAGCCGGCCTTCCCGGCGATCATGAAGCAGCTGCTCGACCGCGGCTTCGGCGATAGCGGCGATGCCGCGCTGATCTGGCAGGCGCCGCTCGCGATCATCGGCCTGTTCGTGCTGCGCGGCGTCTTCACCTTCGTGATGAACTACGCGATGAACGGCGTCTCGCACTCGGTGCTCTACGACCTGCGCCGGCAGATGTTCGACCGGCTGGTCGAGCTGCCGATCCGCTTCTTCGCGGCAAACTCGTCCGGCACGCTGATTGCGCGGCTGGTCGCCGACGTCCAGAACGTCACCCAGACGCTCGCCAACGTGCTGATCGTGCTGGTCCGCGATTCGGTCGTGATCATCGGCCTGCTCGGCTGGCTGCTCTATCTGAACTGGCAGCTGACGATCGCGGCGCTGGTGCTGATCCCGCTGGTCGCGCTCGCGGTCGGTGCGTTCTCGCGGCGGATGCGGCGGCTGTCGGCCGAGCACATCCGCCATACCGGCGAACTGACCGGCGTCGTCGAGGAGGCGATCCACAGCAATCCGGTGGTCAAGGTCTACGGCGGCCAGCAGCACGAGCGGGCCCGCTTCGCGTCGGCGAGCGGCCATCTGCGCGCGTTCGCGCGGCGGATGACGGTGGCATCGGCGCTGATCGTGCCGATCACCCAGATCATGGCGGCGGTCGCGGTCTCGGCGGTGATCGCGATCGCGCTCTATCAGTCGCAGCACGGCCAGTCGACCGTCGGCGATTTCGTCTCGTTCATCACGGCGATGCTGATGATCCTCGCGCCGCTGCGCCATCTCGCCGACATCAATGGTCAGCTGCAGCGGGCGCTGGCCGCCGCCGACGCGGTGTTCCGCTTCATCGACGAGCCGGTCGAGGACGATCGCGGCACCGTCGAGCTCGACCGGGTCCGCGGCGACATCCGCTTCGAGAACGTGGTGTTCAGCTACGACGGCGCCGAGCGTCCGGCGCTCGCCGGCATCGACCTGCAGATCCGCGCCGGCGAGACGGTCGCGCTGGTCGGCAGCTCCGGCGGCGGCAAGACCACGCTCGCCAACCTGCTGCCGCGCTTCTATCCGGTCGGTGCCGGCCGGATCCTGATCGACGACGTGCCGATCGAGTCGATGCGGCTCGACAGCCTGCGGCGCCAGATCGCCTGGGTCAGCCAGTCGGTGATGCTGTTCAACGACACGATCACCAACAACGTTGCCTACGGCCGGCGCCGCGGCGCAGCGCCGGCCGAAGTCGCCGCGGCGCTCGATGCCGCCTATCTGACCGGCTTCATCGAAACGCTGCCGCACGGCGTCGAGACGATGATCGGCGACAACGGCATCCGGCTTTCCGGCGGCCAGCGTCAACGGTTGTCGATCGCCCGGGCGTTGCTGAAGAATGCACCGATCCTGATCCTCGACGAGGCGACCTCGGCGCTCGACAATGAATCGGAGCGGTTCGTCCAGGCCGCGCTCGAGCGCTTGATGAAAGGCAAGACGACGTTGATCATCGCGCATCGGCTGTCGACCGTCGAGAAGGCCGACCGGATCGTCGTGCTCGCCGCCGGCCGGATCGTCGAGCAGGGTACCCACGCCGACCTGATCGCGCGATCCGGCCTGTATTCCCGGTTGTACGCCGGAGGGGAGTTGACGGATTGAGCCGACTGGAGGGCGGACCGGTGCTGGTGGCGGCTCCGCCGGATCCGGCGCCGGCCGCTGCGCCAGCGGAATCGCCGCCGGCCGCGGCGCCGGTCGCTCCGGCCACGGTACCGGCCGGCATCGTCGGCGGCTTCGCGCGCGCCGCGCATCTGCTCGCCGCGCTGTTCGTCGCCTCGCTGCTGATCGTGCCGGCCGCGTATACGGTGACGTCGGCCGCCGCCTGCGCGGCGGCGCTGGTCGCCGGCGCGCCCGGCTGGCGCGGCCGGGCCGGCCGGGTCTTCGGCGCGATGGCGGTGTTCGTGGTCCCGTGCCTGGTGTTCCTCGCGGTGGTACTGGTCGCCATCCTGACCGGCGATCCGAAGAACCAGTACAAGACCCATCTGCTGATCGCGCTGCTGACGCTCTGGGTCGGCTTGTCCGGCGTGCCGGCGATGCTGCCGGACGTCCGTCGCTGGTTCCTGCCGGCGGCTGCGCTCGGCGCGCTGGCGAGCCTGGTGCTGGCCGGCTGGCAGGTGGTCGTCGAAGGGCATGTCCGGGCGATGGGGCTGCTCGGCTGGGGGCAGAACTGGAGCGGTTCGGTGAAGTTCGGCGCGATGGCGGCGGTGCAGGGCCTGCTGGCGCTGGTGCTGTTCATCCGGACCGACCGCGGCTGGCGGCACTGGCTCGGGCTCGCCGGCTTCCTCGCCAGCGCCGGCACGCTCGGCTTCGCGCAGGCGCGCGGCGGACTGCTCGGCTATCTGCTCGGCATGATCGCGCTCGCCTGGGTCTCGCGGCGGGCGTTGCTGAGCCGGCGCGGCCGGGTCGATCCGCCGACGCGGCGGCGGACCACGCTGCATATCGCGCTGGTCGGGCTGACCGCGCTGACGCTGGCTGCCGTCAGCATGCAGAGCCGGCTGGCCGACATCGGGCCGCAACTCGAACGCTACGAGCGCGGGGATGCCGCCAGCGAGGTCGGCCAGCGGCTCGCGCTCTGGCATGCGTCGCTGCTGGCGATCCGCCATGCGCCGTGGACCGGCTCCGGGTTCGGCCGCTTCCCGCGCGAGATCGAACGACAGCGGACTGCCGGCGAGATACCGCCGGGCATCCAGCTGATCTACGGCCAGACCCACAATGAATACTTGGCGGCCTTCGTCGACGGCGGCATCGTCGCCGGTGTCGCGGCGACCGCGATGTTCGTGCTGCCGGTGCTGCTGCTGTTGCGGCGGCTGTCGCGGCAACCGGAGGACGGACCCGCGGCCCATGCCGCGCTCGCGGTCGCGGTCGCGTTCGCCGGCTTCGCGCTGACGGACAATCTGTTCGACCGCCAGCTGACCGTGATCTCGTTCTATTTCCTGATGTGCTGGCTGCTGTCGGCCGCGGCGCCGCGGGCGTCACCGCCGGCGCGAGCGACGCCGGTGGCGCCGGTGGCGTCCGGGGCGCCCGGGGCGCCCGGGGCGTGAGCCCGGCCGGCCGCGCGACCGGTGCCGGCATGACCCGCCTGTCGGTTGCGATCATCACCAAGAACGAGGCGCATCGGATCGTCGCATGCCTCGCGTCGGTCCGCTTCGCCGACCAGATCGTCGTCGTCGATTCCGGCAGTACCGACGCGACGGTCGCGATCGCCGAAGGCTGCGGCGCCGAAGTCACCGTCACCGCCGACTGGCCGGGCTTCGGGCCGCAGAAGAACCGCGCGCTCGCCGCCTGCCGCGGCGACTGGGTGCTGTCGCTCGACGCCGACGAATGTCTGAGCCCGGAGCTGGCCGCCGAGATCGCCACGATCGTCGCCGCTGGCTCTGACAACGCCGTTCGCGCAGGCGCCGGCGAGGCCGCGCCGGTGCTCGCCGGCTACTGGCTGCGCCGCCAGTCGCGCTTCTGCGGCCAAGTGATGCGCCATGGGCTATGGGGCAACGATCGGGTGCTGAGGCTGTTCCGCCGCGAGCGTGGACGCTTCAGCGACGACCGGGTCCATGAACGCGTGATCGTCGACGGCGCGACCCGGACGCTGGCCGGCACGCTGTTGCACGACAGCGTCGAGTCGTTCGACGATGCGCTCGACAAGGCTCGCCGCTACGCGGCCCTCGGCGCCGACGCCCTACGCTGCCGCGGTCGTGGCGGGCTCGTCAGTGCGTGGCTGCACGGCATCTGGACCTTCGTCCGCGGCTACCTGCTGCGCCGTGGCTTCCTCGACGGCCGACACGGGTTGACGCTGGCGGTGTTGTCGGCGCGCAGCACCTACTGGAAGTACCTGTGGGCCCGGTATCCGCCGGGCTGACGGATCCCACTGGACCGAAGGCCCGGTCAACCCGGCAGCAGCAGCACGTCGAGGATGCCGCGCTGGATGCGGATATCGGCGACCCGCGCCTCGAACGGTGCGCCGCGCTCCGGGAACACGACGCAACGTCGGTAGAAGCTGCCGAGATAGGCGATGAAGTCGGCGCTGCCCTGCGGGCCGAGGAATTCGGACTGGAACTCGGTAACCAGCGGCGTCTGCCGCTTCAGCAGCGGCTCCATCGAACGGCAGGCGACCGGCTCGTAGCCTTCGATGTCCATCCAGATCAGCGCGATCCGCTCCGGATCGATGTCCGCCGCCGCGATCATGTCGTCGATCCGCCGCACCGGCACCGGCGTCGCGCCGCGGGCACTGCGCGTATTGACCAGGCTGTTGCCGCCGTGATTGTCCGGATCCAGATGCAGCATCATCTCGCCGTCTGCATCGCCGGCGGCCGCGGCGACGATCGTCACCCGATCGTCGAAGCCGTTCTGCCGGACGTTCAATTCCAGCAGTTCCAGGTTGCACGGCGCCGGCTCGACGGCCAGCACGCGGGCGAAGCGCCGGCTCAGGCAGAAGTAGACTGTCTGCGTGCCGATGTTGGCGCCGATGTCCAGCGCCACGTCGCGGCCGCCGTCGAAGCCGCCATCGGCCGCAACCCGTGTGATCACCTGGTCTACCAGGGCCCGGGAGAACTGGCCGTCACGGATCACCCGGCGGCCGATCAGCTCGTGCGGCGACACCGTCAGCCGATGGTCGCCGCAGTCGATGCATAGCTGGGTAACGAACGAGGGCAGGTAGCGCGCCAGGAACTTGCGCCCGGGCCGGGTGTACAGCGCGCGGCCGAGCTGGCGCCGGATGCCGGTGCGCAGCCAGCGTTCGGCTCGTTTCAGGGGATTCATGCGTCGTCGATTGCCCGGGGTGCGGCACCGGCCGTCCGGCATGATAAGCCGCCGTCGCGACGGCCGCCCGCGCCGTGGCGCAGAGGCGCTCGCGGAACGGCCCGGGTCGGCTGCGGCGATTAGATCGAGTAGGATCGCCGATGCCCTCGACGGATCCGGACCAGGGGAACGCGATGACGAAGAGCGATACGCGGCGCCGCGCTGCGTCGGCTGTACCTATCAGGACCCGTACGGCGACCGAGTCGCGGCTCGCGGCACCGCCGGGGTCGCGCGGGCAGCCGCGTTCCGCGGCGATGGTGCCGGCGAGCGCGGACCGCTATCCGTCGATGACGCTGGCGGACCTGCCGCTCGACATCCGCGAGCGGGTCGAGGCCGTCCAGCAGAAGTCGGGCTTCGTTCCCGAGGTGTTCCTGAAGCTGGCGCGTCGGCCGGCCGAATTCCGCGCCTTCTTCGCCTATCACGACGCACTGATGCTGAAGGACGGCGCGCTCGACAAGGCCGAGCGCGAGATGATCGTGGTCGCCACCAGCGCACGCAACCGCTGCCTTTACTGCGTGGTCGCGCATGGCGCGATTCTGCGGATCTATCGCAAGGATCCGTTGATCGCGGACCAGATCGCGGTCGACCACCGCAAGGCGGCGATCACGCCGCGGCAGCGTGCGATGCTCGATTTCGCCTGCCGAGTCGCGACCGATTCGGCGGCGATCGGCGATGCCGACTTCGAGCGTTTGCACGACCACGGCTTCGACGACGAGGCGATCTGGGATATCGCCGCGATCTCCGCATTCTTCGGGTTGTCGAACCGGATGGCAAACATCAGCGGGATGATGCCGAATGCGGAGTTCTACGCGCTGGGACGAAGCAGGCGGGAATAGGGCCCGGCCCGGCCCGGCCATCGGCTGCAGGCTTCCGATGGCGTGCTCGGTTCAGCAGGACGGCGCCAGCGCGGATAACTGGACCCGACGATTCGGGCCATCTGGACCTTTGCTTTTGGCGTCGCCGCACCTCAAAGTCGGGCTTTGTCCGTTCCGGTAACCGTGTCTTTCCCGTCTGTTGACGCCGATGACTGACTTGCCCCGACTGTTCGAACCGCTACGACTAGGCTCCGTTCGGCTGCCCAATCGCATCATGGTCTCGCCGATGTGCCAGTATAGTGCGCGGGCCGGTTGTGCAACGGATTGGCACACGATCCATCTTGGTGCGCTGGCGACGTCCGGTGCGGGCTTGCTCTGCCTTGAAGCGACCGCGGTCTCGATGGAAGGACGCATCACGCCGGGATGTCTCGGGCTCTACAGCGACGCCAACGAGGATGCGCTGCGCCGGTTGCTGCACATGTTGCGCGGCGTCACTGCCACGCCTCTCGGCATCCAGCTCTCGCATGCCGGGCGCAAAGGTTCGTGCCACGTCCCGTGGGCAGGTGGCAGACCGCTGTCGAATGCAGAGGGTGCATGGCACACGGCCGCCCCGTCCACCATCCCGCAGATGTCGGACGCGCCGCTGCCAAGTGCGATGAACGCCGCCAACCTGCGCCAGGTCGTTGCGGATTTCCGCGAAGCCGCCCGACGCGCGCGCAGGCTCGGGTTCGATGTGATCGAGGTGCACATGGCGCATGGCTATCTGCTGCACCAGTTCCTCTCGCCGCTGGCCAACCGGCGTGAAGACTGCTACGGCGGATCGCTCGAGAACCGCCTGCGGCTGCCGCTGGAAGTGTTCGAGGTGGTCGCCGAGGCCGCCGGCCATGAGATCGCAGTTGGCGCGCGAATCTCCGCTTCGGACTGGGCGCCCGGCGGCTTCGAGATCGCCGAGGCCGTCCTGCTTGCCCAGGCGCTGGAACGCAGGGGCTGCAAGTTCGTCGACGTCACGTCCGGTGGCCTGTCCGCGGCGCAGAAGGTCACGCCAGTCCCGGGATATCAGACGGGATTTGCCGCAGTGGTGCGCCGCGCGGTGCGCATGCCGGTGGTCACGGTCGGGCTCATCTCCGAACCGTCGCAGGCGGAGGAGATCGTGCGGCGGGGCGACGCCGACCTCGTGGCGATGGCCCGCGCCTTTCTGCGCGAGCCACGCTGGCCGTGGCGTGCCGCGGCCGAGCTTGGCGGGCTGGTGGCCGTCGCCCCGCAACTGTCGCGGGCGATTCCGCCGGGCGCGCGCCCGGTGTTCGCGGTATCGGCGTGAATCGGCGTCGAGCCTCGGGCCGCGCCACGGCTCGACATCCATGAAGTCGGGCAATTATTTCCTGCGGCGGATGCTGTACGGCCTGCTCACCGTGCTGGCCGTGGTTGTTCTGAACTTCCTGTTGCTGTCGCTGGCACCGGGCGACGTGGCGGATGTACTGGCCGCGCAGGCTGGTGGCGCGACCCAGGAGCAGATCGCGCAGGTGCGCCAGTCGCTCGGCCTCGACCAGGGCAGGTGGACCCAGCTGACGGTCTACCTCGGGCAGATGGCCCGCGGCAACCTCGGGGTCTCGCTCTACTACAATCAGCCGGTTGCGGACCTTATCCTGGACCGCATTCCGGCGACGATCGTGCTGGTGGTGACGGCGCTGGTCTTCGCTGTCGTGCTCGGCACCTTCCTCGGCGTGGTCTCGGCGCGCCGCCCGCACGGCATGCTGAACTGGATGGTGACGTTGTTGTCGCTGGTCGGCTTCTCAGCGCCGGTGTTCTGGAGCGGCATCATGCTGCTGATCGTCTTCTCCAACTGGATCCCGCTGTTTCCCGCTTCGGGTATGTACGACATCGGCGTGCGGCCGAATGGTGTCGAGGCCGTGGTCCAGGTCATGCATCACTTGGTGCTGCCGGTGTTCTCCCTGATGCTCGTCTACCTGGCCCAGTACAGCCGGCAGGCACGGGCGAGCATGCTGGACGTGCTCGGCACCGACTACATCCGCACGGCCCGCGCGAAGGGGCTGCGGCAGCGCACGATCATCTACCGGCATGCCCTGAAGAACGCGCTGATACCGATCGTCACGCTGGCGGGGCTGCAGTTCAGCCAGGTACTCGCCGGCGCCGTACTGGTCGAGACGGTCTTCAACTGGCCGGGCCTTGGCCGCCTGGCAATCGACGCGGTGCTCAACCGCGACTTCCCGCTGATGCTCGGGATCCTGTTCGCGTCGTCGATTCTCGTGGTTCTCGTCAACATTCTGACCGACCTGTCGTACGGCTGGCTCGATCCGCGCATCCGGAGCGCAGGCGCGTGACCAGCGGCTGGAACTTGTTTCTCGCGAACCGCGCCGCCGTGGTCGGTGCGGTGATCCTGCTGCTGATCGTCGGGGCAGCGGTGTTCGGTCCGCTGCTGTATCCGGTGGAGCCGCTCGACATGGTTGCAGCACCGATGTCGGCGCCCGGCGAGGAGCTGCCGCTGGGCAGCGACTACCTCGGCCGCGACGTGCTGGCAGGCCTGCTGCATGGTGCACGGGTCACGCTGGCGATCGGCCTTGCCGCGACGCTCTGCACAGCCGTGCTCGGCGTGGCCGTTGGCCTCATCGCGGGCTTCTACGGCGGCTGGATCGACAACCTGCTGATGCGCGTGACCGAGTTCTTCCAGGTCCTGCCACCGATCCTGCTCGCCATGGTGCTGGTCGCGATCATCGGTCCGAGCCTCACGACCGTCGTCTTCGTGATCGGCATCGTGAGCTGGCCCCCGGTGGCGCGCCTTGCGCGCGCGGAAGTGCTGCGCATCAAGGCGCGCGAGTTCGTCGTGGCTGCGAAGGCGGTCGGCGCGAGCAATGCTCGCCTGATCCTGCGCGTGGTGCTGCCCAACGCGCTGTCGCCGCTGATCGTGATCACCGCACTGACGGTCGGCGTCGCCATCCTGTTCGAGTCGGGCCTGAGCTTCATCGGCATGGGCGATCCGGACGTCATCACCTGGGGCTACATGATCGGCGCGTCGCGCGACCGGATGTTCGACACCTGGTGGGCCGTGATGTTTCCCGGCATCGCGATCTTCCTGACCGTGCTGTCGCTGAGCCTTGTCGGCGACGGGCTCAATGATGCGCTCAATCCCCGGCTGCGGGGCCGCTGACCGATGGCCGCCGCGACGACCGTTCCTTTGATCGAGGTGAGCCGCCTGCGGGTCGAGTTCGCGACCGGCGCCGGGATCGCGCGGGTGCTCGACGATGTCAGCTTCGAGCTGCGTGAAGGCGAGACGCTTGGCATCGTCGGCGAGAGCGGTTGCGGCAAGAGCATGACGGCGCTGTCGATCCTGCAGCTGATACCGATGCCGCCGGGTCGAATCGCGGCGGGTGCCATCCGCTTTCGCGGCGAGGACTTGCTGCAGGCTGGCGAAGATCGCATGGAGGACGTACGAGGTAACGACATCGCGATGATTTTCCAGGAGCCGATGACGGCATTGAACCCGGTGTTCACGATCGGGCAGCAGATCATCGAGACGATTCGGCGGCACAAGAAGAAGACGCAGGCCGAGGCGCGCGAGGACGCGATCGGGCTGCTGCAGGCGGTGCAGATTCCCGAGCCGGGCAAGCGCGTCGATCAGTATCCGCATCAGCTCTCCGGCGGCATGCGTCAGCGCGCAATGATCGCCGTCGCCTTGGCGTGCCAGCCGGCCGTCTTGATCGCCGACGAGCCGACGACCGCTCTCGACGTGACCATCCAGGCCCAGGTCTTCGAGTTGATGCGCAGCCTTCACCGGACACTTGGAACCGCGATGATCCTCATCACGCACAACATGGGCGCGATCGCGGAGCTCGCGGACCGGGTCATGGTCATGTACGCGGGGCGCAAGGTCGAGGAGGGCTCGGTCACCGACGTGCTCAAGCACCCGGCGCATCCCTATACCCGGGGCCTGCTCGATTGTGTGCTGCAGGTCGAGAGGAACATGACCCGCGCGCGCCGCCTGCTGCCCGAGATCCCGGGCGTGGTGCCGGCGCTCACGGAATTGGGCCAGGGCTGTTCGTTCGCGCCGCGCTGCCGGCTCGCGGTCGACCGCTGCCGTGTCGAGACGCCGCCCTCGGTGGTCGTATCGGATGGGCATGCGGCGGCGTGCTGGCTGGTCGTGCCGTCGCAGGCGGCGGCCGCGGTATGAGCAGTCCGGGCGACGCACTGCTGCAGGTGCACGGGCTCAAGGTGCACTACGGATTGCCGCGTGCAGGTCTGTTCCGGCGTGGCCCGACGGTGCGTGCCGTGGACGGCGTGACGTTCGATGTCCGCCAGGGGACCACCTTCGGCATCGTCGGCGAGAGTGGCTGCGGCAAGTCGACGACCGCGCTGGCTACGTTGCGCCTGGTCAAGTCAACCGACGGATCGATCCGCTTCGACGGCCAGGAGATTCGCTCGGCCGACGAGCGCACGATGCGCGCGCTGCGTCGTCGCATGCAGATCATCTTCCAGGACCCGTATTCGTCGCTGAACCCGCGCGACCGCGCGGGCGAGATCGTCGACGAGCCGCTGCGCCTGCTGACGACACTCGACGCACCCCAGCGCCGCGCGCGCGTGGCTGAAATCTTCGAGCGGGTCGGCCTGCGCCCGGAGCAGGCGAAGCTGTTCCCGCACCAGTTCTCGGGCGGTCAGCGCCAGCGCATCGGCATCGCCCGGGCGCTTGCGGCCCGGCCGGACCTGATCGTGTGCGACGAGCCGGTCTCTGCACTCGACGTTGCAATCCAGGCGCAGATTCTCAACCTGCTGATCCGGCTGCAGGACGAGCTGAAGCTCACCTATCTGTTCATCTCGCACGATCTGGCCGTTGTCCAGTACCTCTGCGACGAGATTGCGGTGATGTACCTCGGCCGCATCGTCGAGCGCGCCGACCGCCGATCGCTGTTCTTGCGGCCGCTGCATCCCTACACCATCGCGCTGCTGAGCGCCGATCCCATCAAGGATCCGGCAGAACGCGGCGCCAAGGCGATCCAGCTCCTGAAAGGAGACGCGCCGAGCCCGATCAACCCGCCGACGGGTTGTCACTTTCACACGCGCTGCCCGCACACGCAGGAGCGCTGCCGCGGCGACGCACCCGCGCTGCGCGAGGTGGCAGGTGGCCACCGGGTCGCGTGCCATTTCGTGGGGGACGACGGGCAGGCACCGTGGAGCGACGGGACGGTCGGCGTTTCGCAGCAAGGCTCCGCGCCATTGCCGGCCTAGCGATGGGCGCCGGATCATCTCGTCGATAAAATCACTTCAATTTCAACCAGGAAGGACGGACATGATGGAGAATCGGATTCGCGCGCCATGGCTGCAGGCGGTGCTCGGTCTTGGCCTCGCGGCGTGCGCTGTCGGCACGGCGGCGCTGGCACAGGAGCCGCAGCGCGGCGGGACGCTCAATGTCCTGAACATCTCGGATATCAACTCGCTGAACCCGGCAGTTGCCTCGGGCGTCCAGACCATGATGCCCGGCGCGCAGATGTTCGCCGGGCTCGTGGAGCTCGAAAACACCTGGGATCCCAAGCCCTATCTAGCCGAGAAGTGGGAGGTTTCGGCGGATGGTCTTGCCTATACCTTCCACCTGGTGAAGGACGCTGTCTTCCATGACGGCAAGCCGATCACTTCGGAGGACGTCGCATTCTCGATCGAGGCCGTGAAGGCGACGCACCCGTTCGGCGCCACGATGTTCGGCAACGTCGCCAAGGTCGAGACACCCGATGCCGGCACTGTCGTCGTGCGCCTGAGCAAGCCGACGGCGTCGCTGCTGCTGTCGCTGTCGCCGCACTTCACGCCGATCCTGCCCAAGCACGTCTTCGGCACGGAGCCTCTGCGCACGCACCCGCGCAACAATTCGCCCGTCGGCTCCGGACCGTTCAAGTTCGTCGAGTACAAGCCTGGCGAATATGTCGCGCTGGAACGCTTCGACAAGTTCTTCCGCAAGGGTCGTCCCTATCTCGACAAGATCGTTATCTCGACCCTGCGCGACAAGTCGGCGCAGGCCGTGGCGCTCAGCCGCGGTGACATTCAGTTGGCGCCATTCGCGCCGCTCGCCATCTCCGACATCGTCCGGTTGCGGAAGGAGTCGAAGTTGACCGTCACCGACAAGGGCAGCGAAGGTATCGGCTGGATCAACTGGCTGGATTTCGACTTGCGCAAGCCGCCGTTCAATGACGTGCGGGTCCGCCAGGCAGTCTCGTACGCGATCGATCGCAAGTTCATCCGCGAGAAGCTGCAGCAGGGCGTCTCCAAGCCGGCGACCGGGCCGATCGCCTCGTCCAACCCCTTCTTTGCCAAGGACCTCAACCCGTACGATCTCAATCTCGACAAGGCCAACAAGCTGCTCGACGACGCCGGTTTCAAGCGGAAGCCCGATGGCACGCGGTTCACGGCCCGACTCGACTGGATCCCGATCTTCCCGGACTACTATCAGACCGTTGCCGAGTACTTGCGTCCGCAGCTCAAGAAGGTCGGCATCGACGTCCAGCTACGCCCGGCACCGGATTTCTCGACCTGGGCGCAGCGCGTTTCGAACTGGGACTTCGACATGAACATCGGCAGCTCGTACAACTACGGTGACCCGGTGATCGGCGTGCATCGAACCTATGTCTCGAGCAACATCCGCAAGGGTGTGCCTTACTCGAACGTCGCGGGCTACAGCAATCCGAAGGTCGACGATCTGCTCGCTCGGGCGTCGGGCGAGACGGACACGGCCAAGCGCAAGGCGCTGTATCACGAGTTCCAGAAGATCGTCAACGAGGAGGTGCCGGTCGCGATCCTGTTCGAGGTGCCCGTGGTAACGATCCACGACAAGCGCCTGCAGAACGTGCCGTTGGGTATCTGGGGCGGCATGGCACCGTTCGACAAGGTCTACTTCCGGAAATAGCGGCCGGTCTGTCGAGACTCCGATGACCAACGCACCCCACACCGTCAGGCGCATTCCCGGCCTGGCATGGCCGGACGGCGTTCGATGCGCTGTCAACGTGACGATCGACTATGACGCGCAGCTGGCCCGCCGTGCCGGCAACGAGCCGCCACTGGAGCTCACTGAAGGCGAGTTCGGCGGACGTACCGGGATCTGGCGGCTGCTCGATCTTGCCGAGAAGCACGGCATCGGGCTCACCTTGTTCGTTCCGGGCCGCATCGCCGAGCTCTACCCCGCCTCGTTGCGCGAGGCGGCGCGGCGCGGCTTCGAGATCGCAGCGCACATGTGGGACCACACCACGCCGACCGATCCGCGGCTGCAGCGCGATCACCTGGCAAAGGCAACCGCCGCGCTGGAAGCGATCTCCGGGAAGCGGCCAATCGGCCAGCGCGCGCACGGCTGGCACCAGGACATCCTGATCGACCAGCAGTACCTCTATGTCTCCAATGACATGGCGGACGATCGCCCGTACTACCTGACGCAGAACGGACGTTCCCTGCTCAATCTGCCGTTCTTCTGGGCGCTGGACGATGCGATGTACTTCAAGTTCGGCTGGCTCGGTGGCATTCCGTCCGCGCAGCGCATCTCCGATGTCGAGCCCGTGTACCAGAACTGGCTGGCGGCGTTCCGGCGCATCCATGCCGATGGCGGCTACATGAACCTGTGTCTGCACGACATGCATTCGGGACGGGCCGCTCGCATCGCGATGCTCGATCGCCTGTTCACGGAGTTGCGGCGGACGGGCGGCGTCTGGTTCCCCACCTGCGAGCAGCTCACGCGCTATACGCTGGAGCGCTTTCCGATCGCACCGGAGTAGCCATGCCGTTCAAGCAGAACTACACGGTGTCCGACGAGCGCAGTCAGACCGATGTGCGCTGGCCGGACGGCGCTGCCTGTGCAGTGACGTTCGTAATCGATCCGTCGCCACCGTGCCCGCCTGGCGGAATCGGGCCGAAGGAGCTGCAGTCGGACGAGGCGCACTACGGACTCCAGGTCGCGCTGCCGCGCCTGCTCGAGGTGCTGGATCGACGCGGCGTGCATGCGACCTTTCCGGTTCCGGCGATCCTGGCCGAGACCGCGCCGGGAATCGTGCGCGACCTGGTCGCGCGCGGCCACGAGGTCGCCGCGCACGGCTGGATGCGCGAGGATGTCGCGGGGCAGCAGCGGCACGAAGAGGCCTGGCGCATCGAGCGCACGACGCAGGTGCTGGCCGACGTCACCGGGACCCGACCGGTCGGCTGGTATTCGCTGCCGCGCCAGAGCGATCGCTTCCCCGGCGGCGCCGTCACCGCCAGCACGATCGACCTGTTGATCGAGCACGGCTACGGCTATTTCGGCAACGGGATGGCGGATGACATTCCGCACTATTGGGTCGCCGACTTCGAAGCGGGTCGCACGCTGCTCACGATGCCGTACTCCTACCATTTCGACGACCAGTACTTCATCGAGTTCCCGGCAGTGTTCAAGGGCGGCAACAATCTCGAGCGGTCCGCCTCGCTGCTGGCCAACTGGAAGGCGGAGTTCGACGCGATGGCCGGCACCGGCGGCGGATTGCGCTTCGGTCGCAGTCTCACTTGTGTCGTGCATTGCTGGCTCAGCGGCTGGGGCCAGCGCCTCGCCATCTTCGACGAGATGCTGACGCACGTCCAGGCGGGTTCATCGGCCTGGATTCCGACGGCGCGCGCGTGTGCCGACTACTGGAAGCAGGCCTATCCGCCCGGGAAGGCGCTGCACCTTGCGCCGAGCATCTGGCAGCAGCACCCGGGCAGCATCGGCTGAGCGGCCAGCGGGTTGCGGATTAGGGGTCAGGACATGGGAAGATTGGAAGGGCGCCGCATCGCGATCACCGGCGCGGCATCGGGCATCGGATTCGCGATGGCGCAACTGTTCCTCCGGGAGGGTGGCAGCGTTCTGGCGATGGACCGTGATGCGACGGCGCTGGCGCACAGCGGCGAAAGGCTGGAGGCAACGAGCGGTGCGCTCGTGGCTTGCGCAGTCGCGGACGTCACCGACACGGCGCAAGTGCAGCGTGCGATCGCGTACGGCGAGCAGCAGCTCGGCGGTCTCGACGGCATCGTCAATTCCGCGGGGCTCGACCTGCTGCGACCCTTCGCGCAGATGACGCTCGAGGACTGGAACCGCGTGGTCGCGGTCAACATGACCGGGCCCGCGCTGGTTTGCATGGCCGCCTTGCCCGCGCTGAAGCGGGCCGGACGCGGAACCATCGTGAATGTTGCCTCCGGTGCCGGGCTGCGGCCGCTGGACCAGCGCAGCGCGTATTGCGCGGCGAAGGCAGGCCTCGTGATGCTGGGCAAGCAGCTCGCGCTCGAGCTGGCTCCGCTGGAGATCCGCGCGAACACGGTCTGTCCCGGCGTGATCGACACTCCGATGTTCCGCGCCTCCTATGAGCACGCCGACGATCCGGAACAGGAGCTCGAGAAGATCATGGAGCGCTTCGCGATCAAGCGCGTCGGCCAGCCGATCGACATTGCCCACGCGGCTCTCTATCTGACGAGCGACGAATCGAGGCACGTGACCGGCTCGACGCTCGCCGTGGACGGCGGGCGCGCCTTCCACTGAATCACGACGACGGAAACGCTTCCATGAGCAGCAGGCTGGGCAACCGGGTCGCCATCGTCACCGGTGCGGCGGGCGGCATCGGACTGGCGATCGTGCGGCGCTATCTTGCCGAAGGCGCCCGAGTGCTGGCGGTCGATCGCACCGCAGATGCACTGGTGGCAGCGCATGCCGAAGCGGTGCAGGCCGGGCGGGCAGGCACGCTGGCACTGGACGTCACGGATGCCGCGGCGCCCGATCGCGTCATCGCAGCCTGCCTGGCGCAGTTCGGCGCGCTCGACATTCTCGTGAACAACGCCGGCGTCGGCGGCTCGCAGCCGATGGAGCAGGTCGACGAGGCGGACTGGCACCGCATGCTGGACATCAACCTTACCGCGGCCTTCCGGCTGTCCAAGCGCTGTCTCGAAGCGCTCGGCCGTTCCGGCCATGGTCGCGTGATCAACATGTCCTCGGTGTTCGCCTCGGTTGGCTTTCGCGGTGCGACAGCCTACGCCGTGTCAAAGTCGGGTCTGGAGGCGATGACGCGTGCGATCGCGATCGACTATGCTGCGCGCGGCATCACGGCCAACGCAATCGCGCCGGGTTTCATCCTCACGCCGATGTCGCAGCGCAACCTCGATACCAAGCCATGGTACCGCCGCGTGATGAACGATGCGACGCCGGTGCGGCGACATGGCACGCCCGACGACGTGGCTGCTCTGGCCGCGTTCCTTGCATCCGACGACGCCGGCTTCGTCACCGGCCAGGTGATCGCCGTCGACGGTGGCTGGAGCACGTCGCGGTTCCAGGTCGAATGACCGAGCCGGTCCGGCTGGTCGATCTATTCAGGACGAGAGGAATGCCCATGCGGATCGTCACTGCCGTGATGCGCCACGAGACCAACACGTTCTCGCCGATCCCCACGCCGCTCACGGCCTTCAGCCGTGGGTCCGTGCGCGAGGGTCCGTTGTACGGTGCCGAGGCAGTCGCCGCCTATACGGGAACAAACAGCCCGGTCGCGGCCTTCATCGACCTGGCAAAGCAAGAAGGCGCGGAACTGTCGATGCCCATTGCGGCCAGTGCAGTGCCGAGCGGTGTCGTGACGCGCGAGGCGTTCGAGGCGATCGCGGATGCCATCGTCGCGGATGTTCGGCGTGGCTGCGATGCCGCGATGCTGGACCTGCACGGGGCGATGGTGGCCGAGGGCTATTCCGATGCCGAGGGCGAGCTGCTGCGTCGTGTGCGCTCTGTCGCGCCAGGCCTGCCGATCGCGGTTGCCCTGGACTTCCATGCGAACCTGGGCGTCGAGATCGCGCGCAACTGCACGACGCTCGCCGGCTACCGAACCTATCCGCATGTGGACCTCTACGACACCGGCATGCGCGCGGGGCGCGCCCTGCTGCGCGTGCTTCATGGCGAGGTAGATCCCGTCATCCTGTGGCGCACGCTGCCGATGCTGACCCACATGCTGTGCCAGGCACCGGCGCGCCAGCCGATGAAGGACATCATGGACCGGAGCATCGCCGCCGAGAATGCCGGCGACGTCCTCAATGCGTCGGTGTTCGGGGGGTTTCCGCTGGCCGACGTGCCGCATGTGGGATTCGGCATCTTTCTCGTCGCGGACCGGTCGAGACGGTCGCAAGGGCACGCGTTGCTGACGGAGCTGGGCGACCTCGCCTGGGAACGCCGCAGCCAGTTCGTCTTTCCGGCCGAGCCGATGGAAACCTCGATCGCGCATGCGAAGACGCTGTCCGACGGTCCCATCATCCTCGTCGACCATGGCGACAACGCCGGTGCCGGCGGCCCTTCCGACAACATGGCGAGCCTGCGCGAAGTGCTGCGGCAAGGCTTGCGCGACATGGTAGCCGGTCCGATCTGGGACCCGGCTGCGGTGGCCGAGATGGTCGCTGCGGGTGAGGGCGCCGAGATTTCGTTCGAGCTCGGCGGCAAGGTGGATACACCGGCGCTGCGGCTGAAGGGCGACCCCCTGCACGTGACCGGCAAGGTGGTGAAAATCACCGACGGCAACTATACGGTCACCGGCCCGATGTTCACGGGTATGCGGCTGAGCCTCGGACGGACCGCGATTCTCGAGACTGCAGGTGTGCGGATCTTCGTCTGCGAGCGGATTCAGGAGCCATTCGACGTCGGCGTCTTCACGCACGCGGGCGTGGACCTGACCAGGACCCGCTACATTCTGATCAAGTCGCGCCAGCACTTTCGTGCGGGCTTCGAGCCGATTGCCAAGCACATCGTGCTGGTGGCCGCACCCGGTGTGTGCAGCTCGGACTATTCCATGTTTCCGTTCCAGACGATTCCGCGGCCGATCTATCCGCTCGATCCGGAGATGTCCGAGAACGACGCGCACCCGGTGGAGTGGCTGGACGCAGACATCGGCTGATGCTGATACAGGCAAGCCCGATCGCACACGGCTGAAGGGCCCGCCCGTTCAGCCCTTGCTGACGCGCACGATCGCGTCTGCCCGTTGCTGCACGTCCGGCAACAGCTCGACCCCGAGGCCCGGCGCCTCCGACGCGAGGATCTGGCCGTCGACCATCTGCGGCACCGCGGTGACCAGCTCCGTGTACCAGCCGGTGTAGAACGCACGGACCGATTCCTGGATCAGCGCGTTCTTGGCGTGCATCGAGAAATGGCAGGATGCCGCATAGACGACCGGCCCGGTGCAATCGTGCGGCGCCACCGGCGTGTGCCAGGCTTCGGCCATGCCGGCGATCTTGCGCGCCTCCGACAGGCCGCCGCACCACGACAGATCGAGCATCACGACGCCGGCGGCGCCGGTCTCGAGGTAGTCGCGGAACGAATGCGTATAGGCGAGCGTCTCCGACGCCGTGACCCAGGCCTTCGAGTGCTTCGCGTACTCGGCGAGATCGTTGACGTTGTCGAGCCGGAACGGGTCCTCGTGCCAGTAGGTATCGAATTCGGCGAGCCGCGCCGCCAGCTTCTTCGCCATCGGCAGGCTCCACAGCGAGTGGAACTCGACCATGATGTCCATCTTCGCTCCGACCGCCTTGCGGATCTTGCGGAACGGTTCCAGCGCGGTATCGAGCTCGGCCGGCGAGATGTCCCAGCCGGCGGTCCGTTCGGCGGCGATATCGAACGGCCAGATCTTCATGCCGGTGATGCCCTGTTCCAGCAGCGACTGCGCCAGCTCGTCGGCCCGGTACAGGAATGCCTCGAGATCCTCGTAGGGGCCGCCCTGTTCGCCGACATGCCAGTTCGCGACCGCCTGCGAACGCGAGTCGCGGATGTACTTGTAGCCGGCGCAGGTGTTGTAGGTCCGGATCGAATCGCGCGAACGGCCGCCGAGCGCGTCGCAGACCGGCTTGCCGATCGCCTTGCCGAAGATGTCCCAGAGCGCCAGATCGACCGCCGAATTGCCGCGGGTCTCGACCCCCGATCCGCGCCAGCCGAGGTAGTTCGCCAGCGACGCGTTGCGCGCCTCGATCCGGATCGGGTCGGTGCCGAGCAGCTTCGGCGCGACCGTCTCGTGCAGGTAGGCCTCGACCGCGGCGGCACCCATGAACGTCTCGCCGAGGCCGACCAGCCCCTCATCGGTGTGGAGCCGCACCCAGACCAGATTGCCGAACTCCGCCAGCCGGATCGTCTCGAGCGCCGTAATCTTCATCGTCTGCCAACCGTTTCCATCAATTCCGTCGCTCGTGGCTCAGCCGGCCCATGGACGACGCTCCACCGTCCCGTCGACGGAGCCCCCTCGGCCTCCGGAGGAGGGCTCCGGCCGAAGACCACCAACGGGGGGCACTACCTCAGCGGTTTGAGCGCCGCCTGCAGCCGATCGATGGTCTCCTGGCCGATCGTCGCCTTGTGCCGTTCGTAGACCGGCGCGGTGGCGGCGCGCATCTTGTCGATCTCGGCCGGCGCGATCTCGACCACCTGCATGCCTTCCTTCTTCAGCTTGGCGAGCGACTTGTCGGTCAGGTCGCGGCTGACGCGGCGCTGCTCGTCGCGACCGACGATCGAGCAGTCGACCAGCGCCTTCTGCTCGTCGGCCGACAGCGCGTCGAACAGCTTCTTCGAATAGAGCGCGAGGAACGGCGTGTAGGCGTGGCGCGTCAGCGACAGATGCTTCTGCACTTCGTACATCTTCGACGTGTCGATCGTGACCAGCGGGTTCTCCTGGCCGTCGATCGCGCGCGTCTCGAGCGCCGCGTAGACCTCGCCGAACGACATCGGCGTCGCGTTGGCGCCGAGCGTCTTGAAGCTGTCGAGGAAGATGTTGTTCTGCATCACCCGGACCTTGAGGCCGCTCATGTCGGCCGCGGTCGCGACCGGCTTGCGCGAATTGGTCAGGTTGCGGAAGCCGTTCTCCCAGTACGACAGATTGACCAGGCCGACCGGCCCGAGCTTGTCGGCCATGTACTTGCCGAACGGGCCGTCGAGCACCGCATCGGCTTCCTTCTCGTTGTTGAACAGGAAGGGTAGGTCGAACACGCCGAGCTCCGGCACGATGCCGACCAGCGGCGAGGTCGAGGTGATCACCATTTCCAGCGTACCGCCGCGCAGCGCCTGGGTCGCCTGCAGGTCGCCGCCGAGCGCATTGCCCCAGAACGCCTGCAGCTTCATCTTGCCGCCGGATTTCTCGGCGAGGCATTGGGTCATCTTGGCGACGCCGTTGCCGACCGGGTGGTCCTGGTTGATACCGTTCGAAACCCGGATCGTCCGGGCCTGGAAGTCGGCATGCGCCGCGGTTGCGGTCAGACCCATCACGGCCGCTGCTGCCAGCGCGCCGACCATCTTGCGTTTCATGCCGATCTCCTTGATCGTTATCCGTCGATCCGTTGCATCCAAGCCGAATTCTACGCCGCGCCGCTCATCGCCCTGCCCGTATGCCCCCCGTCGTTTACCCGCACCCATCGTTGCCCAGCGGGCGAGCAAAGCAAGCCCGCTCTCCGCAAGAACGGGTGAATGGGGCAGGGGGCTGAGCTCCCGGCGCGAGGTCGTGGCGAGAACCGGAGCCCTACTTGGGTAGGGCGAGGATCGCAGCCGCGAGATCGCGTCGCGCAGTAGCCCATGCCCCATTCACCGGCCGGTCAGGAATTTCAGGGGCCACATCACCAGTTCCGGCACCAGGATCAGGATGAGCATCGTGACCGTCTGCGCCACCAGGAACGGCCAGACGCCCCGGATCACCTGCGACATCGGCACCCGGGCGACGCCGCAGACGACGTTCAGCACGATGCCGACCGGCGGCGTGATCAGCCCGATCGCGTTGTTGATGATGAACAGGACGCCGAAATAGATCGGGTCGATGCCCGCTTCCTTGACGATCGGCATCAGCACCGGCGTCAGGATCAGCACCGTCGGCGTGAAATCGAGCGCGGTGCCGACGATCATCACGATGATCATCAGCACGATCATCAGCAGCGTCTTGTTGCCGAGGAACGGCTCGAGCACGCCGCGCAGCTCGGCCGGGATGTTGGCCTGGGTGATCAGCCAGGCCGAAACCACCGCGGCGGCGACCAGGAACATCACCGCGCCGGTGGTCTTGCTGGCGAGCAGCGTCGACTTCCAGAGTCCCTCGAGCGTCAGCTCGCGGTACACGAACATGCCGACCAGCAGCGCATAGACGACCGCGACCACCGCGGCCTCGGTCGGCGTCACGATGCCGAACTTGATGCCGCCCAGGATCGCGATCGGCATCAGCAGCGCCAACGCGCCGTCGCGGGTCGCCCGCAGCCGCTCGGCGGTGGTCGCCTTCGGCAGCACCTTCAGCGTATCGCGCCGGCAGACGATCGCCCAGGCGATCACCAGCGACAGGCCGATCAGCAGCCCCGGCACGATGCCGGCCATGAACAGCCGGGTGATCGACAGGTTGGCGGCAACGCCGAACACGATGAAGCCGATCGACGGCGGGATGATCGGCGCGATGATGCCGCCGGACGCGATCAGGCCGGCCGAGCGGCCGATGTTGTAGCCGGCCTCGCGCATCATCGGGACCAGGATCGCCGCGATCGCCGCGGTGTCGGCGGCCGCCGAGCCCGACAGCGAGGCCATCACGACCGAAGCGAAGATCGCGACGTAGCCGAGCCCGCCGTGGATGTGGCCGACCAGCGTCAGCGCGAAATGGACGATCCGCTTGGACAGCCCGCCGGCATTCATCAGCTCGCCGGCGAGCAGGAAGAACGGGATCGCCAGCAGCTGGAAGCTGTCGGCGCCGATCAGCATGTTCTGCGCGACGATCTGGGTGTCGAAGACGTTCAGATGCACCATCAGCGCCAGCGAGCAGAACACCAGCGCGAACGCGATCGGCATGCCGATCGCCATCGCGCCGCACAGCGACAGCACGAAGATCGCGACGGTCATCGGCGTGCTCCGGGGCTCAAATTGCCCCCTCGGCCCTGCGGGCCGGTCCCCCCCAGGGGGGACGCGAGCCCGGCTTCGGGCGGCCGTGCGCTCGGGCTCATTCGACGTGCGCCTTCACGCTGCCCGGATCGTCGTACTGGCCGGCGAAGATCGCGATCTCCTGCTCGGTCAGCCGGCCGGTGGCGGCGCGCCAGAGGCGGGCCAGCGTGATCAGCGCGATGCCGATCGCGGTGAAGTACATGATGCTGTAGACCAGCGCCATGCTGAGGCCGGTGACCGGCGTGACCGTGCCGGCATTGATGCCGTGCTGCCGCAGCGTGCCGTCGAACATCACCCAGCAGCAGACCAGCACGATCAGGTCCGAGATCACCATGCAGACGATCCGGCCGCGCCGCGACAGCCTGCCGGTCAGCGAATCGATGCCGAGGTGACCCTGCTCGCGCATCACGACCACCGCCGCGATGAAGGTCAGCCAGACGAAGAAGATCCGCGACAGCTCCTCGGAGACGTCGAGCCCCGAGTTGAACAGGTAGCGCAGCACGACGTTGCCGAACACCATCACCACCATGGCGGCGATCAGTACGACCAGGATCGCTTCGAGAATCCTGAACACGATCGCTTCGGTCCTGGCGATCATCCTGGGGGTCTCCGGTGCACGGGCTCGGCCGTCGCGAGCCTGGAATATAGCGCATCGGCCCGTGCTTGCATCGCGGCCCGGCGCGGCCAACAATCGCTGCCAGCCGGCGGTGGCAGCAGCGCAAGCGCCGGCTGCCGGAGACCGCGGAGGTCCGGCGGTTCAGACACGGATTCTTCAGGGGAGCGGGTGATGCGGCATCGGCAGTTCGGGTGGTCGGTGGTGTGGGCCGGTTGGATCGGCCTGACGGCGGTGGCCGGATGGCCGGTCGGCGCAGTGGCTGCCGAGCGGATCGTGTTCGGCATGGAGGATGTCACCGGCTCGTTCTCCGGCGACGAGGAGAACCTCGGCTTCCGGGTCGCGTTCCGCGAAGCCAGCGCCGGCGGCGGCGTCCATGGCCGCACGCTCGAATGGGTGGCGCGCAAGCGGCCGCCGGGCATCGACCAGTCGATCGCCTATGTGAATCGGCTGATCGGGGAGGACGACGTCTTCGCGCTGATCAACATGGGCGGTCCGCAGGCGATCCCGATCGCGAAGATCGCCCAGGAGCGGCGGGTGCCGCACCTGTTTCCGCATACCGGCCTGGTCAGCAGCGCCGGCAACCGCTACCTGTTCACCTCGTTCCCGAGCTACGGCGGCGAGGCGCGGCTGATGTTCAAGTACCTGCCGCAGCAGCGCGGCCTGAAGAAGCTCGGCATCGTCCACGACGAGAATGTCTACGGCCAGCTGTTCCTCGGCCATCTGCGCGAGCTCGCCGGGGCCAACGGCTATACGGTGGTCGGCAACGAGCCGGTCCGCACCCGTACGCCGGGCGACCTGTCGGCCGAGCTCGGCCGGCTCGCCGCCGCCGGCGCCGACGGCGTCGTGATGGCGCTCTATCCGGCGCAGGCCAAGACGCTGATGGCGGCCAAGGCGCAGCTCGGCTGGTCCGGCCGGATGATCTCGGTCGGGCCGCTGACCGATGAGGAGTACCTGGTGCTGCCCAACGGTGTCGCCGAAGGTACGCTCGGCTTCTGCTACTACCCCGACCCGAACGGTGCCAACCTGCCCGGCATCGACCGCTACCGTGCCGCGATGGCGAAGTTCGAGCCCGGTCATCCGCTGAACCGCTACAGCCTCTACGGCTACGTGTTCGGCCAACTGATCGTCGAAGGGCTGCGCCGCGCCGGTCCGAATCCCGATCGCGAGCGCTTCGTCGACGCGATGGAGACGATCTCCGGCTGGGATCCGCAAGGCGTGATGCCGCCGGTGTCGTTCGGCAAGGACAACCACCATGCCCAGTTCGCCGGCTTCATCTGCGAACTGAAGAACGGCAAGTTCGTCGCGCTGTCGGACTGGGTCACGCCGTAGCCGGCCGCGCGCCGGCCGGTTGCGGGCGGCCGTCGCGCAGGGGAGGTCGGTCGGCTTCGTGATTCGCGAGCGGCGTACGCGGGTCACCGCGGCGACGGACCGCGCGCCAGCACGGCCGCCTGCCGGACGCTGATGCCGCCGGCGAGCGCATCGGCGTGACGGTGAGTCAGCAGCCACCGTGCCTGCTCCTTGCGGAACACCAGAGTCACGCGCAGTGCCCAGTCCTGTGCCGGCTCGTCGCCGACCCCGACATGGGCGCGCTCGATGACGACCAGCACGACCAGATCGGTACCGCGATAGGCCTGCACCAGCTCCACGGTCGCGTCATGGCCGTTGCGGAAGAAGCGACCGATCGCCTGCCACTGATCCTCCGACCGGATGGCACCGCGCGTCGGCTTCCCGCCGAATGGCGTCATCAGCGTGAAGTCGGCCGACATCGGCGACAGTTCCCGGAAGCGGTCGACCTCGCCGCGCATCAGCGCTTCGTGGGCCAGCGTCGTGCGACGGAGCAGGTCGCTGATTTCCTGATCGGACGCAGGCCCGAGGAGGTGAGACGAGGCCGCGGAGGTGGCGGCGAGGCTGGTCGTGGAAATCAGAGCCGGGGCGGAAGCGGCCAGGACGGATCGGCGAATCGGTGACATCGATGAACTCCTGTGGCATGACGCCGAGGCCACCGCCTCGGACGGCCGTCAGCATCGCGGCTTTTCTTTCATGAATCCAGTGATACGATTTCAGGAATATGCTGAAGGAGATTGACTTATCGCGGGTCGATCTGAACCTGCTGACGCTGTTCGAGGTCGTCTTTCGCGAACGGCACGTCGGCCATGCCGCGGAGCGGTTGCACCTGACGGCTTCGGCGGTCAGCCACGGGCTCGGCCGGCTGCGCCGGCTGCTCAACGATCCGTTGTTCCTGCGGACGCCGAAGGGCGTGGTGCCGACCGAGCGCGCGCTGGCGCTGCAGGCCCCGGTCGCCGACGCGCTGGCGCGCTTGCGCAGCGTGATCGCGAGTGCCGGACCGTTCGATCCCGCGACGTCGCGGCGTCGTTTCACGATCGCCGCGCCCGATGGCGTGTCAGCGGTATTCCTGCCGGCGCTGCTGGCCGATCTGAGCAGGTGCGCACCCGGCATCGACATGGGCATCCGGCAGTCGCTGCCGGCCGCCGGCGCGACCTCGCCCGAACGGGCCTGGCAAGGGGCGTTCGACGAACTGGAGGCGCGGACGATCGATGCCGCGGTGATTCCGTCGGACCATGTGCCGGCCCGATTCGCGCGGCATGTGCTCTATCAGGAAGACTTCGTGCTGGCGATGCGGGCCGATCACCCGTTCGCCCGCGCGCCGACGCTCGACCGGTACTGTGCCGAGCGGCACCTGGTGGTCTCCCTGACCGGCGATCCGCATGGCTTCGTCGACGACGTGCTGGCGCGGTCCGGGCGTTCGCGGCGGGTCGCAGCGACCGTGCCGAACTTCATGTTCGCGCTGGCACTGGTCGCGCAGACCGACCTGATCTGCGCGATACCGCGCCGGTTCGCCGGAATCTACGCCGCCCGGCACGCGGTGGCCGCAGTCGATTCGCCGGTGGCGCTCGGTGCCTTCCGGTTGCATCTGGTCGTACCGGAAGTGGCATTGATGGATGCCGGCGTCGCGTGGCTGGTCGAACGGATGCTCGCTTCGGCCGGACCGCCGAAGGCGCGGTCCGGCGTGCCCCGCGCGTCGGGCCGCGGCCGCCAGCAACCCGGCGGCAGGAGCCGGCAGCCCGGCGGCGGCAGCCGACAGCCCGGCCGCTGATCGTTGCCGGCGCAACCCGCTCAGGTCAGCACGATGTCGTACTGTTCCTGCGAGTACGTCGTCTCGACATGCAGCGAGATCGGCTTGCCGATCGCGTCGCCGAGCATCGCCAGGTGCTGGCTCTCCTCGTCGAGGAACAGGTCGATCACCGACAGCGACGCCAGGATCCGGAACTCGCGCGGGTTGAACTGGCGCGCCTCGCGGGCGATCTCGCGCATGATCTCGTAGCAGATCGTCCGCGCGGTCTTGACGCTGCCGCGGCCGGCGCAGACCGCGCAGGGCTCGCAGAGCACATGGGCGAGCGACTCGCGGATCCGCTTGCGGGTCATCTCGACCAGGCCGAGCGAGGTGAAGCCGTTGACCGAGGCCTTGGTACGGTCGCGCGCGAGGCCGCGCCGCAGCTCCTGCAGCACCGCGTCGCGATGCTCGGCCGACGCCATGTCGATGAAATCGATGATGATGATGCCGCCGAGATTGCGCAGCCGCAGCTGCCGGGCGATCGCGTGGGCGGCCTCGAGGTTGGTGCGGAAGATCGTGTCGTCGAAGTTGCGGCCGCCGACGAAGCCGCCGGTGTTGACGTCGATCGTCGTCAGTGCCTCGGTCTGGTCGAAGATCAGGTAGCCGCCGGACTTCAGGTCGACGCGGCGCGCCAGCGCGCGCTCGATCTCGCCGTCGACGCCGTGCAGGTCGAACAGCGGCCGTTCGCCTTCATGGCGCCGCAGCTTGCCCTCGAGCGCCGGCATGTAGGTGCGACAGAACGACCGCATGTCCTCGAGCGTGGCGGCGTCGTCGACGACGATCGACTGGGTTTCCGGGCCGGCGATGTCGCGCAGCAGCCGGTGCGCCAGCGACAGTTCGGCGTAGAGCAGCCGCGGTTTGCGGTCGGCCTTGCGGCTGCGGGGCGCCTCGGTTGCGGCCTCGGCGGTGGCGGCGGCAGCAGCGGCAGCAGCGGCAGCGGTGGCAGCGGCGGCAGCGGCGGCGGTGGCAGCGGTGGCAGCGGTGGCAGCCGCAGCGGCGGCAGCGGTGCCGGAGACGCCGGCGTTGGCGCTCGCCTCCTGGCTCGCCGCCAGGATCTGGGTCCAGCGCCGCCGCAGGTACGCCATGTCGGCGATGAAGGCGGCATCGTCGGCTTCCTCGGCCATGGTCCGGATGATGTAGCCGCCGCGCTCGTCGGGCGCGACCAGGCCCTGCACCCGGTCGCGCAGGCGGTTGCGCTCGCTCTCGCCGGCGATCCGTTGCGAGACGCCGACGTGCGGATCCTGCGGCAGGTAGACCAGCAGCCGGCCGGCGATGCTGATCTGGGTCGACAGCCGGGCGCCCTTGGTGCCGATCGGGTCTTTCAGCACCTGCACCAGCAGCGCCTGGCCTTCGAACAGGTGCTTCTCGATCGGAGCCGGCGCGGCGCCGGCGCGCGACTGCCAGAGGTCGGCCACGTGCAGGAACGCGGCACGCTCGAGTCCGATGTCGACGAACGCCGACTGCATGCCCGGCAGTACCCGCGCGACCACGCCGACGTAGACGTTGCCGACCAGGCCGCGGGTCGCTTCGCGATCGAGATGCAGTTCCTGCAGCACGCCCTGGTGCAGCACCGCGACCCGCAGTTCCTGCGCGGTCGTGTTGACCAGGATGTCTTCCTTCATCCGATCGTCCTGGAGGACTGTGAACGCCGCGGACGCCGCCTCACCGACCGGACGCCGGCCCGGTGTAGCCGGCACGGCGCAGCAGGTGGGCGGTCTCGTGGAGGGGCAGGCCCATGATACCGGAGTACGATCCCTCGATCCGGCGCACGAACGCGGCGGCGCGGCCCTGGATCGCATAGCCGCCGGCCTTGCCGTCGGGTTCGCCCGACGCGACGTAGTCGGCGAGTTCGGCGGCGCGGAGCCGGGCGAACCGGACCCGCGAGATCTGGGTCGCCGCATGGAGCCGCTTGCCGGCGGTGTCGGCGACCACGACCGCGGTCAGGACGCGGTGCGTGCGGCCCGACAGCCGCTCGAGCATGCGCCGCGCATCGGTGCGGTCGAGCGGCTTGCCGAACAGCGTGCCGCCGAGCGCGACCGTGGTGTCGGCCGCCAGGATCGGCGCGCGCGGCAGCCCGGAGCCGGCGAGCCGCGTCAGCGCCGCCCGGGCCTTGGCGGTGGCGACGCGCAGCACGTAGGCGGCCGGTGCCTCGCCGGCGATCGGGTGTTCGAGCGCTTCGGCGCGCGCCGCGTCGTCATCGAGCAGCAGCCGGCATTCGATGCCGAGCTGCGCGAGCAGTTCCAGCCGGCGCGGGCTGCGGGAGGCGAGGTAGATCATTCGCGATCGTTCACTGGCGATCGTTTCAATCGCGATGATACGGGTGGCCCGCGTTGATCGACCAGGCGCGATACAACTGTTCGGCGAGCACGACCCGGACCAGCGCATGCGGCAGCGTCAGCGATGACAGCCGCAGCGTTTCGGCGGCGTCGTGCTTGAGCGCCGGGTCGAGGCCGTCGGCGCCGCCGATCAGCAGCGCGACCGGCGCCGCGTCCCGCTGCCAGGCGGCCAGCCGCGCGGCCAGCGCCACCGTGGTCAGATCGGTGCCGCGCTCGTCGAGCACGATCACCCGGGCGCGGGGCGGCAGCTGGGCGCGGATCCGCTCGGCTTCGCGGGCGAGCAGCGCGGCGGTCGCGGCTTCGCTGCGCCGGCCGGCGGTTCTCGGCTCGGCCTTGACCGCGGCCAGTTCGACCCGCAGTTCGACCGGTAGCCGTTTCAGATAGTCGGCGACCGCGGCGTCGACCCAGGCCGGCATGCGGCTGCCGACCGCGACGATCCGCAGCAGCATCGGTGGCCGCGCGTCGCCCGACTGCCGCCGGCGCCGGCGCCGGCGCTCAGCCGCCGGCGGCGCGGCGGCGTGCCGGCGCGACCGGTACCAGCCGCGCCCGGGCCGCCGGCGCGGCGCGGGTTACGCCGTTGATCTTCATCCGGACCGGCTTGGCGCCCCACAGCTCCTCGAGGTTGTAATAAGTCCGGATCGCCGGCTGCATGATGTGGACGACGATGTCGCCGAGGTCGACCAGCACCCATTCGCCGCCGTCCTCGCCCTCGGTGGCGATCACCTCGAAGCCTTTCTCCTTGACCTTGTCGCGCAGGTGAGCGGCGAGCGCCCGGGTCTGCCGGTTCGAGGTCGCGCTCGCGACCACGACGCGGTCGAACAGGTCCGACAGCCCGGTGGTGTTGTAGACGCTGATGTCCTGCGCCTTGATATCTTCGAGCGCGTCGACGACGACGCGCTGCAGGCGGGTGATCGCCGGATTGACCGCGGTGCCGCCGGCGTCGGCGGCAGTGGTGGCAGTGGCGGATCGTTCGGCGGTCCCGGGGGCGGGACGGGGGGCGCGTAGCGCCTGGGTCCGGTGGCTCGTCATCGTGGTGGGTTGCCTCGCGGTTCGTCGGTCGGGTTCGTCGGTCGGGTTCGTCAGCGGGAATCGTCGCGCAGTCCGGCGTAGAGGTCGTGGCTGCGCGCATAGTCGGCGACGGCTGCCGGCAGCAACCGGTCGACCGGACTGCCGTTGGCCAGCGCCCGCCGCAGGCCGGTCGCCGAGACCGCGACCGCCGGCATCCGGAACAGCACGATCGCGCCGCCGGGGGTGTCGGGCAGGGCATCGGCGCCATGGCGTGCCAGCAGCGCGTCGACCGGCGGCGGCAGGTCGGCCAGCGAGACCTGCTCGCGCTGGGTCACCGCGATATGGGCGAAATCCAGCAACTCCTGCCAGCGATGCCAGGTCGCCAGGTTGCGCAGCTGGTCGCTGCCGAGAATCAGGATCAGCGCCGGCTCGGCGCCGAGCCGGCGACGCAGTTCGGCCAGCGTATCGATGGTATAGCTCGGCCCGTCGCGCCGGACCTCGATCTCGTCGACTTCCCAGCGGCAAGCGGGGACGCCGCCGTCGCGGTTGGCGGGGCCGCTGGAGTCGCGGCTGTCGGGGCCGCCGTGGTCGCGGCCGACGGGGGGGCCGTGACCGGAGTCGTCCTCGGCGCCGATTGCCGCGACCGCGAGCCGCGTCATCGCCAGCCGATGCTCGGCCGGCGTCTGTCGATGGCCTTTCTGATACGAATGACCGGTCGGGATCACCAGCATCCGATCGAGCCGCAGCGCCAGCGCCGCGGCGCGACCGAGTGCCAGATGGCCGACGTGAATCGGGTCGAAGCTACCGCCGAGCAAGCCGATCCTCTGCCGCATGGTTGCTGACATCACCGAGCAGCGCGCATGCCTGTCAGATCCAGTCGCGCGGCGGCAGGAAGTCGGCCGCGAGCCGCGCCTCGGGGGTGCCGGCCGCCGGCTCGCGGCAGTACCGCCAGCTGACCGTCGGCGGCATCGAGCAGAGGATCGATTCCGTCCGGCCGCCCGACGCGAGGCCGAACAGGGTGCCGCGGTCATAGACCAGGTTGAATTCGACGTAGCGGCCGCGCCGCAGCGCCTGGAACTCGCGTTCGCGAGCGCCGTACGGCAGGCCGCGGCGGCGCGCCACGATCGGCAGGTAGGCGTCCAGGAAGGCATCGCCGACGCGCCGGGTCAGCGCGAAGCAGGTCGCGAAGTCGGGTGTGGCGAGGTCGTCGAAGAAGATGCCGCCGATACCGCGCGCTTCATTGCGATGCTTCAGGAAGAAATAGCGGTCGCACCACGCCTTGAAGCGGGGGTAGAGGTCGGCGCCGAATGGCGCCAGCGCGTCGCGACAGACCCGGTGGAAGTGGATCGCGTCCTCCTCGAAACCGTAGTACGGCGTCAGGTCCATGCCGCCGCCGAACCACCAGACCGCAGCATCGCCGTTCGGACCGGCCGGCGCTGCGAAGAATCGCACGTTCATGTGCACCGTCGGAACATGGGGATTGTGCGGATGCAGCACCAGCGAGACACCGGTGGCCCGGGCCGGCCGGCCGGCCAGCTGCGGCCGCTGCGCCGACGCCGCCGGCGGCAGCCGCGCCAGCCGGACGTCCGAGCGCAGCACCGCGGCGCGCTCGAACAAGGCGCCGTCTTCCAGCACCCGGCTGACCCCGCCGCCGCCCAGGCCGCCGTCCTGGCCGCCGCCGGTCGCTGCCGCGGCACCGGCGCCGTCGCTGCCGCCGCTGGCGTCGCCACCCGGATCGGCGTCGCGCTGCCAGCGGTCGACGATGAACCGGCTGCCGTCGGCGGCTTCGAGCGCCGTGACGATGCGCTGCTGCAGACCGGCGAAATAGTCGCCGACCGCGTCGTGGTCGATCGGATCGGCCGCGGCGGGCCCGGTCAACGCCGCGTTCCCGCAATCGCCGGCAGCGCCAGGTGGCCGATGTCGCTGCGGTACTGCATGCCCTTGAAGCGGATCCGGCGAACCGCCTCGTAGGCGCTGCCCTGGGCCATCTTCAGCGAGTCGCCGAGCGCGGTGACACCGAGCACGCGGCCGCCGGCGGTGACGACCTCGCCGGCGGCGGCCGTGGTGCCGGCATGGAACACCAGCGTCTCGGATTCGCCCCGGTGGCCGTGCTCCGGATAGCCGAGGATCGGGTCGCCGCGGCGCGGCGCGTCCGGGTAGCCTTCGGCGGCGAGCACGACGCAGAGCGCGCTGCGGCGGTCCCATTCGGCCTCGACCTGGTCGAGATGGCCGTCGATGCCGGCCCGGATCAGCTGGCCGAAATCGCTCTTGAGCCGCGCCAGGATCACCTGCGCTTCCGGATCGCCGAGCCGGCAGTTGAATTCGAGCACGCGCACGCCGCCGGCCGGGCCGATCATCAGGCCGGCATAGAGAAAGCCGGTGAACGGCGTGCCCTCGGCGGCCATGCCGGTGACCACCGGCATGACGATCTCGCGCAGCGTCCGCGCGTGGATGTCCGGCGTGATCACCGGCGCCGGCGAATAGGCGCCCATGCCGCCGGTATTGGGACCGGTATCGCCGTCCAGGAGCCGCTTGTGGTCCTGCGACGATGCCAGCGTCAGTACATGAGTGCCGTCGACCATCGCGATGAAGCTGGCCTCTTCGCCGGCGAGGAACTCTTCGACGACGACGCGGGCGCCGGCGGCGCCGAGGCCGAGCATCCGGTCGACCGCCGCATGCGCCTCGGCGATCGTGGTGGCGACGACAACGCCTTTGCCGGCGGCGAGCCCATCGGCCTTGACGACGATCGGCGCGCCGCGACCGCTGATGTAGGCCTTCGCGTCGACCGGGTCGACGAAGGTCCTGTAGGCCGCGGTCGGAATGCGGTGGCGCGTCATGAACGCCTTGGCGAAGTCCTTCGAGGCCTCGAGCTGCGCGGCCGCGCGGGTCGGGCCGAAGATCGGCAGCCCGCGCGCGCGGAACAGGTCGACGATGCCCTCGGCGAGCGGCGCCTCCGGGCCGACCACCGTGAAATCGACCTGCTCGCGCTCGGCGAACAGCGCCAGTGCCTCGAGCGAGGTCAGCGGCATGTTGCGGATCCGCGGCTCGAGCGCGGTGCCGGCGTTGCCCGGCGCGACGAACACGGTCTCGAGGCCGCGCGACTGCGCGAGCCGCCAGGCGATCGCGTGTTCGCGACCGCCGCTGCCGACGACCAGACACTTCCTTGAACCCGACACGGTCCTGCCCTTGCTAATGTTCTCCGGCTCCGCCGGTCCGTTGGTGACGCCCCCCGTCGTCCCCGGCATCGGGTGCCGCTCTCGTCCCTACACCGCCACGCCGAGCGCGACGCAATGCCCCACACCCAGCAGTCACCACGGATCCGGCTCCGCCGGTCCGTTGGTGACGCCCCCCTTTCAAGGGGGGTAGGGCCGCAGGCCCAAGGGGGGTTGACCTCATATAACCGCGTTGGTGTAGACCTGCTGCACGTCGTCGACGTTGTCCAGCGCATCGAGGATCTTCTGCATCGTGGCCGCGTCGTCGCCGGTCAGCACCAGCTCGTTGAGCGGTTTCATGACGATCTCGGCGAACGCGGGTTTCAGCCCGGCGCGCTCGAGCCGGGTCTTGACCTCGGCGAAATCGTGTGGTCCGCAGACGACCTCGATAGCACCATCGTCGTGCGCGATCACGTCCTCGGCGCCGGCGTCGAGCGCGACCTCCATGACCTGGTCTTCCGAGGTGCCCGGCGCGAAGATGAACTGGCCGCAGTGCTGGAACTGGAACGCGACCGAGCCGTCGGTGCCGAGGTTGCCGCCGTGCTTGGACAGCGCGTGGCGGACGTCGGCGACGGTGCGGGTGCGGTTGTCGGTCATGCAGTCGACGATCACCGCGGCGCCGGCGACGCCGTAGCCTTCGTAGCGGATCTCTTCGTAGTTGGCGCCGTCGAGCCCGCCGGCGCCGCGCTGGATCGCGCGCTGCACCGTGTCTTTCGGCATGTTGGCTTCGCCGGCCTTGTCCATCGCGAGCCGCAGCCGCGGATTCATCGCCGGATCACCGCCGCCGAGCCGGGCCGCGACCGTGATTTCCTTGATCAACCGGGTGAACAGCGCGCCGCGCTTGGCGTCCTGACGCCCCTTGCGATGCTGGATGTTGGCCCATTTCGAGTGGCCGGCCATGATGCGCTTGTCGATCCTTGTAACATACCCCGGACGGGCGGCGATTTTAGCATCGCGCCGCCTCGCGATCGCGTAGTCTGGACGCTTCGCGGACCTGCTCCGAACCCTGGGGATTCGACCGATGACCGAGCCGCTCGCCCCGCTGTTGTTAGGCAAGAACGAGCAGAAGGAAGTCTTCCTGCTGCCGGCGCTGGCCAACCGCCACGGGTTGATCACCGGTGCCACCGGCACCGGCAAGACCGTCAGCCTGCAAGGCATCGCCGAACACCTGTCGCAGATCGGCGTGCCGGTGTTCATGGCCGACGTCAAGGGCGACCTCGCCGGCATCTCGCAGCCGGGCGTGATGTCGCCGAAGCTGCAGGAACGGCTGACCAAGTACGGCTTCGAAGCGCCGGCGTTCAGCGGCTTCCCGGTCACGCTCTGGGACGTGTTCGGCGAGCAGGGCCATCCGCTGCGGGCGACGGTCTCGGATATGGGGCCGCTGCTGCTGGCGCGGATCCTCGGCTTGAACGAGACCCAGGAAGGCGTGCTGAACCTGGTGTTCAAGGTCGCCGACGACCATGGGTTGCTGCTGCTCGACTCGAAAGACCTGCGGGCGATGCTGCAATACGTCGGCGACAACTCGAAGCAGTTCACCACCGAATACGGCAACGTCTCGGCGGCGTCGATCGGCGCGATCCAGCGCGGCATGCTGGCGCTCGATCAGCAGGGCGGCGACAAGTTCTTCGGCGAGCCGATGCTGGACATCGACGACATGATGCAGACCGACGCCAAGGGGCGCGGCGTCATCAACGTGCTCGCCGCCGACCGGCTGATGAATTCGCCGCGGCTCTACGGCGCGTTCCTGCTGTGGCTGCTGTCGGAGCTGTTCGAGCGGCTGCCGGAGGTCGGCGACCGCGACAAGCCGAAGATGGTGTTCTTCTTCGACGAGGCGCATCTGCTGTTCAACGAGGCGCCGCGGGCGCTGCTCGAGAAGGTCGAGCAGGTGGTCCGGCTGATCCGGTCCAAGGGGGTCGGCGTCTTCTTCGTGACCCAGAACCCGCTCGACGTGCCGGACACCGTGCTCGGCCAGCTCGGCAATCGCGTCCAGCACGCGCTGCGCGCGTTCACGCCGCGCGACCAGAAGGCCGTCAAGGCGGCGGCCGAGACCATGCGGCCGAATCCGGCGTTCGACGCGCAGCGGGCGATCAGCGAGCTCGGCGTCGGCGAGGCCCTGGTCTCGCTGCTCGACGAGAAGGGCCGGCCGTGCATCGTCGAGCGCGTCTGGATGGTGCCGCCGGCGTCGCGGATCGGGCCGATCACGCCGGCCGAGCGCGGTGCATTGATCACCGGCTCGGTGGTCGCCGGCGTCTACGACAAGGCCATCGACCGCGAATCGGCCTACGAGAAGCTGCGCGAGCGGGCGGCCGAGACCGCCGCCGAGGCGGCCAGGGCGCCGGCCAAGGGCGGCACCGCTGCCGGCCGCGGCGGCACCGCGCCGGCCAGCGACGATCTGCTCGGTGGGCTGCTGAAGGGCTCGCTCGGCGGCCTGCTCGGCGGCAGCGGCCGCAAGGACTCGGTGATCGAGTCGGCGGCCAAGAGCGCGGCCCGCACCGTCGGGTCGCAGGTCGGCCGCGCCATCGTCCGCGGCGTGCTCGGGTCGCTGTTGAAGTCGCGTTGACCGGCGCGGCTGCGGCGCCGCCGGCGGCACCGCGGGCGGCGGGCCGGTCGGTCGCGATCGGCCTGCTGCTCGGCGCGGTCGGTGCCGTGCTGTTTTCGGGCAAGGCCATCATCGTCAAGCTCGCCTACCGGTACGGCGTCGATCCGGTCACGCTGATCGGGCTGCGGATGGTCTATGCGGCACCACTGTTCGCGCTGCTCGCCTGGGCGAGCGAGCGGCGCGCGCGGGCGGGGGCCGGCGCGCCGCCGGTCTGGCGCGCCGGCGACCGCTGGCGGATCCTCGGGCTCGGGCTCACCGGCTACTATGTCGCGAGCCTGCTCGACTTCGTCGGACTGATGTACGTGTCGGTCGGCCTCGAGCGCGTGATCCTCTACCTGAGCCCGACCCTGGTGCTGCTGATCTCGCTGTGCTGGTTCCGGCGGCCGGTCAGCCGGCGTCAGTGGCTCGCGCTCGCCGTCAGCTACCTCGGCGTCGTGCTGGTCTTCGTCCACGATGTTTCGCTCGGCGGCGAACGGGTCGTGATCGGCAGTCTGCTGGTGTTCGGCAGCGCGGCGTTCTATGCCGTCTACCTGTCGGCCGCGGGCGAGCTGGTCCGGCGGCTCGGCACGCTGCGGCTGACCGCGTGGGCGACGCTGGTCGCGTGCGCGGCCTGTGTGCTGCACGCGCTGGCGGTGACCGGCACCGCGATGTGGCACGCGCCGTGGCCGGTGCACTGGCTGTCGATGCTCAACGGCAGCGCCTGCACGTTCCTGCCGGTGCTGATGGTCATGGCGGCGATCGAGCGGATCGGCTCGGCGTCGGCCGCGCAGACGGGTATGATCGGCCCGGCATCGACGATCGTGCTCGGCGCGCTGATGCTCGACGAGCCGGTCGGTGCGATTCAGCTGATCGGCACCGCGATCGTGCTGTTCGGCGTGTTGATGCTGAGCCGGGTCGCGTCGC
>JBFWQR010000041.1:0-48908 GCA_050249335.1 Lautropia sp.
TGCCGCCGAACGCGACGATATCGGCCTCCGAGACGGTACGCCGGTGGGTCAGCAGCGATTCGCCGATCCGCAGGTCCTCGAACCAGCGGCGGAACGGATGCACGTCGGATTCGATGACCCGTGCGCCGCGGACGTGTTCGCCGGTCACCGCCGCGAGCATCGACGGCGAACCCTGCACGGCCGCACGCTGCAGCAGATGCTTGACCGCGCGGACGCCGCCGAGCTCCTCGCCGCCGCCGGCACGGCCCGGGCCGCCGTGCTTCAGCACCGGCAGCGGCGAACCGTGGCCGGTCGATTCGGCCGCCGACTCGCGATCGAGGATCAGCAGCCGGCCGTGCCAGGCGGCCAGCTGCGGGATCACCCGCGCCGCGGTCGCCGGATCGCGCGTGACCAGCGTGCCGACCAGGCTGCCGCGGCCACGCGCGGCGAGCGCGACCGCGTCGTCGAGCGTGTCGTAGCCCATCAGCGTGCTGACCGGGCCGAACGCCTCGATGTCGTGGGCGGCGGCATCGGTGCCGGGCTTGCGGTCGAGCAGCAGCGTCGGCGCGAAGAAGGCGCCGTCCTGCGTGCCGTCGCCGACCGGCGCAAACGTGCCGCCGCCGAGAACGATCTCGGCATCGCGCGCGAGCTGGCGGACCCGCTCGGCGACATCGGCCTGCTGGGCATGCGATGCCAGCGCACCCATCCGGACGCCTTCCTGCGCCGGGTCGCCGACGACGATCTTGGCGAGCCGCGCACGCAACCGCTCGGCGACCGCGTCGAGCTGCTGCGCCGGCACGATCGCCCGCCGGATCGCCGTGCATTTCTGGCCGGCCTTGACCGTCATCTCGCGCGCGACCTCCTTGACGAACAGGTCGAACTCCTCGTCGTCGGGCGTCACGTCGGGCGCCAGGATCGCGCAGTTCAGCGAATCGGCTTCGGCATTGAACGGGATCGAGCGCGCAACCAGGTTCGGATGCACGCGCAGCTTCGCGGCGGTGTCGGCCGAACCAGTGAAGGTCACGACATCGCTGCCGTCGAGCCGGTCGAGCAGGTCGCCGGTACCGCCGATCACCAGCTGCAGGCTGCCTTCGGGCAGGATGCCGGAGCGGACGATCAGCCGGACCAGCGCCTCGGTCAGGTAGCTGGTCGCGGTCGCCGGCTTGCCGATGCACGGCAGGCCGGCGAGAAAGCTCGGCGCGAACTTCTCGAGCAGCCCCCAGACCGGGAAGTTGAACGCATTGATGTGCACCGCCAGGCCGCCGCGCGGCACCAGCACGTGGGTGCCGGCGAAGCCGCCCTTCTTGCCGAGCGGCAGTACCGGCCCTTCGTGGACCAGATTGCCCGACGGCAGATCGTTGGCGCCGACGCTGGCATACGCGAACAGCGTGCCGCTGCCGCCTTCGATGTCGATCCAGCCGTCGCTGCGGGTCGCCCCGGTGTGCGCCGACACCGCATAGAGCGCCTCCTTGTGCTCGGCCAGATACTTGGCGAGCGCGCGCAGCCGCGCCGCTCGCGCCTGGAAATCGAGCGCCAGCAGTGCCGGCACGCCGACACGGCGCGCATGGTCGACCGCCTGCGCGAAATCGACCGGCTCGGCATGGGTCTGCGCGATGACCCGGCCGTTGACCGCGCTCTTCAGCGCCTGCGCGCCGGTCGCGCCGACCCAGCGGCCGGCGATGTAGCTCTGCAATTGCGCCGGACGGGCGATCAGGTCGCCGGCACCGGAGTCGCCGATGGTCGCGTTCAGCGTGGTCACGTTCATCAGGTTCCTTCCTCGAAGTTCGTGCGCGGGGTCGGCGGACGCCGCGCCCCGGTTGTTGCAATACCTGACCGGCTGTTGACGGGAAAGCGTCAGCCCGCGGCCGGCACCGCCTTCTTCCCGACACCGAGATAGGTGTCGATGATGCGCCGGTCATGCAGCAGATCGCTCGCAGCGCCGGTCAGCGCGACCGCGCCCATCTCGAGCACGTAGCCGCGATCGGCGATCTGCAGCGCGGCGCGCGCATTCTGCTCGATCAGCAGCACCGAGACGCCGGCGCGGCGCAGCGACGAGACGATCCCGAGCACCTCGCGGACGATCTTCGGCGCCAGGCCCAGCGACGGCTCGTCGAGCATCAGCAGCCGCGGCCGCGCCATCAGCGCGCGGCCGATCGCGAGCATCTGCCGCTCGCCTCCGGACAGCGTGCTAGCGATCTGGGCACGGCGTTCGGCCAGCCGCGGAAAGATCGCGAACACTTCCTGCATCCGCTCGCGCTGGTCGCGCTGGCCGCGCCGCCAGCGCGCGAAGCCGCCGAGCAGCAGGTTGTCGGCGACCGACATCTCGCCGAACAGCTCGCGCTTCTCCGGCACCAGCGCGACGCCGTGCGCGACCATCCGCTCGATCGTCGGACGCACCGGCGTGCCGTCGAACGCCAGCTCGCCGCTCGAAGGCAGCAGCCCCATCACCGCCGACAGCAGCGTCGTCTTGCCGGCGCCGTTCGGGCCGATCACGGTGACGATCTCGCCGCTCGCCACCGTCAGATCGAGCGCATGGATCGCCTCGACCGGGCCGTAGGCGACGCGGAAGCCGGCGAGCCGGAGCAGCGGCGCGGTCATCGTCGGGCTTCCAGCGGTTGGCTCATGCCGCGATCCCCTCGCCGGCCGCGCCTTCGTCGCCGGCCGCGTCTTCATCGTCGGCGCCGCCGAGGTACGCGTCGAGCACCCGCGGATTGGCCTGCACCGCCTGCGGCGTGCCGTGCGCGATCACCTGGCCGAAGTCGAGCACGGTGATCCGGTCGGCGAGGTTCATCACGAACTCCATGTCGTGCTCGACCACCATGATGCCGAGACCTTCGGCGCGCAGCTGCGACAGCAGTTCGGCGAGCGCGACCTTCTCGCGGTGGCGCAGGCCGGCGGCCGGCTCGTCGAGCAGCAGCACCGACGGCTGCATCGCCAGCGCCCGCGCGATCTCGACGACGCGCTGGCTGCCGAGCGGCAGCGCGCCGGCCGCGGCACGCGACTGGCCGCCGAGGCCGCAGCGCTGGATCTGGGTCTCGGCGCAGGCGAGCAGCGCGGCCTCCTCGGCGCGGTCGCGCCGCAGCATCGCCGGCCACCAGCCGCGGACGCCGCGCAGATGCGCGCCGAGCGCGACGTTGTCGCGCACCGAGCGTTCGCCGAGCAGCCGGACGTGCTGGAAGGTGCGGCCGAGCCCGCGCCGCGCGAACGCGCGCGACGGCTGGCCGGTCATCGGCTCGCCGAGCAGCCTTACTTCGCCGGCGGTCGGATCGTCGACGCCGGAGATCATATTGAAGAACGTGCTCTTGCCGGCGCCGTTGGGTCCGATCAGCGCATGGATCTCGCCGGACTTCAAATCGAGGTCGATATCCTTGTTCGCGATCAGGCCGCCGAATCGCCGCGTCACCGCCTTCGCCTCGAGCACGGTGGTGCCGGCCGGCGGCAGGTCGCGGTTCGGCAGCGTGACCGCGCCGGCGCCGGTGACCGCTTCCGGGTCCGGCGGATCTTTCAGGAAACGCCGGCCGAGCCGTTCCAGAGTCGGCCACAACCCGTCCGGAAAGCGCTGCAGCACCAGCAGCAGCAGCAGGCCGAAGACGATCACCTCGAAGTTGCCCGACGAGCCGAGCAGCGCCGGCAGGATGTCCTGCAACTGCTCCTTCAGCAGCGTGATCAGTGCCGCCCCGAGCACCGCCCCCCACAGATGGCCGGCGCCGCCGACCACCGCCATGAACAGGTATTCGATGCCGATGTTGAGGTTGAACGGCGTGTTGTTGACGAAACGCTGCAGGTGCGCATAGAGCCAGCCGGACAGTGCCGCCAGGATCGCGGCGAGCACGAACACCTTGATCCGCTGCAGCGAGGTGTCGACGCCCATCGATTCGGCCATCACCGAGCCGGCCTTCAGCGCCCGGACCGCGCGGCCCTCGCGCGAATCGAGCAGGTTGTGCATCATCCAGATCGCGATCAGCAGCACCGCCCAGATCAGCACGCCGAGCGCGCGCGGCGACGCCAGCGAGTAGCCGAACAGCGACAGCGCCGGCACCCCGCTCATGCCGGTCTGGCCGCCGAGCATCTCGAGATTGCCGAACAGGTAGTAGAGCGACAGACCCCAGGCGATCGTCGACAGCGGCAGGTAGTGCCCCGACAGCTTGACCGTGATCGCACCGAGCGCCCACGAGACGACGAACGTGATCGCGACGCCGAGCGCGAGCCCGACCCATGGCAGCAGCGGCGCGCCGACGACACCGCCGACCGCGGCGGCGACCGCCGGCGTCGCGCCGAGCCACGCGGTCGCATAGGCGCCGATGCCGACGAACGCGGCCTGGCCGAACGACGTCATGCCGCCGACGCCGGTCAGCATCACCAGCCCGACCGCGACCAGCGAATAGAGGCCGATGTAGCAGGCAATCGTCGCGGTGAATTCCGGCAGGAACGGCCAGGCAATCGCGAACGCGACGACCGCGACCAGCGTAAGCCCGCGCCTTGTCATCTCAGTTTTCCACCGCGCCGCGCGCCACTCGCGTCGCATGAAACAGGTCGAGCCAAGCAGTCGCCGCGGAGCGGGCTCCGCCCGGCCGCTGGCGGCGCCCCCTTTTCAAAGGGGGTAGGGCCGCAGGCCCAAGGGGGATTGACCTACTCATCCTCGACGTGGCGGCTCTTCAGCGAGCGCCACCACAGCACCGGGATGATCAGCGTGAAGACGATGACCTCCTTGAACGCGCTGGCCCAGAACGTCGAGAAGCTCTCCAGCTGGCCGACCAGCAGCGCACCGAGCAGCGCCAGCGGATAGCTGCCGAGCCCGCCGATGATCGCCGCGACGAAGCCCTTCAACCCGATCAGGAAGCCGGTGTCGTAGTAGACCGTGGTGAACGGGGCGATCAGCAGGCCCGAGACCGCGCCGATCAGCGCCGCCAGCGCGAAGCTGATGTCGCCCGACAGCTCGGTCGGAATCCCCATCAGCCGCGCGCCGACGCGGTTCATCGCGGTCGCGCGCAGCGCCTTGCCGACGATCGAGCGCTCGAAGAACAAATACATCAGCCCGACCAGCAGGATCGTGACGCCGATCACCACCAGCGACTGGCCGCTGACCGGCACCTCGGCGACGGTCCACTGCGCGTCCGAGTACGGCGGGATCCGCGACCCTTCGGCGCCGAAGAACAGCAGCGCGAGCCCGACCAGCACGCCGTGCAGCGCGACCGACGCGATCAGCAGCATCAGTACCGTCGCCGACGCGAGCGGCCGATAGACCAGCCGGTACAGCAGCGGGCCGAGCGGCGTGATCAACAGCAGCGTTGCCAGCGACTGCAGCCACTGCGCCGACGGCTTCACGACCAGGATCAGCAACGCCGCGGTGGCCGGCACCACCACCGCCCAGGCGATGGTCGAGCGCCAGTCGACCGCGCCGCCGCGACTGGCGCGCCAGGCCTCGACCAGCAGCGCGGCGACCGCGAGCACCAGCACCAGCCAGAGCGTCTTCGGCACGCCGCCGGCCTGGATCACCACCATCGACAGCGTGCCGAACGCGACGAACTCGCCCTGCGGGATCAGGATCACCCGCGTCACCGAGAACACCAGCACCAGAGCGACCGCCATCAGGCCGTAGATGGCACCGTTGACCAGGCCGTCCTGGCCGAGCATCAGCGCGATCGTGGTGTCCAAGGCGGCGGCGGTTCAGTGGCGGGCGGCGAGGCGATCGGTGTCGCGGGCGGCGTGTCGGTGCGGCGTCCGGGGCCGTGCCCCGTCAGGGCACGTACTTCCAGTTGCCGTTCTCGATCTTCACCATCACGCGTGCGCGCTGGTCGAGCCCGAGATGGTCGGTCTTCGACATCGTGAAGATGCCGTGCGCGCCGGGGACCTCCTTCAGGTTCTCGAGCGCGTCGCGCAACGCGGCGCGGAACTCCGGCGTACCGGGCTTGGCCACCTTCAATGCCGCCGGCACCGCCGCCGCCATCAGCACGCCGGCATCCCAGCCGTGGGCGCCGAAGGTCGAGACCGAGCCCTTGCCGTAGGCCGCTTCATAGGCCTCAACATAGGCGAGCGCCGATTTGCGCACCGGATGCGACGCCGGCAGCTGGTTCGCGACCAGCACCGGGCCCGACGGCAGAATCGTGCCTTCGACGTCCTTGCCGCCGACCCGCAGGAAATCGGCATTGGCAACGCCGTGGGTCTGGTAGATCACGCCCTTGTAGCCGCGCTCCTTCAGCGTCTTCTGCGGCAGCGCGGCCGGCGTGCCGGAGCCGGCGATCAGCACCGCGTCGGGCTTGACCGACATCAGCTTCAGCGCCTGACCGGTCACCGACGTATCGCTGCGGCTGTAGCGCTCGTTGGCGACGATCTTGATCCGCTTCAGCTCGGCCGCCTTGGCGAACTCCTGAGACCAGCCCTCGCCGTAAGCGTCGGAGAAGCCGATGAAGCCGACCGTCTTGATGTTGTTGTTCGACATGTGCTCGACGATCGCGAGCGACATCATGATGTCGTTCTGCGGCGTCTTGAACACCCAGCGCTTCTTGTCGTCGACCGGCTCGACGATCCGCGCCGACGCGGCCATCGAGATCATCGGCACCCTGGCCTCGGCAACCACGTCGATCATCGCCAGCGACGCCGGCGTCACGCTCGAGCCGAGCACGACGTCGACCTTGCTCTCGGCGATCAGCTTGCGGGTGTTGGTGACCGCGGTGGTGGTGTCCGACGCGTCGTCGAGCACGATGTAGTTGATTTTCTCGCCGGCGATCGTCTTGGGCATCAGCGCGATCGTGTTCTTTTCCGGGATGCCGAGCGAAGCGGCCGGGCCGGTCGCCGAAACCGTGACGCCGACGTTGATGTCGGCGCGCGCCGGCGCGGCGGCCAGCGCGGCGAGCGATACGAGACCGGCGAGCGCCAGGGATTTCAGTTTCATGCGTGTCTCCATCGGACCTGATGTCGTGCCACAGCGGGAACCGCTGATAGTGGTTGCAGACCGGATTCAAGCCGGATTCTGGAAGCTCGGCCCGGAACCGGGAATTCGGGAAAGCCGCAAGGATAGCGCAGCGGCGGCCGGATGGCCCGGCGGCGGGCCGCCGCCGGCGCGGCCACGGGTCGGCGTGCGGGTCAGCGTTCGTCGAACGACAGCTCCACCGTCGAAGTCAGCGGATGCGCCTGGCAGGTCAGCACGAATCCTTGCTCGACCTCGCCTTTCTCGAGCGCGAAATTGCGTTCCATCCGGACTTCTCCCTGGATCACCTTGGCCCGGCAGGTACCGCAGACGCCGGATGTACAGGAAAACGGCACTTCGAGCCCGGCGGCCGATGCCGCATCGAGGATGCTCGGCTGGCCGCGGGAAAACGGAATGGTCCGGGCGATGCCGTCGCGCCGGATCGTGATCCGGGCCTGCTCGGCGTCGCCCGGAAGCGCTTCGTGGACCACCGCGCCGACCGCGCCGGCCGCCTGGTTCGGCACGCCGAAGCGCTCGATGTGGATCCGCTCGGCCGGCACGCCGGCGGCGAGCAGCGCCGCCTCGGCCTCGTCGTTCATCTGGAACGGGCCGCAGATGTAGACGTGATCGATGCTGCCGGCCGGCACCAGCGTCTGCAGGAACTCGCCGATCTTGTCGCGGTTCATCAGACCGCGGTGCAGCGGCGCATCGGCATGCTCGTCGGAAAACACGTACTGCAGCACCAGCCGCGACATGTAGCGGTTCTTCAGATCCTCGAGCTCCTCGCGGAACATCGTCGAGCGGATCGCCCGGTTGCCGTAGATCAGCGTGAAGCGGGATTTCGGCTCGCGGCCGAGCACTGTCTTCATGATCGACAGGATCGGCGTGATGCCGCTGCCGCCGGCGATGCCGACATGGTGGCGGCGCGCCTCGGACTGGATCGGCACGAAGAACCGCCCCTGCGGCGCCATCACGCTGATCGAGTCGCCGACCGCGAGCCGCGCATTGATCCACTGCGAGAACACCCCGCCGTTGACCTTGCGCACGCCGACCCGCAGCTCGCCGTCGTCGACGCCGGCACAGATCGAGTACGAGCGCCGCAGGTCCTGGCCGTCGATCGTCTTGCGCAGCGTCAGGTACTGCCCCTGGGTGAACCCGAACACATGGCGCAGGTCGGCCGGGACGTCGAACGTGACGATCACCGCCTCCTCGGTGTCCGGCTCGATCCGGCGCACCGTCAGCGGGTGGAACAGCGGCGACGACGATTGAGCATTCATTTGCGACCGACTCCCGGTGTCGACGGGGGCGTCCTCTCGAGGGAAAATCTGGGGGGCGCTCATATCGGCTTGAAATATTCGAACGGCTCCCGGCACGCCAGGCACCGATACAGCGACTTGCAGGCGGTCGAGCCGAACGCCGACAGCTGCTCGGTGCGCGGACTGCCACAGCGCGGACACGGCACCTGCGGCGCCGCCGAAGGCCGGAACAGCCGGATCGGCACCGCACCGCCGGCGGCGATGTGGCCCGGCGGCGCGATGCCGTATTCGCGCAGCTTGCGCCGGCCTTCGTCGCTGATCCAGTCGCTGCTCCAGGCCGGCGCGCGCCGCAGCGTGATCCGCGCCGGCCCGAGGCCGGCCGCGTCGATCGCCGCGCGGACCTGCTCGGCGATCACCTCGGTGGCCGGGCAGCCCGAGTAGGTCGGCGTCAGCACCACCTCGAGCGGCTCGCCGGCGGCGTCCGGCGCGATCACGTCGCGGACGATGCCGAGGTCGCAGACCGACAGCGCCGGCACTTCCGGGTCCGGCACCGCGGCAAGCGCGGCCCAGGCGGCGGCGATCCGCGGATCCGCGGCCGGGCTGCCGGCGGCGGCGCCTGGCGGGTCAGCAGCCGGGCGGCCGGCGACCGCGTTCACCAGACGCCTCCGGGGTAGGCGCGCTGCAGGTACTGCATGTCTGCCAGCAGATAGCCCATGTGCTCGGTGTGCCGGCCGCTGCGGCCGGTGCTGCGGAACTCGCTGGCTGCCGGTGCCGCGAGGCCGGCTTCGTCGAACAGCGCCGTCATCTCGGCCTGCCAGGGTTCGCGCAGCTCCGACCAGTCCGGGCCGAGCCCGCTCGCCGCGGCGCCGCGGTCGACGTCATCGGATTCGAACATCTCCGGCACGAAGCGCCACAGTTCGGCGAGCGCGGCCTCGCAGCGCCGGCGCGACTCGTCGGTGCCGCCGGCGAGCCGCACCACCCAGCCGGCGGCATGGCTCTGGTGATAGCGCGCTTCCTTGACCGCCTTGCCGGCGATCGCCGCCAGCTCGGCATCGCTCGAGACCTCGAGCCGCGTCCACAGCTGCTTCAGCAGCGTCGCGATCATCGCGTTGCGCAGCACGGTGAACGCGAAATCGCCGCGCGGCAGCTCGGCCATCGTCAGGTTGCGGTAGTCGCGCTCGAGGCGCAGGAACGCCAGCTGGTCCTCGTCGTGGCCGCGGCCCTCGAGCTCGCCGGCGCGGGTCAGCAGCGCACGCGCCTGGCCGACCAGGTCGAGCGCGGTATTGGCCATCGCCATGTCCTCCTCGAGGATCGGCGCGTGGCCGCACCACTCGCCGAGCCGCTGCGCGAGGATCAGACAGGTGTCGCCGGCCCGCAGCAGATAGTCGACGGCGGGCGTGTGGCCGAGTTCGATCGACGGCATCGGCAGCCTCACATGTGGTCGACCGACTTCGGCAGCCGGTAGAACGTCGGATGCCGGTAGACCTTGTCTTCCATCGGCTCGAAGAAGCTGTCCTTCTCGCCGGGATCGCTGGCGACGATCTGGTCCGAACGCACGACCCAGACGCTGCTCCCTTCCTGGCGCCGGGTATAGACATCGCGCGCGAGCCGGATCGCCATCTGCGGATCGGGCGCGTGCAGGCTGCCGCAGTGCTTGTGATCGAGGCCGGCCTTGCTGCGGACGAACACTTCCCACAAAGGCCATTCCTGCTGTGTCGTATCGCTCATTCTGATTCTCCGGTCCTTGCGGAATCTCCGGTGCTTGCGGATCTCGGGCCGTTGCGGATTCTCGGGCCCTTGCGGACGCTCCGGTCTTCGACGACGGCTCAGGCGGCGACGTCCGCCGGCGCTGCCTGCTTGGCCGCATAGGCGAGCGCCGCCTCTCTGACCCAGGCACCGTCCTCCCAGGCCTTGACCCGCGCCGCCAGCCGCTCGCGGTTGCATGGCCCGTCGCCGCGGATCACGCGCCAGAACTCGTCCCAGTCGATCCGGCCGTAGTCGTGGGCGCCGCGCTCGGCGTTCCATTTCAGGTCCGGGTCCGGCAGCGTGACGCCGAGGATCTTCGCCTGCTCGACCGTCGCGTCGATGAACTTCTGGCGCAGGTCGTCGTTGGAGAAGCGCTTGATGCCCCAGCGCATCGACTGCGCACTGTTCGGCGACTGGTCGTCCGGCGGGCCGAACATCATCACCGACGGCCACCACCAGCGGTTCACCGCGTCCTGCACCATCGCCTTCTGCTCGGGGGTGCCGTGCTGCATCATCGTCAGCAGCGACTCGTAGCCCTGGCGCTGGTGGAAGCTCTCCTCGCGGCAGATCCGGATCATCGCCCGCGCGTACGGTGCGTAGGAGCAGCGACAGATCGGCACCTGGTTCATGATCGCGGCGCCGTCGACCAGCCAGCCGATGGTGCCGATGTCGGCCCACGTCAGCGTCGGGTAATTGAAGATCGAGCTGTACTTGGCCTTGCCCGAATGCAGCGCGTCGAGCAGCTGGTCGCGGCTCGTGCCGAGCGTCTCGGCGGCGGCGTACAGATAGAGGCCGTGGCCGCCTTCGTCCTGCACCTTGGCGAGCAGGATCGCCTTGCGCTTCAGCGTCGGCGCGCGGCTGATCCAGTTGCCTTCCGGCAGCATGCCGACGATCTCGGAGTGCGCATGCTGGCTGATCTGCCGCACCAGCGTCTTGCGGTAGTGCTCGGGCATCCAGTCCTTGGCCTCGATGAAGTCGCCGGCGTCGATCCGCGCGTCGAACCGGGCCTGCAGCTCGGCTTCGCGCTGGGCCGCCTCGACGCTGCGCACCGGCGCGCGGCCGACCTCGCCGTCGCCGTCCTTGCCCATCGTATCCATCGCTTGCGTGTACATATCAACCTCTCAGTTCTCTCTGTCGCCCGGGCACGAACAGTCCCTGCGGACTGTTCGTGCCAGCGCAGCGACTTCGGCCTCCGGCCGAAGGCTCCCGCCCGAAGGGCGTCAACGGGGGCGTCATCATCTTCGCTTGTCGATCACCCGTTTCGCTTTGCCGGCCAGCGTCCGCTCGATCGATTCGGGCGCGAGCACCGCGACCGTGGTGCTGATGCCGACCAGCGTCTTGATCCGGTGCTGCACCCAGCCGGCGATCTCGCGCAGTTCCGCGTCGCCGGGCGTGGCCGCGCCGGGGTTGACCTCGCAGCGCACTGCGACCTCGTCCATCAGGCCGGCGCGGCTGACCTCGATCTGGTACTGGCCCGACAGCCGCTGATGCGACAGCAGGATCTCCTCGATCTGCGTCGGAAACATGTTGACGCCGCGGATGATCAGCATGTCGTCGCTGCGGCCGACGATCTTGCTCATCCGGCGGAACGAGCGCGCGGTCGGCGGCAGCAGCCGCGTCAGGTCGCGGGTCCGGTAGCGGATGATCGGCAACGCTTCCTTGGTCAGCGAGGTGAACACCAGCTCGCCCTCTTCGCCGTCCGGCAACACCGCGCCGGTCTCGGGATCGATGATCTCCGGGTAGAAGTGGTCCTCCCAGATCACCGGTCCGTCCTTGCTCTCGACGCATTCGCTGGCGACGCCGGGGCCCATCACTTCCGACAGGCCGTAGATGTCGACCGCATCGAGCCCGGCCTTGCTCTCGATCTCGCGGCGCATCGCGTCGGTCCACGGCTCGGCGCCGAAGATGCCGACCTTCAGCGACGACGCCGTCGGGTCGAGCCCCTGGCGGATGAACTCCTCGACGATGACCTGCATGTAGCTCGGCGTCACCATGATGATGTCGGGCTCGAAGTCGCGGATCAGCTGGACCTGCTTCTCGGTCTGGCCGCCGCCCATCGGGATCACGGTACAGCCGAGCCGTTCGGCGCCGTAGTGCGCACCGAGGCCGCCGGTGAACAGGCCGTAGCCGTAGGAGACGTGAACCCGGTCGCCCGGCCGGCCGCCGGCGGCGCGGATCGAGCGCGCGACCAGGTCCGACCAGGTGTCGATGTCGTTGCGCGTATAGCCGACCACGGTCGGCTTGCCGGTGGTGCCGGACGACGCGTGGATCCGGATCACCTCGCTGCGCGGCACCGCGAACAGGCCGAACGGATAGTTGTCGCGCAGTTCCTTCTTGGTGGTGAACGGGAAGCGGGCCAAATCGGCCAGCGTCCTGACGTCGCCGGGATGGACGCCGGCGGCATCGAACGCCTGCCGGTAGTGCGGCACGCGCTCATAGGCGCGCGCCAGCGTCGCCTTCAGGCGCGCGAGCTGCAGCGCAGCGATCTCGTCGCGACTGGCACGCTCGATCGGCTCGAGATCGCCGGGCTGCGGACGTTTGACAGGCATGCCGTCTCCTCGGTCGTTGCTTGACGCAACCGCCAGGATAGCGCCCGGCCGGCCATCTGTAAGCCCCGGCGGCAAATATATACCGACCGGACGGTTAATTATATGTCTAACCCGCCGTCGGGCGCAAGCGCCGCTCGAACGGCCTCGCCCGGAATCAGGACCGCAGGCAGGCCTGGGCGTGCAGCCTGCAGCCAAGTATCGGCCGCGGCGGCTATGCGATCATCGTGCCGCGCATCCGCAGACCCGAGCACCGAGCCATGGCCGACTTCACGATTCACCCGACTCGCCTGCACGCCTGGGTCGTCGACCTGTTCCGGGCGGCCGGCTCCGACCCGACCGAAGCACGGCTGACCGCCGATCATCTGGTCGACGCGAACCTGACCGGGCACGATTCGCACGGCGTCGGCATGATCCCGAAGTACGTCGGGTCGTTGCGCGCCGGCCGGCTCAAACTGAACCAGAAAATTGAGATCGTGCTGGACAGCGGTCCGATGATCACCGTCGACGGCCGGCGCGGCATCGGCCAGTCGGTCACCCACCAGGCGATGCAGCTCGCGATCGAGCGGGCACGCCAGCACGGCGTCTGCGTGATGGGGTTGCGCAACAGCCACCACCTCGGCCGTGTCGGCCACTGGGCCGAGCAGGCGATCGCTGCCGGTCTGGTATCGATCCACTTCACCAACGCCAATAGCAACTTCGTCGTCGCGCCGCACGGCGGGGCCGAGGCGCGCTTCGTCACCAATCCGTTCACCGTCGGCATTCCGCGGCATGGCCGCGAGCCGCTGCTGCTCGACTTCGCGACCAGCGCGATCGCCCACGGCAAGGCGCGGGTCGCCTACAACAAGGGCGTGCCGGTGCCGCCGAACTCGATGATCGACGCAGCCGGCAACCCGACCACCGATCCGACCGCGCTGTTCGAGCCGCCGATCGGCGCGCTGCTGACCTTCGCCGGCCACAAGGGCTATGCGCTGTCGATGGTCTGCGAGCTGCTCGGCGCCGCGCTGACCGGCGGCGAGACCGCGCGGCCGCGTGACGGCGACGATCCGCTGCTGCGGGTCTGGAACAACATGCTGACGATCGTTTTCGACCCGGCCCGGATCGGCTCGGTCGCGGCGTTCGAGCAGGAGGCCGCCGCGTTCGAGGACTGGGTCCGCTCGGCGCGCCTGGCCCCGGGCGCAGACGGCATCCGGATGCCCGGCGATCCGGAGCGCGAGGCGCGCAAGGCGCGCGCGGCCGGCATCGCGATCGATGCGCAGACGCTGGCGCAGCTCGACCAGTCGGCTGCGCAGATCTCGCCCGCGCTGACGCCGTTGTCGCGGGTCGAGCATGGTTGAGTCGCGTGTCGAACGCGGCTGAGCCGGCCGGCCAGGCGACTGGCCGCGTCTTCGTCTACCACCGGGCGATCTCGTTCGGCGACTGCGATCCGGCCGGTATCGTCTTCTATCCGAACTTCTATCGCTGGTTCGACGAGGCGGTGCACGCGCTGCTGCGCGAGATCGGCTGGGACTGGCAGCGCACCGCCGCCGACTTCGGCTGGCTCGGCCTGCCGCTCGCCGCCGCCAGCGCGACGTTCCTGCGTCCGGCGACCCACGGCCAGACCGTCCGCATCGAGACCCGCACGACCGGTTTCGACGATCGCCGCGTCGTGTTCGCGCACCGCGTGCTGCACGGCGACGAACTGCTCTGCGAAGGCGAGGAGAAGCGCTTCGTCGGCATTCCGCACCCCGACGATCCGAAGCGGGTGCGGGCGATCGAGGCACCGCCGGAACTGCGCCTGGCGCTGCTCGGCGCGGCTGCCTGACTGTCCGCCGGGGACTCGGCACGGCACGGCATGCCGCCCGCCAGCGGCTGCCTGACCGCGGGGCCGTCCGCTTCGCAGCGCCCGGCTGCGGAGACGGTCATTCGGCGTGCTGCAGCGCCGCCGCGAGCGCGCCGGTGTTGGCGCGCATCATCGCCAGGTAGTCCGGGGCCGGGCCGTCGGGTGCCGACAGCCCGTCGGAATACAGCCGCGCGGGGCGGGCACCGCCGGTCTCGGCGGCGATCCGTTCGACCAGTCGCGGATCGGTGACGTTCTCGACGAAGTAGCCGCCGATCCGCTCGTCGCGGATCTGCCGGATCAGCCGCGCGACGCTCGCCGCCGACGGCTCGGCATCGGTCGACGTGCCGATCGGCGACAGGAAAGTCACGCCGTATTCGCGCGCGTAGTAGCCGAACGCGCCATGCGACGTCAGCACCCGGCGCCGTTCGCGCGGAATCGCGGCGAGCCGCTCCCGGATCTCCCGGTCGAGCGCGGCCAGCTGCCCGTCGTAGGCGGCGGCATTGGTGCGAAAGCCGTCGCAGTCGGCGGGCGCCGCCCGGCACAGTGCGGCGGCGATGTTGGCGACATAACGCCGGACGTTCGGCACGCTCTGCCAGGCATGCGGATCGGCGCGACCGTGGTCGTGACCGTGCGCGCCCGCGCGCGGCCGTTCCCGCAGGCCGTCGTTGCGGATCGGCTCGACGCCTTGCGAAGCGACCACGACCGCGCCGCGGTAGCCGCTCGACCGCACCAGCCGGTCGAGCCAGCCCTCGAAGCCGAGTCCGTTGACGATCACCAGCCGCGCTCCGGCGAGTTGCCGGGCATGCCCCGGCACCGGCGTGAACACATGCGTGTCGGCGCCCGCCGGCACCAGCGAGGTGACCACGACCCGCTCGCCGCCGACCCGCCGGACCAGGTCGGCGAGGATGCTGAACGAAGCGACGACGGCGAGCGGCGGCTCGGCGGCATGGCCGCGCAGCGCGGCGGTCGCGGCCAGCAGCGTCGCCAGCACGGCCACGGCCGCCAGCGACCGAAGCTGCCGCGCTCCGGACCTACGCTTCACCCTCCAGGCCTACGCTTCACGGTCTACGCTTCATAGTGCCGGCGTGGCCGCAGCCGAGCCAGCATCAGCCCGTCGCTGCCGGCGATCAGCGACACCGCATAGATCGCGCCGTACGTCAGCACGATGGTCGGCCCGGTCGGCGCCTCGACGTGATACGACAGCAGCAACCCGACGACGCTGCCGGCGAGCGCGAACGCGACCGCCAATGCCATCAGCCGATTGAATTCGCGGACCCAGAAGCGCGCCGCCGCGGCCGGCAGGATCATCGCGCCGATCGCCATCAGCGTGCCGAGCGCATGGAAGCCGGCGACCAGGTTCAGCACCAGCAGCGCCATGAAGCCGTGATGCGCGATCGCGCTCCAGCCGCGGCCGCGCGGCAGCAACTCCGGATCGACGCATTCGAACACCAGCGGCCGGTAGAGCAGTGCCAGCGCCAGCAGGCTCACGGTCGCGATGCCGCCGAGCAGCAGCAGCGCCGCGTCGTCGAGCGCGAGCGCCGCGCCGAACAGCACGTGCAACAGGTCGACATTGCTGCCGCTGGTCGAGACGATCACGACGCCGATCGCCAGCGACACCAGATAGAACGCCGCCAGGCTCGAGTCCTCGGCCTGCCGGCTGCTGCGCGCGACCGCGGCGGCGGCGAACGCGACGATCAGCCCGGCGACGAAGCCGCCGATCGTCATCGCCGGCAGCGACAGGCCGGCGATCAGATAGCCGATCGCCGCGCCGGGCAGGATCGCATGCGCCATCGCGTCGCCGGTCAGGCTCATCCGCCGCAGCGTCAGGATCACCCCGATCGGCGCGCCGCCGAGCGACAGCGCGACGCAGCCGGCCAGCGCCCGCCGCATGAAGCCGAACTCGACGAACGGATCGACCAGCAACGCACCGAAGTCGATCATTTAGGGCCTGTTCACCCTACTCCGGCTTGCACCAGGCCGACGACTGCCAGATCGCCGACGACAGACCCGAGGCGCGCTGCCAGTTGGCGTCGGTCAGCACCTGGTCGGTCGGGCCGTCGGCGACCCGCTTGCGCGCCAGCAGCAGCGTCCGCGCGAACCACTGGCGGACGATGTCGAGCTCGTGCAGCACCGCGACGATCGTCACGCCGGCCGCGTTCCAGCGCGCGAGCAGCGGCAGCAGCACGCCGATGGTGGTCGCATCGACGCCGGCGAACGGCTCGTCGAGCAGAATCAGCCGCGCGTCCTGCAGTATCAGCTGCGCGAACCGGACCCGCTGGAACTCGCCGCCCGACAGCGACCCGATGACGCGGCGTGCGCAGCTGCCCAAGCCGACTGCGTCGAGCGCATCGGCGACGCGCTGGCGCTGGGCGCGGTTCAGCCCGCCGAACGCGCCGGCCTGATGCCAGAGGCCCGAAGCGACCAGATCCTGGACCGTGATCGGGAAGCCGCGATCGGTACGGTCGAGCTGGGCCAGCCAGGCGGTACGGCAGGTGGCCGGCGCCGGCAGTACCAGCCGCCCTTCCATCGGCTGCAGCGTCCGCGCCAGCAGCTTCAGCAACGCGGTCTTGCCGGCGCCGTTCGGGCCGACCACGGCGAGCATCTCGCCGTCCGCGATCTCGAGCGTCAGATGATGCACGGCCGGGTGCCGATCGTAGCCCGCGGTGACATTGTCGAGCGTGATCAGCGGGCGATGTCCGCGCTGCGCGGCCGGCGCGGCGCCGGCGAGCCCGGAGGCCGGCGCCGATGCCAGCGTACCGGCAGCCTGGACGCGCCCGATCGCGAGGTCGGCAGCGAGCGTCATTTCAGTGCCCAGCCGATGACCAGCCACAGCATCGCGATCAGCGCGGACGCCACCGCCAACCGCAGCGGCGCGCTCCACCAGAGTGCGGACACGCCGGCGCCACCGGTACCGCCGGCCGCCTCGTGGGCGTCATGATGATGGGGCTCGCCATCGCGGTGCCGGCCGTGACCGTCGCGACCGTGGTCGTGATGGCCGGGCGCGTGCCGCTGATGATCGGATTGAACGAGCTGCATGAGTCGTGGATGGTCTCGAACCATTAATGATAATGGATTATCATTTTCACGACAATGCGCCGGCCCCCTGCGCGGGGTCCAGTCGGCTACCGTTACGCGCGCCGGATCAGCAGTTCGGCATACCCGGTCGCGGGGTCGCGCTCGCGGTGAAAGCTCCAGCCGTCGACCCGCTGCAGCAGGATCTCGGCAGTGGTGCGGACCAGGCATCCGGCCAGCAGATGGCCGCCGGACACCCGGCCGTCGGCATCGGCGACGCTGGCGTGCAGATGAGCCCCGTCGGGCGACAGCGTGCCGGACAGGCTCAGCAGCTCGAAGTTGCCGTCGCGTGTCAGGCCGTCCGGCACGCCGGCGAAGCGCAGACAGACGCGGCTGAAGCTGCCGATGCCGGCAACGACGAACACCGCCGGCCAATCCCGTTCGGCCCGCACCTGCTGCAGTGCAGCCCGCAGGTCGACACCTGGCTGCAGGCGCAGCGGCAGCAACATCAGGGTGCCCCCCGCCGCCGACGAATTACGGCGTCAGCATCACAGTCACGGCGTCAGGATCAGCTTGCCGATCAGATCGCCACCTTCCATCTCGGCATGCGCGGCCGCGGCTTCGGCGAGCGGCCGGACGCTTGCGATCACCGGCTCGATCCGCTGGCCGAGCAGCGGCCAGACCCGCGCGCGCAGCTTCCGCGCGATCCCGGTCTTGCGGTCGGCCGGCAGCGGCCGCAGCCGCGAGCCGGTGACGATCGCCTGCTTCGCCATCACCAATTGCAGCGGCGCATCGAAGCGCCCGCCGTCGCCGGGCGACAGATGCAGGATCCGGCCGCCGTGCGCCAGCGCCTCGAGATTGCGTTCGCTGTAGCGGCCGCCGGCCATATCGAGGATCGCATCGACGCCGCGACCGGCGGTGGCCGCCCGGACGCCGGCGACGAAATCGTCGCTGCGATAGTTCCAGGCAGCGCGTGCGCCGAGGTCGAGCGCGACCCGGCATTTGGCGGCCGAGCCGCAGGTGACCATCACCGGGTGGCCGAGCGCGCCCAGCAGCTGGATCCCGATCGTGCCGACACCGCTGGTGCCGCCGTGGATCAGCACCGATTCGCCGGGACCGAGCCGGCCGAGCTCGAAGATGTTGAACCAGACCGTGAACAGTGCCTCGGGCAGCGCCGCGGCCCGGACGAAGTCGAAGCCGTCCGGGATCGGCAGCACGTGACCGGCCGGTGCCAGCGCATGGGTCGCGTAGCCGCCGCCATCGGTCAATGCGCAGACCCGATCCCCGACGCGCCAGCCGCCGGCATCGCCGAGCGCGTCGCCGAGCGCGGCGATGGTGCCGGCGACCTCGAGGCCGGGGATGTCCGAGTGCGCCGGCACCGGTCCGCGTCGGCGCTGGCCGCAATCATGGCGATTGACGCCGGCCGCGGCAACCCGGATCAGCACCGCATCGCCGGTCGGAACCGGCCGCGCGATGCGGCGCGGCTGCAGGACTTCGGGGCCGCCGGGCGCGGTGATGAAGATCGCCGTATCTTCGGCGGTCGCCGCCGTGGCGGCAGTCGGATGATCATTCATGGTCGGACTATCATGGTCGGACTACCTCGCTGGGCCGCAACAGTAGCACCGACTGGCCGGCTCTCGAAATGGCCTGCCCTCGAAATGGTCGGCTCTCGAACCGGCTCGCCCTCGAGCGGCCGGTTCCCGCAGCGGCCGGCGGGAACACGATTTGCCCCACCTGGGCCATGACTGCTCCCGAGCGATGGCGTCGCTGGCGCCGCGACTGGCTGACGCGCCCGCTGTTCGACCGGGCGCGCAGCGCTCTGCCCAGGCTATCGCAGACCGAACGCGAGGCGCTCGAGGCCGGCGACGTCTGGTGGGACGCTGCGCTGTTCTCCGGCGATCCGGACTGGAACACGCTGCTGGCCCTGCCGCCGCCGTTGCTGCGGCCCGACGAACAGGCCTTCCTCGAAGGTCCGTGCCGGACGTTGTGCGGGATGGTCGACGACTGGCGGATCAATCACGAGGACGGCGACCTGCCCGAGCCGGTCTGGCGGTTCATGAAGGAGAACCGCTTCTTCGGCATGATCATTCCGCAACGCTACGGCGGTCTGGGCTTCTCGGCCCACGCGCACTCGGAAGTGGTCCGGCTGATCTCGACGCGCTCGCTGGCGGCGGCAGTCACGGTGATGGTGCCGAACTCGCTCGGACCCGGCGAACTGCTGCTGCAGTTCGGCACCGATGCGCAGCGCGATCACTGGCTGCCGCGCCTCGCCGACGGCCGCGAGATCCCGGCGTTCGCGCTGACCAGCGCGCAGGCCGGCTCGGACGCAGCGGCGATGACCGACCGCGGCGTCGTTTGCCGCGGCCGCTGGAACGGCGTCGAGACACTCGGCATCCGGCTCGACTGGAACAAGCGCTACATCACGCTGGCTCCGGTCGCGACCCTGCTCGGGCTCGCCGTCAAGCTGTACGACCCCGAACATCTGCTCGGCGAAGCGCGCGAGCCCGGCATCACGTCGCTGCTGGTGCCGACCGACCTGCCGGGCGTCACGATCGGACGCCGCCACCTGCCGGCCGGCCAACGCTTCCAGAACGGCCCGACCCGCGGCGACGGCGTGTTCGTACCGCTCGATCACATCATCGGCGGCCCGGAGTATGCCGGCCGCGGCTGGATGATGCTGATGTCGGCGCTGGCCGCCGGCCGGGGCATCTCGCTGCCGTCGCTGTCGGCGGCGGCGAGCACGCTGGCGGCGCATACGACCGGCGCGTACGCGCGCGTCCGTGAACAGTTCGGCGTCCCGATCGGCCGTTTCGAAGGCGTCCAGGAGCCGCTCGGCCGGCTGGCCGCCAACGCCTACCTGCTCGATGCGGCGCGCCGCCTGACCTGTGTCGGCCTCGATGCCGGCCACCGGTTGGCGGTGATCTCGGCGATCATGAAGGCGCAGGCGACCGAGCGGATGCGGCTGGCGGTCGACGCGGCGATGGACGTCCACGCCGGCAAGGCGGTGATCGACGGGCCGCGCAATTACCTCGGCAACGTCTATCGGGCAGTACCGGTCGCGATCACCGTCGAAGGCTCGAATCTGCTGACCCGCAACCTGATCGTGTTCGGCCAGGGCGCGATCCGCTGCCACCCGCACCTGCTCGCGGAGATGCTGGCGCTGCAGCAGGCGGACGGCGCGGCCGCCCGTGAAGCCTTCGACCGCGCGCTGTGGCCGCATCTCGCGCATGTCTGCCGGACCGTGCTGCGCGCCGCCGGGCGCGCCTGGTTCGGCAGCCGCGCCGCGGCGGTGCCGGGCAGCGCCGCCGTCGGCCGTGCCGCACCGTCCTTCCGGCAGCTGTCGCGCTGGAGCGCGGCGTTCGCACTGACCGCCGAGGCAGCGCTGCTGACGCTCGGAGGGGCGCTGAAGCGCCGCGAGCTGTTGTCGGCGCGGTTGGGCGACGTGCTGTCCGAGCTGTATCTGCTGTCTGCGACGCTGAAACGCTGGGTCGACGAGGGTCGCCACGATGCCGACTGGGTGCTCGTCGAACACGCGATGGCCGATGGCTGCGCCCGCATCGGCCGCGCGCTGGATGCGGTGCTGGCGAACCTGCCGAACCGCCCGGTTGCCTGGGTCGTCCGGGCGCTGACCCGTCCCGGCGCCGCGCCGCGCGGCCCCGCCGACGCGACCACACGCGCCTGCGCCGAGCTGCTGCTGACGCCGTCGACGGCCCGCAACCGGCTGACCCACGGGCTCTACCATGGTCATCCGGAGGATCCGTTGGCCCGGCTCGCGACCGCGTTCACCAAGGTGATCGCGGTCGAACCGCTGCGGCAGCGGCTGCATGCGGCCGGCGGCGATCCGGAGCGGGCGCTGCAGGAGGCCACGCTGACCGCAGCCGAACTGGCGCGGCTGCGCGACGCCGAGGAGGCGGTCGCGGCCGTGATCGCGGTCGACGACTTCGGCGCCGGCGAGGTCGCCGGTGACGTCGTCGACCGCGACGGTCAGCGGGCGCGCAGCGTCGGCAGGCCGATGCCGGTCGTTTCGAAGCCGCCGTCGACCGCCAAAGTCTGACCGTTGACGTAGCTGGCGGCATCGATCGATCTCCCATGCGGCGGCACGGCCGTCCTTGCTGGCGGCGCGCCATCGCGGCGATACTGCCGCGATGGGCTATCGCACCACGCTCGACGGCCGGGTGCATGCGTTCGCCGACCTGCGCGCGTTGCTCGCGGCGGCCAGTCCGCTGCGCTCGGGTGACCTGCTGGCCGGCATCGCCGCCGAGTCGGCCGAGCAGCGCGTCGCGGCGCGCCATGCGCTCGCCGACGTGCCGCTCGCGCGCTTCCTCGACGAGGCGGTGGTGCCGTACGAATCCGATGACGTCACCCGGCTGATCCTCGACGGCCACGACCGTCCCGCGTTCGCGCCGGTCGCCGGCCTGACGGTCGGAGGCTTTCGCGAATGGCTGCTGTCGGAGCGGGCCGACAGCGCGGCGCTGACGGCGCTGGCGCCTGGCCTGACGCCCGAGATGGTCGCCGCGACCAGCAAGCTGATGCGCAACCAGGATCTGGTCGCGGTCGCGCGCAAGTGCCGCGTCGTCACCGCGTTTCGCGACACGATCGGGCTGCCGGGCCGGCTCGCGGTCCGGCTGCAGCCGAACCATCCGAGCGACGACCTGCGCGGCATCGCGGCATCGCTGCTCGACGGATTGCTGCTCGGCGCCGGCGATGCGGTGCTCGGCGTCAATCCGGCATCCGACAGCGTGCCGGCGATCGGCCGGCTGCTGCGGCTGCTCGACGAGCTGATCATGCGCTTCGAAATCCCGACGCAGGCGTGCGTGCTGACCCACGTCAGCAACACGCTGGCGCTGATCGAGGCCGGCGCGCCGGTCGACCTGGTGTTCCAGTCGATCGGCGGCACCGAGGCGACCAACCGCTCGTTCGGCGTCTCGCTGGCGCTGCTCGACGAAGCGCGCGCGGCGGCCCTCGCGCTCGGCCGCGGCACGGTCGGCAACCATCTGATGTATTTCGAGACCGGTCAGGGCAGCGCGCTGTCGGCCGGCGCGCACCACGGCGTCGACCAGCAGACCTGCGAAGTCCGCGCCTATGCGGTGGCGCGGCGTTACCAGCCGCTGCTGGTCAATACGGTGGTCGGCTTCATCGGGCCCGAGTACCTCGCCGACGGCAAGCAGATCATCCGCGCCGGTCTCGAGGATCACTGCTGCGGCAAGCTGCTCGGCCTGCCGATGGGTTGCGACATCTGCTACACCAACCACGCCGACGCCGATTCCGACGATATGGACACGCTGCTGGTGGTGCTGGCGAGCGCCGGCCTCAACTTCATCATGGGAGTGCCCGGTGCCGACGACATCATGCTGAATTACCAGAGTACGTCGTTCCATGACGCGCTGTTCGTCCGCGAATCGCTCGGCCTCGGCCGCGCGCCGGAGTTCGCCGCCTGGCTGGAACGGGTCGGCATCACCGATGCGGCAGGCCGGCTGCTGCCGGAGCCCGGCCGGCCGCTGCTGGCCGGCGTCGGCAGACTCGACGCGCTGGCGACATGAAGACGCGTGTCGGCCGATCGGCGACGCCGGCCGTGTCGGCGGCGGTGACGCCGGCGACCTGGTCGGCGTGGCGTGCGTCGACGCCGGCGCGGATCGCGCTCGGCCGCGCCGGCGCCGCAATGCCGACCGACGAGACGCTGCGCTTCGGCCTTGCGCATGCGCGGGCCCGCGATGCGGTCCATGCCGCGCTCGATACCGATGCGCTGGCGGCGGCACTGGCCGCTGCCGGCTGGCCGACCGCACGGGCGCGCAGCTGCGCCGGCGACCGCGCGACCTATCTTCGCCGGCCGGATCTCGGACGTCAGCTCGATCCCGCGGCCGTGCCCGCGCTCGATGCGATCGCGGCGACCGACCGCGCGGCGCGCGGCGGCGCCGTGCCCGACCTCTGCTTCGTGGTCGGCGACGGCCTGTCGGCGCTGGCCGCGGCGCGCCATGCGGTGCCGCTGCTCGCCGAGCTGCGGCCGCGACTGCCGCCGTCGCTCTCGTGCACGCCGGTGGTGATCGCCACGCAGGCGCGGGTCGCGCTCGCCGACGATATCGGCGAGCGGTTCGGCGCGCGGATCGCCGCGATCCTGATCGGCGAGCGGCCGGGCCTCAGTTCGCCGGACAGCCTCGGCGTCTATCTGACCTGGGCGCCGCGCCGCGGCCGGGTCGATGCCGAACGCAACTGCATTTCGAACGTGCGCCCGGCCGGACTCGGCTACGCCGCCGCCGCGCACAAGCTGTCCTGGCTGCTGCTCGAGGCGCTGCGCCGCGGCGAAACCGGTGTCGCGCTGAAGGACGACAGCGACGCGGCGGCGCAGTCTCGGGCACGCCGAACGGGCACGATAACGCGCTGATCCGCAGACCCGAGCGGCCGAGTCGGGTGCCGGGTACGCGCCGATACGCGGATCGGCGACAATCCGGCTTTCCGAGAGGCCGAGATACCCGCCATGAATCCCATCCCTTCGCCGCGCGCCGGCGGGCCCGCCGCGGCAGCCTGCGCGCTCGCCGCGGCGCTGACCGTCATGCCGCCGACCGACGCCGCGGCCCAGCAGATCATCGAAGATCTCCGACCGGTGCGGTTCTTCGCCGGCTTCGGCTTGACCGCCGGCGGCGATCGGCTCGCGACCGCACGCTACCGCTACTATCGCGACGAATCGGTCCATGCCGGCGGCCTGCTGCAGCTGCATGCCGGCATCGAGTTCCGGATGGCGCCGGGGGTCACCGGCGCGTTGTCGGCCGGCTATCACGCCGACGGCACCAGCGGCTGGCGAGGTTCGTACAGCTTCGATCGGTGGCCGATCGAAGCCCTCGCCCACGTCGCGGTCGCGCCGCGCTGGCGGGTGGGCGGCGGCGCCCGGCTGGTGCTGAATCCCCGGCTGCGCAGCGATGGCGACTTCCCCGACGTCAACGAGCGTTTCAAGAACGCACTCGGCGGCGTGGTCGAAGTCGAATATCGCTTCACCGACCTGATCGGTCTGAAGCTGCGCGGCGTCGCCGAGCGCTACAAGTCGAAGCAGGCCCTGCCGAGCGCCGACGGCAACCACGTCGGCCTGGTGATGAACTTCTACTTCTGATCGACCGGAGCCGCGGCTCGGATTCGGATCGATCTTCGCCGGCCCGGCCGGCGCCGGCCGGACGCTACATCTGCCGGAATCGCTGCGCGTACGCACGCGATACCGGCAGCTCGACCCCGCCGTCGCGGATCACGACGTACAGGCGGCCGTTGTCGTCGCGCCGGGTCGCGGCGACCTGGTCCATGTTGACGATGGTCGACCGATGGATCTGCCAGAAGCGTTCGGGATCGAGCTCCGCGGCGAGATCGGCCAGCGCGGTCCGGATCAGATGCTCGCCGTCGCGCGTGTGCACGACGGTGTACTTGTCGTCGCTGCGCACATAGCGGATCTCGTCGACCGGTACATGCACGGTCGTGTCGCCACGGCTGGCGCGGATCCAGCGCAGCCGCCCACCCGGCGGTGCGCCGCCCGCCGCGCCGCCGCCGGCGAGTCCGCCGGCCCGCTGCAGCAGCGCCGCCAGCAGCCCGGCCAGCGGCGGCGGTGCCGCCGCCTCGCGCAGCGCGCGCTGCAGCCGCGCGACGGTCCGGGCGAGGCGGTCCACCGCGACCGGCTTGACCAGATAGTCGACCGCTTCGCGTTCGAACGCGTCGAGCGCGTACTGATCGAACGCGGTGACGAAGACCACCCGCGTCGCGGTCCGGATGCCCTGCGCGACCTCGAGGCCGGACAGCCCCGGCATCTTGATGTCGAGAAACGCGACCGCCGGCGCATGGCTCGCGATCAGCGCCGCCGCCTCGATGCCGTTGCGCGCCTCGGCGACGATCCGCAGCTCCGGCCACAGCGCAGCCAGGCGCTTGCGCAGGAAATCGCGCAGCGGCGCCTCGTCGTCGGCGATCACCGCGGTGGCCGGCAATGGCTCGGCGGCGGATGGCGGCGTCGCGGAGCTCATCTTGCCGCTTCGGCCCTGCGGGCCGCTCCCTCCATGACACGCGGTGCGCGCGGGAGATCCAGCCGTACTGCCGTGCCCGGCGCCCGGTCCTCGATCGTCAGCCGCGCCGCGCCGTCGTACAGCACCGCGAGCCGCTCGCGCAGATTCTGCAGGCCGACGCCGGCGTCGGCGCCGGGCGCGAAGCCGAGCCCGTCGTCCTCGACACCGACCAGGACCCGCTTGCCGGCGAGCCGGATGTCGACCGTGACCCGGCCGCCCTCGACCTTCGGCTCGAGCCCGTGACGCACCGCGTTCTCGACGATCGGCTGCAGCAGCATCGGCGCCATCGGCTCGTCGCCGAGGGCCGGATCGACGTCGATCGCGAAAGTCAGCCGGTCACCCATCCGGATCTTCAGCAGCGCCAGATAGTCGCGCAGCAGCGTCGCCTCCTGCGCGATGGTGCCACGGGTGGCCCGGCTCGACGCGAGCGACGCGCGCAGATAGGCGATGAAGTGTTCGAGCATCGCGGTCGCCCGCGCCGGCGCCGGCTCGATCAGGCTGACGACGTTGGCCAGCGTATTGAACAGGAAATGCGGCTCGATCTGCGCTTGCAGCAGCCGCAGCCGCGCCTCCGCGAGCTGCTTTTCGGTCGACAGCGTGCGGATCTGCTCGCGGGCGAGCAGTTCGGCGATCTTGCGCGCCTCCCATTCCGGCCCGAGCCAGAAGCTGCCGCTCCAGACCGCCAGGCCGTGGGCCAGCAGGCCGGTGCCCCAGCCGATCAGCGGAAACCACGACCAGGGCCGGCTCGACGGGGTCAGCAGGTTGATCGCGACCAGCAGCGTGTTGACGACCAGATAGATCGCCAGATGCCGGTAGAAACCGCGCAACGCGCGGACGCGCTTGCGCGCGCGCTGCCAGGCGTCCTGATCGGCGCCTGCGCGCATCCCGGCCGGGCTCCGGAACTCAGCGGTGCGCCGGGCCGCGGGCCGCAAGCTCGTGCTGCATGAATTCCTCGAGCTTGCGCGCTTCCCAGCGCCGGCCGATGCCGCTGGCCCCGGCCCAGACGAACAGGCCGTGGACCGTCAAGCCGAGCCCCCAGCCGAGCGTCATCGGCAGCGGCCTGGGCCAGCCGAACCGGGTGTAGCCGGGCGCGACCAGGAACATCAGCCAGAACGCGCCGACGACGGCCGCGAAGATCAGCGCATGGATATACCAGCCGCGCAGCCGGCGGACCCGGCGCCGGGCGGCGCGGTAGGCGATTTCGTAGTTCGGATCGGCGGTGGCGGTCGGCAGCGGATTCGATGATTCGGCCATGATGTACTCCGGGATTCGGTGGTTGCCGATGCGTCACCCGACGCGCCTGGCATGTCCGGCATCGTGCCACCAGCATGGACGGGCTGCCGCCGGCATGCGCCGGATCGACCGGAATGCGGCGCGAATCGCCGTACGCCGCGACGAACGGATCGGCGGCGCGCCCGCCCCCTACGGACGCCGTCGCGCCGGCTGCAGCGCCTGCCCGACGTCGGCCAGCAGCTCGTACGAACGCTGCCGCGCCGCCGGATCGAAGATCGCCGACGTCACCATCAGCTCGTCGGCGCCGGTCCGGTCGACGAAGCGCTGCAGCGCCGCCTGCACCGTCGCCGGCGAGCCGGCGAACGCGCACGACATCATCTGCAGGACATGGCGCTTCTCGTCGGGAGTCCAGTACGCCTCGATATCGTCGATCGGCGGCGCCAGCAGCCCGCGGGCATTGCGCACCATCGAGACGAACCGCTGCTGGATCGACGTCAGCAGCCGCAGCGCTTCGGCATCGGTGTCGGCGACCACGACGGTGATGCCGGGCATCGCGTACGGTTGGGTCAGCCCGTTGGCGCCGGCGCGGCCGGACGGCTTGAAGCGCTCGCGATAGGTATGCAGCGCGCCGTCGAGCATGTCCGGCGCGAAATGCGACGCGAACGCGTACGGCAGCCCGAAGTACGCGGCGACCTGGGCGCCGTAGAGGCTCGAACCGAGGATCCAGAACGGCACGTCGAGACCGGCCCCCGGCACCGCGCGGACCCGCTGGCCGGGCTCGCTGGCGTCGAACAGCGCCTGCAGCTCGACGATATCGTCGGGGAATCGATCGGCGGCCGACGGATCGCGCCGCAACGCCAGCATCGCGGCCCGGTCGGTTCCCGGCGCCCGGCCGAGCCCGAGATCGATCCGGCCCGGGTAGAGCGACTCGAGCGTGCCGAACTGCTCGGCGATCACCAGCGGCGAATGGTTCGGCAGCATGATGCCGCCGGCGCCGACGCGGATCGACTGCGTGCCGGCGGCCAGGTAGCCGATCACCACCGAGGTCGCCGCGCTGGCGATGCCGGTCATATTGTGGTGCTCGGCGACCCAGAAGCGGCGATAGCCGCAGCGTTCGGTGGCCCTGGCGAGTTCGAGCGAATGGCGCAGCGCATCGGCCGGCGTTTCGCCGACGCACACCGGCGCGAGGTCGAGGACTGACAGTGGCAGCATGGTCCGATCTTACCGCGCCGGCCGCGGCCGGTTGCGGTCGGTCGCAACCGGCCAAGATATTCCGGCCGGCAATGCGGCCAGGCTCGTGCTCAGTCGCTCACGGCTGCCAGCGCAGATCGAGCGTGCAGGGAAAGCTCGGATTGGCCGGCTCGGGCCGGATCTCGACGCTGCCCGGACTGTGGCCGTGGGTCCAGAAGCGGCCGATCCGGCGCGCCTCGGCCTCGTTGGCGTTGACCGGGAAGGTGTCGTAGTTGCGCCCGCCCGGATGCGCGACGTGATACTGGCAACCGCCGAGCGAACGTGCGCTCCAGGTGTCGACCAGGTCGAACTGCAGCGGCGCCTGCACGCCGATGGTCGGGTGCAGCGCCGACCACGGCGCCCAGGCGCGATAGCGGAGGCCGGCGACGAATTCGCCGGGAACGCCGGTCGGCTGCAGCGGCAGCACCCGGCCGTTGCAGGTGACGGTATGGCGGCTCTCGGTCAGGCCGCGCACCAGCACCTGCAACCGCTCGACCGACGAATCGACGTAGCGCGCGGTGCCGCCGCGGGTCACTTCCTCGCCGAGCACGTGCCACGGCTCGATCGCCTGGCGCAGCTCGATCTCGACGCCGTCGTAGGCGACCGTGCCGTGGCGCGGAAAACGGAACTCGATGAACGCGTCGAACCAGTGCTCGTCGACCGGATAGCCGTCGCGCGCCAGATCGCGGGCGACGTCCTTGATGTCGCGGGTCACGTAGTGCGGCAGCATCCAGCGGTCGTGCAGCTCGGTGCCCCAGTGGATCAGCCGGCCGCGATACGGCCGCTGCCAGAAGCGCGCGACCAGCGTGCGCAGCAGCAGGCTCTGCATCAGGCTCATCCGCGCATGCGGCGGCATCTCGAACGCGCGGAACTCGACCAGGCCGAGCCGGCCGGTCGGTCCGTCCGGCGAATAGAGCTTGTCGATCGAGAACTCGGCGCGGTGGGTGTTGCCGGTCAGGTCGACCAGCAGATTGCGCAGCAGCCGGTCGACCAGCCATGGCCGGTCGCTGGCCGCGGCGCCGGGCAGCACCTTGTCCATCTGCTGGAACGCGATCGCAAGCTCGTAGAGCGTATCGTCGCGCGCCTCGTCGACCCGCGGCGCCTGGCTGGTCGGCCCGATGAAGGCGCCGCTGAACAGGTACGACAGCGCCGGATGGTTCTGCCAATACGTGATCAGGCTCTTCAGCAGGTCGGGCCGGCGCAGCATCGGGCTGTCGGCCGGCGTCGCGCCGCCGAGCGTCACGTGATTGCCGCCGCCGGTGCCGGTATGGCGGCCGTCGAGCATGAACTTCTCGGTGCCGAGCCGGCACAACCGGGCTTCGTCGTAGAGCGCCGTGACGTTGTCGACCAGCTCGCGCCAGCTCGACGCCGGGTGCACGTTGACCTCGATGACGCCGGGGTCCGGCGTGACGGCGAGCAGCCGCACCCGCGGGTCGCGCGGCGGCGCGTAGCCCTCGAGCCGCACCGGCTGCCCGACCGCTGCCGCGCTCGCCTCGATCGCGGCGATCAGCGCCAGCGCGTCCTCGATCCGGTCGAGCGGCGGCAGGAACACTTGCAGGCGACCTTCGCGAACCTCGACGCAGAGCGCGGTGTGGATCACCGCGGTCGGGTCCGCCGGCTCGTCGGCGCCGTCATCGCCGCGGTCATCGGCATCGCGGTCATCGGCATCGCGATCATCGCCACGGCGGTCGGCGGCACCGCCGTCATCGGCGCCGCTGCCCGCTCGACTCGCGGGGATGTCGTCCGCATCGCCACCGCCTGCGGCCGCGGCGAGCGGCGGTGGCTGCAGCGCGGCCACATCGATCGCCGGCAGCTCGCCGCGCATCTCGAACGGGTCGGGCGGGAACTCCGGGTCGAGATCGGCCGGCAGCACCCATGGCAGCGAAGCGAGCGGCAGCCGCAGCCCGACCGGTGAATCGCCTTCGACCAGGTAGAGCCGTTCGCGTCGCAGCGGCCAGCGGCTCGAACGCCAGCCGGTCGTGCCGCCGCTGTGCAGCGGCTTCAGCGGCAGCACGTAGCCGGCGACCTCGCCGAGCGATTGCTGCAACAGCAGCGACAGCTTCTGCCGCGCCACCGGGTCCCTCAGGTCGTACTGCGACGGATCGGCGTTGACCGGCAGCTGCTGCTCCTGCTGGACCCGCAGCGCGACGTCCTCATAGGCGGGGACCAGATAGCGCGGCGAGACGCCGAGCGCGGTCGCCAGCGTCGCGGCGAACCGGTGTGCCACCGCCGGCGCCGCAGCCGCAGTGATCGGCGATTCCGGCGCATCGGGCGCGAGCAGCGCCGGATCGCGCCAGATCGGCTGGCCGTCGACGCGCCAGTAGATGTTGAGCGCCCAGCGCGGCAGCGGCTCGCCGGGATACCACTTGCCCTGGCCGTGGTGCAGCAGCGCGCCGCTGGCGAACCGCGCCTTCAGCCGGTCGGCAAGCTCGCCGGCGAGCCGGCGCTTGTGGTCGCCGAGCGCCGCGGTGTTCCATTGCGCGCCGTCCATGTCGTCGATCGACACGAAGGTCGGCTCGCCGCCCTGCGTCAGCCGGACGTCGTTGGCGACCAGCTCGGCGTCGACGCGTTCGCCGAGCGCATCGATCGCCTGCCACTGCGCTTCGGTGTACGGCTTGGTGACGCGCGGATCCTCGCGCAGCCGCGTCACATTCATCTCGTGCTCGAACACGACCTCGGCCGGGTCGGCCTTGCCGGTGACCGGCGCCGCCGAAGCCGGCACCGCGGTACAGGCGAGCGGGATGTGGCCTTCGCCGGCGAGCAGGCCCGAGGTCGGGTCGAGCCCGATCCAGCCGGCGCCCGGGACGTAGACCTCGGCCCACGCATGCAGATCGGTGAAGTCGACCGCGGTGCCGCTCGGCCCGTCGAGCGCCGCGATGTCGGCCTTCAGCTGGATCAGATAGCCCGAGACGAAGCGGGCCGCGAGACCGAGGTTGCGCAGGATCTGCACCAGCAGCCAGGTGCTGTCGCGGCACGAGCCACTGGCGAGCTGCAGCGTCTGCTCGGGCGTCTGCACGCCCGGCTCCATCCGCACCAGGTAGCGGATGTCACCGGCGAGCCGCTGGTTCAGCGACACCAGGAAATTGGTCGTGCCGGTCGGCGCGGCCATCAGTTCGCCGCGCATCCGCTCGAGCCAGGCCGCGAGCAGCGGCCCGACCGGCTCCGGCTGCAGATACGACGCGAGCTCGCCCTTCAGCTGCGGCGAGTACTCGAACGGAAACTGCTCGGCGCTGCTCTCGATGAAGAAGTCGAACGGGTTGATCACCGTCATGTCGGCGACGAGGTCGACCGTGAAGGTCAACGCGCGGGTCCGCTCCGGAAAGACGTAGCGCGCGATGTAGTTGCCGTACGGGTCCTGCTGCCAGTTGACGAAGTGCTGCGCCGGCTCGACCGTCAGCGAGTACGACAGGATCGGTGTCCGCGCATGCGGCGCCGGCCGCAGCCGGACTTCGTGCGGCGCCAGCGATACCAGCTGGTCATAGCGATAGCTGGTCTTGTGATGCAGCGCGACACGGATGCCCATGACTACGGTGCCTTGTCAGTCGGACGATGCGATCGATTATTGCATCGGCCGTGCCAGCGGCCACCGGCGGTCGGCGCACCGCGCCGGTGCGGCCGATCGGGTTCGTGCCATCATCACCTGCCGACGGCCGCGCCATGATGCCGACGGCCGTGACATGAACATCGACCACACCCACTCGCTGCCGCCGGCCGCGGCGCCGGACAGCACCGCCGCACGCTTCGCGGTCGCGACGATCGCGATCGGCGTCGCGGTGCTCGCGCTGAAGTTAGCGGCGGCGCGCCTGACCGGCAGCGTCGCACTGTGGTCCGACGCGCTCGAGAGCATCGTCAACGTCGTCGCGGCGGCCGGCACCCTGATCGCGATCCGGGTCGCGGCGCGGCCGCCGGACGCGTCGCACATGTTCGGCCACGGCAAGGCCGAGTACCTGTCGGCGGTCGCCGAAGGCGTGCTGATCGTGGTCGCCGCGATCGCGATCCTGCAGGAGGCGTGGACCGGCCTCGCGCACCCACGCCGGCTCGAAGCGCCGGCCTCCGGACTGCTGCTGAATGCCGCCGCGTCGTTGCTCAACGGCGTCTGGGCCGCGACGCTGCTGCGCGCCGGCCGCCGGCTGCGCTCGCCGGCGCTGTCGGCCGACGGCCGCCATCTGCTGACCGACGTCGCGACCTCCGCCGGCGTGCTCGCCGGCGTCTGGCTCGCCGCCGCGACCGGCATCCCGTGGCTCGATCCGGCGCTCGCCGCGGCGGTCGGCGTCTACGTGATCTGGGCCGGCTGGCGCGTCGTCAGCCATTCGATCGGAGGCCTGATGGACGCGGCGCCGGACGAGACGACGCTCACCCGCCTGCGCGCGACGATCGCGGCGACGATCGCCGCGGAGCCGGCGTTCGGCTATCACGGCCTGCGCGCCCGGACCGCCGGGCGCGTCACCTTCATCGAATTCGTGCTGAGCGTGCCCGGTGCGCTGCCGGTCGCGACCGCGCATCGCTGCTGCGATGCGCTCGAAGCCGCGCTCGGCCGCGAGCTGCCGGGCGCTCGCGTCGTGATCCACGTCGAACCGGCGTCACGACCGGCCTAACCACCGCGACCGGCCTGACCATCGCGGCCGACCGACCGACCGGCTGGCCACGCGACCGGCTGCCCGGCTAGCCATCGCGACCAGCCGACCGCAGCGCGTCACAGCCGGGCGGTGACCCCGCCGTCGACGTACAGCACGTGGCCGTTGACGAAGCTCGCGGCATCGGACGCGAGGAAAATCGCGGCGCCGCCGAGTTCGTCGACCCGGCCCCAGCGGCCGCTCGGCGTCCGGTCGATCAGCCAGCCCGAGAAGCGCTCGTCGCGGACCAGCGCGGCGTTCAGCTCGGTGGCGAAGTAGCCGGGGCCAATGCCGTTGACCGTCAGCCCGTACTTGCCCCAGTCGATCGCCATGCCCTTGGTCAGCATCTTGATCGCGCCCTTGCTGGCCGCGTACGGCGCGATGCCGGGCCGGCCGAGCTCGCTCTGCACCGAGCAGATGTTGATGATCCGGCCATGGCGGCGCGCGATCATCTTGCGCGCGACCGCCTGGCCGACGAAGAAGACGCTGTCGAGATTGGTCTGCATCAGCTCGCGCCAGGTGTCGGCCGGGTAATCCTCGAGCGGGCCGCGGCGCTGGATGCCGGCGTTGTTGACCAGGATCGCGATCGGGCCGATCTCCGCTTCGATCGCGTCGACCGCGGCCGCGACCGCGCCGCGGTTGGTGACGTCGAAGCCGTGGCGATGGACCGCGATGCCTTCGGCCGCCAGCGCGGCCACGGCGGCCTCGAGCCTGCCGGCGTCGCGGCCGTTCAGCACGACCGTGGCGCCGGCATGGCCGAGCGCCCGGGCGATCGCGTAGCCGATCCCGGCGCTCGAGCCGGTGATCAGCGCGAGCCGGCCGGTCAGATCGAACTGGGCGAGCGCCGGACGGGTCGCGAACATCGGCGCACCGGCGGCATATGGCGGATCGGCGGTGGCCATTGCGGCGTCTCCTTGGTCGCGGTCTCGGTCGGCGGGTGGAGCCGGACGGGACCGGCGGTGCGATAGCATAGCGCGATGCCCGCGACCGATCCGCCGGTGTCGTGCGCGCCGGCCTTGTCCGCGCCGCTCCGGATCGTCGTCGCCGGCGTTTCGAGCAGCGGCAAATCGACCGTCGCCGAACGGCTCGCAGCCAGGCTCGATGCGCGTCTGCTCGATGCCGACGATTTCCATCCGGACGCCAACGTCCGCAAGATGGCGGCCGGCCAGCCGCTGACCGATGACGATCGCTGGCCGTGGCTCGACCGGCTCAACGCCGAGCTGCGCGCTGCGGCCGCACGCGACGAGACCGTCGTGCTCGCCTGTTCGGCGCTCAAGGTGATCTATCGGCAGAAGCTCGCCGCCAGCGTATCCGGCTTCCGGTTGGCGCTGCTGACCGGCAGCCGGGAACTGCTCGCCGCGCGCGCCGCGGCGCGCCGGCATCGCTACATGCCGGCATCGCTGCTCGCCAGCCAGCTCGCGACACTCGAACCGCTGGCGCCGGGCAGCGGCCGCGAGTTCGACGTCGCGCCGCCGGTCGACGAGGTCGTCGCCGCGATCGCCGGCTGGCTCGAGGAAACGCCGGGCCAGCCCGGGTTTCCCTGACCCTCCGGAGAGCGAAGGCGGGGTTTCGCCGAGCATGCTCGGTGCCGCCGCAGCCGCGCGGCCCTGCCGGACCGGGCGCGGCGCGGCTGGTCCGGGGGCGCCTTCAGGCGCGGGTCCGGACCGTGCCCGGCGACGATTCCGGCTGACCGATCGCGCGGGTCCAGATCTCGAGTTCGCGCGCGCTCATCGTCGCCGGCGGCAACCGGCGCGCGTCGCGATAGCCGTCCCGTTCGACGTCGTGCAGGTATTGCTCGCGCGACAGCATCGTGCCGCGGCAGACGCGCTCCGATCCGGCGCCGGATCCGGCATCGGCGAGGTGCCCACCCTGCAGCAGCCAGCGCTCGGTATCGAAGCGTTCGATCAGCCGGACCAGCAACGATTCCGGCAGCCGCAGCTGCTCGTCCGGGTAGACATAGCCGAACAGCACCAGATGCGCGAGCAGCACCCGCCAGTGCCCGCCGAACCGCCGCAGCAGCCGTTCCCAGTCGAGGTGTGCCGCGCAATCCCGCAGCAGGTGCAGCACCTCGGCGCCGTCGAACCGCTCGCGCTCCATCACGAAGCTCTTCGACCAGATCAGCTCCTCGACCGGCACGACGTCGACGGCAACGCCGAGCACGTCGGTGCGCCCATTGCCGCGGAACCACTCGTCGTCGACCGCGGTCATGCCATTGCCGGAGTTGAATATCAGGTCTATGAAGACCTCGCCGTTGCGTGCCTTGCCGAGCCAGTGCGGATAGGTCAGTGCGGTCTCGAAGCCGGCCGCCTCGAGCACCGCCGCGACCGAAGCGAAGTCCGAACGCCGGATCACCAGATCGAGATCCTTGGTGGTCCGCTCGATGCCGGTGTGGTAGGCGAAGGCCCAGGCGCCGCCGAGCAGGAACGGCGAGCCGGCCGCCTCGAGCGCTCGCAGGGCGCGCGCGTAGATCGCCGGTGCATCAGACTGCTCGGGGGCGAAATTCGGCGCGGCCATGATGCACGGTTTGGCAAGGCGCGTGCCTTGCTGGAGGACGGAAGAACGATCCGGGAGAACCTCGATGCCGCCCTTCTCGCCCCTGCCGCCGTCATCCTCGTTGCCGTCCTCGTCGCCATCCTGGCTGTCAGCCTCGCCGCGGCCGTCATCGGCGTCCACATCGATGCCGCACCCCGCTTCGGCGCACCCTGCTTCGGTTTCGTCATCGCCGCTGCCCGATCCGACCCTCCGGCGTGCCCGTTTCGCCGCGGTCGGCGACCTGCACTGCACCAAGGCCTCGGCCGGAACGCTGCACGGCCTGTTCGCGGCTGCGTCGGCCGCCGCCGACGGATTGCTGCTCTGCGGCGACCTGACCGACTACGGCCTGACCGACGAGGCCCATGTGCTGGCCGAGGAGCTCGCGGCGGCGACAGTGCCGATCGCTGCGGTGCTCGGCAACCACGACTTCGAATCGAATCTGGCCGACGCGGTCCGCACCATTCTCGAGGAGGCCGGCGTCCAGGTGCTCGACGGCGAGGCGTGCGAGATCGCCGGCGTCGGCATCGCCGGCATCAAGGGCTTCGCCGGCGGCTTCGGCCGTGGCGCGCTCGGCGCCTGGGGCGAGAGCGCGATCAAGCTGTTCGTCCAGGAGGCGATCCAGGAGGCGCTGAAGCTCGAGTCGGCGCTGGCCAAATTGCGGACCCCGGCCCGGCTGGCGCTGCTGCACTACGCGCCGATCGAAGCGACCGCGATCGGCGAGCCGCGCGAGATCTTTCCATTCCTCGGGACCAGCCGCCTCGAAGAACCGCTGTTGCGTTATCCGGTCGCAGCCGTGGTGCACGGGCATGCCCATCGCGGCTCGCTCGAAGGGCGAACCGTCAACGGTATTCCGGTCTACAACGTCGCCAAGCCGCTGCTCGAGCGCCATTTCGCGGACCGGCCGCCGTTCCGGCTGGTCGAGGTCGCGTACGACGCGGGCACGCCGGATTCCCTCGCGGCGCAGCCCGGCCCCGGGGGCGCTCAGATTCCGGCGAGCGCCTCCGACCAGACCGCGCCGGCGCGCACTGCCAGCGCGGTCGCCTCGGGCGGGCCGAAAGTGCCGGCCGCATAGGCGAGCGGCTCGAGGCCGCCGTCGTGGATCTGTGTGCGCAGCTGGTCGGTGAACGACCACTGCGCCTCGACCTCGTCGCGGCGCAGGAACAGGCTGAGCCGGCCGCGCAGGATGTCGGTCAGCAGCCGCTCGTAGGCATCGCGGACCGGGATTCGCCACGCCTCGAAGAAATCGAGGTTCAGCTTGACCGGCTGCAGCCGCTCGCGCTGGCCGGGCGCCTTGGCGAGCAGATGCAGCTGCAGCTGGTCCTCCGGCTGCAGCCGGACCACCAGCCGGTTGCCGGCCCACTGGCCGCCGACCGCCTTGTAGAGCGGCAGCGGTACGTCGCGGAACTGCACGACGATCTCGGCGAAGCGCTGCGGCATCCGCTTGCCGGTGCGCAGCAGGAACGGCACGCCGGCCCAGCGCCAGGTGCGGACCTCGGTGCGGAAGGCGACGAACGATTCGGTCAGCGAATCGCGCGCGACCCCGGGCTCCTGGCGGTAGCCGGGCACGACGCGGCCGTCGAAATGCCCGCCGACGTACTGGCCGATCACGATGTCGGAGTCGCGGCCGCCGATCCGCGGCACCGCGAGCGAGCGCAGGATCTTGAGCTTCTCGTCGCGCAGCGCATCGGCGTCGAGGCCCACCGGCGGCTCCATCGCCAGCGTCGCCAGTAATTGCAGCATGTGGCTCTGGACCATGTCGCGGATCGCACCGCTCTGCTCGTAGAACCCGGCGCGATCCTCGACGCCGAGATGCTCGGCGACCGTGATTTCGACATGCGCGACATGCTCGCGGTTGAACAGCGGCTCGAACACCAGATTGCCGAGACGAAGCGCCAGCAGGTTCTGCACCGCCTGCTTGCCGAGATAGTGGTCGATCCGGTAGACCTGCGCCTCGTCCAGATGCTCGGCGACCACGTCCTCGATCCGGCGCGATTCGTCGCCGGAGAAGCCGAGCGGCTTCTCGAGCACGACGCGCAGCTGCGCCGGGTCGCGCGGGCCGTCGATCAGCGCCATCAGGTCGGCGAAACGCGACGCCGGCAATGCCGCATAGTGGACCACTGGCCGCGGCCCGCCGTCGACCGCCGCGGCGAGCAGGGCCCGGGTAGCCGCGACATCGCTGCCGAGCGCGATCGCGACCGTCGAGACCAGCGGCGTCAATGCCGCCAGTGCCCCGACCGCAGCGTCATCGCCGATTTCGCGCAGGAACGCCGCCTGCTCCGCCAGCGCTTCGGCTGCCGTCACCGGCCGGCGCTGCGCCAGCACGATCCGGCATTGCTGCGGAAAATAGCCGGACTCGGCCAGATGGGCGAGCGCCGGCAGGATCTTGCGCCGCGCCAGGTCGCCGGCGGCGCCGTGCAGCACGAAGGTGAACGGGTCGACCTTGCGCGGCGGCTCGGTCTCCGGCGGCTGGTCGCCGGCGCGCCGCTGGCGGTGGTGCTGCTGATCCGGCCGATGGTGCTGCGGATCCGGTGGTTTCGCGGGCGTGGTGGACATCGCGTTCCTGCAACAGGACTGACCGATCGAACTTGCATCATTCTTGCACCGTTGCCGCGGCCACGGCCGGCGAATCCGGGCACCGCATCAGGGTGCGGGTCCGCACGATACCGGCACTGTCGCGACGCGCCTGCCGTCCCGCCCCATAATCGCGTCGGCACTGCCGGAGAGCTTGCCGATGACGGACAACCATCGACTGACCCACGCGATCGAGGAACTGTACCCCAGCCTGTCGCCGAAGCTGCGACGAGCGGCACGCTACGTCATCGGCTCGCCGACCGACGTCGCCCTGTATCCGCTGCGGCGCATCGCGGAGAACGCGGAGGTCGGGGCGACCACCCTGATCCGGTTGGCCAACCTGCTCGGTTTCGAGAGCTGGGATCTGTTCCGGGCCAATTTCCGCGAGAGCCTGCGTTCGGGCTCTGGGCGCTACTACAACCGCGCCCGTGACCTGCAGATGCGGCTCGCCAGCCGCAACGCGGAGCATTCGGTGCGCGACGCCTCCCGCCTGCTCGGCGAAGGGCTGCGCGAGACCTTCGAGCGCGTCGCGCCGGCCGAGCTCGACCGCGCGGCGGATACCATCCAGCGCGCGCGGCGCGTGTTCGTCATCGGACTCCGGAGCTGGTTCGCCGCCGCCTTCTACTTCTACTACGTCGCACAGACGTTCACCGACAAGTTCATCCTGCTGGAGAATCGCAGCGGGATGATGGTCGACGAGCTCGGCGACATCGGCCCGCAGGATGTCGTGATCGGGATGACCTTCGATCCCTACCTCACGGAAACCGTCAAGGTCCTGCACTATGCCCGGGATCGGGGATGCGCGCTGATCGCGATCACGGACAGCCCGGTTTCGCCGCTGGCGATCGCCAACGCGCAGGTCTTCCTGCTGCCGACCGTCACCACGTCGTTCTACCAGTCCCTGGTTCCAACCATGGCCTTCCTCGAAGCATTGCTCGCCGTCGTCGTCGTGCGCGGCGGGAAGGACACAGTCAAGGCGATCCGCGAAGGATTCTCGAGGCGGGACGCGTTCGGGGTCTACTGGAAGGAACCGGACTGAGCAGGGCTCAGTCCGCGCGGTCGCGCACGACGACCAGCCAGTCGACCGCCACCGCCGCCCGCTCGCCGACGATGACGGGATTCAGGTCGATCTCCGCGACGCGCTCACGGTGGCCGGCAGCGAGATCGCCCAGGCGAACCAGCAGTTCGGCCAGTCGATCCCGGGCATGAGCCCTGCCGGTACGGTAACCCCGCAGGACGCCTTTCCTGTCGACGCGGTCGATCAATGCGTCGGCCGCCGACGGGCCGAGCGGCGCAGCCTCGATCGCGGGCGGACCCATCGCCTCGGCGAAGACGCCGCCGAATCCGAGCAGGACGACGGCGCCGAGCTGCGCGTCGGACTTCACGCCGGCGATCATCTCGATGCCGTCGGACAGGAACGGCTGCAGCACGAAACCGGCCAGGCCCGGATTGCGGGCACGCATCGCCTCGGCAGCCGCGTCGATCGCGTCGCGCGAACCCAGCCCGACCGCGACCAGCCCTCGCTCAGTCTTGTGCGCGACGCCCGGCAGCAATCCCTTCAGGACCACCGGCAAGCCCATGGCCGCGGCGGCAGCCCCCGGGTCCTGCCCGGCGGCGACGACGCGCTCGGCGACCAGCGCGATGCCGTAGGCGCCGAGCAGGTTGCGGGCGGCGTCGTTGTCGAGCATTCCGGGCGAAACGCCTGCGAGCGCCTCGGCGCCGAGCGCCGGCACCCGGACCGGCGGCGGCTCGCACCCCGCGGCCCATTGATACAGTCCGCGCAGCGCAGCCGTGGTCTGGGCCAGCGAATCGATCACGAGGACGCCGCGATCGCGCAGACGGGCAACGACGCCGGCCATCGCGGGACCGGCCTGCCAGCAGGTGAGGTGGGGCTTGCTCGCCGAAGCAACGAACTCGGCGAGGGGCTCGACCACGGTCTCGGGATTGAGGAAGGTCGTTTCGGCGTAGACCGTCACGCCCACGTTCGAGTCGGCGTCCAGCGCAGCCATCGCCGCCCGTACGTCGAGCGCTTCGCGGCCCGGCGTCGGCCGCGCGCCCGCGTCGACCGGATTCGCCGGATGCGGCTGGGCTACCTCCTCGCGCAGCGCTTCGCAGGTGGCGGCGGACAAGGTCGCGATCGGAAGGTCTGCTCGGCTCAACGCGTCGCCGACGACGACCGAATAGCCTCCGGATAGCGACGCGGCGCCGATCCCGGTGCCGGCGCGCACGCGGGAACGTTCGAGAACCGATGCGGTCACGTGCAGATCGTCGATATCGTCGACCAGGATCAGTCCGTGGCGGCGCAGGATCGTCTCCTCGATCAAACCGTCGCTGGCGATGCGGCCGCTGTGGGACAGGGCGGCCTTCGCGCCGACCTCGGTGCGGCCCGCCTTGAGCAGCACGATCGGCGTATCCGCCCGGCGCGCACGCCCGGCGAGGGCGAGGAAGCGGGAGGGATCGCCGAAGCCCTCGCAATAGATCGCGATCACCCGGGTGGCGGGATCGTCGATCAGGTGCTCGACGTAGTCGCACAGACCGAGATCGAACTCGCCGCCGCTCGAGACGATGCTGGAGAACCCTGCGCCGCTGAGCCGCGACCTGTCGATCACGGCACCGATGATGCCGCCGCTCTGGGAGATCAGCCCGATGCCGCCGGCGCGCGGCATCCCATGGGTCAGCGCGCTGGATATCGACACGCACAGTCTTGCCGGCGGCGCCACGACGCCCACGCAGACCGGACCCACGATGCGCGGACCGCCATCGCGGATCGCGCCGCGCAGCCGATCCAGCTGGCCGGCACCGTCGGGATCGGCGGACCGGACGAGCTCGCCGACGACGAGGAAGTAGCGGGCGCCGCGCTGCGCGGCCGCGGCGTACACCTCGGCGATCCGGCCGGGACCGACCATGGCGACGACGACGTCGACGACGCCTGGAACGTCCCGCAGGTCGGGATGGCAACGCCGGCCGAACAGGTGCGCGTGTCTGGGGTTGACGAACGCGACGTCGCCATCATAGCCGCCGTCGAGGCAGTATCTGACGATGCGCGCGCCGTATCCGCCCGGGTTCTCGGTCACACCGACGAACGCGATCCCGCGCGCGTCGAACAGGCCGTCGAGCGGGCTCATGTCGCCGTTCCCGAGAATCGGTCGAGCGTCGGATGGTCGCGGACCGGCATGCCGGACGCCTGCATCGCCGCGGCGACCGCCTGGTGGCAGGCGAACGACAGGATCGCGCCGCCGGCCACGGCGTCGGGATAGGCGGCGTCGAGCCGCCTGTCCCCGCCGGTTTCCACGTCGGTGACGGCCGACAAGGCCCATGCGGGCATCCCGGACGCCGCGGCGAGCGCGCTGACGACACCGGCGCGCGTCGCCGCCAGCGATGAATGGCAGTCGTCCCCGAGCGCGTCGGGGTCCGTCACCGCCAGCCGCACACGGACGCGACCGCCGGCCACCTCGACCTCGGCGATCACGTGGGCCGACGTTTCGCGATCGGCCGGCGCGAGCGCTGCGCGGCCCGGGAATCGGCCCGGCGGAAACCCGGCGATCGCGTCCGCCATCCGGGCGACGGCCCGATCGGCGAGCGGCACCTCGCTCGCCGCGAGCTCGCCGGCCGCGCGCCGGACGGCGAGCGCCTGGGCCTCGAGCCCTCGGACGGCTTGGTCCGGCCGCCTGACATTGCCGCCGATCATCGCGGTCAGGATCTCGGGCAGCGGTTCGCGCTCGAACTCGAGCCGCAGCAGCGGCAGGCAGAATCCTTCGTGCCGCGTCTCGCGGCGCAGCGCGAACGCGCCGCGCGCCATCGCGCCGAAGTCCGCGTAGCGGACCGCGAGGCCGGCCAGGCCAGCCGTGCCGTCCGCGGCCGGCACGGGCACGAGCATCGTCACGACGTCGAGCGTCACGCCGCCGAGGAACGGACTGTTGCAGATGAACAGATCCCGCGGCTTCCAGGACTGCTGCGCGTATCGCTCCCGTACCTGGCGGGCCGTGCACGCCAGCGTGTCGCAGAGCAGCGCGGCATTGCACTGCTGGGCCGCGACGATGCCCGACGACAGAACCCATGCGGCGCTGCCGGCCGGCTCGCGTGCGCCGTGCGCGACCGCCGAAGCGAAGCCGGCGAAAGCGCCGGCGAGGATGGCCTGGGCGGGCGGATCGGCCGGTGACGGCATGCTCATGCTAGCCGGCCCGCCGATGCTGCAGGACCAGCGTGCCGTCGCCCTGTACCGTCAGCGACCAGCCGCGCGGGACGTAGGTCGTCGCATAGTAATCCTCGACGACGACGGGTCCCGGCACCGCAAATCCTGCAGGCAGTGACGGGCGCCATAGAAAAGCCGCCGGCGTCCATTGTCCTTGCGCGTACACGCGGCCCTCGTCGCGTTCGGGCTGCAGCGTCGCGGACTTGGCCGGCAGCCGCAGCGTCTCGGCCGGACGCAGCGCCGAGACGCGCAGGTTGACCAGCTGGACCTCCTTGTCGGGAAAGCTGTGGCCGAAGCGCCGCTTGTACTGCCGATGGAACGAGTCGACCCATGCCGGAACCGCCTCGCGGCCGATCCCCGGCAGATCGATCGGGATGTCGAGCTCCGAGGCCTGCCCGAAGTAACGCAGCCCGACGCTGGCCTTCAGGTCCAGATCCTCGGCCGGGAATCCGTACTTGCCGAACGCCTCGCGGACCGCGTCGACCATCGTCGCGAAACGCTGCGCGAGCTCGGCGGGATCGATGTCGCGCTCCCGGGCGACCAGCGTCGACACGAGGTCCTGGCGATAGTCGCTGACGAGCAGCCCGAAGGCCGACAGGACGCCCTGATTCTCGGGCACGATCACCGTGTCGATCTGCAGCTCGGCCGCGATCTCGCACGCGTGCAGCCCGCCGGCACCGCCGAACGCCAGCAGCGCGAAGTCGCGCGGATCGTGTCCGCGCTCGACCGAAACCAGCCGGATCGCCTCCACCATGTTGGCATTGGCGATGCGCCGGATGCCCTCGGCGACGTCGACCGGCTGCAGCGCGAGCCGCTCGCAGAGCGGGGCGACCGCGGCTTGCGCGCGCGCCGTGTCGAGGACGAGGCGACCGCCGAAGAACCGCGCCGGCCGCAGCAGTCCGATCAGCAGGTTCGCGTCGGTCGTCGTCGCATCCTGGCCATCGCGCCCGTAGCAGGCAGGCCCCGGGTCCGCGCCGGCGCTCCGAGGGCCGACGCGCAGGCCGCCGCTCTGGTCGATCCATGCGACCGAGCCTCCGCCGGCGCCGACGGTCTGGATGTCGATCGCGGGGACGCGGATCGGCAGGCCGTCGATCCGGCTCTCGAACGTGACGCTCGGCCGGCCGTCGCGCACCAGCGCGATGTCGGCGCTGGTGCCGCCCATGTCCAGCGTGATCACGTCGCGGAAACCCGCCTGGGACGCCATGAACGCGGCACCGACGGCGCCCGCTGCCGGTCCGCTCAGCACGACGTTGACGGCCTGCTCGCGGGCGGCCAGCACGGGCATGACGCCACCTGCGGACTGCATGATCTGCAGATCCCCGGTGAACCCGTGCGCCCGCACCAGCCGTTCGAGCGTCTCCAGATAGCCGTCGACCACCGGTCGCAGAAACGCGCTGAGGACCGTCGTGCTCGCCCGCTCGTACTCCCGGTATTCCGGATTCACCTGCGACGACAGGGTGACCGCGACGCCCGGCAGCCGCTCGGCGACGAACGCACCGAGGGCCTGCTCGTGCCGCGGATCGAGATAGCTGTGCAGCAGCGTCACCGCGAGCGAGGCGACCCGATCGCGCTGGACGACCTCGCGGATGCGCTCGAGCAGCGCCTGGTCGAGCTGGATCGGTTCGACGATCTCGCCGCTCGCAGCGAGGCGTTCCCGGACCTCGACGACCCGGGACCGCGGCACGAGGGGAACCGTCTTGGAATACTGCAGATCGAAGATCTCCGACTTCTCGTGCCGCTGGATCTCCAGCACGTCGCGGTGCCCCGCGGTGACGAGCAGCGCGGTCACGGCCCCGTTGCGCTCGAGCACCGCGTTGGTCGCGACCGTGGAGCCGTGGGCCAGGCTGCGCAATCCCGCCGCGGTCGGCCGCCATTGCCGCAGCACGTCGAGCGCGCCCAGCGCCGGATTGCCCGGCGTGCTGAACGTCTTGGCCGTTTCGACGGACCCGTCGTCCAGGACGGCGACCAGGTCCGTGAACGTCCCGCCGATCTCGATGCCCGCCCGCATGCTCAGCCGGCTCCGGCAGCGAACGCGTGCGGTCGCGTGCTCAGCCCGGCGGCGACGTCCGCCGCGATCGCGGCCGGGTCACGCTGCTGCGGCGCGCCGTAGCCTCCGCCGCCGCCGCCGATGATTCGGAGCCGATCGCCGCGCTTGAGCACGATGCTGCCCTTGGAAGCCACCGGTATCGTTTCGTCGCCCCGATACACGACGATCGAACCGGGGCGTCCCGGCTCGCCGCCGAAGAGGCCCGGCGCGCCGTGGGTGAAGCGGTCGGTGAATCCGCTGTAGATCACGTCGTCGGCGAGAATGTCGTAGTCCCGGACTTCGCCGAATCCGCCCCGGTGACGGCCCGCCCCGGCGCTGTCGGCCAGCAGGCCGTAACGGCGGATCCGGAGGAACGGGAACTGGGATTCGACGTACTCGGCCGGCGCGTTCGAGCAGTTGCTGAGCGGGAACGGCAGCGCGTCCGGACCGTCGCTGGTGCTGCGTCCGCCCCAGCCGCCGGACAGCACCTCGACGAAGATGCTGTAGCGGCCCGCGTGGAGCCTGCTGAGCGCGAGGCAGATCGACGAATTGAAGCCGGGCGCGATGACCTTGTCCGGCAGCGACACCGCGAACGCCTGCATCAGCGCGTCGTGCACGCGGTAGGCGGTGACGACGCGCCCGTGGACCGATGCGGGCGGCCGCGGGTTGAGGAAGCAGCCCTCCGGAGCGTGGACCTTCAGCGCCCTGACGGCTCCGGCATTGAACGGAATCGAAAGCTCGGCGCCGAAGACCTGCCGGAACGCGGTCCAGCACGCGCCGAGCGTCGACGAGAGATTGGCGTTCATCATGCAGGCGCGCTGCTCGGAAGTACCGGTGAAATCGAGCAGCAGCTGCTCGCCCTGCTTGCAGGCGCGTACCCGGACCGTCATCGGGCCGCCGCCGATGCCGTCGTCGTCGAGCCAGGACGTGCCTTCGCCGACGAAGTCCGGAATCTCGGCCATCGCCGCCTTCATCGCGCGCTCGGAGGCATCGATCAGCGCCGCCATCACCGCGACCAGGCATCCGGGCCCGTATCGGGCTGCCAGCGCTTCGATCCGGTCCCGACCCGAGAACAGCGCGACCAGCTGCGCGTTCAGGTCGCCCAGCGTGTCGTGCGGCGCACGCACGTTCGCCGTCAGGATCTGCACGAACAGCTCGGGAAACCGGCCGTCCTCGAGCTCGAGCCGCAGCGGCGGGATGACGATGCCTTCCTCGAAGATCTCGGTCGCGTTGGGCAGCATGCCCGGCGCGACGCCGCCGACGTCGAGATGATGCGCGATCGACCCGACCCACGCGATGCGCTCCGATCCCGCGTAGACGGGCATGAACACCGCGATGTCGTTGAGGTGCTGGCAGCCCCGGTAGGGATCGTTGGTCACGAAGACCGTCCGCGGCGTGATCGGCGCGTCGGCATGGTGGACGAGGCATGCCCTGATGCTGGTCGTCATCGCGCTGATCAGCATCGGGATGTGATCGGCCTGCGCCACCAGCTCGCCGTCGCGGTCGAACACCGCGGTCGACATGTCCTTCGCCTCCCTGACCACCGAGGAGAACGCGTTGCGCAGCAGATTGATCCCCATCTCCTCCGCCGTCGCCTGCAGCGCGCGGCCGATCACCTGCTGGTCGATGACGGAGACGGCGCCGGCGGCAGTCGTCACGCCGAGGCTCCCCCCGCTCCCCCCGCTCCCCCCGAGGTGCCCCCCGGGCCGCCGCGCAGTGCCGCAGGCGTGAACCGCTGACGCTCCTGCAGGACGACCGCGGTCCCGACCCCGCGCGCGATCAGCAGCGGCTCCTTGAAGATCTCGCCGCTGGTCACGTGCGGGCCGATGCCGAAGGTGCGTGCGACGACGTGCGCCTCGTAGATCCGCTTGCGCGAGGTCCGGCCGACCGAGATCAGCCGGGCCGTCGCACGCACGTAGTCGCCCTGGTACGCGGGCTGGATGAACTCGAGCTGCTCGAATCCCCGCATCAAGCCGTCGTCGCCGTCCAGCATCAGCGAAAGCTTTCCGCCGACCATGCCGAACAGCTCGGTGATGATCCCCAGCGATATCACGCCGCTGCCGTAGTGGCTGTCGAGCCGGGTTTCGATCGATGTCACGTACTGGCTCAGGTCTGGTTCGCTCACGTCGTTCGCCTCGCTTTGGTCTGTCTGGTCCGTCGAGCCGTACCGGTCAGGCCGGATCGTGGATGTAGCCGTTCGACCGGTCCCGTTCCCGCGCGTCGGCCGGGCGGCGTTCGGGCGGACCGTAGCCGCCGCCGCCCGGCGTGCGCAGCGCCACGCCGTCGCCGGGCCGCAGGTACAGGCGGTCGATCTTCGTCAGGTGCGGCGCCTTGAAGCTCCGGCCGCCGGTATGGAAATCGTGGTCGGCGGGCTTGCCGGGACGCCCTCCGCACAGGCCGTAGGGGCCGACGGTTCCGCGATCTCCGACCAGCGTCAGATAGGCCTCGCCGTCGCGCAGCTCGAACGACACCTCGACGCCGAACCCGCCCCGGTACTGGCCGTCCCCCGCCGAGTCCTCCCGCACCGCATGGCGCGTGAACAGCAGCGGAACGGACTGCTCGAGCACCTCGATCGAGCTGTTCCGCGACGCCGCGATCACGGTCGCCCCGTTGGTCAGCCCGTCCCCGCCCGCATATCCGCCGTAGCCGCCGCCCCAGAAGAAGATCGTCGCGAAATGCCCCTTGGTGGGCGAGTAGCCGCCGATGCCGATGTTCGTGCCGGTACCGAACGGGCAGGCCGGAACGCGCTCGGGGATCGCCTGTCCCAGTGCGCCCATGACGACGCCGACCAGCCGCTGCATCGTTTCGGTGGTGCAGCCGGATACCGGGCTGGGTGGGCGCGGGTTCAGGATCGTCCCCTCCGGAATCACGTACCGGAACGGGACGAAGCAGCCGGAGTTGATCGGAACGTCCCAGAACACGTGCTTGATCCCGATCATCAGCCCGCTGATCGTGCAGGCGAGCGGCATGTTGAACGGCCCCCGGCACGCCGGCGAGCTTTCCGACAGGTCGAACGTGATCTCGGAGCCCTGCACGGTGAGCGCGAGGTCGATCGAGAGCCGCCCTTCGTCGACGCCGTCGCTGTCGAGGCAGTCGGCGAAGCGGTAGACGCCGTCGGGCACGGCCTCGATCCGCTGGCGCATCAGGCGTTCGGACCGGGCCTTGAGCTCCTCGATGTAGTGGTACAGCTGGCCGGGGCCGTACTGGCCGAACAGGCTGCCGAGACGATCGCATCCCAGATCCAGCGCGTTGATCTGCGCGGCCAGGTCGCCGTAGCGGTCCTCGGACACGCGCATGTTCAGCAGCATGATGTCCAGAACCGCCCGGTTCAGCTCCCCACCCCGGTAGATGTGCACCGGCGGCAGCCGCAGGCCTTCCTGGTAGACGTCGGTGGCGACCGGCGTGAATCCGCCCGGGGTCATGCCGCCGACGTCCGGCCAGTGGCCGGTGTTCGCGACGAACATCGCCACCTTGCCGTCGTGGAAGTACGGCTTCACGAACTTGACGTCCATCGTGTGCGTGCCGCCGCGATAGGGATCGTTGACGACGAACACGTCGCCCGGACGCATGGTCTGCACCGGATGGGCCTTGATGACCTCCTGCACCGTGGACTGCATCACGAAGATGAAGATCGGCAGCCCGGTCGCCCCCTGCGCGATCACCTCGCCCGTCTCGGGATGGAAGATGCCGCTGGCGCGGTCCCAGGCATCGGCGATCACCGGCGAGATGGCCGACGAAGCGAGCGCCGCGTCCATCTCTTCGGCGATCTGTTCCAGGGCACCGCGGATCACCGCGAGAGTCACCGGATCGGTCTTCATTGCGCGGGCTCGATGCAGAGGTTGCCGGTGGGATGGACGCGGGCGAGGAAACCCGGTTCGACGAAGGTCGTGGTGTCGACCTGTACCAGCAGCGCCGGGCCGGCCACCTCGGCGCCGACCGGCAGCGCCATCCGCTGGTAGACCGCCGCCGGGCGCCAGCGGCCGTCGAAGTAGACGTCGGTGCGGCCGGCCGCCGGCATCGGCCCGGCCGGTAGCCGCACCAGGCCGGACAGCGACGGAAGCCGGCGCGAGCTCATCACGGTGGTGCGGGCGTTGACCAGCATCACGTCCGCCCGGTCCAGCAGCTGGCTGTAGCGCTCTCGATAGGCGGCCTCGAACGCCCGCCGCATCGAGTCCGGCGTGATTCCGGCGCTCGCCGGGAACACGACCTGCAGCTGATGCGTCTGCCCGCGATAGCACATGTCGCCGCCGAAGGCGGCGACGGTATCGGTCGCCTCGACGCCTTCGGCCAGAAGCAGCGAGCGGCCACGGTCGTGCTGCTCGGCGTACAGCCGGTGCAGCGCGTCCATGTCCATCGTCGACAGCGCCGCGCCGACGGTCTTCATGAAATCGTGCCTCAGCCGACCCATCGTGCAGCCGATCGCCGAATTGATCCCCGGATAGCACGGGATCACCGCGCCGCGGAGCCCGGCCTCCCGCACGATCCGGTTCGCGTGCAGCGGACCGGCGCCGCCGAAGGCGATCAGCGAAAACGTCCGGGGATCCTGACCCCGCTCGATCAGCCGGCGTCGTATGTGGCCGCCCATCAGGCTGCCGGCGACCGCGAGCACCGCCTCGGCGGCCTGTTGCGCATCCAGGCCCAGCGGCCGCCCGATCCGCTCCAGCAGCGCGGCATCGGCCGCCTCCCGGTCCATCCGGACGCCCTGCTGCTTGCCGATCGCGCGCTCGGCGTCGAGCAGTCCGAGCGACAGATTCGCGTCGGTGACGGTCGGCACGGAGCCGCCCCGGCCGTAGCAGACCGGCCCGGGCAACGCGCCGGCGCTTTCGGGTCCGACGCTCAGGATCCCCGCTGCGTCGAGCTTTGCCAGGCTGCCGCCGCCCGCCCCGATCGCGTCGACGTCGAGCATCGGTATGCACAAGGGGATGCCGAAGTCCAGCAGCTTGTAGTTCGTGATCGCCGGCTGGGTGTCCTTGATCACGCAGATGTCCAGGCTCGTCCCGCCCATGTCGGACGAGACGACGCGTTCGAGTCCCATGTCCGCCGCGATGCCGACGGCCGCGGTGACGCCGCCGGCCGGACCCGACAGGATCGTGTTGGCAGCGAACTGGACCGCGACCGGCGCGGTCATCACGCCGCCGTTGGACTGGACGATCAGCAGCTCCTTGCCGTAGCCGCGTTCCCGCAGCCGACTGCCCAGGTTGTTCAGGTAGCGCCCG
>JBFWQR010000042.1:0-48131 GCA_050249335.1 Lautropia sp.
GCGCCGCCGCCCCGGCCGGCCGCCGCGGGCGCCGGCCGGCGCGAACTCGGCGCGGCCGGCGAGGCACGCGATCGACATCGGGCCGGCGCTGTCGTTGCGCATCTCGATGCGCTGGCCGAGCCCGCCGCGGGATTCGCCGGCACCGCCGCTGTCGGGCAGCAGCGTCTTCGACAGGATCGAGAGGCCGGTCAGCTCCTCCCAGACCTCGACCGGCGTGCCGGTCATGTTCGCCGGCGCCGGCAGCGTCGGCGCGCCGTCGATGCCGGCGAGCGCACCGAAGCCGCCGGACGCGAAGAAGATGCTGGAGACGCCGCGCCCCTCGCGCGTCGTGCCCTGGACATTGATCAGGTTGAGCATGCCGGAATCGGCCTGCACCCGCTCCGGCACGGCCTGACCGAGCGCGGCGAACAGCAGCGGCTGGATGAAATGCCCGAGCACGTGCCGGCCGCCGGTCGGCGACGGCGGCAGCGGGTTCAGCACGCAGCGCTCCGGCGCGGTGATCGCGACCGGCCGCACCGAGCCCTCGTTGTTCGGGATCTTCGGCGTCGTCAGGCACTTGATCGCGTGATAGGTCATCGCGCGGGTGTAGCAGATCGGCACGTTGATGGCGACGCCGACCGCGTCGCTGGTGCCGGCGAAGTCGACCTGCACCTCGCCGCCGCCGAGCGTCACGCTGCAGGCGTAGCGCAGCGGATGGTCGAGCCCCTCGACGTCGATCGCGCTGCGGTAGGTGCCGGCCGGCATCGCCGCGAGCGCGTCGCGCATCGCCCGCTCGGACTGATCGATGATCGCGTCGGCGAGCGGCTGCAGGTCGTCGACGCCGTATTCGTCCATGAACGCGTTCAGCATCCGCCCGCCGACCGTCGTGCAGGTCACGTTCGCCATGATGTCGCCGATGGTCTGGTCGGCGACGCGGACGTTGTTGCGGATGATGTCGAACAGCACCCGGTCCGGCTCGCCGGCATGGATCAGCTTGACCACCGGCAGCCGCAACCCCTCCTCGTAGACCTCGCGCGCGGTGGCGCCGAAGCCGGCGCCGCCGACGTCCGGCAGGTGCGTGACGCTGAGCACGTAGGCGATGATCCGGCCGTCGCGGAACACCGGCTGCATCACGCTGATGTCGAACACGTGGCCGGTGCCCATCCACGGGTCGTTGGTGACCAGCACGTCGCCCGGTGCGAGCGTCTCGGCCGGGTAACGCGCCAGCATGTGGCCGAGCGTCGCCGGTGCGGTGCCGGTGAACGACGGCACGCTGTACGAGCCCTGGGCGAGCGAGCGGCCGCGGCCATCGCAGATCACGCACGACAGGTCGTAGCTCTCGCGGACGTTGGTCGAGAACGAAGTGCGGACCAGCGCATTGACGATCTCGTCGGCGATCGAGATCAGCCGGTCCCAGCGGATGCCGAGCGCGATCGGGTCGTAGGCCATCGCTACAGTCCTCCGATGGTGATGACCAGGTTGCCAGCCGCATCGAGCACCGCCCGGTCGCCCGGGTGCAGCACGCAGGTGGATTCGGTCTCCTCGATCAGCGCCGGGCCGTCGAGCGTCTGGCCGACCGCGAGCCGGTAGCGGTCCCAGACCGGGCACGACGCCAGGCCGCCGTCGCTGTCGAAGCACGCGTCGCGACGGCCTTTCAGCGCATCGCCGGCGGCGCCGGGGGTCACCAGCCGATGGGTCCTGCCGCCGGCCGGCGGCGGGCCGGACGCCTCGGCCTTCCAGTTGACGATCTCGATCGAGCGCTCCGGGAAGTCGGTGCCGAACACCGCGCGATAGCCGGTCGCGAACAGCGCCGGCAGCGCGCGGTGCACTGCGCCGGTCGCCAGGTCGGCCGGGATCGGGACCTCGATCTCGTAGCCCTGGCCGTCGTAGCGGACGTCGAGCGCGTAGCGCAGCACGATCGCCGCGCGCGGCACGCCGGCCTCGACGACCAGCGCAGCAGCCTGATCGCCGAGCGCGTCGAGCGCGCGCGCGAGCGCCTCCGGCCCGAGCTGCGCCGGGTCGACGCGCCACGACCGCGCGACCTCGAAGCCGATCGGGCTGGTCAGCAGGCCGAATGCCGACATCACGCCGGCACCGACCGGGCAGATCACTTTCGGGATCCGCAGCTTGCGGGCGACCCGGCTGCCGTGCAGCGGCCCGGAGCCGCCGAACACGATCATGCTGCAGTGGCGGAAGTCGACGCCGCGCTCGGACGCGTGGACGCGGAACGCGCGCGCGACGTCCTCGTTGATGATCTCGTGCACGCCCCAGGCGGCGCGCCGGGCGTCGACGCCGATCGCGTCGGCGACCCGCGCCTGCATCGCGGCGCGGGTCGCCGCGACATCGAGCGCCATCCGGCCGCCGAGGAAGGAGCCGGCGTCGAGGTAGCCGAGCAGCAGGTTGGCGTCGGTCAGCGTCGGCTCGGTGCCGCCGCGGCCGTAGCAGACCGGACCCGGGCGCGCGCCGGCGCTGCGCGGGCCGACGCAGAGCGTGCCGCGGTCGTCGAAGCCGACCAGGCTGCCGCCACCGGCGCCGATCTCGATCATGTCGATGACCGGGATCCGCGCCGGCAGACCGCTGCCTTTCTTGAACTCGTGGACGCGGCCGACCTCGAACTCGTAGCGCTTCTGCGGCACGCCGCCGCGGATCACGCAGCCCTTCGCGGTGGTGCCGCCCATGTCGAACGACAGCACGTCGGGCTCGCCGAGCGCGCGGCCGTGAGCGGCCGACATCAGCGCGCCGGCCGCCGGCCCGGACTCGAGCAGCCGGATCGGAAAGCGCCGCGCCAGCGCCGCCGTCAGGCTGCCGCCGCTGCTGCTCATCACCAGGAAACGGCCGCCGAAGCCGAGCTCGGCGAGCCCGGTCTCGATCCGGTCGAGATAGCGGTCGACGACCGGCTGCACGTAGGCGTTCAGCGTCGCCGTCGTCCAGCGCTCGTACTCGCGGATCGACGGGAAGACGCCCGACGACGTCGACACTTTCAGCGCCGGGAAATGCCGCGCCAGCCACTCGGCCGCGGCTTCCTCGTGCCGCGGATCGCGGTACGCATGCAGCAGGCAGACCGCGACCGACTCGATGCCGTCGGTCTCGACCAGCCGCTCGAGCGCCGGCCGCGCCGGCTCGAGCGAAAGCGGCGTTTCCTCGCGGCCGTCGTGGTGCAGCCGGCCGTCGACCTCGATCCGGCGCGAGCGCGGCACGACCGGGGAGGGCAGCACCAGCCGCAGGTCGAACAGGTCGTAGCGCCGTTCCTGCGCGATGTCGAGCACGTCGGCGAAGCCGCGGGTCACCAGCATCGCGGTCGCGGCGCCCTTGCGCTCGATGATCGCGTTGGTGACCAGCGTGGTGCCGTGGACGATCGCGTCGATCCGGGCCACCGGCACGCCGCCTGCGGCGGCGATCGCCGCCACGCCCTCGACGACGGCCAGCGACGGGTCTTCGGGCGTCGTCAGCTGCTTGTGCGTGATCGCGGTGCCGGCCCGATCGTCGAACAGGACGAAGTCGGTGAAGGTGCCGCCGATGTCGACGCCGATCCGGTAGCGGATCGGCTCGGGCGCGGTCTCGGGATCGTGCCCGGACTTGTGCCCGGATTTGGGGTCGTGCCCCCCGGACTTGGGGTCGCGCCCGGTCTTCGGGTCATGCTTCATCGGGTCACAGCTCTCGAGATCGGGTCGAACCGCGCCAGCGCGCGGCCGGCGGCGGCGGCGGCGCGATCGACGTCGTCGTCGGTCAGGCCGCGGTAGGTCACGAAGCGCAGCCGCCGCGGCCCGAACGCCAATGCCAGCACGCCGGCGTCGGCGAGGGCGACGACCACGGCGTCGGCGTCGGCAGCGAGGTCGCCGGCGAGGTCGGCGACGACGATGTTGGTCGTCACGCGGGTCGCATCGAGCAGCAGGCCCGGTGTCGCTGCGAGCGCGGCCGCCAGGCGGCTCGCGCGGCGGTGATCGTCGGCGATATGCGCCCAGTCTTCCTCGAGCGCGACGCGCGCGGGTGCGGCGACCAGCGCTGTCGGCCGCCAGCCGCCGCCGAGCCGCTGCCGCAACGCCAGCGCGCGCGCGATCGTCGTGCCGCGGCCCGCGAGCGCCGCGCCGAGCGGCGCGCCGAGGCCCTTGTTCAGGCTCAGCGCGACGGTGTCGAAGCCGGCGGCGAGCGCGTCCGGCGCGACGCCGAGCGCCACCGCCGCATTCGGCAGCCGCGAACCGTCCAGGTGCGCCGCGACGCCATGCGCGCGCGCCGCGGCGAGCACCGCGGCACCGTAGGCCGGCGCCCATGCGAGGCCGCCGGCGCGGTTGTGGGTGTTCTCGAGCGCGACCGCCGCGACCCGCGCCTTCAGCGGATCGTCGACCGGCACCAGCCGCGCCCGCCAGGCATCGGCCGGCGGGCAGCAGTCGACGGCATCGACCGCGACGATCTGCACGCCGGCGAGCGCGGCCGGGGCGCCGGCCTCGGACGTCAGCAGGTGCACGTCCGGCTGCGCCAGCACCAGGTCGCCGGGCCGCGTCAACGCCAGCAGCGCGGCCTCGTTGGCCATGCTGCAGGTGGGGAACAGCAGCGCGTCCTCGGTGCCCAGGCGGTCGGCGACCGCGCGCTCCAGCGCCCGCTGGTCGGCATCCTCGCGCAGGCCGAACGCGGCCGGCCGCTCGAGCGCCGCGACGATCGCGCGCCGCATCGCCGGCGACGGCCGGCTCAGCAGATCGCTGCGCAGATCGATCACCGCGTCACGCGCCGCGTCGCGATCGCAGATCGGCTCGGGACCGGCGGCCGCGTCAGGTCGCGCCGCAGGCCTTCATCGAGGCATCGAGCAGGCCCTTGCCGACCGCACCGTAACGACGCGCCCAGTCGTCCCACATCGGCCGCATCAGCGCCCGCGCCTTCGCGACGTCCTCGGCGGCGGGCTCGATCAGCGTGACCTTGTTCTTCTGCAGGTTGGCGCGCGCGGCCTCGTCGCCGTCGATCGCCATCCGGACATAGCGCGGCGCCCAGTCGCGCGCCTTCTTCAGCACGACCTCGCGGACGTCGGCCGGCAGCTTCGCCAGCGCGGCCGAGTTGATCATCATGATCTGGTGGCCCATCGTCATGTTGACCATGTAGCCGGTCTTCACGATATCGTAGGCGCGCCAGTCGTTGGCCGACAGCGCCGACGTGATCGCCCCGTCGATGACCTTGCGCTCCAGCGCCGGCACGACCTCGGCGGACGTGATCGACACCGCCGAGCCGCCGAGCCGCTTCATCATCTCGACCTGCTCCGCGTTCCACGAACGGACCTTCAGGCCTTTCAGGTCGTCGATCTTCGCGACCGGCCGGTTCAGCCACAGGTTCTGCGGCGGCATGGTCCAGTGCATCGCGACGGTGACGCCGAAGCGCTGGGCCAGCGTCTGGTCGACGAGCGGGCTGACGTCCGGCAGCGCTTTCGCGAACTGCGTGTAGGAGGAACAGAGGAACGGCAACGACAGCACATTGAGCTCCGGCACGTCCCCCGATGCGAAGCCGACCGCGACGTCGCCCATCTCGACCTGATTGGTCGCGACCGCGCGGATCACGTCCGGCGCCTTGTACGGCAGCTCGCCGCCGGCGAACACGCGGATCTGCAACCGGCCGCCGGTGTCCTTCGCGACCTCCTCGGCGAACGCCCGATTCATCTTGACCGCGTGCTCGCTCGGCGCGAAATAGGTGAAGAAGCGCCATTCGATGGGCGCCGTCTGCGCCGGCGCGGCGCCGGCCAGCAGAAACATCCCCGCCGCGAGGCAGCAGGCACCGATACCGCGCAGCCCAGTCCGTTCGTCCATCAGCGCTCTCCGTCTCGCGCGGCGACCCGGTGCCGCCGCGATCGGCCTGCACTCTAGCAATTCGATTTGTCGGGGGTCAAACACCGGTATTGCCATCGATTCGCCGGTGATTCGTCGGCCGATCCGGCAGCACCGGACCGCAGGGGCCGGGACGCGGAAAGTCCGCCGGCGACGCGGTTCGCGGCGAGGCTCAGCGCTTGGTCCGGACCGGCGGCGGCCGCCGCGGCCGCGCGATGCTGGCCGCGGTGGCGAAGCGGCCGGCCTGGTCGTACTGGCCGAGCAGGGTTCGCATCACGCGTTCGATCTGGGCCAGCTGCTCGGCACCGTGCGTCAGCGCCAGGCCGGCCACCAGGAACTCCTCGCGAACCCTTCGATAGGCGGCGCAGGCGGCGTCGCCGGCCGGCGTCGTCTCGTACAGGTGCTCGCGCCCGTGTGTGCGAACGCGGACCAGCCCGGCGGCGATCAGCTTCTTCAGCGCATAGGCGACCAGGTGCGTCTCGTCGATGTTCAGCACCATGCAGATCTCGGACATCCGGCGGTCGCGCGCCCGGTGGTTGGTGGTATGCAGCACCAGGATGTCGAGCCCGCTCAGGCCGCGGACGTCGGCGGCGTCCATACAGGTCTCGACCCAACGGGTGAAACCGTACATCAGCGTGATCAACGTGAACTCGAAGTCGCTCAGCGCGGCCGACAGCGGCGACCGGGCGGCCGGCGCCGGCGGTGCACGGGACGGCACCGCGGGGGCGGCGGCGGGTGACGGACGCGCGGGGGAACGGGGCATGGACGATCTCCGGAGGCGGGCCCCGACGTTACCACCGGCCCCGGTGGTGCAGCGACTCCATGCCGGTGCGGCGGCCCGCGCCGGTGCGGGGCAGGTCGGCAGAATGCCGGCAATCTATACCCTTGTCGCTCGGGGCGTTCGGCTCTAGATTCGCAGCGCCAGCCAGCGCCGATCCGACCGGGCCACGGGTGATCCCGTGCGGGCGCGCAGCCAACGGGATGCACTGCGAGATGACGACCTGGGGCCGCATCATGGCCTTATCCGAACGCGCGCTCGAGCGATTCGCCGGGCTGCTGCTGATCCTGCTGTTCCTGCTGATCAACGTCGAGGTCGCGGCGCGCTACCTGTTCAGCACCTCCACGCTGATCGCCGACGAGTACGGCGGATATCTGATGGCGTGGATGACCATGCTCGGCGCGTTGCACCTGCTGCGCTCGGACCAGCACCTGAGCGTCCGCGGCCTCGTCGACCGGCTGCCGCCGAAGGCGCGCAATGCCGCCGGCGTGCTGGCGACGCTGATCGGGCTGGGCATCGCCGCGGTGCTGCTGTACGCGACCATGACGCTGGTGATGACCAACGCCCGTTTCGGCACCGTCTCGGTCCAGCCGTCCCGTACCCCGCTGGTCTGGCCGCAGCTGATCATGCCGGTGGGCTACGCGCTGCTGTGCATCGCGTACCTCGACGAGCTGCTGCGGCGGCTGCGCGGCCGGCCGCCGCGGCGCAGCGAGACCGAGATCAGGGACCTGGGATGAAACAGCCCCTGCGGTCGCTACCTTCGCTGCGGCGCCACTGACATGACCTGGCAGGCGTCGCTGCTGCTCTACACGCTGCTGCTCGGGGTCGCGATCGCGCTCGGCGTACCGATCGTCGCGGCGATGAGCCTGGTGGGGCTGGTCGGCATCACCCTGCTCGAGGGCACCCGGCTCTGGCCGAGCCTCGGCGACATCGTCTGGAATACCGTCAACTCCTTCGCGCTGACCGCGATACCGCTGTTCGTGCTGATGGGCGAGATCATCCTGCGCAGCGGCGCATCGAGCCGCTTCTACCAGGGCGTCTCGGTGCTGCTGTCGCGGCTGCCGGGGAAGCTGGCGCAGGCCAACATCTTCGCCTGCGCGCTGTTCTCCGCGATCTCCGGCTCGTCCACCGCGACGGCGCTGACCATCGGCACCGTCGCGCTGCCGGAGATGCGCCGCCGCGGCTACGCCGACGCGCTGACCCTGGGCACGCTGACCGGCGGCGGCGCGCTCGGCAACCTGATTCCGCCCAGCATCTTCCTGCTGGTCTACGCGGCGCTGGTCCAGGAATCGGTGATCGACCTGTTCGTCGCGACCATCATTCCGGGCGCGATCGCGGTCGCGATGTTCATGGTCTACGTCGCCTGGCGTGCGCTGCGCGATCCGAGCCTGGTTCCGCCCCGGACCCGCCGCCACACCGGCCGCGAATGCCTGGTCGCCCTGTGGCAGTGCGTGCCGGTGACCGGCCTGATCGGCTGCATCATCGGCGGCATGTACTTCGGCGTCGTCACGCCGACCGAAGCCGCCGGCTTCGGCTGCCTGGTCGCGCTGATCCTCGCGGTCGTCTACCGCGAGCTGACCTGGCAGGCGTTCCAGACCTCGCTGACGACCAGCATCGCGATCAGCAGCGTCGTGATCCTGATCATCGTGGCCGGCCAGATCCTGAACTACGCGGTGGTCCAGTCCGGCATCGCGAAGCAGCTCGCCGAGGCGCTGGTAAACCTGCAGCTGGCGCCGTTGGCGTTCTTCACGCTGCTGTTCATGCTGTACCTGCTGCTCGGCACCTTCCTGGACGGCATCTCGATGATGCTGCTGACCCTGCCGGTGCTGATGCCGTCGCTGCAGGCGATGGGCTTCGACGCGGTCTGGTTCGGCGTGATCCTGGTGATCCAGAGCGAGCTGGCCCAGCTCTCGCCGCCGGTCGGCCTCAACCTGTTCGCGGTGCAGTCGATCGCCGGCGACGTCCGCCTGTCGACGATCGCGCTGGCCTCCCTGCCTTACGCGCTGATGCTGTGCGCGCTGACCTTCCTGCTGTACTTCCAGCCCGAGCTCGCGCTGTGGCTGGTCGCGACGATGAAGGGCTGAGCGACACCCGATCCCCGATCGGAGTCGAGATCGACTCCGATCGACTCCACCGCCCGCCTGTCTTGACACCGGGCGCTTTTTTACCTTAGAGTTTGAACGATCGTATAAACCATTCGTTCAAATCCGTGGACAGAGCCCGATCCTCCCGCGCCGGTGGCGCTCCCGCCGGCGAGCCGCTCCTGTTCGACGCCGACCGCGGCGACACGCGCGCCAAGATCCTCGCCGCCGCGTTCCGCCGGCTCGTCAGCGACGGCTATGCCGCCCTCAGCGTGCGCGATATCGCCAAGGACGCGGGCGTCAACCACGCGCTGATCAATTACCACTTCCGCACCAAGGACCAGCTCGTCATCGACGTGCTCGACGCCGCCAACCAGCGCCTGCTGGCGCGCCAGGCGGCCATGTATCAGGCGCCGGGCAGTTTCGCGCAGAAATGGGCCGAGGCGCGCCGCTTCTACGAAAGCGACCTCGCCTCGGGCTTCGTGCGCGTGCAGGCCGAGCTGTGGGCCGCGAGCCTGTCCAACGCCGGGTTGCGCGAAAAGTTCCTGCCGCGCCTGCTGGCCTGGAAGCAGCTCGTGCTCGGCGCCGTGCGCGAAGCGCTCGAGGCCGCCGAGGCACACGGCATCGAGCTGCCGCGCGCGCTCACCGCCGAGGTGATCGCGTGCTGGATCTCGGAATTCTGGCTCGGCATGGAGTTCGCCGACCTGCTCGGCGTGAAGGAAGAGCAGGTGACGCACCGCGCGGCGCTCGACGCGCTGCAGGCGCTGCTCGAGTCGCTCGACGCGCGCTGCGCAGCCGCGCCGCGCCGCGCGGCGCCCGCGGCTCTGCGCGGATCGTCCGGCACGGCCGCCACCGCCAGGCCGCCCCGCAAGAGGAGCCGCTGATGTCCACATCGCCCGAACCCTTGCCCGAACGCTTGCCCGAACGCTTGCCCGAACGCATGGTCCGGATCGCCGGTGACCTGCCGCCGGCTGGCGCGGTGCCCGAAGCCGACCGCGTGCCGTTCCAGACCGTGCAGCCCGTGCAGCAGCGCTTCGTCGAGCGCGACGGCGTCAAGCTCCATGCCGCCCAGTGGGGCTCGAGGGGGCCGTGGATCGCGTTCGCGCAACCGTTCCAGATCGTTCACTCCCAGCTGCTCAAGGGTACCGTGCCGTATCTGTCGCAGCACTTCCGCGTGCTGACGATGGATGGCCGCGGCAACGGCCGCTCCGACCGGCCGCGCAGCCGGGACGCCTACAGCTTCGACCACTTCCACGACGACTTCGTCGCCGTGCTCGATGCGTTCGCGATCGACCGCGCGGCGCTGGTGGGCGTCTCGGCGGCCGCGATGATCGTGCTGCGCCTGGCGGCCGAACAGCGGCAGCGCGTCAGTCACCTGATCATCGCCGGCGGATTCGCCGACTCGCTGGTGCAGACCGAGGCGGTGGCCGGCCGAGTCCGCATGGAGATCGACTCGATCGAGCGCGACTGGCCGGGATACGTCGACCGCTTCATGTCGTCGATCTTCAGTGAGCCGCACTCGACCAAGCCGTACGAGGACGGCGTGCGCTACGCCTGGGCAACGCACCCGCAGATCATTCGGTGGGTGCGCGAAGCCTGGACCAATCAGGACCTGCGCGGGCACGCACGCCGCGTGTCGTGTCCGACGCTGGTGATCCACGGCGACGACGATCGCCGCGTGCCGTACGCCAAAGGGCAGGAGATCCATGCGCTGGTCCCGGGCGCCCGCATGCTGACCATCGGCGGCGGCGGCCACGTGACGGCGGCGCGCGACCCGGCGCGGTTCAACCGGGCGGTGCGCGGCTTCGTCGGCGGCGAACCGGCCGCGCGCACCTGGGTGCGCGGCATGAAGCGCGAGCGCAAGGCGCTGTTCATCTCGAGCCCGATCGGCCTCGGTCATGTGCAGCGCGATCTCGCGATCGCGCGCGAGCTGCGCAAGCTGCAGCCCGATCTGCGGGTCGACTGGTTCACCGCCGATCCGGCGGCGAGCTACCTGGCGCGCGAGGGCGAGCGGCTGCACCCGATCACCCGGCGCCTCGCCAACGAGAGCCGGCACTTCGAAAGCATGGCCGGCGAGCATGACCTGCCGGCGTTCTTCGCGCTGCGCACGATGGACGAGATCATGACGAGCAACTTCATGACCTTCGTCGACCTGGTCGAGTCCGAGCACTACGACGTGGTGATCGGCGACGAGGCCTGGGACGTGGACTACCACTACCACGAGAATCCGGAGCTGAAGCGCCAGCCGTTCGTCTTTTTGACCGATTTCGTCGGCTGCCTGCCGATGAACGACGACGACGAGCGCGAGGCGCTGCTGTGCGCCGACCGGAACGCCGACGACATCGAGCACGTGGCGCGCTATCCCTACCTGCGCGACGCCGCCATCTTCATCGGCAACCGCGAGGACGTGACCGAGCAGACGTTCGGGCCCGGCCTGCCCGGCATCCGCGAATGGACCGACCGGAACTTCTGCTACTGCGGCTACTGCCTGCCGTTCGACCCCCAAGCGCTGGCCGACACCGAGCGCCTGCGCGCGCGGCACGGTTACCGGCCCGACGAGAAGGTGGCCATCGCCGCGGTCGGCGGCACGTCGACCGGGCGTCACCTGCTGCGGCGAATCGCGCAGGCATTCCCCCGGATGAAGCGCCAGCTTCCGGAGCTGCGCCTGATCCTGGTGGCCGGCCCGCGCATGGATCCGCAGGACTTTCCGCCGTCGCCGGGCCTCGAGGTCAGGCCCTACGTGCACAATTTGTACGAGCATCTCGCGTGCTGCGATCTCGCGCTGGTGCAGGGCGGGCTGTCCACCACGATGGAGCTGGTGGCCACGCGACGGCCATTCCTGAGCTTTCCGCTGCAGCGCCACTTCGAGCAGTGCGTGCACGTGCGGCGGCGCCTGTCCAACTACCTGGCAGACCGCTCGATCGACTATCCGTCGCTCGATCCCGACACTCTGGCGGACAGGGCGCTGTCCGCCATGCATGAACCGGTGCGCTACCGGCCGGTGGAGACCGATGGCGCCCGACGGGCCGCGCTGCGCATCGCGCAGGTGCTGGACAACCGTGAGTGGGCGCACTGATCCGTGACGGGGCTGCCGCCCCATGAACGGGAACATGACCGCCAACCTTTCCCACCTCCCTGAAGGAGCAACCGCCATGAACACGGCCACGACCAAGACCACTGCCACGACCGTCGACAACGGCGTCAACGTCGCCGCACTTCTGGGCGCGCGCGAAGCGCTGACCGCCACCCCCGAAGCGGCCCGCTTCAAGTGGCGCGCCAGCAGCGAATGGCTGAACGGCACCCACAGCCGCGCCACCGTCGACGGCTTCTTCGGTCTCGGCGCCGAACAGAAGCACCGCCAGACGTACCGGTTCGAGTCGGATCATCCGGAGATCTTCGCGTCCCCGGACAACGGCGCCACGCCGGTCGAGTTCGTGCTGGTCGGGCTGGCCGGCTGCCTGACCGCCGGCATCGCGGCGGTCGCCCAGCATCGCAACCTCCAGCTCAGATCGGTGAAGGCGACGCTCGAAGCCAGCATGGACCTGCAGGGCATCCTCGGCATCGACGAGCAGGTGCGCAACGGCTTCGACGGCATCGAGGTCCACTACGAGATCGATGCCGACGCGACGCCCGAGCAGATCGCGGCGCTGGTCGCCCAGTCGCAGAAGCGCTCGGCGGTGTTCGATATCGTCACCAATCCGACCGACGTTACCGTCACCACGCGCAAGGCGTGATGGGTGCCGGACGCGCCGTCGACGTGGTCGTCGTCGGCGCCGGCCACAACGGCCTGGCGATGAGCCGCGAGCTCGGGCAGCGCGCGCTCGAGCACGTGGTGCTCGAGCGCGGCGAGGTCGCGAACGCCTGGCGCACCGAGCGCTGGGATGGCCTGCGCCTGCTCACGCCCAACTGGCTGTGCCGGCTTCCGGGCTGGCACTACCAGGGCCCCGACGCCAACGGCTATATGAGCGCCGCCGAGGTCGCCGATCTCGTGTCGCGCTACGCCGCGGCGCTGTCGGCGCCGGTGCTCGCGCAGACCACGGTGACCCGGGTCGAGCCGCACGGCGGCGGCTATCGCGTCGTCACCGACCGCGGCGACTGGCTGTGCCGAGCCGTGGTGCTGGCCAGCGGTGCGTTCAACCTGCCGGTCGTGCCGCGCGTCGCCGAGGGCGTGCCGGGCAGCGTGCAGCAGCTCTGCGCACGGACCTACCGCAATCCTGCGCAGCTCGCCGAGGGCGGCGTGCTGGTGGTCGGCGGCTCCGCGACCGGCGTGCAGCTCGCACAGGAGATCCAGCGCAGCGGCCGGCGCGTGACGCTCGCCGTGGGCGAGCACGTGCGGATGCCGCGCGTCTACCGCGGCCGGGACATCCAGTGGTGGATGCTCGCCTCGGGCCTGCTCGACCAGCGCATCGAGGAGATGGACGATCCCGTGCGTGCGCGGCGCGTGCCGTCGCCGCAGCTGGTCGGCTCGCCCGGGCGCGTCTCGCTCGACATCAACGCGCTGCGCGCCCAGGGCGTCGAGGTGGTCGGGCGCCTGGCGGGCGTGCGCGACGGCACGGCGTTATTCTCCGGCTCGCTGCGCAACGTCTGCGCGCTGGCCGACCTGAAGATGGGGCGGCTGCTCGATTCGATCGACCAGTGGATCGAGAGCAACGCGCCGGCCGGCGAGGTCGGCGCCATCGAACGTCCGGCGCCGACCGAAGTCGGCGCGTCGCCGCGGCTGCAGCTCGCGCTGGGCGGCGAGATCCGCACGGTGATCTGGGCCACCGGCTTGCGCCCGGACCATTCGTGGCTGCATGCGCCGGTGTTCGATCGCAAGGGTGCGCTGAAGCACGATCGCGGCGTGGTCGACGCGCCCGGCCTGTACGTGCTCGGGCTGCCGTTCCTGCGACGCCGGAAATCGAGCTTCATGCACGGCACCGAGGACGATGTGCGCGAGCTAAGCGCGCATCTGGCGGCGTATCTCGACAGCACCGCACGCCGCCGCACCGGGCCGGCCACGGTGCCGGTTCTCTCGCAACGGCTCCGGCATCGCGGCCGGTGCCCGCTCGACTCGTCCGGGAGGCGCGACCATGGCTCGCTATGACAACATCGTGCTGACCATCGGCAATACGCCGCTGGTCAGGCTGCACAAGCTGGCCCCGGCGGGGATCAACCTCTACGCCAAGGTCGAGTCGTTCAATCCGCTCGGCTCGGTGAAGGACCGCATGGCGCGCGCCGTGATCGAGGACGCCGAGCGCAGCGGCGCGCTGCGGCCGGGCCAGACGGTGATCGAGGCGACCAGCGGCAACACCGGCATCGGCCTGGCGATGGTGTGCGCCCAGAAGGGCTATCCGCTGGTCGTGACGATGGCCGAGAGCTTCAGCCTCGAACGCCGCAAGCTGCTGCGCTTTCTCGGCGCCCGGGTGGTGCTGACGCCGGCTGCCGAGAAGGGCACCGGCATGCTGAACAAGGCGATCGAGCTGGCCGCCGCGCACGGCTGGTTCCTGTGCCGCCAGTTCGACAACCCGGCCAACGCCGAGGTGCACACGCGCACCACGGCCCGCGAGATTCTCGCCGACTTCGCCGGCGAGCCGATCCACGCGTTCGTCACCGGCTTCGGCACCGGCGGCACGTTGCTCGGCGCGGCGCGCGGCCTCAAGGCGGCCGATGCCCGGATCCGCGTGGTCGCGGCCGAGCCCGACAACTCGCCGATCCTCGGCAGCGGCATCCGCCAGCCGCGCGACGCCGCCGGCCAGCCCGCGGCCAGCCATCCGCTGTTCCGGCCGCATCTGATGCAGGGCTGGAGCCCGGACTTCGTGTCGAGCCTCACCGAGCAGGCCGTCGCCGAAGGATTGGTCGACGAGATCGTGCCGGTGCCAGGCAACGAGGCGTTGCGGCTCGCGCGCGCGCTCGCGGCCAGGGAAGGCATTTTCGTCGGCACCTCCAGCGGCGCCACGCTCGCGGCGGCGCTCGACGTGGCGCGGCGAGCGCCGCCGGGCAGCAACATCGTCTGCATGTTGCCCGACACCGGTGAGCGCTATCTGTCGACGCCGCTGTTCGATGGCATCGACGACGATATGAACGAAGCCGAGCTGGAGCTCTCGCGTTCGACGCCGGGCTATCGCTTCGATGCGCCACCGCCGGCGCCGCCCACGGTGCCGCTTACGGCGTCATCGGCGACGTCATCGGCGGCGGACCGGCCGCCGGAGGCCGTCGCGGCGCTCGACGCCGGTGCCGAGGCGTTCGTCAGCGACGTCGTGCGCGACCATGGCGTCGTGATGTTCGCGCTCGAGTGGTGCGAGTTCTGCTGGGCCGTACGCAAGCTGTTCGGGCGGCTCGGCATCGCCTATCGAAGCGTCGACATCGACTCGGCCGCGCTGCAGCAGCACGACATGGGCTCCAGGATCCGCGCCGTGCTGAAGCAACGCACCGGCTCGCCGACGATCCCGCAGATCTACATCGGCGGTACGCACGTCGGCGGCTGCACCGACCTGTTCGATGCGATGCAGGCAGGCCGCATGCGCACGCTGCTCGACGATGCCGGTGTCGAGTACCAGCGCGGCGCGCAGGTCGATCCCTATGCGCTGCTACCCAAGTGGCTGCATCCGCGCCGGAGCGCCTAGATGAAATCAATCCCCCTTGGGCCTGCGGCCCTACCCCCTTTGAAAAGGGGGCGCCGCCAGCGGCCGGGCAAAGCCCGTTCCGCGGCGACTGCTTGGCTCGGCCTGTTTCATGCGACGCTGGCGCCACAGCGGCATGGAGACGGAAGTGAGACCAACACCCTCATCGACGGCTGACATGAGCGATCGTGTTCCCGTCATCGACATCCGCCGGCTCGACAGCCCGGCGGCCCGTGCCGCGATCGACCGGGCGTGCCGGGACTGGGGCTTCTTCCAGGTGACCGGCCACGGCATCGAGCGATCCGTGATCGACGAGGTCTTCGCGGTGTCGCAGCTGTTCTTCGCGCAGCCGGCGGCGGACAAGCGCCGCATCCTGCGCGATGCCGACAACCCATGGGGCTACTTCGACCGGGAGCTCACGAAGAACCGGCGCGACTGCAAGGAGATCTACGACTTCGGCCCCGACAGCGGCGACGGGCGTGGGCCGCGCTGGCCGGGCGGGCGGCTGCGGCAACGCTTCGAGCCGGCCGTGCGCGCCTGTCATGCCAGCTGCACGACGCTGTCGCTGCGTCTGTTGTCGGTGATCGCGTCGAACCTCGGCGCGAATCCGCAGGTGCTGGCGCGCGGCTTCGAGCAGGGCACGCACACGAGCTTCGTGCGCCTGAACTTCTACCCGAAGTCCGCTCCCGACGACGCCGGCGACGCGGCGCGACAGCCGCTCGGCGTGGGCGAGCATACCGATGCCGGTGCGTTGACGATCCTCCTGCAGGACGAGCAGCCGGGCCTGGCGGTGCAGCGGCGCGATGGGCGCTGGCACCTGGTGGCGCCGCAGCGCGACGCGCTGGTCGTCAATATCGGCGACATCGTGCAGGTATGGTCCAACGACCAGTACCGCACCGCGCCGCACCGCGTGCTGACCAACCCGGCGCACGACCGCTACAGCATTCCGTTCTTCCTGAACCCGTCGTACGAGACCACCTACGAGCCGCTGCCGGCCATGGTGACGCCGGATCGGCCGGCCGTTTACCGCCGAATCGGCTGGCGCGAGTTCCGCGGCCTCCGGGCCGCCGGCGACTACGCCGACCTCGGCGAGGAAGTCCAGATCCGCCATTACCGCCGGTGAACACCCGCGCAGGAGTCGACCGTCATGGCATTCATCGAGACCATATCCCCCGAAGCAGCCGACGGTGCCGTGGCCGAGATGTATCTGCGGCAGCAGCGCGCCTGGGGTTTCGTACCGAACTACGCGAAGGTGTTCTGCCACCGCCCGGAGGTGCTGGCGCGCTGGGGGCAGCTGCTGGCGGAAATCAAGCGCCCGATGGACAAGCGGCGTTTCGAGCTCGTCACCTTCGTCGCGGCCTACGAGCTCGGCAACTCGGCCTGCGCGTTGGCGCATGCCCGGGCGCTCACCGAGTTCTTCAGCGACGAGCAGATCCGCGCGATCGCAGCAGGTGACTGCGACGGTATCCTGGCCGACGCCGAGCAGGCCATGCTCGCGTTCGCAAGGCAGATCGCGGTCGATGCGCCGCGCACCACTCAGGCCCAGGCGGCGGCGCTCAGGGCGCACGGCTACGACGACGCCGAGATCTTCGACATCGCCGCCACCGCCGCCGGCCGGGCGTTCTGGACCAAGCTGCTCGATGCGCTGGGGGTGCTGGCGGACTCGCCGATGCTCGCGCTGGACGAGTCGCTGCGCCGCGCGCTGACGGTCGGCCGCCCGATCGACGTGGCCGAGTGCGTCACGATGCGAGAGCCGTCGGTTTCATAGCACCGCGTATCGCATCGGGGGCAGTCAGCCGGAGCGCTCAGGTCGAATCGATCAGCCGGTCCGCGATCCCGGCGACCCGCCGCGCATGCGCCTCGGACGCCTGCTGCGCGCGTTCCGGTGCGGTGCCGACACTCTGTCAGAGGAGCGGGTGCAGCTCGAGGGCCAGCGCATGAGGACAGGTCGCCGAGGCCCGGCCGGGCCGCATCGGCTGGGCACGGCTGCTCGAGCGAGTCTTCGACATCGACATGCGGCACTGCCCGAACTGCGGTAGGGGAACTGAAGATCATCGTGGCCATCCTGGATCGGCCGGTGATCGAGAAGATGCTCAGCCACCTGGGGTTGGAGCCGCAGCCGCCGCCCAAGGCGCCGGTGCGACATCAAGCTGGCTGAGCCGCATCCGCCGTCAGCATATTCGCATGGCGGACGGCTGCCCCGATGAGCGTCATGATCAGCCGGGAGGAGGTTTTGATCTCCTTCGGATCGTCGTCAGTGAACGGCCGCAAGGCGTCGGCGAGAAGATCGGCCAGATACTCGCAGTCGTACTTGTCGAGTTCCTGCAGCGCGCGGTCGGCCGGCGTCGCCTGCCAGATTGCCGTCATGACCCGCCCTTTCCGATACATCCGGTAGAAGCCGTCGGTGATTCGGCTGAGCGCCGGCTGCAAGTCCTCGGCACCCCGCATTGCCCCCAGTTCCTTGCGCACGCTGATGGGCGATGGCGTTGCAGCGCTCGGCAGGCGTTCCCATGATTGCCGTCCTGTCCGGGAAGTACTGATAGAGGGAACCGAACGGAACGCCCGTCCGCTCGACGATGTCGCCTCATGCGGAAGGCATCGCTCCCCCCGCTTCTACCAAGCGATCGGCTGCGAGAAGGACGAATAGTTCAGCGATGACGCGGCGTCCAGCATGGTCTATACAACCGCGCCGTAACAGGCGCTGCCGGACGGCTCATCGCTGGTGACAGGCAACACAGGAGATGGGTGATGAACGCCCGATCGGAGTGTGATCCGGCGCTCCGACGGGCGCGTTGAACCGTGCAACGTTCGCCTCCGCCTCCCGGACACGCGCTTCGAGCCGGTCTCGATACGGCCACGTGGCGTACGAGCTCGCAAGCCTGGCGTTCGCATAGATCTTCCTCGCGAGCTGGACGTCCCCGCTCTTCACGACGTAGTCGCCCCATTCGAGGAAGAATCCCTCGAAGTTGTGTGGCGCCATCCATGAGTTCCAGCAGACGCGGTTGGGGCCCGCGGCGGTCTCCAGTTTCATGAACGGCGCCATGTCCGGATTTTCCCGTGGCAACGCTCCTCCGACGCACAGATCCTGCGCCTGCCACAACGCATCGATCGCCTGCTGGAACGGTGGCGAGCCAGCGGGAGCGCCGCTCAGGTTCCTGGCCAGCGTGAACAGGTTGAACTGGGGCCACGCGCGTACCGCGTCCTGCATGTCGACCAGACCGGCCTGCCGGAGCGCGTCGTCGCGATGCATCGCGCTCTCCGCGAGCCGTGCCGTCGCGCGAAATCCCTGGTAACGCGCGTCGGACCCGTCCAGCCGGACGCTCTCTTCGAGAAAGCGACGCGCGATAGCCATGTTCTGGAGCACGGTCGGGTCTGGCCGACCGAGCCGCCCGCTCTCCGACACTCGCCACACATGAAGGAACCCGATGTGCGCGGCGGTCGTCGCATCATTGGGGTCCTGCAGATAGGCCGCGTTGAGCGCCGGCAGCACCTTCTCGATCGCCTGATAGTCACCGGCATGGAGCGCGCTCCACATCAAGGCGCTTGCATTTTCTGCGGCGGGGGTGCGCGATACGGAGGGGGTTTTCACCGGATTCGCCATCGGAGTTCGCTCGGCCGGCCCCTGCTGGGCCTGGACCGAGCCGACAGAGATGCCGAAAGCAACGCCGCCGAGCACGGCGATCCAACGCAGCAGCAAGCGCGAAATCCTCATGACGTGCTCTCTCCTCGTCGTTCAGTGAAGCCGTCCACGCGGCCACTGCGGGAAACCCCGGGGGTCGTGGCGCTTCCAGACGCACCTGTGCCGCGCGGTTCGTGGTACGTCCGGGAAGCCGACCGGGTGTGCTGAGCAAGCCGCAATGCGTTCACCGGCAGCAGCACGACATGCAGCGCGAGCACCGGATCCAGGTCCGCGAGCGCCCCGTAGGCGATGAACGCGAGGTTGCTGCTGATGGCCACCCAGCGCAGCGAAACCATGTCACGCATGCAGAAAGTGGCGAGCACCAGCGCCGATGCGAGGTAGCCGATGGGTTCGACGAAGGTCATGGTCGATGGGATGCTCACGAGCGCGCTGCGCAGGCGATTCGGCCTCAATGGCAGAACGAGACCAGTGACTCCGGCAGCCCTTGGGGCACGATGCTCACGGCAGGCAGCTCGGCGCAGCGATGCGCATCCAGAATGGCCCAGGCGTCGTGCATGCAGTCGCGCATCGTCTGCCCCGTGGTCGGAGGCGGCTTCGCCGGTGGTTGCGTGGCCAGCGCCGCGAGTCCGGGCTGCGCCTCGTCGCGGGGATGCCGCCAGGCGCCCGTGCGCCAGTCGCAGCGGTACTGGTCGACGAACCGATGGCCGTGATCCGCAACGAATTCGACGGCATCCAGCAGGAAGGCGCACTCGGCCGCGTCGACGAAATAGCTGAAGTTGATCCGGGTCCAGCCGGGCTTGACCACCTCGAAACCACGCAGCACGGCATCCCGATACGCATCCGCCCGGCTGGGGTCGATGCGAAGCAAGCGGTGTGCGTACGGTCCGGCGCAGGCGCAACCGGCACGCGCCTGGATCCCGAACAGATCATTGAGCAGACGTGTCACCAGTCGCGGGTGCAGCTCGCGACCGTCCCGGCCGCGCACGAGGAACGACAGGATTGCCAGCCGCGGCGCCTCCAGATTGCCCAGGACCTCGATCCGCGGATGACGGCGCAATCGCGAGATCGCATCGTCGATCATGCGACCTTCGAGCTGCGAGATCGTGGGGGCCCCTATCGAGTCCTTCACCATGAACGCCAGCGCCGCACGGATGCGCTGCACCGTTCCGGGCGTTCCGGCCTCCTCGCGCTGCTCGATGTCATCGACGAAGCAGTGCTCGCGCGAGCTGACGTAGCGTACCGTTCCGCCGCCCGCCACGCTGGGGGCACGCAGCCGGTACAGCGCTGGATCGAAGGCCAGGATTCCCGGTGCGCCAGGACCGCCGACAAACTTGTGCGCACTGATGAAGACGGCGTCGTAGCCGTCGGGCTCGCCCGGGCGCATGTCGATCTCGAGGTGCGGCGCACCGGCGGCATAGTCGAAGCAGGCGAGTGCGCCGTATCGATGGAGCAGGCGTGCAATGGCACGCGTGTCGGTCAAGGCGCCGGTCACGTTCGATGCCGCACTGAACGACCCGATCAGCGGCCGGCCGGCAGAACTCGCATTGCACAGGGCATGGCCGAGTGCGTCGATATCGATACCGCCTTCATCGTCGAGGGGCAACTCGACGACCTCGGCAATCGTCTCGCGCCAGCTCACTTCGTTCGAATGGTGCTCGTAGGGGCCGACGAAAACGAGCGGGCGTTGCGACCGGGGCAACGCACCGAGCACCCGCGCCCGATGCGACTCGGATACCACCAGGCCCAGGATCTCCTGCAACCGCCTGATGGCCGCAGTGCTCCCCGTGCCGCAGAAGAGCAGCTTGCAGCCGGGCGCCCCCAGGCTGGCCTTGACGAGCCGGGCCGCATCATGTCCCAGGGCGGTCATGCATGCGCCGGTGGCGCTATCCTCGGTGTGCGTGTTGGCGTACATGGGCAGCACATTCTCGGCGATGAACTCCTCGACCCACCGCAAGGCACGCCCGGAGGCCACGTGGTCGGCATAGACGATGCGGCGTTCGCCAAACGGCGTCCGCACCCGGACATCGCTGCCGATGAGCTGCGAGCGAATCCAGCCCGGCGTGACCCGGGGAAGCGGCGTGCGGCGGCGGTCATGGGCGGCAATCGCATCGAAGTCCTTCATCAGGGCACCTGTCAGCTGGTGACGATCGCCGCGATCCCGGGCCGGGATACGGTGCCGTCGAAGCGATGGTAGGCAGCATCGTCGGCCTCGGACATCGCATGTCCGTGCGACGCTTCCGGCGACGGTCGGGCTACCGCGCCTCGCTGCCTGCACTATCATCGGCCCCAGCGTGGTGAGGGGGCCGGCAGCGTCGCGTCATCGCCGGCGGGCCGGCCCCGCTGCGCACGCGTCGGGTTCTTCAGCGCTGCCGAGGCCGAGCGATGTCGGAGCCAGGTTCCCTCTGCGAGCATGGGCGCGTTCTGCTGGTCGAGGACGACGCCGGAACGCGCGAATGGCTGACGTCGCTACTCGCCCGAGAGCCCGGACTCGAGCTGGTGGGCGCCTGCAACTCGGTGGCGCAGGCGATGGCCTGGCTCGCCGGCCACGAGGCGGACTTCGCTCTTGTCGACCTCGGCCTGCCCGACGGCAGCGGACTCGCTGTCATCCGGGAGCTGGCCGCCAATCATCCGGCCTGCGAGGTGCTGGTCCTCTCGATCTTCGGCGACGAGGGCAACGTGCTCGCCGCGATCGCGGCCGGCGCCGGAGGATACCTGCTCAAGGACGGAGAACTGGGAAGCCTGGGCGACCATCTGAGTTGCCTGCGCACCGGCGGTTCGCCGCTGTCGCCGCGCATCGCGCGCACGCTCATCCGCCTGCACCGCTCGCCCGCATCCGGGGGGGCGGCCAGTCCCGCCGCGGCTGCCGCACCGCTGCTGTCCGAGCGGGAGCTGGAGGTGCTGACCGGGATCGCCAAGGGATTCAGCTACAGCGAAGTGGCGAGCGCGCTCGGCATCAGCACCAACACCGTCCGCACGCACATCCGGCACCTCTACGAGAAGCTGTCGGTGAATTCGCGCAGCGAGGCCGTCTACGAGTACAACCGGATCATGCGCGAACTGGGTCAGAGCCCGTTGCATTGATGAACGTCTCCGCGCCGGTGCTCCGGTACTGGCTGCTGCCGCTGTGCCTCGCCTGTGGCGGATGCCAGGATCCCGGCACCCGCGGAAGTCTCGCGCTCACCCGCGGCGAGGTGCTGGAAGCGGGCAGCAGCTATTCGCCGCGGGTACCGGACGCGAACGCCGGGTGGCGCTCGGTCGCGCTGCCGGACAACTGGGATGGGCGCCGTCCCGGCTACGAAGGCTACGTCTGGTACCGGTTCCGCTTCCCGGAGGCGGCGGCATCCGGCGATCGGCACGTGCTCTACCTGCCCAACGCCGGCATGAACGCGGAGGTATTCCTCAACGGCGTACGGCTGGGCAGCCAGGGCCGCATGGAGATGCCGCCGACGCGTCACTTCTACACACCGCTCCTCTTCGACCTGCCGCAACCGCTGTTCGCCGGCGCAGGCCGTGACAACGAGCTTGCGGTGCTGCTGGTGGGCTATCCCGGCTACCGCAACGGGCTCGGCGTGGTCTACGTCGGGCCGCACGACGCGCTCTATGGCGCCTGGCGCTGGCGCAGTTTCTGGCAGAACAGCGGAACGCTCGCCACCTCGATCTTCAACATCGCCCTGGGCATCTACGTGCTCCTGCTGTGGCGGGGCGAGCGACGGGGGGAATCGCGTTCCGCCCTCGGGTGGTTCGGCGCCGCGATCGTCGTCTGGGGCCTTCGCAATCTCAACCTGGTGATCACGGAGCCGCCGTTGCCCGACCTGTTGTGGGCCGAGATCTCCGTCGGAGGGGCCGCCGCGTTCACTGGCCTCTTCTCCATGTTCGCCGTCCGGCTTGCCGAGCAGGAGGACCCGGAGTACCGAGCCCCGCGATGGCTCGCAGCGGTTGTGATGGTCTACATCTCGATGGCGATGGTCTACTTCGTTTCGATGCCTACGTACCAGCTCGCCAATGCCGGCTTCGTGCCGATCGGGATCGTCGGGGTCAGTCTCACGCTGTGGAGCGTCTGGCACCTCGTGCGCCTTGCATGGAAGCGCCGCACTCCGACCCTGGTGACCGTCGGGGCAGCCGCGACGCTCTATGTCGCCCTCCTCTTCCGGGACTTCGGGATCTCCGCCGACTCGACTGGCCTCGGGCCATTCTTCCTGCGGCAGTACGCCGCGGTACCGCTGTTCGTCGCCATCGCGCTGATGCTGGCCCGGCGCTACTACGCGGCACTGGCCCGTGCCCGCGAGCTATCGGCCTCGCTGCAATCGCAGGTCCAGGCGCAGCGGCAGGAGCTGCAGCGGCGCTTCGAGCAGCTGCGCGAGGTCGAGCGCAACCAGACGCTGATGGAGGAGCGCAACCGCCTGACACGCGACCTGCACGACAGCCTCGGCATGCATCTCGTCTCCGCGCTGCGCCAGGTCCGCAGCGGCAGCACCGCCGGCCCCGAAGCATTGGCCGGGACTCTCCAGGACTGCCTCGACGACCTCCGCGTGGTGATCGACTCGCTCGACGCGGGCGAGCGCGACCCGCTGGTGGTGCTGGGCACGCTGCGGTTCCGGCTGGCCCCCCGTTTCCAGGCCATGGGCGTGCGGCTCGAGTGGCGGATCGACACCCAGGATGCCCAATGGCCGATCCTTGAACCCGGCACCACGCTCGAGCTGCTGCGCATCGTGCAGGAAGCCCTGACGAACGCGCTCAAGCACAGCGGCGCGAGCGTCGTCACCCTGTCGGTCGAGCTGAACGCACACGCGCTCCTCGTGCTGGTGGCGGACAACGGCCGCTGGCGATCGCCCGGGGCAACGGAAGGGCGAGGCCTGCCGAACATGCGGTTGCGTGCCGAACGCATCGGCGCGAGCTGGTCGATGGCCCACGCCGACGGATGCACGGTGCGGGTCGAGCTGCCGCATGCAGCCGTGGAGCGCGGCACCCGCCAACCGACCCTGCCGGACTGAACGGCGGTCCGTCCGAGAACGAAAACTTGCTGTCGTCCGTTCGCCGCGGTTCTACGCAAAGACGTTTCCCGACAGTACGGTGGAGGCGATTCGGCGCGCCCCGGGCGTCTCCCCAGGGCTGAGCGATTGTGCCAACACCGTTACGTTGTCTATGTATACCGGTGCCATCGGGTGGTCGAACGACTCCTCTACGAACAGTCGGAATTGGTAGGCGATGCCGCCGTCGTTTCGAACCCAGAACTCGAACCGGTCCACGCATTCGAAGGTAAGTCCGAACCGCCGCCGGCCGCGTGATCGCGGAAACCCGCGTGGGCTGCTACAAGACCCCGGCGGCATTCCGGTTCGTGACCGATCTGCCGCGCAGGCCATCCGGCAAGGTCCAGCGCCTGAAACTCGCGCCGCTGTTCGCGTAACCGGCGATCGTCCGGGTCCGGCCCGGCGCCGCCAGGCCCGGCGCCTTGGCGAGACGGATCCCGCCTCGGCGAGGCAGGCTCAAGTGCCGGAGTCGCCGACCCCGCTACCCTGCGACGTCGCGCCCGGCCAGCCGTAGAGCGAGGACGGATTGTCCGCCAGAATGCGCTTCAGCAAGCCGGGATCGCCGACCCATCCGGCAAACTGGTTGAACAGCCTTCCGTCGTTCGGCATCGTGCGTCGGCTGACGTGCGGCCAGTCGGTTCCCCACACCAGCCGGTCCGGACCGCACGCCAGTAGGCGGTCGATCAGGCTGCGGACGTCGGCGTACCCGGCGGCACGATTGCCGATCCGGTCGGCGCCCGAGAGCTTCGTCCAGCAGGCGCCGCCGGCCAGCCAGCGCTCGAAGGTCTGCAGCCCGGGATGTCCGAGCGCCTGCTCTGCCCGCGTGTATCCCATGTGGTCGATACAGATGCTCAGGCCCAGCTCGGGCAGCAGGGCGCGATGTTCCTGCAGGTCGTCGAGCGTCAGGAGGATCTCGACGTGCCAGTCCAGATCACGCAGGCGTGAAGCCCAATTCGCCAACCGGCGGAGCGTGGCCTGGCCTTCGGTACAGTTCAGCCGCGCGCCGACGACGCCCGCGGCGGCCAGGACCTCGAGCTGCCTGTCCGTCAGGCGATCATCCAGCAGCACGATCCCGCGCCAGCGCCCCTTGGCGCGATTCAGCGCGTCGCAGAGGCAGCGATAGTCGACGCCGTAGGCGGCAGACTGAACCATGACGGCGCGCTGCAGGCCGAGCTTGCGCGCGGTGCCTTCATACTGGTCGTAGCCAGCCTCCGCCGGCATGAACCGCTCGACTTCACTCGGCGGATAGAGGCCGAACGGCCCGAACAGGTGCATGTGGCTGTCGCACGCGAGCCGGGGCACCGGGACCGCCGGCGGCTCCGGCTCCGGATCCGGCGCCAGGCTGATCCCGGCCGCGCAAGGGGCGGCCACCCCGGGGGCGGCACGGCGGTCTATCGCCATCCGGCGACTTCCCGATCCCAGACGCGACCCTTGAACCCCTGTTCGATCAGCTCGTTCTTCCGCACCTTCTTGGTCGGCGTGAGCGGCAGCGAATCGAGTATCTCGTAGTAGCGCGGCACCATGAAGGGCGGCATCCGCTGCTGCAGCCACGCGGCCAGTTGCGCGGGCTGCAGGTCGGCGCCTTCGCTGACCGAAACGACCAGTCGCACGTCGTCGTCTCCCACCTCGGCCGGGTAGCCCATCGCCGCGCAGAGACGGATCGCCGGGTGCTCGGCGACGATGCGCTCGATCTCCCAGGCGGATATGTTCTCGCCGCGGCGGCGGATCCGCTCCTTCTGCCGTCCGGCGAAATAGAAGAATCCGTCCGGATCCCGATACAGGAAGTCGCCGGTATGGAACCAGAAGTCGCGACAGGCCTGCAGCGTCGCCTCGGGCTTGCCCAGATAGCCGGTCATGAACAGGTGCGGGCGGCGCGGGCGCAGCAGCAGCTCCCCGGTCTCGCCATCCGCCAGCTCGTTGCCTTGCGGATCGACGATCCGGGCTTCCCAGTCGCCATGGAGCCTGCCGCATGAGCCGGGCCGGCGCCGGCTGAAGGGCGAGAAGATCGTGATCCCGGTCTCGACCAGGCCGTACGACTCGAGCAGCGGCGCACCGAAGCGCGCCTCGAACGCGTCGTCGTGACCCGCGTTGTAGAGGAAGCGCAGGCGGTGCCTGCGCTCGAACGCGCCGGGCGGCTGCGCCTTCAGCATCGCCGGGATGTTGAACATCGTCTGCGCGACCGTCGCGTTCGCCTCCGTGACCTGTTGCCAGAAGCCGGAGGCGCTGAACCGCGATTCGATGACGACTTCGGCACCGGCGATCAGGCACCCCAGAACGCCCTGTCGGCTGGCCAGCCCGTGAAACAGCGGCAGCGGCGTGAACAGCACGTCGGCCTCGGTCAGCTCGGCCAGGTCCACGAACGTCCGCGATCCGGCCAGCAACGCCGCGTTCGAAAGAACGGCGCCCTTCGAGGGCCCCGTCGTTCCGGAGGTATAGATCACGCAGTTCCGTGTACCGGGGTCCGACACCGCCGGCGGTGCCGGCTCCGCACACCGGAGCAGATCGTGCCAGCCGACGCGTCGATTGCTGCCGGGCACATGCACGCCCTCGGCCGCGTCGACCACGCAGACCCACTCCGCGTGACGCATGGCGGCGGGCGGAATCGCGCCGAACGCCTGCACGCCGGTCGACGATACGAACAAGGCCCTGGGGCGCGAGTCGTCGAGGACGTACTCGAGCATGGCGCCCTGATAAGCCGGATTGACGAACACCGACAGCGCGCCGAGCCGGGCACAGGCCATCCACAGCACGACGAACTCGATCCCGTTGGGGAGGATCAGCGCGACGTGATCGCCGGGGCCGATGCCCAGACCTTGCAGGGCGGCCGCCAGGCGGCGGACCGCCGCATCGACCTCGGCGAACGTCAGCGTTCGTTCGCCGAACCGTAGGAACGGCCGGTTGCCGCGCGCCGGGAGCTGCGCGTCCAGCAACTGCTGGATCGAGCCGGGTTCCATGGCGTCAGCGTCCTGCCCGCCGCCGGCGGATCAGCTCTGCGGGCGCGTCCGCGGGCGGAATCGCGCGATCGTGAAATCCGGAATGCTCGAGTCGTCGAACACGATCTCCACCGGAAGCCCCTTGCGGATGCGATCGAGCGGAAGATCGACGATGTCGGCGATGAACATCGGGCCTTCGGCGAGCCGGATCATCGCCACGTTGTAGGGCAGCTTGTCGTTGAAGGAAGGGAAGTAGCTCTTGTGGAAGACGACCCAGGAGAACACTTCGCCTTGGCCGCTGCATCGCTCCCATCCGAACTTCGCCGATCGGCACGCAGGGCAGATCGGCGACGCCGGAAAGCGGAATTCCATGCATGCAGCGCAGCGCTGCAACCTGAGCTCGTGGCAACGCAGAAACTCCCAGTAGGGTCTGTCGAGCGCCGTGGGCGACGGCCGCGGCGGCTTGGGCGGTAGCGAGTCGGCCATCAATCGGTTCCGTAGATGATGGCGCTGCCGATGTTCGCGCGACAAATGTAGGGGATGATCCGCGCGTCCTCGACCTGGCGCGGGCCGCAGACGCCACGCAACTGCCTGACCGCCTCCACCTGGTGCAGCCAGCCCTGCATGTAGCTTTCCGACAGGTGCCCGCCGTGCGTGTTGACCGGAAGGTCGCCGCCCAGCGAGATCCGGCCGTCCTGCGTGTAGTCGCCGGCTTCCCCTTCGCCGCAGAACCCGAAGGTCTCGAGCGCGATCCAGATGTTGATGGAGAAACTGTCGTAGATCATCACGGCATCGACGTCGCTGCGGTCGACCTCCGCCGTGGAGAACGCCATGTCGGCGCACCTGGGCAAGGTGTCGCGCCAGAGCGCCCAGTTCGGCAGCGAGGAACAGCGATAAGTGTCCTGGCGACCGATCCCCTTGATGAGGACCGGCCGCTGCCTGAGATCGCGGGCACGGTCCGCGGTCGTGAGAATCAGCGCAACGCCGCCGTCGTTGATCAGGCAGTAGTCGTACAGATGCAGCGGCTCGCAGACGTAGCGCGACGCCTGGTGCTGCTCGATCGTCAGGGGATCGCGCATGATCGCCTGGGGATTGAGCCGGGCATGCGCGCGCTGGGTGACGGCGACGGCGCCGAGCTGCCGGCTCGTCGTGCCGTAGGTCTCGAAATGGATCCTCGCCTGGAACGCGCTGGCGGCGCCCGGCGAGGTCAAGCCGTAGTAGAAGAACGCGTTCGCATACTCCTGTGCCGGGTTGTAGACGGTCATTCCGCCGAACTGGCGACCTTCGTTGCGCGACGCGTTGCCGTACACCAGTGCGACGCAGCGACAGGCGCCGGTCTCCAGCAGCATCGCCGCATGATGAATCAGTGGACCGATCGCCGGCCCGCCGACGGAGAAGTTGCCTCCGACGACGGGGTCGATGCCGAGCATCTCGCCGAACCGCACGAAGCTGATCGATCCCGGGCCATTGACGAACAGGCCGTCGATGTCGTCGTAGCCGAGGCCGCAGTCGTCGAGGGCATCGCTCAGGGCGCGGCACGCGAGCGTGTACTCGTCGAGATCCGGCAGATTGCCCTGCTCGGACGCTCCGACGCCGACGACGGCAACGCGATCCTTGAGCGCGCGCAGGCGTTGCAGATCGAATGTCATCGGTACGCCGCCTAGAGCGGCTGGATCCTGGCCTTGGACATCAGCGTCGAGTAGTTCCTGATCTCGTCGGCGATGAAGCCCTGGAAGCCCTGCGGCCCGAGCGGGGCCGGCTCCAGGCCCTGCTCGATCAGCTTCGCCTGGACGTCCTTCATCCCGAGCACCTCGGCCGTCTCGCGGCTCAGCCGGTCGACGACATCCTGGGGCGTCCCGGCCGGCGCGACGGTGCCGTACCACGAGATGACGTTGAACCCCGGGTATCCTTGCTCGGCAACGGTCTGGAGCTGGGGTGCCAGCGGCGAGCGGTTCAGCCCCGAGATCGCAATCGCGCGAACGGCGCCGCTCTTCATCAAGGGCAGGGCATTGGGGATCGGCGAGAACGTCATGTGGACGTCGCCGGCCAGGATCGACGCCATGACGTCCGGCCCACCCTTGAACGGGACGTGGACCATGTCGACCTTGGCTTCCATCGACAGCAGCTCGCCCCCCAGATGCGCGGGGCTGCCGATGCCCTGGGATCCGTAGTTGAGCTTGCCCGGATTAGCCTTGGCGTAAGTGATCAGGTCGGTGACCGAATGGATCGGAAGCTTCGGGTTGACGACCAGGATGTACGACGTCGTGATCCAGCGCTCGATGGGAGCGAAGTCCTTCACGGTGTCGTAGCTCATCGACTTGTACAGGTACGAACTGACCGCGTTCACCGAAGTCGCCACGTACATCGTGTAGCCGTCCTTCGGTGCCCGGGCCGCGATCGCGGCGGCGATGTTTCCGGCTGCGCCGGCCTTGTTCTCGACGACGATCGGCACGCTCAGGCGCTCGCTCAGCTTCTGACCGATCAGCCGGGCGCAGACATCGACCGAGCCGCCCGCCGGGAATCCGAGCAGCAGCGTGATCGGGCGCGACGGATACGTCTGCGCGATCGAGGTCGATGCCAGCGCTGCCATGCCGATGCCGCACAACAGCTTGCGCCAACTCTTCATCGATATCTCCTCTCTCGTGAATTCTGCGAACGCCGCGAGCGGATGTTTGAGAAATCGAATCGAGCTGTCCAGTATTATGTTGCGCTCTCAATAAGACATTTTTAGTCTCATGCTGTCCAGCCGGCTGCTCAACCAGTTCGTGGCCGTCGCGGAAGAACTTCACTTCGGACGCGCCGCGGTGCGCGTCCATATGGCGCAATCGCCGCTGAGCCAGGCGATCCGTCGACTCGAGGAGTCGCTGGGCGTGCAACTGTTCGTGCGTACCAGGCGTACCGTGACGATGACGCCGGCGGGCGAGCTGCTGCTGCAGCAGGCGAGAATTCTGCTTCGTGCCGAAAGCTCGACCATCTCGTTGCTGCGGCACGCGCAGCAGTTCGGCACCGGGCGGCTCTCGATCGGCTTCGTCGGTAACGTGGCCTACGGCCTGGTTCCCCGGCTGCTGTCGGCCTTCCGAAAGTCGCACTCGGGAATTCACCTGGAGATTGCCGAGATGCTGACACGCGACCAGATCAGGGCGCTCGGCACCGGCCAGCTGGACGCCGGCATCGTGCGCCTGCCGATCCGGAACGCGACCGGCCTGCAGAGCCGCGTGATCGACCGCGACCGGTTCGTCCTGGCCCTGCCGAAGGATCATCGGCGGACCCGTCGCAAGGCGGTCCGGCTCGGGGATCTGCGGGACGAGCCTTTCGTCGCGTATTCACAGGAGCGCGTGCCGGTCCTGCACTCGGCCAGCGTGGCCCTCTGTCTCAAGGAAGGCTTCTATCCGGACATCGTCTGCCAGGCCTGGCAGGCCTCCAGCATCCTGAGTTTCGTTGCGGCCGGCGTCGGCCTCGCGCTCATCCCTTCGCACCTGGCCGTGTTCAGGCACGACGCGGTGGCCTATCGACCGCTGCTCATCTCGCCCGAGAACGACTTCGCGCTCGACATTGCGCTGATCTGGCGCGATGGCGATGTGTCGCCACCCCTCGCTGCGTTCATCGCGACCGTCAGTGCACCGCGCGTTCGCGAACGAAGCGTCGTACCTTGAGCCGGCCGTCGGCCGGCGCCGGCGTGACGGTACCGGCTCAGGGCGGCTGAGCGGCGGCTGCACCCGCCGCCGGCAGATCGGGTCCGTCGGGCGGACACGCAGGCCCCGCCGATCGACATCTGACACGATCCTGTCCGATTTAACGAGAATGATTCTCATGTAGAATAAACCACCAACCCCGATGACACTTGGCGATGAACCTACTGCGCGCTGAACCGGCCGGCCCCGCCCGGTCGAAGCTGCCTCGCTTGTCCGACGCACAGCGCACGGCCTTCGACGTGCTGCTGTCGCGCCGCTCGCGCTGGCCGCTCGGCGATCCGGCGCCGACCGACGCCGAGATCGGCATGGTGATCGACCTGGCGCTGCGCGCGCCCGACCATGGCCAGCTGCAGCCGTGGCGGTTCGTGCTGGTGCGCGGCGATGCCCGCGCCGCGCTCGGCGATGTGTTCGTCCGCGCCGCGCGGGCACGCGATCCGGACAGCGACGGCGAGCGGTTCCGCGCCAAGGCGCTGGCCGCGCCGCTGATCATCGCGATGGCGGCGCATCTGCAGTCCGGCCACAAGGTGCCGGAGATCGAACAGCTGCTGGCGGTCGGGGCCGGTGCGATGAACATGCTGAATGCGCTGCACATCCTCGGCTACGGCGGATTCTGGTCCACCGGCGCGAATAGCCGTGACGACACGGTCCGGCAGGCGCTCGGTTTCGAGGCGGCGGACCGTCTGGTCGGTTTCCTCTACGTCGGCACGCCGAAGGACGGCGAACGCGCGGCGCCGAGGCCGTCACGTGCACGTTTCGTTCGCGAATGGCGGCCGGCGCACGCGCTGGTCGCGCGTTGACAGACCGGTCGGAGCGGTAGGTCAGAAGCGGTAGGTCGCGCCGATCTTCAGCACCGGGAACACTTTGAGGTCGTCGGCATCGCGCTGCAGGCTGCGGCGCTCGGCTTCGATGTCGGCGCCGGCGGCGGCCGCGAGCCCGGGCGTTGCCGACAACCGGACCTTCGGCGACCCGATCAGCATGCCGATGTCGGCGTTGAAGCCCCAGCCCTTGGCGGTCGAGTCGTGGCCCCAGCCGACGCCGAGGTACGGCATCACGCGCGGGAACTCGATGGTCCCGTGCAACTCCTCACCGACGACCGAATAGGTCCGGCCGTTCAGCGTCACCGTATTGGCGTCGCTGCGGCCGGTGCCGCTCGCCTTCTTGTCGTTGACCGTCAATCCGCCGCTCAGGCGGAAGGTGCCCTGCGACACGAACCAGTCGCCGTAGATGCCGGCGCCGCCGAGCCGCAGTTTCGTGTCGTAGCGGACATCGTCGCTCTCGAACGTGCGGCTGACGCGGCCAAAGTTCGCTTCGCCGCGGATGCCGGCGGCAGGCGACAGGCTTTGGCCGTAGCCGACGCCGATGCCTTCGGTGCCGAGCTGGAAGTAGACCTCCTGGGCGGCAGCCGGGCCAGTGGCGCAAAGCGCCAGCGCGACGCTCGCGATCGAGAGGGTGCGGACGGTCGACATCAGGTGCAACTCCGGACTGCGATGCAAAAAGTGTCGGCAGCATACCCGCAAGCGCGGCCGGGTTTCGCGCTTCGGACGACCGGCGGTTTCCGGCTGTCGCGCGGCTGCACCGCCCGGCCGGCTCGTTGCGCGAGCGACGGTTGGCGGGAATCGGTCCCAGGCAGCATGCGACCGGTACACTCGGCGTGTGATATCCGACCATCGTCAGCGCGCGCCCGCGGCCGCGCGCAACCGCGATTCGATCCTTGCGGTGCTGCGGGCGCACCTGCCGGCGCGCGGCAAGCTGCTCGAGATCGCCAGCGGCTCCGGCGAACACGCCTGCCATTTCGCTGCGAACCTGCCTGGCCTGGACTGGCAACCGTCGGACCCGGACGCCGCGGCGCGGCGGTCGATCGATGCCTGGGCGGCCGCCGGGCCGGTCGCTTTGCGGCCGGCGCTTGCGCTCGACGTGCTCGAAGATCGCTGGCCGGCGCTCGCCGCTGATGCGATCGTCTGCATCAATATGATCCACATCGCGCCGGCCGCCGCGACGCCGGCGTTGTTCGCGCATGCCGCCCGGATCCTGGCCGATGGCGCACCGCTCGTGCTCTACGGTCCGTTCCGCCGACGCGACCGCCCGCTCGAACCGAGCAACGCGGCCTTCGATGCCGACCTGAAGCGGCGCAACCCCGACTGGGGGCTGCGTGACCTGGAGACGGTGAGCGCGTTCGGCCGGGCCGCCGGTTTCGATCGATCGGCGGTGGTCGAGATGCCGGCGAATAACTTGAGCGTAGTGTTCCGTCGCACCGCGTCCGGCCCGTGAGTGTCGAGCGGGGGCGCGGATCAGGCGCATACTCGGCATGGCGAGACGCCGCCCGGTGTTTCGCCACCAACCCTCGCGTCCAGCCCCGTCGCGGTCCATCTCGAGGCCGCGTTCGAGGCCGCTCCGAGCGGGGACCGGGCACTCACGCACAGGAGACTGACATGGCTACCGTATCGATCCATCCGAATGTCGATCAGGGCGTCAAGAAGGGCACTGCCGGCTTCGCCGGCGGCACGCTGCAGTGCCGTTGCGATCGCGACAAGGTCGAAGTCCGAGTCGACTCGAATGTCGCTCACAATCACGTGTGCGGCTGCACCAAGTGCTGGAAGCCGAGCGGTGCGGCGTTCTCGCTGGTCGGTGTCGTGCCGCGCGACAAACTGACCGTCACCGCGAACGGGAGCAAGCTCGCGATCGTCGACGAGTCGGCCGCGATCCAGCGGTATCGCTGCAACGGCTGCGGCGTTCATCTGTACGGCCGCATCGAGCGCGAGCATGCGTTCCACGGCCTCGACTTCATCCATGTCGAGCTGTCGCCGCAAAGCGGCTGGGAGGAACCGCGCTTCGCCGCGTTCGTCTCGTCGATCATCGAGGGCGGCGGCGCCAAGCCGGACCAGATGGCCGGCGTCCGTGCCCGGCTGACCGAGCTCGGCCTGCCGCCGTACGACTCGCTGAACCCGCCGCTGATGGATGCGATCTCGACCTTCGTCGCCAAGCGCAGCGGCGTCCTGAAAGACTGAAGCCGATGCCGGGAGCCGCCTCCGGGAGCCGCCTCCGGGCAGTTGCCTCCGGCGGGAGTGCCGGGCGGGAGTGCCGGGCGGGAGTGCCGGGCGGGAGTGCATGCGGCACCGCAGCAGCGCGGTGCCGCTACATGCCGTCGTAGTCAACAGCCGCCGGCCCCGATTCCATATCGACACAACGCGCTGTCGCGCCGGCGCCGCAGTCCGGCCATTGGTGTTAACCTTTCAGTTATAACCGCCGTCGTGACCCAAGTCGGTGCGCGAGAGCTTTCGGCGGCAGTCGCTGGAGGAGCCATTGCGTCCGACCGATGTCCAGGCACCCGACTACTTCCACAAGGTAGTCGATTGCCAGTGGGCCTGTCCTGCCCATACGCCCGTTCCCGAATACATCCGCCTGATCGCCGCCGGTCGCTACACCGACGCGTACCTGGTCAACTGGAAATCCAATGTCTTCCCGGGCGTGCTGGGGCGCACCTGTGACCGGCCGTGCGAGCCGGCATGCCGGCGCGGCCGGGTCGAGGAGGCCAATGCCGAGAAGCCCGAGCCGGTCGCGATCTGTCGCCTGAAACGCGTCGCCGCCGACTTCAAGGAAGACGTCGCGCCGCGGCTGCCGAAGGCGCCGGCCCGGCGCAACGGGCGGCGCATCGCCTGTGTCGGCGCCGGCCCGGCCTCGCTGACCGTCGCGCGCGATCTGGCGGTGCTCGGCTACCAGATCACGTTGTTCGACCGCGACCCTGGCACCGCCGGGATGATCCGCAGCCAGATCCCGCGGTTCCGGCTGCCGGAGTCGGTGATCGACGAGGAAGTCGGCTACATCCTCGGGCTCGGCGGCGTCGAGTTCAAGCAGCGCAACATCGACTCGCTGAAGCAGCTGCTGAGCGAAGGCTACGACGCGGTCTTCGTCGGCTCCGGCGCGCCGCGCGGCCGGCCGCTCGACGTGCCCGGCACGGCCGAAGCGGCGGCCAACGTGCACATCGGCATCGACTGGCTCGCGTCGGTCGCGTTCGGCCACACCACTTCGGTCGGCAAGCGGGTGATCGTGCTCGGCGGCGGCAATACCGCGATGGATTGCTGTCGCTCGGCGCGCCGGCTCGGCGGCGAAGACGTCAAGGTGATCGTCCGCTCCGGGTTCGACGAGATGAAGGCGTCGCCGTGGGAAAAGGAGGATGCGCAGCACGAGGGCATCCCGATCCTGAACTTCCTGGTGCCGAAGTCGGTCGCGCACGAAGGCGGCAAGCTCACCGGCGTCTGGTTCGAGAAGGTCAAGGCCGAGTACGACGCGCGCGGCCGGCGCAAGCTGGTGGCAACCGGCGAGCCCGACCAGTTCTTCGAGTGCGACGACGTGCTGGTGGCGATCGGCCAGGAGAACGCGTTTCCGTGGATCGAGCAGGACATCGGGCTGGCGTTCGACGAATGGGGCATGCCGAAGCTCGATCCGAAGACGCTGCAGTCGTCCTTGCCGCAGGTGTTCTTCGGCGGCGACGCCGCGCTCGGCCCGAAGAACATCATCTGGGCGGTCGCGCATGGCCATGAGGCGGCGATCTCGATCGAGCGGCACTTGAACGGCGAGCCGGTCGGCGATCGGCCGCCGCCGGGCGTGACGACGTTCTCGCAGAAGATGGGCATCCACGAGTGGAGCTACGACAACGCGATCTCGCCGGAGGCCCGCCGCAAGGTGCCGTGGGCCGACGCCGCCCGCGCGCTGGCGAGCATCAAGGTCGAGGTCGAGCTCGGTTTCGATGCGGCGCTCGGTTTCCGCGAGGCGCAGCGCTGCCTGAACTGCGACGTGCAGACGGTGTTCACCGACGACAAGTGCATCGAGTGCGACGCCTGCGTCGACATCTGCCCGATGGACTGCCTGACCTTCACCGGCAACGGCGACGAGGCCGACCTGCGGACGCGGCTGACCGCGCCGGCACTGAATCTGACGCAGAGCCTGTACGTCTCCGGCGAATTGAAGACCGGGCGGGTGATGGTCAAGGACGAGGACGTCTGCCTGCATTGCGGCCTGTGCGCCGAGCGCTGCCCGACCGGTGCATGGGACATGCAGAAGACGCTGATCGAGATGACGCATGCCGGCTGCAGCCGGAAGGCGCCGCGCGCCGAACTGGAGGCGATGGCCAAATGAGTTCCGATCCGAAAGCGAATTCGTCCCAGACCCAGGGATCGCCGCCGAAGCCGGCGCCGATCCGCGCGGTCAACGATTTCGTCGTCAAGTTCGCCAACGTCAACGGCTCGGGGTCGGCATCGGCCAACGAGCTGTTCGCCAAGGCGATCCTGCGGATGGGCGTGCCGGTCAGCCCGCGCAACATCTTCCCATCGAACATCCAGGGCCTGCCGACCTGGTACGAGGTCCGCGTCAACGAGCGCGGCTACTTGGCGCGCCGCGGCGGCGTCGACATGCTGGTCGCGATGAATCCGCAGACCTGGGATCGCGACCTGCAGGAGCTGTCGCCCGGCGGCTACCTGTTCTACGATTCGACCCGGCCGATGCCGGCCGACAAATTCCGCGCCGACGTCCATCTGATCGGCATGCGGCTGACCGAGATCGCCAACGCGAACTACCAGGACGCGCGGCAGCGGCAGCTGATGAAGAACATCGTCTGCCTCGGCGCGCTGTCGGCACTGCTCGGCATCGATCCGAACGAGATCGAGAAGCTGTTCGGCGAGATGTACAAGGGCAAGGAGCGGCTGCTCGACGGCAACGTCAAGGCGCTGCACCTCGGCCGCTCGCAGGCGCAGCAGACGCTGCCGGCGATCGGGCTCGCGGTCGAGCGCCGCGACGCGGTCGGCGACCGGATCTTCATCGAAGGCAACGCCGCGGCCGCGCTCGGCGCGGTCTACGGCGGCGCCAGCGTCTGCGCCTGGTACCCGATCACGCCGTCGTCATCGGTCGCCGAGGCGTTCGAGAGCTGGTGCAAGAAGCTGCGCCGCGAGCCCGAGACCGGCCGTGCCCGCTATGCGATCGTGCAGGCCGAGGACGAGATCGCGTCGATCGGGATGGTCGTCGGCGCCGGCTGGAACGGCGCGCGCGCCTTCACCGCGACCTCGGGGCCGGGCATCTCGCTGATGACCGAGTTCTTCGGCCTCGCGTACTTCGCCGAGGTTCCGGTGACGGTGATCAACGTCCAGCGCGGCGGCCCGTCGACCGGCATGCCGACGCGGACCCAGCAGGCCGACGTGATCGCCTGCGCCTACGCCGGCCACGGCGACACCAAGCACGTGCTGCTGTTCCCGGAAGACCCGGCCGAGTGCTTCGAGTTCACCGCCGCCGCGCTCGACCTGGCCGACCGGCTGCAGACGCCGGTGTTCGTGATGACCGACCTCGACATCGGCATGAATCGCCGGCTGTCGCGGCCGCTGGCATGGGACGACGCCAAGGTGCTCGACCACGGCAAGGTGATGAGCCATGCCGACCTCGAGGCCGGCCGCGACTTCGGCCGCTATCTCGACGTCGACGGCGACGGCATCCCGTACCGGACGCTGCCCGGCACGCACCCGAGCAAGGGCGCCTACTTCACCCGCGGCACCACCCGCAACCCCTACGCCAAGTACAGCGAGACCGGCGCCGACTATGTCTACAACATGGAGCGGCTGCTGAAGAAGTTCGACACCGCCAAGTCGCTGGTACCGCAACCGGTCCTGCGGGCCGCCGCCGCGCCGCTGCTGGCCAAGGCGGGCGGCCGCACCCGCTACGGCGCGCTGCAGTTCGGCTCGACCGCGCCGGCGATGACCGAGGCGCACGACGCGCTCGAAGCCGACGGCATCGCGATCGACGTGATGCGGATCCGCGCGTTCCCGTTCGCCGACAGCGTCCGTGACTTCATCGCCGCGCACGAGGTCGTGTTCGTCGTCGAGCAGAACCGCGACGCGCAGCTGCGTACGCTGCTGATCAACGAGCTCGGAATCGACCCGGCCCGGCTGGTCGCGATCCTGCACTACGACGGCACGCCGATCACCGCGCGCTTCATCCACGAGCAGATCGGCGCGCGGAGCGGCTCGGCCAACGTGACGCCGTTGAAGCGCGTCGAGAAAGCAGCATGACGTACCTACCCAAGCCGAAACTGCATCATCCGAGCCTCGAGACCAACAAGGTCGGCCGTACCCGCCGCGACTACGAAGGCGCGATCTCGACGCTGTGCGCCGGCTGCGGCCATGATTCGATCTCGGCGGCGATCGTGCAGGCCTGCTGGGAGCTCGACATCGAGCCGCACCGCGTCGCCAAGCTGTCGGGGATCGGCTGCTCGTCGAAGACGCCGGACTACTTCCTCGGCAACTCGCACGGCTTCAACACCGTGCACGGCCGGATGCCGTCGGTGCTGACCGGCGCCAACCTCGCCAATCGCGATCTGCTCTATCTCGGCGTCTCCGGCGACGGCGACTCGGCTTCGATCGGGCTGGGCCAGTTCGCGCACGTGATGCGGCGCGGCGTCAACATGCTGTACCTGGTCGAGAACAACGGCGTCTACGGCCTGACCAAGGGGCAGTTCTCGGCGACCGCCGATGCCGGCTCGAAGTCCAAGAAGGGCGTCACCAATCGCGACGCGCCGATCGACCTGGTATCGATGGCGCTGCAGCTCGGGGCGACCTTCGTCGCCCGCGGCTTCTCCGGCGACAAGCGGCAGCTGGTGCCGCTGATCAAGGCCGGCATCGAGCACAAGGGCGCGGCCTTCATCGACGTGATCAGCCCGTGCGTCGCGTTCAACAACCACGAAGGCAGCACCAAGAGCTACGACTACGTCCGCGCGCACAACGAAGCGGTCAACCGGATCGACTTCATGCCGCGCCGCAAGGAGATCACCGGCCAGGTCGAGCAGGGCGAGGTGCTCGAGGTGATCCAGCACGACGGCACGACGCTCAGGCTGCGCAAGCTGCATGCGCTGTACGACCCGACCGACCGGATCACCGCGATGACCTACATCGAGCAGCGCAAGGCCGCCGGCGAGCTGGTTACCGGGCTGCTCTACGTCGATACCGATCCGGAAGACCTGCACGGCCATCTGAACACGGTCACGACCGCGTTCAACCGGCTCGGCACCGCCGAGCTGTGTCCGGGCTCGGCGTCGCTCGACGCGATCAACCGCTCATTGCGCTGACCGGCAGGCCCGCTCAGCCCGGCGACGACGATCGAGAGCCGGCGCGGCTCGAGCGGCAGGCATTCCCGTGCCGCACGCTCGGGCCGCCTCGGCGCCGCGCTCGGCGGCATTGACGTGCTGTGGGTGCGGGCGCATGCCGGCACGCCGGGGGCCGACGGCAGCTACTCGCTGCGGATCCCCAACTGCCGCACGCGCGGCGTCCAGAAGTCGTGCCCCGCCTGGAGCAGCTGGCGCAGCTGCGCCGGTGCAATGACCTGCGGCCCCATGCCCGCCTGCTCGAGCTGGCGGCGGTAGGCGGGTTCCGTGGTGATCGCGCTCAACTCGGCAGCGAGCAGGTCGACGATCTCCGACGGCAGGCCCGCGGGGCCCAGCAGCACGAAGGAGTAGGTGCCGGGCGTGAATTGCGGCAGGCCGGCCTCGGCGATGGTCGGCAGGCCCGGAAAGAGCGGGCTGCGGTCCGGCCCGGCGATGGCGATCGCCTTCCACTTGCCGGCTTGCAGGTTCGGCAGCGCGCCGGCCGGGTTCGAGAACATCAGCGGAATGCGGCCCGCCAGCACTTCGAGGACGGCCGCCGGATTGGAGCGGAACGGGATGTGCTGCATCCGGATGCCGGCGTCGTGCTGGAACAGCTCGCCGTAGATATGCCCGGGGGAGCCGACCCCGCCGCTGGCGAAGTCGAGCTTGCCCGGATGCTTTTTGCCATACGCGATGACCGCGGCGACGGTGTCGCCGGGGAAGTCGTTGGCGGCGACCAGCACCCGGAATCCGTGGCCGGCGAGCAGTCCGATCGGGGTGAACTGCTTGAGCGGATCGAACGGCATATCCGCGTACAGGCCCGGGTTCACGGTCAACAGGCCGTCGAGCGCGACCATCAGCGTGTACCCGTCCGGCTTCGCCGTCGCCAGCGCGACGCCGGCGATGTTGCTGCCGGCGCCAGGGCGGTTTTCGACGACGAACGGCTGACCCAGGCGCTCCTGGAGCCGCTTGGCGACGGTGCGGGAGAGCGTGTCGATGATGCCGCCCGCGCCGACCGAGACGATCAGGCGGACCGGGCGCTCCGGATATCCGGCCGCATGCGCGAGCGTGGCCGACAATACCAGCATCGTGACGATCGCGGGCCGGACGAGACGTGAGGCGCGCGTGAGCATCGATCGAACGGCGCAAGGGCAGGTGGGTTGCATGAGGTCTCCTCAGGTGACGTCGCGGTGCCGGCGCGACACCTTGCCGGTCAGCAGGGCGAGCGCATCGTTGTAGTGGTCCGGTGCCTCGACCATGGGCGTATGGCCGGCCGGAAGCAGCATCAGCGTCGAGTCGGAAATGCCGTCCGCCAGATCGAACGCATGTTCGAGCGTGCGGCGTCGGTCGTGGCGGCCGAACGCGATGACGACCGGACACCGAATCTCGGAAAGGCGGGCCCGAAGATCGGTTGCCCGCAGACTGGCCGTAACCTCGCCGAACAGCGCCAGATCGATCCCGGCCAGGTAGCGGGTCAGTTCCGACCACAGCGGCTCGGCCGGCTGGCGCCAGAAGCAGGATCGAAGGAACGCCTCGGCGGCGTCCGGGGTCCAGGCCGTCGCGATGCGGTGAGGCAGGTCAGGGTCGCCGAGGCCTCGGGTACTGGCCCCCGTGTTGGCGAGCAGGAGCCCGTGGATCCGGTCGGGAGATCGCAGCGCGACCAGGGTCGCGATGACACCGCCGATCGAGTGGCCCGCGAGCAGCGTGATGCCGCGTCGCGGTGCGATCGCCGACGCGATCCGGGCGGCGATCGCATCGAGTTGCCAGGGACCTGACTGACGGCCCCAGTCCACGACCTGCATCCGGACTCCGGGACAGCGGACCCGCTCGTAGACCGCTGGTGCGCAGCCGCCTCCCGGGAATGCCAGCAGCAGGATCTCCCGGGTGTCGAGCAGGGCGGGCGGTAGCCAGTCCGGCGTCGGCGCCCGGGCAGGATCGGACGATTTCGCGATGTCCGGGGTCATCGAGGTCGGTTCAGTGCACACGGCGGGGGCAACGTTAGCGGGATGATGAGGATGAGTAAATCGCGTAATCTTCATCTCTCGATGCGTTGCACGCATCGAGGGGTGGGCAACGATGACAACGCGGATACGCATGGCGCAGTTGCGCCATTTCCTGCTGGTTTCGGAGCACGGCAGCTATCGCAAGACGGCCGCTCGCGTCTTCCGGTCGCAATCGGCGGTTTCCCGCTCGATTCAGTCGCTCGAGGCCGGCCTCGGAGGCGGGTTATTCCAGGTCGACGACCGCGCCGAACCGACCCCGCTCGGACGCGCCTGCCTTCCGATCGTGCGCGACCTGGTCGAGCATTTCGACCGGGCGGTCGACTGCATGGTCCGATTGGCCGCAGCCGAGCACGGTTCGCTGTCGATCGGCGGGACATCGACCGCGGCGACGCGTTTCCTGCCGGCGGTGATCGCGGCGTTTCGTCGCGAATTGCCGCTGGTCGAGCTGCGAGTGGTCGACGACAACTCGGTCAAGCTGCGCAAGATGGTCCGTCTCGGCGAGCTCGATCTGGCCGTATGCAGTCCGGAGCCCGACGACGCGCGGCTGTCGTACCGGTCGCTGGCCTGCGATGCGTTCGGATTCGTCTGCCAGTCGACCCATCCGCTCGCGTCACGGCCGGTCCTGACCTGGGACGACATCCGCGGCGAACCGCTGATACGGACCGTGGTGCACGATCAGCTGATCGGCACCGTCGGCGACGAGCTGCTGGCCAGAATGACGTTGTCGGTCTCCAATATGATCTCGCTGTGGGCGTTGCTGCGCGCCGGGGTCGGCGTGACCGTGCTGCCGGTGCTGAGCGCCCCGGACCCGGGCAGCGGACTGGTCTACATTCCGCTCGAAGCGCCGGTTCTGCACCGGAACATGGGCCTGATCCGCCTGGTCGACGGCAACGACACGCCGCCGCTGCGATTGTTCGAATCGATCGTCGCTGCGCATTTCGACGCACTGGCGACGCCGGGCGTGTGCATCGGCGAGCGTCCGTCGTCGGCAACCTGACGCCCGTCGGATGCAGGAACGCCGCCGGCTCCCGACCCCCGGCGCAGCGCCGGTCCGTGCTACCGCCGCCCGCCGAGCAGGCCGCCGCCGAGCTTGATCAGGTCGTTCAGGTCGACGTCGCCGTCACCGTCCTGATCCAGCACCGCGTTCATCAGGCCACCGCCGAGGCCGCCCTGTTGTCCGATCTGCTGACGCTCGTCGGACAGCGCCTGGCCGAGGCCGCCGGCGCTCGCTCCCGGCTGCATGAAGCGTTGTGCGAGGAACGCCATCACCACCGGCGCCAGGATCTTCAGCAGCGCATGGGAGCCGGTACTGCCGAGGCCGGTCGCCTGGCCGAGGCCGTTCTCGGCGCGCTGCTGGCGATCGCCGAAGATGTGACCGAGGATGCCGTCGGCATCTCCGGCGGCACCGAGCGACGGCAGGCCGCCCCCTGCCTGCGGCGACTGGCCGCCACCGAGCAGGCCGCCGAGCAGATCGCCGAGGCCGCCGCCAGCCGGAGCGCCGCGGCCGCCGCCGGCCCCCCCGCCGAGCACGCTGCCGAGGATGTTGCCGAGCCCGCCGCCGGCGCCGCCGGCCGCGCCGCCGCCGAGCATCGCGCCGAGTACGCTGCCGAGGTCAAGCCCGTTGTTGTGGTCGCGGCCGAGCGCGTTGAACAGCGCGTCGGCCCCCTGCGGCTGCGACGCGTTGCGGCCGAGCGCGCCGAGGATCATCGGCAGCGCGGCGCCGATCGCGCTCGACGTCTGTTCGGGACTGGTACCGAGCTGCGACGAGATCTGCTGCATCGGCGCGCCCTGCAGCTGCGAGAACAGCTCTTCGACGAGCGAATTGGCCATCGTGGACTCCTGTCAGTTCGAGTGCCGAAGGGACCGCCGTCGATCGGCCGGCGCGATGCCGATCCGATGCCCGCCGCATCCGTGCGCATCGATGATAGCCTGCAAGGGCCGGCATGCCGGCCCGACCCTGCCGGCGGTGTCAATCGTCGTTAAATCGACCGCGGCAACCCCGGAAAATCGTGCCGCTGTCAGGGTTTCCGAGCGGCCGCCCGAGGATGCCGGCCTGGCCCATTACGAGGTGCGCGAGATGGGGGACGGCAAAGACCCGGTCCAAAGACCCGGTCGCCGGAGTCGAGGTCAGCCGGATCGGCATCATGTGCGCGAGAATCCCGCCGTGACCGGCGGGGCACGACTCGTCGCCGGCGCGACCGGCATCACGCCCGGCATCATCCAACAAGAAGGAGTATCAGCAGCCATGACCCAGATCGACAAGACGGCGACCGGCAGGCGGCAGCAGGCGAAACGGTTCTCGAAGCGCAGCCGGCGCTGGATCGCCGGCGCGGCCGTCGCCGCGATCGCGATCGGCCTCGCTGCCTGCGCGACCACCCAGCAGGGCGGCACGATGAGTTTCTTCGTGACCAGCATCGGCGGCGGCAACGGCGCCGACTACGGCGGCGTCACCGGCGCCGACCAGCATTGCCAGAAGCTCGCCGCGGCATCGGGCGTTGCCGGTGCGGCGGGCAAGACCTGGCGCGCCTATCTGAGCCAGCAGGCGACCGGCGGTCAGCTGACGATCAACGCCCGCGACCGGATCGGCGCCGGGCCATGGTTCAACGCCAAGGGCGAGTTGATCGCGGTCAACGTCACCGATCTGCACGCCGCCAGCAACCGGATCACCAAGCAGACCGCGCTCGACGAACGCGGCCAGGTCGTCCTGGGTCGCGGCGATTCGACCAACCGGCACGACATTCTGACCGGCACCAAACCCGACGGTACCGCCTATTCGCCGAACGATCCGGACATGACCTGCGGCAACTGGACGCGCAACGGTACCGAGGGCATGGCGGTGGTCGGCCATCACGACCGTTCCGGCCCGACCACCGATGCCTGGGCGACCTCCTGGAACTCGTCGCACGTCTCGCGTGGCGGCTGCAGCCAGGCGGCGCTGAAGAGCACCGGCGGCGACGGGTTGCTGTACTGCTTCGCGGCGCAGTGATCCGATCGTGAGCGCGGCCGGTTTGCCCCTCGCGCTCGGCCCCGGGAAGCCCGGCTCGGGCCTGCCCGGCGCCGGACTCAGGCCGGGTCCCCGCCCGGGGACCCGAGCGCCTGCCAGCGCGCGGCCAGCAAGCTGACGATGTCGTGGACCGGCACGCCGCAGGCGGCGGCGACCGCGTCGTGATACGGCGGCATGTTGGTGCATTCGAGCACGATCGAGCCGAGCGCCGGCGCCCGCGCCTGCAACGACCGGGCTGCCGCGACCACATCGGCGCAGGCGGCAGCGGGATCGAGCGCCGGCTCGTCGCCGAGGATCGCGCGCTGGAACGACGAGCCCGGCGCGACGCCGGCGACCGGCGTGCCGGGTGCGACGCCGGCAGCGGCGAGCGTCGCCGGGTCGAGCGCCGCGGCGTCGATAGTGACGATGCCGGGCGCCGGCAGGCCGGCGCATTGCAGCAGGCTCGACGACACCACCGGCACCGCTACCGCCGCCTGCAGTTCGGCCTGGTGACGCACGAGGAAACCGCAGCTGGTCGACAGTAGCGCGGCACCCTCGGCGGCCAGCGCGCGCGCTGCTGCGAGGAACGGCGCCAGCGCGGCCGGGTCGCGGCCGCGGACGATCGCGGCCGGCGCCGCCCCGCGGACCACCAGATGGCGCACCGGGATGCCGAGCCGCTCGAACGTGACCGGATTGCCGATGTCGCCGGGCGGCCGCGGAAATCGGGTATCGAGCATCAGGATGCCGAGCCAGCGCCCGCTGCCGGCCGGCCGGTGCCGTGATTCGGTCGCGCGCATCGGCGGATCGTACCGGATTCAGGCACACTGCCTGCTCTCGGCTGCCGGCCGCTGCAATACTCGAACATGTCTGCCCGCGACCTCTCCGAACTGCACCGCAAGTTCTTCCTGTTCCTGCTGATCGCCGTGACGCTGGCGTTCGGCGCGGTGCTGCTGCCGTTCTACGGCGCGGTGTTCTGGGCGGTGATCCTGGCGCTGCTGTTCGCGCCGCTCAATCGCCGGATCCTGCGGCGGATGCCGCGGCGGCGCAACATCGCAGCGCTGCTGGTGCTTGGCCTGATCCTGCTGGTGGTGATCCTGCCGGTGATCTTCATCGCCGGTGCCTTGGTGCAGGAGGCGACCGAGGTCTATGCGCGGATCCAGTCGGGCGAACTGAATTTCGGCAACTACATCCGGCAGGTATTCGATGCGCTGCCGCCGTGGGTGCACGAGCAGCTGAACCGGCGCGGGATGGTCGATCTCGCGAGTCTGCAGAAGCGGCTGGCGCAGAGCGCAGCCCAGGTCGGCCAGTACCTGGCGCCGCAGGCGATCAACATCGGCCAGACCACGCTGAACTTCCTGGTCAGCTTCGGCATCATGCTCTACCTGCTGTTCTTCCTGCTGCGCGACGGCGGTTCGCTGGCGACGACGATCAGCCGCGCGATTCCGCTCGCCGACCAGCAGAAGCGCACGCTGCTCGGCAAGTTCGCCACCGTGATCCGCGCCACCGTCAAGGGCAACATCGCGGTCGCCGCGACCCAGGGCCTGCTCGGCGGGCTGATCCTGTGGGCGCTCGGCATCCAGGGCGCGCTGCTCTGGGGCGTGCTGATGGCATTCCTGTCGCTGCTGCCGGCGGTCGGCGCCGGGCTGATCTGGGGGCCGGTCGCGATCTACTTCCTCGCCACCGGCGCGATCTGGCAGGGCATCGTGCTGATCGCGTTCGGCGTCTTCGTGATCGGCCTGGTCGACAACATCCTGCGGCCGATCCTGGTCGGCAAGGACACCAAGATGCCCGACTACGTGGTGCTGATCTCCACGCTCGGCGGGCTCGCGCTGTTCGGCCTGAACGGCTTCGTGATCGGGCCGCTGATCGCGGCGATGTTCATCGCGGCGTGGGACCTGTTCGCGGCCTCGGCGGCGCCCGGGCCGGCAGGACCGCGCTGACCGGCGCGACGCCGCGCGCCCTCCGGGCCCGGCCCGCGGGACGTCAGCGCACCGCGCGCAGCCCCGAGCGGCGGCGGCCGGCGCCGTGCGCCGCCGTCATGCCGTCGTCCGCCACCAGATGGTTGTCGACATGGTGGACGCCCGGCAGCGCCGCGATCGCGAACAGCAGGGAATCGTATTCGTCGGGCGGCACGTGACCGCGGACTTCGACGTTGCCGTCGTCGACCTCGATATGGATCGCGCGCGGTTCGGAGACGATCCGCCCGATCTTGGCGCGGATCCGTTCGCGCAGCTGCGCATCGCTGCGCGGTTCGCCGAGCGGCCCGAGGCGCGACAGCGTCGACGCCAGCAGCCCGCGCGCGCGGTTGGCCGAATGACGTGCCTTGGCGAGCGCCACGCCTTCGGCGCCGTGGGTCGTTGCCAGCACCCGGTCGCGCAGCATCGCGCGGCGCCGGCGGCCGCGGTCGGGATCGAAGTAGTACATCGCCGCGGCACCGGCCAGGATCGCGACGACAGGGTTCCATAGACGGCTCATTCGATTCTCCAGGCCAAAACTCCGGAAAGACGGGCGGCAAGGGCCGTTCCCATGCTCCGCCGGCCTCCGGGACGGCCGGTGAACGACGCGGACGCGTTGACGGATAGAATCGGACGATCGGATCGCGCCGTCTTCGAGGGATGACACACGTGGCAACCGCACCCGTAGCCCGCACTTCATTCGGCGCATTGCACGGCACCAGCGAGCGCGGGGTCTGCGTGTTCCGTGGGGTGCCGTATGCGGCACCGCCGGTCGGCGCGCTGCGCTTCGCGCCGCCGGCGCCGCCGCGGCCGTGGACCGGCACCCGCGATGCGACCCGCGACGGGCCGATCCCGCCGCAACCGCAGTCGCGCCTGCGTGCCGCGATGGGAGACTTCGATGCGCCGCAGGACGAGGACTGCCTGACGCTGACGATCGCGACCCCCGCCGCCGATGGCGGCAAGCGTCCGGTGCTGCTCTGGCTGCACGGCGGCGCGTTCTGGACCGGTGCCGGGTCGTTGTCGTGGTACTCCGGGGTCCCGCTCGCCGCCGCCGGCGATGTCGTCGTGGTCGGGGTCAACTACCGGCTCGGCGCGCTCGGATTCATGTACGCGCCGGACGTCGCGCCGACCAACCTCGGGCTGCGCGACCAGTTCGCCGCGCTCGACTGGGTCGCGGCCGAGATCGCCGCGTTCGGCGGCGATCCGGACAACATCACGGCGGTCGGCCAGTCGGCCGGCGGGCTGTCGGTGCTGGCGATGCTGGCGGCTCCGGCGGCGCGCGCCAAGTTGCGCCGCGCGATCGTGCAGAGCGCGCCGTTCGGGCGGATCCTGCGCGAGCGCGCCGCCGCGGCCCGGATCGGCGAGGCGATGGCGAAGCAGCTCGGCCTCGCCGACGCGGCCGGCTGGCGGACGGTGCCGGCGGCGGCGATCGCGGCGGCGCAATTGCCGGTCGCGCGCTCGCTGGCGGCGTTCGCGAACACGACGCCGCCGTTCATCCCGGTCGCCGACCACGAGCTGCTCGGCGACGATCTGATCGGCGCCGCGGTTGCCGGCGCGGCCGGCCGCGACGTCATCGTCGGCTATACGCGCGACGAGATGGCGGCGTTCTTCGCGCCGGACGAGACCGTGCAGCGCGCTTCCGACGACGCGGTCCGCGGCGTGTTCGTGCGCTGCTTCGGCGCCGCCGCCGACGACGCGATCGCCGAATACCGGATGCGCGCCCGCGGCCCGGGGCCGGCGGCGCTGCTCGGCGAGCTGCTCGGCGACGCGTCGTTCGGCGGCGGCGCGCTCGCGTTCGCCGAGCGGCTCACCGACTACGGCCAGCCGGTGTACGGCTACCGCTTCGATTTCGCGGCGCCCGGCAACCGCTTCGCCGCCTGCCATTGCGGCGAGCTGCCGTTCATGTTCGACACCGCGGCGGATTGGCCGGCGCCGATGCTCGCCGGGGCCGATCCGGCCGCGGTCGCGGCGCTGTCGGCGCAGATGCGCGACGCCTGGGCCGCGTTCGCCCGGACCGGCAACCCGAACCATGCCGGGTTGCCGCACTGGCCGGTGCACGGCGCGGGCCGCGCGACGATGCTGTTCGACGCGCCGAGCCGCGTGGCCGAGGATCCGGCGGGCCGGCGCCGCTGGCGCTACTGGCCGTGACGACCGCGGCCGCCACCGGCGGCGCGCCAGCAGGCCTGGCCGCCGAGCCGGCGATCGTCTTCGACGGCGTCGGGCTCGCGCTCGGCGGCGTGCCGATCTACCGGCGCCTCGATTTCACGGTCGGGCGCGGCGAGTTCGTCTGCCTGCTCGGGCCCTCCGGCTGCGGCAAGTCGACCGCGCTGCGGCTGATCGGCGACCTGCTGCAGCCCGACGGCGGCGTCGTCCGGGTCGACGGCCGCGTGCCGCGTGCCGCCTGGAGCGAGGTCGCAATCGTGTTCCAGTCGCCGCGGCTCGCACCATGGCGCGATGCGCTCGCCAACGTGCTGCTCGGCGCCGAGCTCCGGTTCGGCCGGCGCGCCGCGCGCGAGCGGGCGGCGCAGGCGCGGGCGCTGCTCG